>JBJXDY010000062.1:0-57715 GCA_046154965.1 Dongiaceae bacterium | reverse complement strand
CGCGCAACGTTTCGGCATAGTGAAGCCGCAAGATCTCGACATCGGTTGCCCAAAGCCCGACCTTCTCCAATGCGGTGAATACTTCCGACATCGCTGGCACATAGCCACCGGGGAAGATATACTTCTTGATCCAGGCATTTGAACCGGATGGCGGTTCCATTCGCCCGATCGAATGCAGCAGCATTACGCCGTCGTCATTCAGCAGATCCTTCACTTTTCGAAAGAACTCGAGGTAGTGCGGCGCGCCGACATGCTCGAACATTCCGACCGAAATGATCCGGTCATAGCGCTCCCGCTCTTCGCGGTAGTCCCGCAAGTGAAAACGGACGCGATCCCCGAGGTCCGCGTCGCTCGCCCGCTTTTCGCTGACTCTATGTTGCTCGATGCTGAGCGTTACGCCCGTCACATCGGCGTTCGCTTCCCGGGCCAGATAGAGCCCCAACCCGCCCCAGCCGGAGCCGATATCCAGGACCTTGAGCCGCGGCCTGGTAAGAAGAAGCTTGGATGCGAGGTGCCGCTTCTTGTTTTCTTGGGCCGTGTCGATGCTCTCGCCCGGGTCGGTGAAATAAGCGCAGGAATACTGCCTGTCCTTATCCAAAAACAAATCGTAGAGCTGATCGGATAGGTCGTAGTGATGAGCAACGTTGCGCTGCGCCTTTCCGATGGGATTGAAGTGATCAAGTTTCCGGCCGATCCGGCTGAGTAATCCGTACCAGGGGTTGCTGTCGATCTGCGCGAAGTTCCGCGCCGACAAGTCGAGAAAATCATAGAGCGTCCCCTCCTCGATCGTCAGCCGGCCATCCATATAGGCCTCACCGACGATCAATCCGGGATTGAGGCCGATCGTGTAGTCGAGCCAACGGTCATGAAAGCGGATCGTACAGACCGGTTGGCTGTGGTCACCGACATTGTGAGCGCGGCCTCGACTATCGACGACACGCAAACTGCCGGAGTGGATTATTGAACGCAAAGCAGCGAGGGTGAGCATGATCTATGTGCTTTTTTCGTTGCGGTTGCCGCCGGCGCAACGAATTCATAGCACAATCGCAGCCCCGGCTGGCAAGGCCGACCTCGCGATCGGCCATGTGCGGCGGGCCCGCCCGCCCCGCCGCGGCATCCGCCCTATGACTGGCCGCCGACCACCGCCAGGCGCACATTGCCGCGCAGGACGCGGTCCCGAGGGAGGCGCAAGGTCACGACCGTGCCGGTGCCCACATTGCTCTCCACATTCAGTTGGCCGCCATGGAGTTCGACCATCGCCTTGGCCAGCGGGATGCCCAGCCCGGCGCCCTCATGGCGGCGGGTCCAGGCATTGTCCACCTGTCCGAAGGCGGCAAACACCTTGGGCATGTCCTCCGGCGCGATGCCGATGCCCGTATCCGCGACGCGGATCTGAACGTCGCCGCGATCGTCGCGCGTCAGCGCCACGCGAACCTCGCCGCTGGCCGGGGTGAACTTGATGGCGTTCGACAGCACATTGAGGAACACCTGCCGCAGCTTGCGCTCGTCGCCGAAGAAACGGATGGTCTGGTCGACGCCGTCGCGGCCCAGCGTGACGCCGGCCACCTCGGCCCGCGCGCCGAGCTGGCGGATGCAGGAGGACAGCAGTTGCGTCAGGTCGATCTCGCTTTCGATCAGCCGCAGCTTGCCGCTTTCCGACTTCGAATACTCCAGGATGTCGGAGATCAGGTTCAGCAGATGCACGCCGCTCTCGTTGATGTCCTTCGAGTATTCGCGGTAGCGCTCCTGTCCCAGGGGCCCCAGCAACTCGCGCTTCAGTACTTCGGAGAAGCCGATGATGGCGTTCAACGGCGTGCGCAGCTCATGGCTCATCGACGCCAGGAACTCCGTCTTGGCGCGGCTCGCCAGCTCCGCCCGCTCCATCGCCTGATGCAGCTTGCGCTGGATGCGGCCATAGCGCAGCAGGAATCGGGCGCGGTGGTTGAACAGCGGCCAGTTGATCGGTTTGGTGATGAAGTCCGTCGCGCCGGCTTTATAGGCGCGGTCGATCGATTCGGTGTCGTCCAGGCCGGTCACCATCAGCACGGGCACATGGGCGCCATAGGGGCGCTTGCGCGTCTCGACGCAGGCGGCGAAACCGTCGACCCGCGGCATCATCGCGTCGAGGAAGATCAGCTCGGGCTTGAGCTTGTCCACGAGGTCGAGAGCCTCCAGCCCGTCGCCGCCTTCATGGACGGCGAAGCCGGCCGATTCCAGCGACTCCCGCATCAGCAGGCGATGGACGAGATCGTCATCGGCGATGACAACCACCGCCGACTGCGGCGATCCCAGGCCGTCGTCCTCCGCTGGGGGACCTATGCGCTCTTCCGACATGACTCTTTCTCCTCGCGCAGCGTTGTCGTCAACGCCGTGCTCACTTTCTTGAACTCCGATTCCACCTTCTCGAGATGCGCCGGCGCCTCGTTCAGGTCGTTCTCCCGCGCGCGGCTCTCCATATCGCCCATTTGCTGCGCCAGGTTCTTGGCACCCAGACTCGCACTGCTCGACTTCAGGCTATGGGCGATGCGCCAGACCGCCGAGGCATCGCCCGCCGCCACGCAGCGGCGCAATTCCTCGAGCGCGGCCGGCGCCGTGTCCAGATACACGCCGATGGCGCGCTCCAGCACCGACGGCCCCTCGCCGCGCTTCAGCGAGCGCAGATAGGCAATGGTCTCCACATCCAGCGATTTCATCGCCTCGGCCCCAGCCGGATCCTGCGTACTCACATCCATGCTCCCATTCGTTACCGCAGCATCGGCGGCCGCTGTGCTCTCGGCGCCGGCGGCCACTGCATGGCCGCCGCCGGTTTCCGGCGCCGGGACGCCGGCCGGCGCTGCCGGCGTGATATCGATCATCTGAGGATCGGACGTTGCCGCTTCGGCCGCATTTTCGGCAGGCGCGGGCGTTTCGGCCGCCGGACCGTTGGAGATCGTCGCCACGGCGCGCGATTGCTGCGGCACGACCACCAGGGCGCGGCCGGTCGTCTCCGGTTCCGCCACCATGACGAAATTGACAGTCGACGGTTGCGCGGCCGTTGCGGCCGGCAGCGGTGCCGGCGCCCCAGGTTCCAAAGCGGGCGCCGCAGGTTCCGGAACGGACGCCGCGGGCCCGGGCGCAGCCGCTGACGGCAATGGCGGCAGTTCGAACGACGGCATCTTGAAGGCCGGAATGTCCAGTATGGACGTCGGCGGCGGCACCACAGGCGCCGGCGGCGGCTCGGCCACAGCGGCAGCCGGTGCGGCTTCGGGCGCTTTGGGCGCGGGCGGAACCGGCGGCGGCGCTTTGCCGGCGGATGCTGCTGCAATCGGCGGAGTCACCTCGGGCTGCCGAACCGGGCTGCGCTCCGGGATCGCCTGGATGGCATTGGCCCCGAGCCAGCGCGACAGCGACACGCCCAGTTCCTTGAGGGTCAGCGGCTTGGTCAGATAGTCATTCATGCCGACCGCCATGCAGCGATCGTAGTCCTCGCCGCGGACATTGGCGGTCAGCGCCACGATGGGGATGCCCTTGATCATGCCGTTGGTGCGCTCGATGCTGCGGATTTCCCGCGCCGCGTCGATGCCGTCCAGATTCGGCATGTGGCAATCCATCAGGATCAGATCGAACTTGGTCGTCTTCCACTTCTCGATGGCTTCCCGGCCGTCGTTGGCGGTCTCGACCTCGAGCCCGAGCTGCAGCAGCGCCTCGCAGGCCACCTCGCGATTCACCGGATTGTCTTCGGCCAGCAGGATCCGGCAGGCCGGCCTGCGGGACTCCGCGGCAGCGGGCGCGGCCGGCTTCGCCCGTTCTGGCATCGCGATACCGCCGCGGGGATCGCGCGAGGTCTCCACCTTGTCGCGGATGATATCGGACAGGCAATCGAACAGCGCCGATTGCCGCAGCGGACGCAGCAGGATCCGGCAGTTCGACGGGAATCCCTGCTCCTTGACCTCCTGTTCGCCCAGGACATTGCCCATCAGCACGACGCGCACCGGCTGCGTGTTCGCGTTCGACCTGATAGCGCGCACCAGGCGCGCCGCCGGCCGGCCGCTGGTGGCATCGATGAAGGCGACGTCGAAGGGCTTCGCGCTTTGCGCCGCCGACTGCATCAGCGTGAGGCCTTCGTCCAGATTGCCGGTCGCCGTGGCGATGATCCCGAGGGCGGCCAGTTGCGACATCAGGGCATCGCGCGCGGCGGCGTCGCCGTCGACGACGATGATCCGCACGCCGCTGAGCATGCGCCGCTTCTCGTCCTGCGCCGCGGAGACGCCGGCAAGGCCGAGCCGGACCGTGAACCAGAATGTCGAGCCGTTGCCGATCTGGCTGTCCAGGCCGATGCCGCCGCCCATGATCTGGGAGAGCTGCTTGGCGATGGTAAGACCCAGGCCCGTGCCGCCATATCGGCGCGTGGTCGATTGATCGGCCTGCGCGAAGGATTCGAAGATGCGCTCCCGCGCCGAGGGATCGATGCCGATGCCCGTGTCCTTGACCTCAAAGCGCAGCAGAACCGTGGCGCCGCTGGTCTCCTGCACCTGCAGGCGCACCGATACCCTGCCCTTCTCGGTGAACTTCATCGCATTTCCCACGAGATTCGTCAGCACCTGGCGCAGGCGGCCGGAGTCGCCGCGCACCTGCTGCGGCACGTTCGGCGCGATGACGGACTCGTATTTCAGGCCCTTCTTGTCCGCGACCTCCAGGAACAGGTCCTGCACCTCCTCGACGATTTCCCGCGGATTGAAGTCGACGGTCTCCAGCTCGACCTTGCCGGCCTCGATCTTGGAGAAATCCAGGATGGTGTTGATGATCGCCAGCAGCGTCTTCGCCGATCCATGCACGATCTGGGCGAAACGGAGCTGCTTCTCGGTCAAGCCGGAGGACAGCAGAATCTCGGTGGTGCCCAGCACGCCGTTCAGCGGCGTGCGGATCTCGTGGCTGACCGTGGCCAGGAATTCCGACTTCGCCTTGTTGGCGGTCTCGGCCTTGCTCTTCGCCTCCTCCAGGTCGTTGACCGCCTGCCAGAGGCTGGCGTTGGTCTGCACCAACTCCTGCGTGCGCGCCTTGACCTGCCGTTCGAGGTCGTTGCGGTTCTCGCTCAACTTCTCGTCCCGCAGCTGGATCTGCTCCAGCATCGCGTTGAAGCTGTCGATCAACTGCCCCATCTCGTCGTTGCCGTGCTTCTTCATGCGCTGGCGGTAATCTTTCTCCTTCTCGATCGTGCGCATGGTCTTGCTGAGATAGGACAGCGGCTTGGAGATCACGAAGCCGAGCAGCAGCGACACCAGGAGAGCTACGATGATCGCCGAACCCAGCACGCCCATCGCCAGCCAGAAGTATTCCTGCATCCGCGCCTGAATGCGGCTGAGATCGGAAACCATGTACAGAGTGGCGATCGTTTCGCCGTCGAGCGAGATCGGCACCTGGACGAACATGTCCTTGCGGCCGTCGCGGATTATCTTGTCGACGGTGCCGGCGGCGCGCAGCTCGTCCACCATCGCCTGCGCGCCGCTCTCGCCCGGCCGCAGATAGGATGCGAATTGATCATCGTTGGCCCAGATGAACGCGGCCTTGATGTTGGGATCGGTCGCCAGTTTGCCCAGTCCGTCCCGGGCGGCTTCGCGGTCCTCGAACGCGACGGCCGCCGTGCTGTTGGCGCTGATAACGCGGGCCAACGTGGTCAGCTTGTCGAGTTCATCCTCGCGGAACGTGAAGTAGTCGCGCGCGAGAACGACGGACAAGGCGAGGGTGAGCACGGCCGTGCTGACGAAAACGATCGTGACCGTCGCCTTGGTTCGGATTGAAAGGTTCCGCAGGATCCCCATTGTCTCTTCCTGCCTCAGTTCACAAGACGGATCGCCAGATCGAGGAGTGCGGAGCTGAGTTTCAGTCCGGCGTCCTGAGCGGCTCTCGGGTTGATTTCAAACTTGATGGTGTCATTCACCTTGACGAGGCGGATCATGCCGCCATCGTCGGCAAACCCGTCGAGATCGCTGATCGTCAGCGCATGGCCGACGGCGCTGGTCTCGACGATTTTCTTGACTCGCGACTTCTCGGACGGCGCGATGTAGATGACGTTGCAGACGTCATCCTTCTTCAGCCTCTCCAGATACTTCAGTTCGACCGGCCGGCCGGCGACCTTCTTGCCTTGCAGCGTCTTGTCGAACGCCTCGCCGAGCTCATGCTTGCCGATAACGCAGAAGCTGATCGTCTTGCCGTCGCCGCCGAAACTATCCGCGGGCCAGGTGGTGAACTTGGCGAAGTGGTAGATGAACGCCGCCTTGAGCGACGGTTCGTCGGCGACCTGCGCCGCGGCCTGCGTGGCGGTACTGGACAGCGGCGCCGGCAGCAGCAACGCGGCAATGAGCAAAGCGTGCAGGAGCCGGACGAACGATCCGGTCCGGCGCCTCCCCGTCTTTGCCTCGATGCCTACCACGCCGTCGCCCTTCATTGCGCCGTGTAAAATCCGCCGATAGCTGGACCGCTCGGCGCTTGTCTGTGCCAAGGGCGGCCGGGCGGCAGCCGCAATTCAGCCGCTGCTAGATTTGCTCTCTGCGCCATGGGCTGGCGTCGCACTCCCATTCGTCCAAGAGATTCCGCCCCTGTGCGGCCGGACTCGCGCTTCGGGGCATGTCGAGACATTTCAACCGAAAAGACCTGCAGTTAACCTTTGCGGTCAATTCTCTTACGGAATTGGTTAATTATCGCTGAAGTCACGGCTTTATCAGGCATTTTTGAGGCGGGTTAACGGCCTGTTAACCGATTTTTCTGCCCCAGCAGATTCAACGGCTTAAGCGCTTGGACCGCGGGCCGGCGACGGCGCCCGGGCGCGTCCGGCGCGGCGCGGCGCAGGTTTATTTCCGCCCGGCCGTGAAGATGCCTGCTGATGGGCAACCGAATCCGAAGGAGACGATCATGAACGAAACACTGCGACTTCTGCCCCTTTTGGCCAGACCCTGGCCGCCATGTCCAGCCCGGCGAAAAGATCATCGACGGCAGGCAGGTCCGGCCATCGGCTGAACGGCCTCCCGCCGCGCGGTTCCGGTCACTCCCCCTGACCGGGACGGCGCGGCGCGGGGATTCGCGGGCTTGCTGCGGCGCGCACCACCTTCCGCGAAATGTCTGCTTTCCTGCACCACGACATCTGGCTAGTCTGGCACGCCAGGCTTTGACGCGGAGGCGGATTTTGCGCGGCTATCACGACATCGGCGGCCTGCCGCTGGGCGACATCGACCGCGGCGAACATGACTACGCGATGTGGGAGAAGCGCGTCGATGCGATGCTGGTGCTGCTGTCGAAGAAGGGCGTGATCAGCGTCGATGAATTGCGCTGGGGCATCGAGACTCTAGGCGCCGACGCCTACGAGAAGCTGACCTATTACGAGCGCTGGATCGCCTCGATCGCAAAGGCGCTGCTGGCCCGGGGCGTGATCACGACAGACGAACTGGGCCGGTACATGGCCGCCGGCGACATGCGATGAGCGCGCGCTTCAAAACAGGTGACCGCGTATTTGTGCGCCGGGCAGACCCCATCGGCCATATCCGCACGCCCTACTACATCCGCGGCAAGGCCGGCGAGATCGAGCGGCTTTGCGGGGAATTCCCCAATCCGGAGGAACTCGCCTTCGGCCGAAACGGCTTGCCGCGCCAGCCGATGTATCGCGTGCGGTTCCGGCAGACCGACATTTGGCCGGATTATCGCGGCCGGCCGTCCGACACGGTGGACGTGGAAATCTATCAGCATTGGCTCGAACCGGCAAAGCAAGGCTAGCCTCATGCATGACGGTCATCACGATCACGAGCCCGCGGGAAAGCGCGACCACGACGCGCCGCTGACCGACTATCAGCGCATGGAGATTGCCGTGCGCGAACTGCTGATCGAGAAAGGCGTTGTCAGCGCCGAGGAGATCCGCCGCACGGTCGAAGCCATGGATGGTCGCAGCCCCGCCCTGGGCGCCCGGGTCGTCGCCCGGGCCTGGAGCGACCCCGCTTTCAAGGCGCGGCTGCTCGCCACCGGCACGCCGGCATGCGAAGAACTGGGCATCGACATGGGCCCCACAAAACTCGTCGTGGTGGAAAACATGGCCGATACCCACAACATGATCGTCTGCACCCTCTGCTCCTGTTATCCGCGCTCGCTCCTGGGCCTGCCGCCGGACTGGTACAAGGGCCGCGCCTACCGCGCCCGCGCCGTCCGCGAGCCGCGCCAGGTGCTGAAAGAGTTCGGATTCGCTCTCCCGGAACATTTCAATCTGCGCGTGCATGACTCGACGGCCGATATGCGCTACATGGTGCTGCCCGCACGCCCGGCCGGCACCGAAGGCTGGAGCGAAGAGCGGCTCGCCGCAATCGTCACGCGCGACTGCATGATCGGCGTTGCCGTGCCGAAGGTGCAATAAACCGAGGATTTGCCGCATTCTGCTCAACCGGTGAGTTGCGCGCAAGTCACCGGTTAGCTGATACCACGGCATCAAACATCAGACGCAGTTGTCATCCTCGCGAACGCGAAGACCAGGAGCTGCACTGCGCCATCGATTGCCGTGTTAGAACAATTTCTATCTTGAATTGCATTCTATGTCGGCACTTCCGCGAGCGACCCGCCACCTCAACGATTTGTTAACCATACTCCCCCAGAATGTTGCGGCCGTGTGACATCGTCCACGGCCGGAACGCGCGGCATGAGCCGCGATTGAAGGTGCGCTATGTTCGAGCTTTTCCTCGTCGCCTGCGTCGACACGCACATCTGCGAGTATGTGCAGGTGTCGGACCTCTATGCCACCGAGGACAGCTGCAAGATGCAGGCGGCGATCATCGCCGGCGTGATCCAGGGCCGGCATGACGTCTCCGGAAATGTCAGCTACCGGTTCAACTGCAATCTGCAGGAAGCTGCGGAGGCAGCGCCGCCAAACCTCGTCATTCGTCCGGCGCCCGGCTAACCGCGTCACGCATAGCGCAATTGCTGCCCGATCCCGAGCCGGCGCGCCTTCTCCAGCATGGCGTTGCCGAGGGCGATGTCGCTGAGGCTCAGTCCGCGATGCCAGAACAGGATCGTCTCTTCCGGCCGTTCGCGCCCTGATTTACGTCCGGCGACGATCTCGCCAAGTTCGCCATAGAGCGTCGCCTCGCTGAGATTGCCCGCATCCACATGGGCGCGCAGGGCGCCGAACTTCCCGGCGCGCGCCTGGCCCCAATCGTCGACCACTATCTTGTCCATGATATCCGTGAGCGAAAGCTCGACCGCGCTCATGGTGCCATAGGGGACAACCAGCGCACCCTTCCTGATCCAGGATGTTTTGAACAGCGGCTCGGGCTTCTCCAGCCGCGACGCCTCCACCATGATGTCGGCGCCTTCCAGACAATCCCGCCATTCGGCGACCGCGCGCACGGTCTTGCCCAGATCGGCCGACAGCCGCGCGGCAAAACCCTCGCGGCTCTCGGGCCGGCGCGAATGGACGCGGATTTCCTGGAAGTCGAACAGCCTGTCCAGCAGCCGCACATTCCAATAGGCCGTTCCGCGCGCGCCGACATGGCCGAGCACCCGCGGCTTCGGCGGCGCCAGGTACTTGGCGCCCAGCGCGGTCACGGCCCCGGTGCGCATCTCCGTGATGTCAGTGGCGTCGAGGATCGCCACCGGCATGCCGGTGCGGGGATCGAACAAATTGAGCAGCGCCATCTCCGACGGCAGGCCGCGCTGATAATTGTCGACATAGTCGCCGACGATCTTCACGCCGGCGAGATTCATCGGCGCCACATATCCGCGCAGCACGTTGAAGTGGCCGCGGAAGGCGGGATCGGGGATCAGATGCATGCGGGGTTCGATCACCGTCTGCCCCAGGCCCTGGGCGCGCAGCCCCTGCTCCACCGCATCCAGTATTTCCTGATCCGTCATCGCCAGCGCGGCGATATCCGGGCCGTTCAGCCAGGTCAGGTGAATTTGCTGCGGAGAGCCGGAGGCCGTCATGCAGATCGCAATGCCGCTCTAGCCAATGAGCTCGCGCAGGGTCGTGCGATAGCGGGCGAGCACCGCATGTTCGGCGCGGTGATGCCCGTCCTCCACCATCCAGCGGCCGCCGACCATGACGTCGCGCACGGGGTTTTCGTTGCCGGCGAAGATGGCGGAGTCCAGCAGGATATCACCGTTGCGATCGACCAGACTCGGCTTCTCCGTATCGAGTACGATCAGATCCGCGCGGCAACCCGCGGCCAGCTTGCCGATCGGACGGCCCAGCGCCACAGCGCCGCCGGCGAGTGCCGCCTTGTAGAGCGTGGCGCCCACATGGGGCGAGCCGTTGGCCAGGACATTGCGCTTCCGGTGCAGCATGCGCTGCCCATACTCCAGCCAGCGCAGCTCCTCCACCGGGCTGACGGAGATATGGCTGTCGGAACCGATGCCGATAGCGCCGCCGGCGCCGAGATATTGCACGCCATTGAAAAAACCGTCGCCAAGATTTCCTTCCGTCGTCGGGCAGAGGCCGGCGACGGCGCCGCTGCGGGCCAGCCGGCCGGTCTCGCCTTCGGTCATATGAGTGGCATGCACCAGGCACCAGCGCGGATTGAGCGCATGATTGTTCAGCAGCCATTCCACCGGGCGCTGGTTGCTCCAGGCGAGGCAATCCTCGACTTCCTTCACCTGCTCGGCGATATGGATGTGGATGGGCGCCGCCGCGTCCATCTGATCCAGCCCGTTCAAGGCTTCGGCCAGCATCTGCGGCGTCACCGCGCGCAGGGAATGGGGCGCGATGCCGAAGCGGATCTGCGGATCGTTGCCATGGCGCTGCATCAGCCGATTGAGCAGTCGCAGGAATGCCTGGGGATCGTTGAGGAAGCGCCGCTGCCCCGAACCCGCCGGCTTGCCGCCGAAACCGCCGCAGCCATAGAGCACCGGCAGATGGGTCAAGCCGATGCCCGTTGTGCGCGCCGCCGCGATGATCTGCTCCGACAGCTCGGCATAGTCGGCGAAGGGCCGGCCGTCGATATCGTGATGCACGTAGTGGAATTCGCCGACCGCCGTGTAGCCGCTCTTCAGCATCTCGACATAGAGCTGCGCGGCGATCGCCTGCAGCTGCGGCGGCGTGATGCGGCCGACGAATCCATACATCACCTGCCGCCAGGTCCAGAAGCTGTCGTCACCAGCTGCGCCTGTTTGGCCCGCCTGCTCCGTCAGCCCCGCCATCGCCCGCTGGAAGGCATGGGAATGCAGGTTCGGCATGCCCGGAACAACCGGGCCTTTGGCGCGATAGGGATAGCAGCTCTCGGCATGGGCGGCCGCGTTCGGCATCACATTGATGAGCGTGCCCGCGCCGTCGATCTCGAACAGCACATTGCTGGCCCAGCCGTCGGGGAGGAGCGCCATTTCGGCGAAGAGAGTCTGCAACGTCATGTCGTCGTTAGCTCTACAAATCTCATTTGCTGGCATCGCAGCCGGTCTTGTCAGCGCACGACCTGCAGCACGACAACCCGGCTTTTCTCGCCTGCGAACTCATACATGGCCAGATAGTCGTTGCCAATGAATTGGACATTCGAGCGCGAATAGGCCGGCAGGGTCCGGCGATAGACTTCGTTCCCATCGGCGGCCTTGAAGACAAAAACCGCGTCGGCGATGTTACCCAGGGAAACGCTGGGCGAAGTGCTGACCGCAACCAGGACGCCGTCGGGGCTGACCGACAAGGCAGCGATACTGCGGCCTTTCGGGATCTCGCGTGAGCCGCTTCCCGCCGGCAGCGACCAGACGATGCGGTACCGGCCCTCGTCGCGATAGGAGTCCCAGGCAATCCAGCCATCGCCCGCGCGGCGCAGATTGGCGCCGATGCTGACAAGGCCGTCGGCGGTGAACGGCCCCCAACGCACCGTACCGTCCGGGCCGACTCCGATCATGCCGTTGGGATAGTACGACAGCAGAAAGTCGCCGCTGCGATCGTCGAACGCGAGAAGCTGGTATTGCTGGCCCTTCGGCAGCAAGACCGTTCGCTCTGCGCCGCCGCGGGCCGGTCGAATGCGGACAACGGGATCAACGCTGTTCCCGCTCTGCAGGTTCGCAAGCCATGCCAGTTCCGTTCCATCGCCGGTCACGATCGGATTCCAGTAGGGCAAATCGGCGGGCGGTGACGGATGAATCGGGTCGGCTGTGCCCGCGGGCAGGACATAGAGGTCTGTCTTTTGCGTCGACTTGTCGTAGGTGCGGTAAAGGGTGCCGCCGCCCGGCCGGACCTGGCCGACGCCGCCGCCTGCTTCAATCGCGGGAATCGCGATCGGCTGCAACCGGCAATCGGGCATCGTCAGGATCGAGTAGCGCCGCGCCTCCGCCGTCATCACCCACACCTCGCGGGCCCGCTCCATCGCCAGGTCCGCCGATGCGCCGGTGCCATCGAGCCACTGGCCCTCCAGTTCGCAGATGCGCGGCCAATCGCCGGTTTCGAGCGCGGGATCGGATTCGACGAGGAACAGCGTAGGTATCAGGAGTTGAAAGCCGAACGATTGCGCAAAGAAGAGCACGGGCAGCGCCGGTACCAGCAGCAGCCAGCCCCACCAGCGCCGCCAACAGATCTGGAGATACAGCAGAGCTGCGAACAGGGCTTGCAAGAACACGGCGAGGCCGACGTCAAGGACGCGCCAGAGGACCTCGCGGTCATGACCGCCGGCAAGTTCCTCCAAGAGCATCAAGCCTGAGAAAATGATGCTATGGGGGCCGACGATCGGGATAAGATAGATGGCGAAGGAGCCGATGATCGCCCACCGCAGCGCCCGCTTCCGCGAGAACACGTTCATTCGCCATTCCCGACTGTTGCGTCGCCACAAGCGGTTGACGCCGTGGCGGCGCAACAATAGGAGAAGTGGGTAACTCCGGCAAACGTCGGCTTAACAAAATCGGGCAAGAGAACAAAATGACGGCCGAGCGCGGAACCTGGGACAGCCTGTTTACCAATTGCCGTCTGGCGACCATGGTGCCCGGCGGCGCTGCCTATGGCGCGATCGAAGAGGCGGCGATCGCCGTGCAGGATGGCCGCATCGCCTGGGTCGGCGCGATGCGCGATCTGCCGCCCGCCGAAGCGCAGCAGGCGAAAGTCACCCATGACCTCCGCGGCCGCTGGCTGACGCCCGGCCTGATAGACTGCCACACCCATTTGGTCTATGGCGGCAACCGCGCCCATGAATTCGAGTTGCGCCTCGGCGGCGCGACTTATGAAGAGATCGCCCGCGCCGGCGGCGGCATCCGCTCCACCGTTGCCGCGACTCGCGCTTCCACGGAACAGGCGCTGATCGAGTCCGCCCTGCCCCGGCTCGATGCGCTGCAGACCGAGGGTGTCACGACAGTCGAGATCAAGTCCGGCTATGGGCTGAACAGCGATACGGAGGCGAAGACGCTGCGGGCGGCGCGGGCGCTCGCCGGCCGGCGCCGGGTCAACGTGCGGACAACGTTCCTGGGTGCGCATACGATACCGGCGGAATTCGACGGGCGCGCCGACGACTACATCAGCGTCGTCGTCGAGGAGATGCTGCCGGCCGTGGCAAAGGACAGGCTGGCCGATGCGGTTGATGCCTTCTGCGAGAAGATCGCCTTTTCACCCGAGCAGACGGCGCGGGTGTTCGATGCCGCGGTCAGGCACGGGCTGCCGGTAAAGCTCCATGCCGATCAGCTTTCGGATCTCGGCGGCGCGGCGTTGGCGGCGCGCTACAAGGCGCTGTCGGCCGATCACCTGGAGTACACGTCCGACGACGGCGTCGCGGCGATGGCCAAGGCGGGCACGGTTGCCGTGCTGCTGCCGGGCGCGTTCTATTTCCTGCGGGAGACCAAGCTGCCGCCGCTGGCGCAGTTCCGCGCGGCCGGAGTTCCGATCGCCATCGCCACCGACAGCAATCCCGGCAGCGCGCCGGTGACCTCGATCCTGCTCATGCTCAAGATGGCCTGCACGCTGTTCCGCATGACGCCGGAGGAAGCGCTGGCCGGCGTGACGCGCCACGCCGCCCGGGCGCTGGGCATGGTGGAAAGCCACGGCACGCTGGAGGTTGGCAAGGCCGCCGACTTCGCGATCTGGAACATCGAGCGGCCGGCGGAGCTCTGCTACCGGATCGGCTTCAACCCCTGCGCCGGCGTGGTGCGCGGCGGCGAGGCGGTCGGCAAGCTGGCGGGCTAGACGCTTACTCCCAGAAGGCCAGGGCCAGCGACACCACCAGCAGCGCGGCCATGGTCAGGTTGAAGATGCGCATCGCCCGGTCCGAGGCGAACAGCCGCACCGCCACCCCGACGCCGGCCCAGAAGGCGCAGCTCGGCCAGGCCAGCAAGGCGAATATGGCGGCGACGATCAGCGTCTCCGCCAGGTTGTCGCGGCCGGGCGTGTAGGTGCTGACCGCGGCGATCGCCATCATCCAGGCCTTCGGATTCACCCACTGGAAGGCTGCCGCCTCCAGGAAGTTCATCGGCCGCCCGCCGGTGCCGTCGGCTTTCGGCCGGCCGGCATTGGCGATACGCCAGGCGAGATAAAGCAGGTAGGCGCCGCCGGCGAACTTCAGGGCGAGCTGCAGTTCCGGTATCGCCACGAACACCGCCTTCAGCCCCAGACCGATGGCGATGACCATTACCGGAAATCCCAGGGAGATGCCGCTGATATGGGGAAGCGTGCTGCGGAAGCCGTAATTCGCGCCCGATGCCGCGAGCATCACCACATTCGGCCCCGGCGTGAAGCTGGTGGCGAAGGCGAAGACGAAAAGCGGGCCGATGAAATCGTACATCAGAAAATACCTGGGGTGTCTTTAACTTCCGCGGCGCGGGACGCATATGTCCGCGGAGCGGGCGCGCATTACGTCAGATAGCGTGACCCATTTCAAGGCCGCGGCGCCCCGGCAAAATCTCTGCCGCGATGTTCAGAAGACGCAGGGCAACCGCGCCACAAGTTCCGCTTCGCGCCGGGCCGCGCGCCGCGGTAAAGTAATCGATCACGGAGATTCGCAATGCCTTCAGCCGCCGATTGGACGATCCCGCCGGATGCGCAGCCGAAGCCGGAAGATTACGGCTTCGACCTCGACCGCGCGCTGAACGCGGTCGTCAGCATCCGCGCCAACATTCCCGATGACGCCTTCACCGCCGAAGTGCTGGGCACGGAGCGCGCGGGCAACGGCGTGGTGATCCGCAGCGACGGCGTCATCCTGACCATCGGCTATCTGATCGTCGAGGCCGAGTCGGTGTGGATCCATCTCGCCGACGGCCGGCTGGTGCCCGGCCATGTGCTGGCCTATGACACGGAGACCGGCTTCGGCATGGTGCAGGCGCTGGCGCGGCTCGATCTGCCGGCCTTGCCGCTGGGCAGCGCCGCATCTGCCGCCGTGGGCGATCCCGTGATAGCAGCGGGCGCCGGCGGGCGGGCCCATTCGGTGGCGGCGCGCCTCCTCGCCAAGCAGGAGTTCGCCGGCTACTGGGAATATGTCCTGGACGAGGCGCTGTTCACCGGGCCGGCGCATCCGCTCTGGGGCGGCAGCGCGCTGATCGGCGCCGGCGGCGACCTCCTGGGCATCGGCTCGCTGCAGCTCCAGCGTTCCGGCCGGGGCGGCCGGGCCGAAGATATCAACATGTATGTCCCGATCGACCTGTTGCGGCCGATCCAGGAGGACATGATGACCCGCGGCCGCGCCATCCGCCCGCCGCGGCCGTGGCTCGGACTCTACGCCACGGAGGTGGAAGACCGGGTGGTGGTGGCCGGCCTCGCCAGCAATGCGCCGGCCAAGGCGGCGAGGCTGAAGACCGGCGATATCCTGCTCTCCGTCGCCGGCGAGGAGGTCCACGACCTGGCCGAGCTGTGGCGGCGCATCTGGTCGCTGGGCGACGCCGGGGTCGAGGTGCCGCTCTTGGTCTACCGCGACGGCCGGGCCATGGAGGTCAAAGTCGCCTCCGCCGACCGGCAGAAATTCCTCAAACGCCCGCGGCTGCAGTAGGCGGAAAGCGGCGGTGCTATTCCGCCGCCACCTGCGCCACCTTGCCCTGCTTGCGCGGCTCCTTGTGGAACGCGCCGTCCTTCATGATCGCCAGCAGCCGGCGCTTGTCCTTCAGGATGCCGACATCGGCCACCGGGTTGCCGTCCACCAGCAGGATATCGGCGAGATAGCCCGGCTTGATCTGGCCGAGCTCATTCCCCATGCCCATGATCTCGCCGCCCAGCTTGGTGGCGGCGGTCAGCGCCTCGGCCGGCGAGAAGCCCAGCAGCTTCACGAAATGCTCGAGGTCGCGGGCATTGGTGCCGATCGGGTTCCAGGCGAAGCCGTAGTCGCCGCCGGGCAGGACGCGCACGCCCAGCTTTTTCAGCTTCTTCATGTTCTCGATGCATTTATCGAGCTCGCGGCGGAAGTAGAGGGCCACCGGATGGTCCTTGGTGATGCCGTAGCCGGAGCCCTCGCCCTCGGCGGTGACATACATGATGCCCATGGCCGGGGCGACGAAGATGCGGTCCTTCTGCTCGTCCAGCATCTCCAGCGCTTTGGAGTCCGACAGCGTGCAGTGATAGAGCACGTCGACGCCGTTGCGCAGGCACATCTTCACGCTTTCGGCCGAGCGGGCATGGGCGGCGATCATCTTGCCGCGCGACTTCGCCACCTCGGCCACCGCCGCCACCTCGGCCTCGTTCATGACCGTCTGGTGGGCGCGGGCGAAGGGCACGAACTCGTCGCCGGACGGATTGATCTTCAGGGTATCGACGCCCTCGCGGCACATCTCCCGCGCCACCTTGCGGAACTCGTCCGGCCCGTCGCAGCAGATGGCGAAGGTCTCGCGGTACATGTGGGAGCGGCGCACATCGCCCAGGCCGCCGGTCACCGTCAGCTCCGGGCTGGCCGCGCGCATCCGCGGTCCCGGAATCTCGCCCTCATCGATGGCATTCCGGATGACCACATCCAGGCGGGGCTTGGCCGCCGCCGCGCTGAAGATCGAAGTGAAGCCCTGGTCCAGCATCACCCTGGCGTATTTCATGGTCTTGAGGGTGTGTTCCTCCGGCGGAATATCGCCCAGGCCTTCCAGAGTCGGCGTATCGCAGAAGCTGATATGGCCATGGGCCTCCACCAGGCCCGGCATCAGGGTGGCGCCACCGCCATCCACCACCACAGCCCCGTCCCGGGGCAGCTTGGTGCCGGTCTTCGCCAGCTTCTTGATCCGGTTGCCTTCCACCAGCACCTCGCCGGTATAGGGCTTGGCGCCCGAGCCGTCGAAAATGCTGACATTGGTAAACAAGGTACGGGCCATGAGACCTCCCTAGAGTCCGAATTGGTTTTTCCTATTGGCGGCCAGTTTAGCGGCATTCCAAGGGACGGAGAAGCGGGTTTGGGGGCGGGCGCATTGAGTTGCCGCCGGATGGTTCAGCGCAAGGGCGATTCTGTTCGTTCAACCCCATGCCAAGCGAGGAGGCGCCGAATAGCGCTTCCTTGAAGACGCAGCGGCGCCCGTTCCAGGCTTCCGCTGAGCAACCGGAGACATAGTTGACATTATGGCCCGGATACATGGTTGACAGTCTCCTTGGTTTGTTCTGGTTGCGGTTTGCGGCGGCACGGCCGTGCCGCCGCAAAGCGACGCAGTTTTTTGCTGGTTCGGTCGATCAGACCGAGATCGACGGCGGCGAAGCGGACGATCCAGTCGCCGTCGTCGGTTTCGGCGACGCCGACGGTCTCGCCGGCGAGCGCCTCGCTGACGAACACCAGGTCGCCGCCCCACTTGATCTCGCCGCTGGACCTGACCCGCCGGGTGGCGTGATCCGGGTCGTACCACGGCTCCTCGATCTTCGCCGGGAACGGCCGCGGCGAGGGATGATAACGGCGGACCGGCGGGATTTGCCCGAGCGCCTCGTGCGGCCGGTTGTCGTTGAAGTCGCGGCGGAAGGCGTCGAAGCGGGCCTGCTGCTCGGCGGGGCTGCCGGCCGGCGGCCGCGCCGTCTCCGCCTTCAGCGTCCCATGCATGCGCTCGTGCCGCCCGTTCTGCTGCGGCGCGCCCGGCTCGATGCGCTCGAGCGCGATGCCGAGCTTCAGCCAATGCACGGCCAGCCGGCTCAGCCCGGCCGCCCCGCTGCAGGCGAACGGCGCGCCGTTGTCGCTGCGGATCGCCCGCGGCAGGCCGAACTCGCGGAACACCCGGTCGACCGCCGGCTGCACCGCGGCCAGCGTCGGCGGCAGGATCCGGCATTCCAGCAGGTAACGGCTGTCGGCGTCGGTGATCGTCAGCGGATCGCAGCGCTCCCCGTCGCGGGTGCGGAACCAGCCCTTGAAGTCGATGCACCACAGGTCGTTCGGCGCCTCGACCGGAGCGAACGGCCGGGTCACCGGCAATGCACGCCGCCGCCGCCTTCGCGGTGCGCTCAGTCCCTCGCGGCGCAACAGCTCACCGATGCTCGACGGTGCCGGCCAGGCTACCTCCGGGCGTCGTTCGACCAGCAGCGCCCGCAGCTTCTTCGGACCCCAGCTCGGCCGCTCGCGGCGCAGCTCGATGATCACGGCGGCGATCTCGTCGGCCATCGCCCGGCCGGGACGGTGCGGTGCCCGCGAACGCCGCCGCAAACCCTGCAGCCCCTCGGCCGCATACCGGCGCAACAGCTCATAGCCGGCCTCCCGGCTCACCCCATAGGCTTCGCACAGTCCAACCATGGTCATCCCACCACGCTTCCGGTCCGCCACAAACTCCAACTTCGCCCGCTCCGCCGAAGCACCCCAACCCATGACACTCCTCCCTGCCGTGCAAGGAGACGTGTCAACCATCTATCCGGTCTAAAATGTCCAGTATCTATTATCTATCCGGTTCAGACCCGCGCCGTGCCCCCTCCCTGCCCTCCCCCGCTTCGCGGAGGAGGGATGGTGCCTGGTGTCGGACACCGGTTCTCTCCGAAGTCCGTTTCCACAATCAACAACATTGGCAGCCCGCCTCCGCGCGTCAGCGCGGCGGCGGGTTGGGAGGGGGCGTGGCTCGGTGTTCGTACGTTCGCCGCTGGACGATCCAGCAACACGACGATTCTGTTCGATGGACCCCATGCCAAGCGAGGATGCCGGCCGCCGCCGACAGAGGTCACGGGCGAGGTGGACGAGATAAGCGAGGTTTTGGGCGGTCTGCGCCGCCTCGCGCCGGAGCGTCCGAATCTTCGCGCCGCAGAAGCCATGGGTCCGGCGGGCGCGCTGCAAGTGGGCAAGGCCCCCGGGGGTCCGCGGGCCGGTGCTGAGGCCGCCATGCATTCGGCAGCGGCCGTTACGCATCGCCGGCTGCCGCCAGCAACCCCCGGCCCGCGTCCGCGCTCCGCAGCGGGGCGCTTTTGCGTAATTCCCTGGCCGGTTGCCATGGCGGAGCCAGCCGCGGCGGCGTGGCGCTATATCCGCAGTTTCGATCGATGGATCTGGAATCATACGGCGCCTCAAAAGGAAACGTAAATCACGTATACTATACTATTTAATGCGTAAAACTGCAACTGCCCGCGAGCTGGTCCCTCGGGACCGCCGGCCTTTGGCAGAGACGTTCCGATACTCGCTTCAAGGATTACATTCTCATGCGATAGCTACTCGCGCGAAACACCATAAGATGCGCAGCGGGCACCGCAGTTTCTGCAGAATAGATCTCGTTCGAAGCAGCTGTCGTTTTTGCGCGGTGTATCGACGACCGTGAGATTGCAGGCCTTGCAATTGGGGCAGGAAACCGGAGCAGACGGATCTGCCAGCATCTCCTTCAGGATATCAATCCATACCTTCGAGGGAACTTTGCCATTCTCCGACGCAGTCATACCGCTCACTCCTTCACCGCGCCCGTGAGTGACGACACATAGTGCTCCACGAAGAACGAGTAGAAGATTGCGACGGGCAGCGAGCCCAAAAGCGCGCCGGCCATCAGGGAGCCCCAGTGATAGACGTCGCCTTCGACCAGTTGGGTCAGCACGCCGACCGGCACTGTCTTCTGCTCCGTCGAGGAGATGAAGGCGAGCGCATAGATGAACTCGTTCCAGGAGAGGGTGAAGGCGAAGATGCCGGCGGAGATCAGGCCGGGCACCGCCAGGGGCAGCGTGATCTTCCAGAGGATCTGGATGCGCGTGGCGCCGTCGATCAGGGCGCATTCCTCCAGCTCATAGGGAATGCTCTTGAAGTAGCCCATCAGCAGCCAGGTGCAGAACGGGATCAGGAACGTCGGATAGGTAAGAATTAGCGCCCAGTTGGTGTCGTAAATACCCAGACCATAGACCATGATCGCCAGGGGAATGAACAGGATGCTGGGCGGCACCAGGTAGGCGAGGAAGATCAGCAAACCTACCGTCTGCGCGCCGCGGAAGCGCAGGCGCGTGATGGCGTAGGCCGCGAGCACGCTGGCGAAGATCGACAGGAAGGTCGCGGCGACGGCGATCGACATGGTGTTGAGCAGCCACTGCGGGTAGTCGGTCTCGAACAGCAGCTTTTGGATATTTGCGAGAGTCGGGCTGTCGATCCAGAACGGATTGTGGTCGGAGAAGTTATAGAGCTCGTCGTTCGGCTTGAAGGTGGTGACGCCCATCCAATAGAAGGGGAAGAGCAGCACGAAGATAAAGATCAAGAGTGGCAGGTAGACCGTCACCAGGCGCCGCGGCAGGGATTCCAGATAGCCCATGCCCGTGGAGTCATCGGCAGCGGCGGCGGTTGCGGCTGACTTCGCGCCGTCACTCATCGGCGCTGCCCTGCTGCCATTTGCGGCGCTGAAGTCCGTAGTAGCTGAACACCGTGGCCGCGATCAGGAAGGGAATCATGGCCGTGGCGATCGCCGCGCCCTCGCCCAGCGCACCGCCGGGTATGGCGCGCTGGAAGGCGAGCGTCGCCATCAGGTGGGTGGCGTTCAGGGGGCCGCCGCGGGTGATCGCGTAGATGAGCTGGAAATCGGTGAAGGTGAAGAGAACGGAGAAGGTCAGCACCACCGAGAGGATCGGCATCAGCATCGGCAAGGTCACATGCCGGAAGCGCTGCCAGGCATTGGCGCCGTCGAGGGCGGCGGCCTCGTAGAGGGACGGTGAAATGGTTTGCAGTCCCGCCAAGAGGCAGATGGCGACGAAGGGAATGCCGCGCCAGACATTGGCGGCGATGACAGACCAGCGCGCATTCCAGGGCACGCCGAGAAAGTCGATGAACCGGTCGATGAACCCCATCTTCTGCAGCGACCAGGAGACGATGGAGAACTGCGGATCGTAGATCCACCAGAAGGCGATGGCCGAGAGCACCGTCGGTATGATGTAGGGCAGCAGCACGATCGCCCGGATGAAGGCCTTGAACGGAATCGTGTGGTTCAGCAGCAGCGCCAGCCACAGCCCGAGCCCGAACTTCAGGATCGTCGCGACGATGGTGTAGACGAGCGTGTTGAAGACCGACAGCCAGAACACGTCATCGTCGAACAGTGAGATGTAGTTCTCCAGGCCGATGAAGACGCCGGGCCGGCCGATGCGGACATCGGTGAAACCCATCCAGATGCCGAGGCCCAGCGGATAGGTCAGGAAGAGCAGCAGGATCGACGCCGCCGGCAGCATGAACAGGAACGACAGCACATTCCGGTTGTCGAGAAAGCGCGAGAGGGCGGCGAGCGGGCCGGAGTCGGTCTGTGCGAGGGTCCGAATGTTCACAGTGTGGCACCTCCCTTACTCCGCCTTTTCCCGCTGGCGCTCGGATTCTGGCTGCGCCTACAGACCCCTCTCCACTTCAACGAAGGGGAGAGGGCGCTCAGCGACCGCGCTGCGGTCGCTGAGCGGGTGAGGGATTTGGGCGCACGAGCCTGCGAGGATAGACAGGACTCAGAGATGCCACGCTGCCCCAAAGACGTGCGTTCTGTAGCATCGCTTGCAAGGACACAAGCATCGGCGTCAGCCCTCACCCCGCGACATCCGCTGGACGCGGATGTCGCGGCCCTCTCCCGCTGCGCGGGCGAGGGGTCCATGGAATTTGCGCCATAGCCCAATACCTCGACAAGAACCACCTCAGACCTTGTAGTAGCGCTCGGCCCGCTTCTGCGCTTCGGCGGCGGCATCCGCCGGCGATTTGTCGCCGGAGGCCGCCTGGGCCACCATGTTGACCATGACGAAGTCGGCCATTACGCCGGCGGACGCATAGCCCAGCGATCCGGCGTAGCCGGGCCACTGCATGTTGACCATCAGATCGCGATAGGGCGTGTGCTTGGGATCGACGGTCCAGATCTTGCTCTTCTCGTATTCCTTCAGCGGCTGGCTGAAGTAGCCGAGAGACGCTTCCTGCCAGGGCACATACTGTTCGCGCTCCAGCATGAAGCGGATGTAGTTCTTGGCCGCATTCGGATAGGGCGTGTAGGCGAACACCATCGCCGGCACGGTGAGGTGCAACTCCGTCGGACGGCCCACGGGGCCGACCGGCAGTGTCGCGTGGTTGATGTCCTCGACCAGCGCCTTGATTTTGGCGTCCTCGGAGTTCTTGGCCGCGTAATAGACGGAGATTCCGTTGATGGTCCAGGAGATCTGACTGTCGAGAAACGCCTTGTTGTTCGAGGGATCGAGCCAGGACAGCGTGCCCGGCACGAAGCTGGCATAGAGCTCCCTGGCGTATTCCAGCGCGGCGATCGTCTCCGGGCTGTTGATGACCACGTTATCGTTTTCGTCCACCATCTTGCCGCCGAAGGACCAGACCAGCCAGTGGCACCAGGTGTTGCCGTCGCCGACGGCGTTGCCAAGGGCCAGGCCGCCGGGCTTGCCGATCTTCGCCAGCGCCTGAGAGGCTTTCAGCATGCCGGGCAGATCGGATGGCCAGGCGTCAAAGCCGGCCTCCTTCAAGGCGGAAATGCGATAGACGATACGGGCACCGGCGGCGCCTAGCGGGATGGAGATCCACTTGCCGTCCTTCTGGCCGAACTTCTTGCAGACATCGTACCAGCCGCCGTACTTGGCGCCGAGATACTCACCGAGATCGGTGAGATCGACCAGCTTGTCCGGATATTGATGGGCGTCGTCATACCAGCCATAGACGACATCCGGACCCTTGCCCACATTGGCGGCCACGGCCGATTTGGGACGCAGATCCTCCCAGCCCTGGCTCTCGACCTTGACTTGCACACCGGTCTCGGCGGTGAATTTCTCCGTGTTTTCCAGCCACAGCTTCTCGTCGCCGGCGACGAACTTCGCCGGGCGCAGCACGCGCAAGGTGGCGCCCGCCTCGGGCTTCACGTCGAATGTCGGTTCCTGCGCGAATGCCGGCCGCAGTTTCGTGCCGACGGCCGCGCCCGCAATCAGGCCGGCGCCGACTTTCAGCGAGTCGCGTCTTGTAAAATCTTTCATCGCTTCGATCCTCCTCTGAAAAAGACAACTTGTCCGCCGATCGCGGCCTCAGTTCGAGGCCCTTAGATTGATGCCCGACTTGGCATCGAACAGATGGATGCAGTCCAAGCGCGGCTTGAGCGTGATATGCTCCCCCGGCTTGAAGCTGTAGCGCTCGGAGAAAGCGCCGCAGATCTTCTGGTTTCCCGCGCGCGCGAAGACGAGGGTGTCGGCGCCTGTCGGCTCGACCACGTCGACAGTCGCGTTGAACCCGTCAGCGCCGGCGACGGTCAGGTGATCGGGACGAATGCCGTAATAGACTGGCCTGCCTGCCTCGCCGGGGGACCCCGCCGGCAGGGGCAGCGCCACGCCATCGTCGGTTTCGACAGACAATCCGCCATTGCCCGCGCGCACCGTCCCCGCGATCAGGTTCATCGACGGCGAGCCGATAAAGCCGGCAACGAACAGATTGCGCGGATGGTCGTAAACCTCCAGCGGTGAGCCGGCCTGCTCGATATGGCCGTTGCGCATGACCACGATCTTATCGGCCATGGTCATGGCCTCGATCTGGTCGTGGGTGACGTAGATGGAGGTCGAGCCCAGCCGCTGGTGCAGCGCCTTGATCTCCGTGCGCATCTGCACGCGCAATTGGGCATCGAGATTGGACAACGGCTCGTCGAACAGGAAGACCTGGGGATCGCGGACGATGGCGCGCCCCATGGCGACGCGCTGGCGCTGGCCGCCGGAAAGCTGGCGCGGATAACGGTCCAGCAATTGCGCCAGGCCCAGGATATCGGCGGCGCGCCGCACCTTGGTGTCGATGGTCGCGCGGTCCTGCTTGGCCAGCTTCAGGCTGAAGGCCATGTTATCGTAGACCTTCATGTGGGGATAGAGCGCGTAGTTCTGGAACACCATGGCGACGTCGCGCTGCTTCGGCGGCACGTCGTTCACCACCCGGCCGCCGATGGAGATCTCGCCGCCGGAAATCTGCTCCAGGCCGGCGATCATGCGCAGCAGCGTGGATTTTCCGCAGCCGGACGGGCCGACCAAAACCACGAAGGAGCGGTCCTCGATCGTCACGTCGATGGAGTGCAGGATTTCGGCGGCGCCGAAACGCTTGACGACAGATCGGACTTCGACCGACGCCATCGATCCTCCCGGGCCTCCGCCGATTTGCCACGGCTTTGAGGCGATCCCTATGCCTAATTCCTATGCACGCGTCCCTTTGCGAACCTGCATGCCCCGCACCATTGATGGCGTTCTGATGGATCGAATAATTGTATGAGTATTGGCGAATGGCAACCCTGACGTTGGTCGGGAGACCCAATCGGCCGATTGGGCGCGCGTGCGCGCTCCTCCCGCGGCCCGGCGCATTGCAATTGCCGGATCGAGTGGCAATTCTGCGGCCCCCGAATCGACAAGCTTGAGCAACAACCATGACCGACCTCTTCCACATGACAATCGGCGGCATCGCCGTTTTCGCGCTGCTGGGCCATCTGTCCTATGGGCTCTCGGCCTGCGCCTTCCTGCTGCGGGATATCCTGCTGCTGCGGCTGCTGGCGATCGCGGCGTCGGTCGCCAATATCCTCTTCGCATATAACGGCCTGGCCGGTCCGAACTATGTGACGATCTTCTGGCAGTCGCTGTTCATCGTCATCAATGTCTCCTGGAGCGCCGCGCTGATCCGCGAGCGGAGCGGCTTGCGCTTCAGCGAGGAGGAGAAGGAACTGTATCAGACGGTGTTCCGCGCCTTTGCGCCGGTCGAGTTCATGAAGTTGCTGCGGCTGGCGCGCTGGGACAAGGCGGCGCCGGGCGCGATGCTGGCCGCAGCCGGCGCGCCGCTCGACGACGTGATGCTGATCTATAACGGCGAGGCGGAAGTGACGCTGCCCGGCGGCGCCCAGCGGCGGCTGAAGGACGGCACTTTCGTCGGCGAAATCAGCTTCATCCGCGGCGGCCTGGCGACGGCCGATGTGAAGTGCCTGCAGCCCACGCGATACCTGCGCTGGCGCAAGAGCGACCTGCGGGAGCTGCTTCAGCGCAACCCATCAATGCGGGCGACGCTGCAGAGCGTGCTCAGCGAAGACCTGACGAAGAAGCTGTTGGGGCAGGTTTAGGCAACGGAATCGGGCAGGCCGACCGTCCTTGCGGACAGCCGGCCGCCCGGCGGGCGCATCGCCCGCGGTTGCCCGCTATTGCGGTATCAGCACGGTGTCGATCGCGTGGATGACGCCGTTCGATGCGGTGATGTCGGGTTGCAGGATGGCTGCATGCTCCACTTTGCCCAGACGGCCCGCGGCGTCGATGTCGAGATTAACGCCTGCCAGCGTCTTCTCCGTCGACTTCTTGCCCGCGATGTCGGCTGCCATCACCTTCGACGCGACGACGTGGTATTTGAGGATGTTGGCGAGCTGCTCTTTGTTCTCGGGCTTAAGAAGCTCGTCCAGTTTCCCGGCCGGCAGCTTCGCGAAAGCCTCATCGGTAGGCGCAAAAATCGTGAAAGGCCCGTCGGCGCGCAGCGCATCGTCCAGGCCGGCCGCCTTCACGGCGGTCAGAAGCGTTGTGAAGTTCCCGGCCGATGCGGCTTTATCGACAACCGTGCCGTCCATTCCGGCCGCCGCCGGCGCGCTGCCAAAGGCCAGCGGCAAGGCCAAAAAGGCGGCGAAAGTCAGACTCCAGATCCTACGCATTCTCAAATCCTCCTATTGGTTTAGTTCGTTGCTGCGACGCACCCGACGGACTGTCTTGCGATGAGATCTGGGTCTATTGCGGCGGCGATCCAATCGAATTATCTACCTCATGTGATAGTATTTCTCGATCAGGGAGCCGACCGTGCCGACCTTGAAGCAGTTCCGGTACTTCGTGGCAGTGGCGGACGCGCTGAGCTTCAGGCGGGCCGCCGAACTCGCACACATTAGCCAGCCAACCCTAAGCGCCCAACTCAGCGTTCTCGAGCGCCGCCTCGGCGTCCAGCTGGTGGAGCGCAGCCGCTCGCGCGTCATGCTCACGCCGGTCGGCAAGGAGGTGGTGGCCAAGGCGCGACTGGTGCTGCGCGACGTGCAGGACATCGTGGATCTGGCGCAACACGGGCGCGATCCGCTTGCCGGGCGCGTCCGGCTCGGCGTGCTGCCGACGCTCGGTCCTTACATGCTGCCGCTGGTGCTGCCGGAAATGCACCGTCGGTACCGCTCGCTTTCGCTCTATATCCGCGAAGGGCTGGCGGAGGATCTTGCGGGCCGCCTCGCCGGCGGCGACATCGATCTCGCATTAACGGCCCTGCCGGTAAACGGGTCGGAGTTGGAGATCGCCCCGCTGTTTCGCGAGCCGCTGCTCCTGGTCGCTGGCCGCGAGCACCCGTTGGCGGCGAAGCGCGAGGTCCGGCGCCGCGATCTCTCCGGCCAGAAGCTGCTGGCCCTTGAGCGCGGCCACCGCCTGCACCGCGACGTGCGTGCCCTCGCGGTCGAATGCGGCGCCGACCTCCTGCCGGAGTACGAAGGCACCAGTCTCGATACCCTCCGGCAGATGGTGGGCATGGGCATGGGCCTCGCTTTCCTCCCCAGCCTTTATGCCTACATGGAAGCGCGCGGCGACCGGCAAATTGCGGTGTGTCGCTTCACCGACCGGCGGCCGGCGCGCACAGTGGTGTTGGCTTGGCGCCGTACCTCGCCGCGGCGCGCGCAGTTTTCCAGACTTGCGGATCTCATGCGCCGCTTGGTGGCCAGGCGTATACCGGAGGTCGAGGCCTTCACCGCCAAACAGTTACAGCGGGCCGAGGACTAGACCATCAGGCCGGTACGGCGTACTCACGGCCCCAGGCCAGCATCGCCGCGAGCAAAGCGCGCAGATGCGGCCGCAATCTTGCGGCCAGATCGTCGCGGAACTCGAACGGCGGGTCCTCGTCCATATAGGTGATCTCCGCCAGCTCGAGCTGGACGGCATGGACGTGCTCCGCCGGGCGGCCGTATTGCCGGGTGATGTAGCCGCCCTTGAAGCGGCCGTTGAGCACGCTGGAGTAGCCCTCGGCCTCGCCCGCCGCTTCGATCAGGCGCGCGGCGAGGCCCGGGGCCGCGGAACTGCCGCCAGCGGTGCCGAGATTGAGATCGGGCAGCCGGCCTTCGAAAAAGCGCGGCACGACCGACTTGATGGAGTGGGCGTCGAACAGCAGCGCATAGCCATGCTTGGCCTTGATCGCCGCAATCTCCGCCGCCAGCCGCTGGTGATACGGACTCCAATAAGTCTGGCGGCGCGCTTGCACCTCATCGCCGCTTGGCGCCTGCCCCGGCCGGTAGATCGGGCTGTTGTCGAACTGCGTCGTCGGACAGAGTTCGGTGTTGCTGGCGCCGGGATAGAGCGCCTGGCCGTCGGGCGCGCGGTTCAGGTCGATGACGTAGCGGGAGTGCGTCGCCTGGATCGATGCGGCGCCGATCTCGCCCAGGAAGTCATAGAGCCGGTCCAGGTTCCAGTCGGTGTCCGGCACGGTGAGCGCCGCATTCGTCATCCGCGCGGCAATCGGCGGCGGCACATGGATGCCCAGATGGGGCATGCTCACCAGAAGCGGCGCGGTTCCGGGTATGAATCTGTAGAGGTCCATAATCTCTGTTCGGCGATTGCAGTGCGGCTGCCGCGGGGCGGCGGCGCATCGCCTGTATAGCCGAAGGCGGCGCGTCCGAACAGCCGGGCGCCGTTCCCTTAGGCCCGGAGACTCGCCTTCTTCACCAGTTCCACCAGCTCGGCAAGATCCACCACCTCGGGCTTGATCACGCCGAAGACCCGCTCGCCCACATGCTGGCCGAGGCGGCGGTAGCTTTCGAACTGGGATTCGCTGAACCACTGGTCGGATGTCGGCTCGTGGGGGAACAGCGCGTTCTCGGATGCGTAGTTCAGGACATCCTGGGGCTCGCCGCCATAGAGGCCGGGCTTGAGATAGATGAGCGTGCCGGGTTCGCCCTCCGGATACAGGATCCTGCCGACGCCGCAATAGAAGCCGGCGCGCTCGGCACCAGGCGCGTAGCTGTCGCTGCGGGGATGCAGGTTCATCGTCTCCAGGCGGACATCGATGCCCAGATCGACGCGGATCTTGCGGATCGCGTTGCCGAGATCGGCGAACATGTTCAGGGGATCGCAGCCGGCATCGCTGACGACGATGCGGCGGCAGCGGCGCCGGACCATCTCGTACAGGCCGAGATTCTCGAAATGACCGCCGTCGGACAGATAGACATAACGGGAATCCCGCTTGGTCTGGCCGAAGCATTCGCTGATCAGCGGCGCCGCCCCCCAGACCGGCCCGTCACGGCCATAGATCGGCACGCGGTTGATGCCCGTGAGACCGGCATTGGCGGGATTGCCCAGCCACCAGCCCAGGCGGACGTTGAACAGCGCCAGGATCAGGGTGACGATCGGCGAGGAGTGATAGCCCATGTTCGGGCTGGCGGCCGCGCCTGATATCGCCATCGCCGTGCCCAACGACATGCCGCCGCTGCCGCCATACTCCTTCGACCGCCGGTAGCCGAAGATATCGCCGCCGGCATGGAGCGCCGAAGCGGTGAAGGACGCCGCTTTGCGCTGCTGCCAGCCGAGCATCTTGTCGTTCACCAGGTTGGCCGCCATGTTGACGATATGCAGCGGCGCGACCGCCGGCTTGTCGATGGGCGCGAGCTCGTGCAGCGCCAGATTGTCGTTGGGATCGAAACCGGTGAAGCGGTCGGGATAGCGCAACTGGTGGCGCCCGGTCTGCTGGCCGGCGCCATTGCCGCGCGCTGCACCGAGATAGCAGCGGATCAGCCGGTCGCGATAGGTCGCATGCATGGAGAACCGGTTGACGTTGATGGAGCGCCAGGCGACCAAGGCAATGGCCAGCAGCCCCGCAAACCCGATGCCCAGGGCCGGCCAATAGACCACCTGCTGCCGGGCAAGGACGGCGGCGGCCGACCAGACGAGTTCGCCGCGGAAGCGCACATTCTCGTCCAACAACGTGCAGGTGGACCGCGGCCCATAGGAGCATGCGAGCAGGTCCGACCCGCCGCTCACGGCAAAGAGCAGTTGCGAGAGCACCCAGGCGAGGCCGGCGAACATCAGCACCAGGAACGACGTCGCCGCGGCGGCCAGCACAAGGCCGCGAACGCGGCCGGGCCATCCGGCATCCGCTTTGTTGCCGGCGGACGGAGTCTTGGAACTGGTGCCCAGCAATGCCGTCACGGCACCCGACAGCAGGGAGAGAAATCCCGGCAAGCCGCCGAATTTCTCCATCACCGCCGGGGCGACATTCTCGTTCACCCACTCGATCGCCACCGGGCCGAACAGCACCAGCAGATGAAAGGTCAGCCAGCCGAGCGCGGCGATCAGCGTCCACCCGCCGCTGCGGCCCCACCATTCCCGGTCTTCATCCTGGGTCAGATAGGACGTCAGGCCGATGAACAGGCTTTCAGCGACGAGGTAGGCCAGCAGGAACAGCGGCGGCGCAACGCAGAGATAGATCGCGATGTTGGTGGCCGCGCCGACATGATTGCCGAGGAAGAGGCCGGGCTGGAGGGGATCGCCGAGGATCTGCGTCACGGCGATGCCGATCAGCAGGCCGCCGACCGCGCCGGCGATCGCCGCCGCCGTGATTTCCCATAGTGCCGTCAGCGGCGACAATTCATGCGCCGGGTGCAGCGCCGCGATGACCGGGTTTTCCTTGCCGTGGTCGTCGCGGAAGGCCTCGATGCGGCGGTTGGTCCGGCGGACGCGCCATAGGGCGACGCCCCAGACCACAGCGCGAGCCAACGCGCCGAGAATTGCCAGCGCCGGCAGCTGCCACATCCAGCCGCCCTGCGCCGACAGGCCTGCACGATCGTCGCGGGGCAGCGGCCCCAGGAGCCAGCGCAGAAGTTCACCGGCGATGTCCGCCTGCTTGCGCGGGTCATCCTGCTGCCAGAACCAGGCGAGCGCGAGACTGAGAACCGCCGCCGACAGCAGGGCCGGGATCAGGCAAAACGCCAGGAACCGTCGCTGGCTGCGGCCCTGAATCGCGGCGATCTGCTTCTCGTCCTTCAGATGCGCCACCAGCGGCCAGGCGCGCGCGCTCGGCAGATTGAACGACAGAAATCCCACCGCCCAGAGCAGCAGAACCGCGCCGATGGCAAAGGCGATCCAGGTTGCCTGCAACGATACATCGGCCCGCAGCAGCTGCAGGCCGACATAGGCCGGGAACATCGGCATGACGAACAGCGGCACCAGCATCAGCCAGTGCAGCAGCAGATTGCGCAGATAGATGCCGCCGCCGGCCCAGGTATCCGCCGACATCAGGCCGAGCTTCGGCGTCAGGTAGTTGCTGTAGTTGCGCAGGTGGCGGATTTCCGGCGGCTCTTCGGTGCCCTTGCTGGCGCAGACGATCTCCTCCTGCACCGCCTCGATGCCCACGCAGTCGCCGGCGCGGTCGCGGCGATGCGCCCAGGCGGACAGCCAGGCGCCGATATAGCCGCCGCCCGACACCGTCGACAGGTAGCCGAACCGGCCCAGCAGCTTGCATTCCGCCAAGCCCTGCAGCAGGCCGAGACCGAAGGTGGCGCTGCGGATGCCGCCGCCCGACAGGCAGAGCGCCCAGCGGTTGCGGCTATGCAGGAATTCATACACCCGCGCCATGTAATCGGGCGTGTCGACCGCGCCGCCGGCGCGCAGCCCGGCCGGAATCTCGTCGCCGAAATGCTGGGCGCATTCGTCCAAGAGCACCTGCGACAACCGCAATGCTGGCTCGCTGCTGTTCACGTCCCCACACCCCGCCGACCACGCAACCGGGAAAACTAGCCCCAGACCGGCCCGGTCGCGCTGTGCGCCCGGTCACAGTTACGCTGTGGCATTTTCGGCCCGATGTTAGGGAATCAGACCTACGGGCCGAGTGCAACGGCTTAGGAGCCGCCGGGCGGACCGTCGCTTTCCCAGGTCACCCGCCGCTGGTGTTCCAGGATGTCCTCGGTCCAATGGGCCTTGATGAAGATCAGCGCGGCGGCAATCTCCTCGTCGCTGAGGATATCCTTGAAGGCGGGCATATCGCTCTCATAGCCGGCAGGAGCGTAAGGCGTCATGCCGAATTTCGTGACGCCAAAGAGGTAGCTGTCGGGGTGGTGCCAGGTATGGCCGCTGCCGTCATGGGGCGGCGCCGGCAGGCGCCCGTTGGGCAGCGGCGTCTGCCAATTGGGCTGGCCGCCGAAATTCGGACCGTGACAGCTGGCGCAATGCTCCTTGTAGACGCGGCCGCCGACTTGCAACTGCTGGGAATCGGTCATGATGAGGCGGGGTACGCCTTTGTCGCGCTTTGCCCAGTAAACCGCACCCGCCGCCGTCAAGGCGACGATGACCGCGACCGCGATCAACGGCCTCTGCCACTTCTTCTGCACCTGTCCTACTCCTTGTCGACAACCCCGAAGCTGCCGGTGATTCTCCTAAAGCTTTCGGATTTTTCCGGCAAGAGGGGTGCGGCATTCCGCTATTGCCGCCGCGGGACAGTCGGGCGATTCTGGCGCCGTGACCCATGAGCCTGCCTTGTCCCGCTTCGCCGCCGCAGCCGATGGCCGTTTGAGCGCCGAAATGAAGGCGGCCTTCGACCGGGACGGCGTGCTCCTGCTCGAGGATTTCGCCAGCGCCGGCCAATGCCAGGCGCTGATCGGGCGGATGCAGGAACTCGTCGATGCGGCGGATCTATCCGACGTGACCACTATCTTCACCACGACCGACGCACGTCATGCCGGCGATGCCTATTTCGCCGGCTCCGGCGACAAGATCCGGTTTTTCTTCGAGGATGGCGCGTTCGACGAACAGGGACGGCTGAACCGGCCGAAAGACCGGGCGCTGAACAAGGTCGGCCATGGGATGCATGACCTCGATCCGGCGTTCGACGGCTTTTCCCGCCAGCCGAAACTGCGGACGCTGGCGGCCGATCTCGGATTTCAGCGGCCGCTGCTGCTGCAATCCATGTACATCTTCAAGCAGCCCGGCATCGGCGGCGAGGTGGTCTGCCATACCGACTCGACGTTCCTCTACACCGAACCCCTGAGCTGCATCGGCCTTTGGTTCGCGCTGGAAGACGCCACGATCGAGAATGGCTGCATGTTCGCCCTGCCCGGCCGCCATCGCGAGCCGCTGAAATCGCGCTTCCTGCGCAAAGCCGACGGCAGCCTGGGCAGCGAAGTCTACGACCCCGCACCCTGGTCCGCCGACGGCGCCGTGCCGCTGGAGGCGCGGCGCGGCACCCTGATCGTGTTGCACGGGCAATTGCCCCATCTCAGCGGCGCCAACCGGTCGGCGAAATCGCGGCATGCCTATACGCTACACCTGATCGACGGCGCCTGCCGCTATCCCGCCGACAATTGGCTGGTGCGCGGGCCGGATATGCCGCTGCGGGGGTTCTGAGCACCCCCGGCGATCCGCCACGGTGACAACCGTCACTGAAGATTGCCCGGCGATCGCCGAGAATTAGGCTGGGCCATCGTCACCAGGCTTTCACGGGACGCCGCTAGGATCGCCGGAGGGAGGCGCCATGACCACGCTCGGCTTCTTTAACGCCAACAACCTCTTCATGCGCTACAAGTTCGGCCGTATGTTTCCCGGCGACATGTCGCGCAAGAGCTTCGTTGCCAACGAGCGCTTCGGCTTCCTGCCGGCCTATACGAAAGGCATGTTCGAGCCCTACCGGCCGGAGCAGGTCGATCTTTGCGCCAAGGCGCTCAAGGGCAAGAACGGCCTGCCGGATATTCTGTGCCTCTGCGAAGTGGAAAGCCTGCTGGCGCTGCGGGTTTTCAACGAGGATTTCTTGGGAAGCCACTATAGCCAGGCCTTGCTGATCGACTCCTACGATTTCCGGCAGATCGATGTGGCCATTCTGACGACACGCGAGATTTCGCGCGTGCGCAGCCATGTGGATGATCTGGACGACAACAAGAAGGACCGCGTCTTCAGCCGCGATTGCCTCGAAGTGGTGCTCGACCTCAACAAGAGCGGATCGAAGACCTTCAGCCTGTTCATCAACCATCTGAAGTCGAAATTCGTGGATACCCGCAACAAGACGCCGGCACAAATCGCCGCCGAAGCGAAGCGGTCGGCCGAAAAACGGGAGCGGCAGGCGAAGGCCGTGCGGACCATCATCCGCGAACGCTTCCCCGGCAATGCCTTCGGCGCCGGACATTTCGCCGTGGTCGGCGATATGAATGCCGCACCCGATGAACCGGCGCTGGCGCCGCTGATGAAGAGCGCGGGCCTGCACAACGTCGTCGACGACCTGCCCGCAGAAGAGCAATGGACCTATTGGTGGAAGGCCAAGAACCGCGCCAGCCAGATCGACTACATGCTGCTGTCGCCCAAGCTGGCGAACGCCGTCAGCGCCAAGGGCGTCCTGCCGGAGATCGAGCGGCGCGGCATCAGCTACCGGAGCGTCAACAGCGCGGGCGAAACCTTGCCGACGGCGACAAAAATTCTCCGCGACGAAGGCGCTGCCGACGGCCTGGCGGTGGACTTCCAGTTCAAGCGGTTTGCCGATGTCACGGAGAAACTCGCCGCCTCCGATCACTGCCCGCTGAGCATCGAACTGCCGATCTAGTTTCCGGCGGCGGCCCAGCGCGATTGTCTATACAATCCAGCCCCTGCGGGTTAGCTTCGGCGCCGTGCCGCAGGAGGCGCGGCGGCAAACGGGGACACGGATGGGCCGGCGGAAGGCGAAGACGGCCGAAGGGCAGCCGCTCTACCAGAAGGTTAAGTCGCACATCACTGACCGTATCGCCCGCGGCAGGCTCGTCGGCGGCGATCCCGTGCCTTCCGAGAACGAACTAACCCGGGAACTGGGCGTCAGCCGCATGACGGCCAACCGCGCCCTGCGCGAATTGATGGCCGAAGGCATTCTGCGGCGGGTCCAGGGCGTCGGCAGCTTCGTGGCGCCGCCGAAGCCGCAATCGGAGTTGCTGGAGATTCGCAACATCGCCGATGATGTCCGGGGCCGGGGTCACCGCTACAATGCGATCGTCGTCAAGCTCGGGCGCGGGCGGGCCGATGCGGCGCTTGCCCGCGCGCTCGGCCTGCCGCCGGGCGGCGCCGTCTTCCACTCGTTGATCGTACATTGCGAGGACGAGATCCCGGTGCAGCTCGAGGATCGCCATGTCAATCCACAGTTCGCGCCCGACTATCTGAAACAGGATTTCACCCGCATCACGCCCTACGCCTACCTGACGTCGCTGGGTTCGGCGGAGTCCGCCGAACATGTGATTGAGGCGGTTCTGCCGGATGTGACGTCGCAGCGTCTGCTGAAAATCCGCGGCAACGAGCCCTGCCTGCTCCTCACGCGGCGTACCTGGACGGCGGGTCGCGCCGTGACCCGGGCGCGGCTGATGCATCCGGGTTCGCGCTATCGGCTGGTCGGACGCCGCGAATATGGCGCCGCGCCGGCGCGCCGCCAGGCGACCTAGCCTCAGCAGTCCCCGTCGATCGGTTCTGCGTCCCGCAACAGGGCCGTCAATGGCCGCAGGTCGAAGACGCTCTCGCCCTCGCTTCCGATCGGCAGATGCGGCGACAGAAGATCGAAGAGTCCGACCGCCCCACGCCCGAGAGCGCCGCGCGGCACCTCGCGGCGCCGCACCGACCAAGCCGCCGTCAGCGCCTCCAACGTCAGCATGATCCAGCCCGCCTGCAGCAGCCGGCCGGTCTCCTGCACCGCCAGCGGCAAGAAGGCGCCGTGATCCTCCACGCCATCGGCGAGCTGGCCCTGATAGGTCGCAGCGACGGGCTGTGCGGCATGGCGCACAATCGCCGCCTGCGCCTCGGCGATATGGCTGAAATTGAGGAACTGCACGCCGCCGACGGCGCTCCCCTCGGCTGCGAGACCGTGGGGTAAACCGCTGAAGGATGGCCAGTGCAGCTTATGCAGGCGGTTGGCGCTGCCGTTCAGGGCGATGGTCAGAGCCTGGCGCAGCGTATCGAAACCGACGCTGATCAGGCTGGTGTCCATATTGCCGCAGGAGATCAGGCGCCGTTCGGCGATATCGACGGCCGGATTGTCCTGTGCCGAGTTGATTTCGGCCTCCAGATTCTCCCGTAACCACTGCAAGGCGCTGTGCACCGTGCCATGGAACTGGCTGGCGCAGCGGAAGCTGAGGGGATCCTGCAGAAAGCGTGACGCACCGGGCTGCCACAGGCGGCTGCCCTGCAGCATGGCGCCGATGCGCCGCAGCGATTCCGCCTGGCCGGGTTGGGGATGCAGGCGCTGTAGCGCCAGGTCGAAGGCGCCGGCGGCACCGCGGAAACCTTCCAGCGACAGCGCTGCCACCATGTCGAGATGCCGCGCCAGGCGGCGCGCTTCCGCCGCGGCGACGGCGGCATGGCCGAGGCTGAGGGCGTTGCAGTTCATCAACGACAGCGCTTCCTTGGGCTTGAGTTCGTAGGCCGTGCCGTTCCCGGCTGCGCCATCGAGCGGCTGATCCGCGCCGAGGATCGCCAGCGCCGCCTGGGCGTGGGGCACCAGATCCGACGCCCCGACCGAGCCCTCGCCGTTCAAAGCCGGCAGCGGCCCTTCGGACAAGCGGCGCAGCAATGCCTGCACCAGCTCGCGCGACACGCCGGGAATGCCCGTGGCAAAGGCATTGATCAGCACGATCTGTCCCGCCCGCACAGCCGCATCCGGCAGCCGGTCGGGACCGGCGACCGTGGCATGACCGATGATTACCTGCCGGCTGAACCGCGCCCGGTCGGCGGCATCGACCTTGTAGTCTTTCTGCGAGCCGAAGCCGGTCGTGACTCCATAGGCTGGGCGGCCGCTGTCGATAAGTTCCTGTACCACCGCGCGGCCGGCGTCGACCTGGGCCCAGCCTTGCGGGCTGAGATCGACGGGAATTCCGCCCCGGGCGGCCGTGGCAAGCGCATCGACGGTCAGCGAACGGCCATCGAGATGGAGGGCGGCTTCGGCCATGATACGGTCTCCCGGCGGACGCGGCTCTTGTATCGGCAGGCCGCTTGTATATACAACTGGCCGTGGCCGTTCAAGGCCGCGCCGGCCGCGCGGTTGTCCGCCGGCGGCGGCGCGACTAGGCTCTGCCGGAACAGCCCTTCCGCCGCCGAGACCAAGAGGTTGCCATGACCCTGCCGAACGCCCGCATCGACAACGAGCGCAAGATCCGCGCCGCCCGCGGAACGCAGATCACCGCCAAGGGCTGGCAGACTGAAGCGGCCATGCGGATGCTCATGAACAACCTGGATGCCGAGGTGGCGGAGAAGCCGCAGGAGCTGGTGGTCTATGGCGGCATCGGCCGCGCCGCCCGCGACTGGAAATGCTTCGACCGCATCGTCGAGACGCTGAAGACGCTCGGCGACGACGAGACCTTGCTGGTGCAGTCGGGCAAGCCGGTGGGCGTGTTCCGCACGCACCCGGACGCGCCGCGCGTATTGATCGCCAACTCCAATCTGGTGCCCCACTGGGCGACCTGGGACAAGTTCCACGAGCTCGACCGCCAGGGTCTGATGATGTACGGCCAGATGACCGCGGGTTCGTGGATCTACATCGGCACCCAGGGAATTGTTCAGGGAACCTACGAAACCTTCGCCGAAGTCGGCCGGCAGCATTACGGCGGCAATCTCCGCGGCAAGTGGATCCTGACCGGCGGGCTCGGCGGCATGGGCGGCGCGCAGCCGCTGGCGGCGGTGATGGCCGGCGCCTCCATGATCGCCGTTGAAGTGCAGGCGAGCCGCATCGAGCGGCGGCTGGAGACGCGCTATCTCGATCGCAAGGCGGCGACGCTGGACGAGGCGATGAAGATCGTGCGGGAGTCCCATGCCAAAGGCGACGCGGTTTCGGTGGGACTGCTGGGCAACGCGGCGGAAATTTTTCCGGAGATCGTCACGCGCGCGAAACAAGACAAGTCCTGGCGGCCCGACGCGGTGACCGACCAGACCTCGGCCCATGATCCGCTGAACGGCTATCTGCCGGCGGGATGGAGTTTCGACAAAGCCGAGAAGCTGCGGCAGAGCGATCCCCAGAGCGTGATCAAGGCGGCCAAGCACTCCATGGCGGTGCAGGTGCGCGCCATGCTGGATTTCCACCGTATGGGCATCCCCACGCTCGACTACGGCAACAACATCCGGCAGATGGCGAAGGAGGAAGGCGTCGCCGACGCGTTCGATTTCCCCGGCTTCGTGCCCGCCTATATCCGGCCGCTGTTCTGCAAGGGCATCGGGCCGTTCCGCTGGGTGGCGCTGTCGGGCGATCCCGAGGACATCTACCGCACCGACCAGCGGGTGAAGGAGTTGATGCCCCATGACAAGCATCTGCATAACTGGCTGGACATGGCGCGGACGTGCATCGCTTTCCAGGGCCTGCCGGCGCGCATCTGCTGGGTGGGCTTGGGCGACCGGGCGCGGCTCGGCCTCGCCTTCAACGAGATGGTGGCCAAGGGCGAGGTGAAGGCGCCGATCGTCATCGGCCGCGACCATCTGGACTCCGGCTCCGTCGCCAGCCCCAACCGCGAAACCGAGGCGATGCAGGACGGCAGCGACGCGGTCTCAGACTGGCCGCTGCTGAACGCGCTGCTCAATACCGCATCAGGCGCCACCTGGGTGTCGCTGCATCACGGCGGCGGTGTGGGCATTGGCTTCTCCCAGCATGCGGGCATGGTGATCGTCGCCGACGGCACGCCGGCCGCAGCCAAGCGCCTGGAGCGCGTGCTGACCAACGATCCCGGCACCGGCGTCATGCGCCATGCGGATGCGGGCTATGACATCGCCGTGCAGTGCGCGCGGGAGCAGAAGATGAAGCTGCCGATGTTGGGGTAGTACCTGGAAACACCGAGCCGACGCGCCTATGTTGTCTCCTATGGCCGGGATTTTCAGAGATCAAAGCCGACGAAGACTTCTAGAGGGCATTGCCGCCTTTGGCGCAGCGACGGCGCTTGGTGGCTGTGGCGCCAACGCCGCTTCACCCATCAATACCAGACCAATACCCGCCACCGGCGAGCCGCTCCCCGTGATCGGCATGGGCTCCTGGATCACGTTCGATGTGGGGGACGACAAGGCCGCACGCGCCGAACGGGTCAAGGTGCTGCAGGCGTTCTTCGACGCGGGCGGCGCTGTGGTGGATTCCTCGCCGATGTACATGTCCGCGCAGGAGGTGATCGGGCATTGCCTGGCGCAGATCGCCAACAAGGAAGCGCTGTTCGCGGCGACCAAGGTGTGGACGCCGGGCAAGTCGATGGGCATCGGCCAGATGCAGGGTTCGCAGAACCTGTGGGGCGTCGAGCGGTTCGACCTGCTGCAGATCCACAATATGCTGGATTGGGAAACGCACCTGGAGACTCTGCTCGACTGGAAGCAGCAGGGGCGCGTGCGCTACATCGGCATCACCACGTCCCACGGCCGCCGGCACGAAGAGATGGAAGCCGTGATGAAGTCCCAGCCCTTCGATTTCGTGCAGTTCACCTACAACATCCTGGACCGGGAGGCGGAGGACCGGCTGCTGCCGCTGGCGGCCGAACGCGGACTCGCGGTCATCGTCAACCGGCCCTTCCGCCGCGGCGACCTGATCGAGCGCTTCGGCAACAAGCCGCTGCCGGAATGGGCAGGGGAAATCGGCTGCGCGAGCTGGCCGCAGTTCCTATTGAAGTTCGCAGTGTCCCATCGGGCGGTGACCTGCGCCATCCCCGCGACCTCCCGCGCCGATCACATGGGGGAGAACATGGGCGCCGCCGCCGGCATGCTGCCGGATGAGGCAATGCGCGCGCGGATGATCGACTATATCGAGTCGCTTTAGCGCCAGCGCGGCAGTCTCTGCGGCCGCTGTCGTTAGGGGTTCATTTAGGCAAACACGGCGCGGAGGGGTGTGACGGGCCGCACGCAGCGGACCGAACTGTTGATGGAGGTCACGCCGCCAAACGCGGACAAAAAGAAAACGGCCCGGGTTCAATACCCGGGCCGCTGCCTTTGGCACGAAAGTTGCGCGGCGCGCTAGCTGCCGGCGGCGACTTTTACGCCCTCTTTCAGATCGAGCTTCATCTTGTTGGTCTTACCCTCGACGACCGCAAGCTTGCCCTCGGCAGCCATACCGCCCGACTGAGCGGTCACCGTATAGTTGCCCTCTCGCAACGTCACGGTCGGCGACGCCTCGGTGCTGGTGTAAAGCACCTCCTGCACGCCCTGCTTGTTCTTGGCGATCTTCATGATCTTCCAGGTGACGTCCTTCACCGCCTTGCCTTTCGCCGACGCGCTCAGCGCCGCCTTACCGGCATAGAGATTCACGGTGTATTTGTAGCCGATGCCCGGCTTTACCTCGGCGACCACGTCCGCCTGCACGCCGTCATACTTGCCGCGCACGGTGTAGAAGCCGGCCGGCAGCGTCACCTGGGGATTGGGGCCGACGACTTCACCGACCTTCTGCCTCAGATCGGGACCACCCTTGGTGTAGCGGTAGATCGTCCAGGTGATCTGTTCGTCGATCGGCTTGCCCTTGTTGCTGGGGATCATGCGGAAGCTGGCATGGCCGGCATCCATGACGATTTCCTGCTTGCCGGCCTTGTCGACGCTGACCTGCTTCGTGACCGTGGCCATGCCCATGCTGACCGTCACCTTGTAGTGACCGGGCACGAGATTGGCCTCGACGCGCGGCTTTGTCGCCTTGATCGTGTCGCCCTTGGTGCCCTTCGTGGGCTCGATCAGCCACTTCAGGTTATCCTTCAGCGGCGAGGCGCCCTGCGCAGACACGGCATGGAATTTCACGGCCACCGTATCGGCGGCCCAGGCGGCCCCGACGGTGAAAACCAGAAGAAATGCGATAAGGCCCGCGGGCCAACGAGTTTTGAACAAAGCCACCCCCTTGTTCCAAATGTCAGTGCGTTAAGGAATCGTAACCCGGATCAGTGAGCCACCACAACATTAATACCTTATTAAGACCGTGCGATTTCGCACAGCTGCGCAATATTCGATCAAGATTGCGTGCAAACCGCTCGCCGGGAATCGACCGGTGGCATTCAAGTCAAATGTGGCAGCGCCAGCCAGTGATCGAGAAATCCATCCATCCAGTTATGGAGAGTGGAGTCGTGGCGGCACATCTGCGCCTCCTGGTGATCCTGCGGCTGGGCGCCGGGGCGGCCCAGTGAATTGCCGCCATCCTTCAGCCAGCCTCGGGCACAGTCCGCCGTGACCTCCGGGTGGAACTGGAAGCCATAGGCCGAGCTGCGCCAGCGAAACGCCTGATTGGGAAAGGCGATGCCGCCCCGGGCCAGCAGGCTGGCGCCCGCGGGCAGGTCGAAGCCTTCCTCATGCCAGTGATAGACATGGAGGCTATCGGGGAACAGATCGCGGCCTTCTTCCGTCGGCATGACCGGGTAGTAGCCGATTTCCACAACACCGTCCTGGTGCTTCGACACCGGCGCTTCCAGCGCCCGGGCCAGCAGCTGCCCGCCCAGGCAGATGCCCAGATAGCGGCCGCCGGCATCCACATGATCGCGGATCCAGTCGATCTCATGCTGCAGATAGGCTGCCGAGGGCGCATCGTTGGCGCTCTGCACGCCGCCGAACACGATCGCGCCGGCGTAGGGCGCGCGGTCCTCCGGCAGCCGGTCGCCCATGGCCGGGCAACGGTACTCGACCTCGTAGCCCCTGGAACGCAGGAGCGGCGCCACGCGTTGTTCCCGCCAGGAACTGTGAACCACGAAAAGGATGGTGTTACTCAAGCTGATCGCACTCGAATGCTGCGCCGCGGCATGTATCAGGCCGGGATTCTAGTCGTCAACGGTTGCGGCAAGGTGAACGGCAGGCCGGGCCCCCTATTTGGCCCGCGCCCGGCGGAAAGCGGCCATGTGGAAGCGGGTCTGCGGCCCGGAATGGCGCCGGTCGGCGGCCACCGGGCAGGCATGGCGGGCTAGGCAGCCCCCGGTCATGCAGATCTCCCCGGCGGGCCGCCCGATATGGCCGGCGCAGGCGTCAACATCGAAACCCAGCCCGCTGAAGGCGCCTACCGGACAAGCCGAGAGGCAGGGCTTTGCGGTGCAGCTTTCGCAGGGCGACCGCGCTGCGGTCCGTGGCGGCAGGTCGATGGCTTCGGCAAAGGCCAGAGCCGCGCGGTAGGCGTGCCATAGCCCATGTTCGGGATGGATGAGGATCCCCAGCGGCGACGGGAAGACGGATTCCGCGCGCTGCGCCCAGCGCTGGAAGGGCCAATAGGGCGGTCCGCCGAAGGGATAGATCGCCGACGCGTTCACGCCAGCCGCGATGCCGCCGACCACACGGCGCGTCCAGCGGTCGAGCGGATCGGGCTTGCCGTCGCCTGCTTCCGGCGACCGAGAGAAGTACGGCCACATCGCGCCGCCGATGTCACCAACGAGAATGAGCGTCGCCGGCGGCTTGCCATCGCCGTCGGCGGGCGCGCCATCGATTGCATCGGGACAAAAGCCGCCGCGAAATGCGAGCCCGGTGGCGGCAAGGAGTGTCGTGAGGTCGGAGAGCTGCATGGCGCAGACGGCATCCTGCGGCTAAACTCCGCGTCCCGCAACAGCAGTGCCAAGACCATGAACACGCAGACCGCCATTGCCGACATCGATCTGGATATTCCGACATTGGATGAGATTGCCGCCGCGCGGCAACAGCTCGATCCCTACATCGTCGAGACGCCGGTGCATCGCTGGCGCGGGCCGCGGCTGAATGAAATCGTCGGCGACAAGACAGATGTGGTCCTGAAGCTGGAACTTTTGCAGCGCACCGGCAGCTTCAAGGCGCGGCCGGCGCTGCTCAACATGCTGGGCCTGCCGCCGGAGGCCATGAAACGCGGAGTCACCGCGGTCAGCGCCGGCAACCATGCCATCGCCGTGTCCTACGCAGCGCAGCGCCTGGGCGCATCGGCGAAGGTGGTGATGATGAAGACCGCCAATCCGTTCCGCGTCGCCGTTTGCAAACGCCACGGGGCCGAGGTCATTCTCGCCGAGGACGTGCATGCCGCCTTCGCGCTCGTAAAGGAGATCGAAGCCAAGGAGGGCCGTGCGTTCATCCATCCCTTCGAAGGCCGGACGACGGTGCTGGGCGACGCGACGCTGGGGTTCGAGTGGGCGCATCAGGTGCCCGGTATGGACGCGGTGATCATCCCCATCGGCGGCGGAGGATTGGCAGCGGGTGCTTCCCTCGCCATCAAGCTGCTGCAGCCCAATTGCAAGGTCTTCGGCGTTGAGCCGGAGGGCGCCGACACCATGCACCGTTCCTTCGCCGCCGGCCGGCCGGAGAAGGCCGACAAGGTCGCGACCATCGCCGACAGCCTGGCGCCGCCCTATGCCCTGCCCTACAGCTATGGCGTCTGCCGCCGCTACATCGACGAGCTGGTGATGATCGACGATGCCGCCATGAAACGGGCCATGTCGCTGCTGTTCGCCGAGGCGAAGCTGGCGGTGGAACCGGCCGGCGCCGCCGCGACCGCCGCCTTGACCGGCCCGCTGCGCGAACGCCTGAAGGGCAAGCGCGTCGGCGTGCTCGTCTGCGGCAGCAATATCGACGGCGCCAGCTTTGCCCGCTACCTCGCCGAAGGCGGCAACGGCATGGATTAGCCGGACGGTAGCGGCTATTCTGGGTCTGACAAATCCTGGACCAGGAGACGATGACCATGGACGGCACGGTTGCTTTCACCCGCATGGATCAGGGCACGCGCGAAGAGTACGCGATGCTGGAACAGCTTTTCCGGCCGCTCTATGACCGGCTGCCCGACAATGTGCTCGGCTGCCTGAAGCTGCTGGGCGGCGACAAGATGGGCTACAAGATCGACCGGCTGCAGCATTCCCTGCAGACCGCCACCCGCGCCTTCCGCGACAAGGCCGACGAGGAAACCGTGGTCGTCGCCCTGCTTCACGATATCGGCGACAATCTGGCGCCGGAGAATCATGGCGAGCTGGCGGCCTCCGTGCTGCGCCCTTACATCTCCGAGGCCAACTACTGGCTGGTGAAGCATCACCCGGTGTTCCAGGGATACTACTACTATCACCACATCGGCCGCGACCGGGACGAGCGCGAGCGGTTCCGCGGCCATCCCCATTTCGAGCAGACGGCGCATTTCTGCGAGAAGTGGGACCAGATGTCGTTCGACCCCGGCTACGACACCATGCCGCTGTCGGCCTTCGAGCCGATGGTGCGGCGCCTGTTCGCCAAGAAGCCGTTCACCTACGGCAATTGAGGGCAGCGCTCACTTCTCCATCTGCACGGCGACAGGGCTCCAGTCCGGTCCCGGCGGGTTCGCGATCAGATCACGGCAGCGCTCGATGAAGTTGCGCGAGGGCTGGTCGCCGCCGGGCCGCATGGCATCGACGGCTGCGAAAAGCTGCAGAGCGCCGCGGAAATCCCGCCGACCGTACGCCTCCATCCCGGCCTCATAGTCCGTCACCCAGGAGAATCCAGCAGTATCCCCGCCGTCCGCCATCGCCAGCAATTCATGCACCGCCATGCCTTCGGTGCGGCCGAAGACGGCGACCCAATCCAGTTGACGGCAGATGATGGCTGCTCCGGCGGCGCGGCGGGTCTCGTCGCCGATCATGATCGCGGTGCCGTAGCGCTTGTTGAGCGCCTCCAGCCGGCTCGCCACATTCACGGGATCGCCGATGACCGTGTAGTTCAGCCGGTCCGCCGAGCCGATATTGCCCACGAGCATGCGGCCGGTGTTGATGCCGATGCGCGCCCGCAGCGCCGCGCGCGGATCATCCGGCGGCAGCGCGGCCTGACGCACCATCATCATTTGATGGAGCGCCAGCGCCGCCGCGCAGGCATCCCGCGCATGATCAGGATTCTCGATCGGCGCCCCCCAGAAGGCCATCACGGCGTCGCCGATGAATTTGTCGATGGTGCCGCCATGGGACAGCACCGCCGAAGAGGCCGTCTCCAGATATTCGGTCAGAACCGGCACCACGGATTCGCCGAGGAACTCCGACAGCGACGTGAAACCGGCGAGATCGGCGAACATGACCGTCAGGTTTTCATGCTCGCCGCCGGGCTTGGCCTCGATGCCCTGGGACACCAGGGTGCGCACCAGTTCCGTCGGCATGTATTTGGCGAAGGACGCCAGGCCCTGGCTCATCTGCACCAGGGCGTTGGAGAGGCCATCGAATTCCCGCAGCCGCGACGGCACGCGCACGACCTGGTCGAGACGGAAGCTCTCGATATGGCCGAGCTGCACCGCGATGCGGCCGAGGGGCCGGGCCACCAGATTGTTGGTCAGCAGGACGGCCAGCACCGCCATGGCTATCACCAGGACCACAAGCGCGATCAGCAGCGTCTCCGCGCTCTCTTCGATCGAAGCCAGGAAATCATGGGCCGGGATCACCGTGGCGATCACCCAATCGCGGAACTGCACCGGCGAGAAGGTGACGAAGTATTCGTTGCCGTCGGCGGCCGAGGTCATTTCCAGCGACCGCACTTCCGATAGCCGGGCGAGATCGACACTACCATCCTTGGTCGCGCTCTCGATCAGTCCGAGCCGGGGGTCGTCGCGGCCCAAGTCGTCCAGCATCGGCAGCAGGCCGCGGCGCTGTTCCTCGATGGCGCGCGGATCGGCAGAGGCGACGATGCGCCCTTCGCGATCGATCACGATGACCGTGCCGCGCTCGCCGATCATCTGCCGCGACAGGAACTGCGACACCAGCTCCAGCTCGATCACCACATTGATCACGCCGCCGAACTTCGTGTTCGCCACCAGCGGCATGGAGGTGCTGATGCCGGCGCGGTCGCCGTCAGGGAAATGGGACACCAGATTCCAGCCGGCGCCGCGCTCGGCGCTGCAACGGACCTCGTCGCAGCCCTCGGCGATAGCGCGCTTGTACCAGCCCTGCTCGATCGAGTTGAAATCGCTCGTCGCCGACTCGGCGCTCTCGTACTCAGCCTCGGCACCCTTGACCCGGTATTTGTAGGTCGTCTGCGCACCCTGCTTGCCCGCCTGATCCCAGGCAATGGACACCAGGCGGAATCCGCCATCGGCCGCTCGCTGCGCGCCATAGAAATTTCCCTGCGGCGTGCCGATGGAGATCCAGGACACGCTGGGCATGGCGCGCAAGAGCGACAGGAAAATGAAATCCCGCTGACCCGCCTGCTTCTCGAAATCGAAAATGCCGTTGACAAAGGCGGAGCCGACGGCGATCTGCGCGGCCACCGCCTGGTTGCGCACGCCGCCCAGTTCGTTCTTGACCGTGGTGACGATTTCCTGATTGAGCTGACGAACCACATCCTCGACGTTCTGCCGCGCGGTGTAGGACCAGAGCGCATGCACCAGCAGCGCCGTCAGCAGCACGGTGAGCAGGATCAGCCCCGTGAGGACGAGCTTCAGCCCCGGTTTTGTCTGTCCGAACATAACGCGAGTGTTTCAGGAATGCCGCAGCCCAACAAGGAAACACCGCCCTCCCGGTCCGAAAGCGCGGCTATGGGTTCCATGCCTAGCAGATATTGGCGCCCTTGCCCCGCGCCTCACGGCGATCTCGCGGGGAAATGAAGCCGGCGCACGCCGCCGTGACCGGCGGGCTAGCCGTTGACGACCATGCGTTCGGGCATCGCCGCGCGCGGCGGAACGGCGCGTTCCTTCCGCGGCGTCTTGCCGAAATAGTCGCGGTAGCATTTGGAGAAGTGGCTGGCCGACACGAAGCCGCAGGCCAGCGCCACGTCGATCACAGGCATGTTGGTCTGCAGCAGCAGCAGCCGCGCCCGGTTGAGCCGCAGTTCCACATAGTAGCGGGCCGGCGAGCGGTTCAGGTATTTGCGGAACAGCCGCTCCAGCTGCCGGCTGGAGAGCCCGGCGGCCTTGGCCAGGTCGCCGCGGTCCAGCGGTTCCTCCAGATGCTCCTCCATCAGGCGGATGACGGACATCAGCTTGGGATGGCGCACGCCGAGGCGCGCCGGCAGCGCCATGCGCTGCTGGTCATGCTCGTCGCGGATCCGCTCATGCATGAACTGGTCGGAGACATGGGCGGCCAGCTCGTGGCCATGCTGGCTGCTGATCAGCTTCAGCATGAGATCCAGGGACGCCGTGCCGCCGGAGCAGGTGAAGCGGTTGCGGTCGATCTCGAACAGTTCGGAGGTGACGTCGATCTCCGGGAAGCTCTCGCTGAACCCCGCCAGGTTCTCCCAGTGGATCGTGCAGCGGTAACCGTCCAGCAGGCCGGCGCGGGCCAGGATGTGGCTCGCCGTGCAGACGGCGCCGATATCCGCGCCCTGGCGGTCCAGCCGCCGGAGCTGCGCGAAGACATTGCGGTCCTCATAGAGATGGGCGTCAATGCCGCTGCAGACGATGACGGTCTTGAAATTGCCGAGGCCCTCGACCGAGCCTTCCGGCGTCAGGGCGATGCCGTTGCTGGCGGCGATCGGTTTGCCGTCGGGCGAGAACAGATGCCAGGAGTAGAGCTGCTTGCCGCTGGCGCGGTTCGCAAGGCGCAGCGGCTCCACCGCCGAGGTGAATGCGATCATGGAAAAATTCGGCACCAGCAGGAATGCGATGCGCTGCGGCAGTTCTTTTGACGGAGACCCGAACATCCAGCCCTTGGCGCGCCATTCGGGGGCGCGTCCCGCGTTTGTTGTTGTTTCGTTGGCACCATCTTAGCCTATGTCGCAAATGGAGAAAAGCGTTGCATGATGGCGGCAAAACGCCGCTGGCCGGAAATCGGTGCGAGACGTTGCCGCATGTCGCTGCATGGACAATGCCGGACGGGCCGGTCGTGTCATTCGATTGGATTCACGGCATATTTCGCCGTCGGCCCTTGCCGGGCGGGGCCGCCGTTGCAATAAAGACGCCCTGCCAACCCACCGGCCGATCCGCCCTCGAAAGCGCCCATGAAGAGCAGATACTCTATCTTCAGTCTGGCCCGCAACGCGCTGGATTATCATGAGAATTGGTCGGAGGCTTGGCGCAGTCCGGAGCCCAAGCCCGCCTATGACGCCATCATCGTCGGCGGCGGCGGCCACGGGCTGGCGACTGCCTACTACCTGGCGAAGCTGCATGGCCTCACCAACATCGCCGTGCTGGAAAAAGGCTGGATCGGCGGCGGCAACACCGGCCGCAACACGACCATCGTGCGTTCGAACTATCTCTGGGACGAGAGCGCCTTCCTCTACGAGCATGCGCTGAAGCTCTGGGAGTCGTTGAGCCAGGAACTCAATTTCAACGTCATGTTCAGCCAGCGCGGCCTGATGAACCTGGCGCACAATCTGCACGATCTGCGCGAGATCAACCGGCGGGTGAACGCCATCCGCCTCAACGACATCGACTCGGAATTTCTCACCGTGGATCAGGTGCGGCAGCTTTGCCCGATCCTGAACTTCGATCCCAAGGCGCGGCATCCCATCATCGGCGCCTCGCTGCAGCGGCGCGGCGGCGTGGCGCGCCACGACGCGGTGGCCTGGGGCTATGCCCGCGCGGCCGATGCGCTCGGCGTCGACATCATCCAGAATTGCGAGGTCACCGGCCTGCGCATCGCCAACAATCGCGTCCAGGGCGTGGAGACCAGCCGCGGCTATATCGCCGCCCCCAAGGTCGGCTGCGTCCCCGCGGGCCATTCCAGCGTCATCGCCGCCATGGCCGGCCTGCGCCTTCCGGTGGAGAGTCATCCGCTGCAGGCGCTGGTGTCCGAACCGGTCAAGCCGGTGCTGCATACCGTCGTCATGTCGGGCGCGGTGCATGTGTATGTCAGCCAGTCCGACAAGGGCGAGCTGGTGCTGGGCGCCGGCATCGACGGCTACAACTCCTATGCCCAGCGCGGCAGCCCGAATGTGCTCGAGCATCAGCTCGGCGCCCTGACCGAGCTGTTCCCGATCTTCAGCCGGCTGCGCTTCATGCGGCAATGGGGCGGCATCGTCGATGTCTGCCCGGACGCCAGCCCGATCGTGGCGAAAATGCCGGTGCAGGGCCTTTACTTCAATTGCGGCTGGGGCACCGGCGGCTTCAAGGCGACGCCCGGCTCCGGCTGGGTGTTCGCCTACACCATCGCCCAGGACCGGCCGCACAAGCTGAACGAAGCCTTCACCCTGGAGCGCTTCTCCCACGGCTATCTGATCGACGAACACGGCGCCGCCGCGGTGGCCCATTGATGCTGACTTTGGAAGGCAACATCATATGCTGCTGATCACCTGCCCCTATTGCGGCCAACGGGACGAGAGCGAGTTCGCCTGCGGCGGCGAAGCGCATATCGCCCGTCCGCTGCAGACAGACGCGCTCACCGACCGGCAATGGGGCGATTATCTGTTCATGCGCAAAAATCCCAAGGGCGTGCATTTCGAGCGTTGGAATCATGCCCGCGGCTGCCGCCGCTGGTTCAACGCCGCGCGCCACACCGTGACCCATGAGATCATCGCCACCTACAAGATGGGCGAACCGCCGCCCGCGGTGAGCAAATGAACGGCCAAGCCAATCGCCTGCCCGAGGGCGGGCGCATCGACCGGACCAAGCCGATTGCTTTCACCTTCAACGGCAAGCGGCTGACGGGCTATCGGGGCGATACCCTGGCGTCGGCGCTGCTGGCGAACGGCGTGGCGCTGGTGGGCCGCAGCTTCAAATATCACCGGCCGCGCGGCATCATGACGGCGGGCTCGGAGGAGCCGAACGCCCTGGTGCAGGTCGGCACCGGCGCGCGCACCGAACCGAATCTCCGCGCGACCCAGGTGGAACTGTATGAAGGCTTGACCGCCAGCAGCCAGAACTGCTGGCCGACCGTGGAGTTCGACATCGGCGAGGCCAACAGCGTGCTGTCGAAGCTGTTTCCCGCCGGCTTCTACTACAAGACCTTCATGTGGCCGCCCAGTTTCTGGATGAAATACGAGTACTTCATCCGCCGGGCGGCGGGCCTGGGCGTGGCGCCGGACGAGCCCGATCCCGATCGTTACGACAAGACCTTCGCCCATTGCGATGTGCTGGTGGTGGGTGGAGGACCGGCCGGGCTGGCCGCGGCGTTGGCCGCCGGCCGTAGCGGCGCCCGGGTCATTCTGTGCGAGGAGCAACAGGAATTCGGCGGCGCGCTGTTGAGCGGCAATGACGAGATCGACGGCAAGCCTGCTTCGCAGTGGGTCGCGGACGCCGTCGCTGAACTCGCGGCAATGCCCGACATGCGCTTGCTGCCGCGCACGACTGCCTATGGCTACTACGACCACAATTCCGTCTGGCTGGTGGAACGCACCGGCGATCACCTGCCGCCGGGCAGCGCCACCTATCGTCAGCGTTTGTGGAAAGTCCGCGCCAAGCAGGTCGTGCTCGCCACCGGCGCCATCGAACGGCCGCTGGTGTTCGCCGACAATGACCGCCCCGGCATCATGCTGGCGGGCGCGGCGCGAACCTACGCCAACCGCTATGGCGCGCTGGCGGGCCGCCGCGTCGTGGTCATGACCAACAACGACAGCGCCTATCAGGCGGCGACCGACCTGGCGCAGGCCGGCGCGACCGTCGCCGCCATCGTCGATCTGCGCGCCGAAGCCGACAGCGCCGCGATCGCGTCGGCCCGCGCACGCAGCATCGAGGTGCTGGCCGGCCATGCCATCACCGGCACCAAGGGGCGCAAGCGCGTCAACGCGGTCTCGGTCGTGCGGATGAGCGAAGCCGGCGACAGCGTCATCGGCGCGGTCCGCGAGATAGAGTGCGATCTCCTGCTTCATTCCGGCGGCTGGAATCCGACGGTCCATCTGTTCTCCCAGTCCGGCGGCAAGCTGCGTTTCGATGAGGGCATCGCCGCTTTCGTGCCGGACCGCTCGATGCAGAAGGAACGCTCAGCCGGTGCAGCCAAGGGCAGCTTTGCCCTTGCCGATTGCCTGTCTGAAGGCTTCGACGCCGGCCGGGCGGCCGCGCGGGACGCCGGATTTTCCGGCGATTTCGGAGACGCGCCGCGCGCCGGGACAGCGCCTCTTGAAGCCCCGCTGCGCCCAATCTGGGTGGTGCCGTCGGTCAATCCGGTCGGCCACGGCGCCAAGTTCTTCGTCGATCACCAGAACGACGCCACCGCCGCCGACGTGCTGCTGGCGGAGCGCGAGGGCTACCGCTCGGTGGAACATCTCAAGCGCTATACCACCATGGGCATGGGCACCGACCAGGGCAAGACCAGCAACGTCAACGCACTGGCGATCATGGCGCAGAAGCTGGGCCGGGATATCCCGCAAGTGGGCACGACCACGTTCCGGCCCGCCTATACGCCCGTCACTTTCGGCGTCTTCGGCGGCCATGAGCGCGGCGATCTGATGGATCCGCTTCGCCGCACGGCATTGCATCACTGGCACGAGAACGCCGGCGCCAAATGGGAGAATGTCGGCCAATGGCGCCGCCCCTGGTACTATCCGCGCCCGGGCGAGACCATGCATGACGCGGTCAACCGCGAAGTCAAGGCGACGCGCACCGGCGTCGGCATCCTCGACGCCTCGACCCTCGGCAAGATCGATATCCAGGGGCCCGACGCCGTCGAGCTGCTGAACTGGGTCTATTGCAACGCCTGGAGCAATCTGGAAATCGGCCGCTGCCGCTACGGCTTCATGCTGGGCGAAGACGGCATGATCTTCGACGACGGCGTCACCTCGCGCCTGGGCGAGCATCATTTCCACATGACGACCACCTCCGGCGGCGCGGCGCGGGTGCTGGGCTGGCTGGAAAACTGGCTGCAGACGGAATGGCCGGACTTGCGCGTCTTCTGCACCAGCGTGACCGAGCAATGGTCCACCGTCGCGGTCAACGGGCCCTTTGCGCGCAAGCTGCTGGCCGAGCTGACCAAGGATATCGACCTGGATGCAAAGCAGTTCCCGTTCATGTCATTCCGCGACGGCCAGGTCGCCGGCATTCCGGCTCGGGTGTATCGCATCAGCTTCACCGGCGAGCTGTCCTATGAAATCAACGTCGCGCCCAGCTATGCGCTCGCCCTGTGGCAGGCCTTGATGGCCGCCGGCGAGAAATACGGCATCACGCCCTATGGCACGGAGGCGATGCATGTCCTGCGCTGTGAAAAGGGCTTCGTCATCGTCGGCCAGGAAACCGACGGCACGGTGACGCCGCTTGATCTGGGCATGGACTGGATCGTCAGCAAGAAGAAGAAGGATTTCCTCGGCAAGCGGGCGCTGGCCCGCGCCGACACCGCCCGCGCCGACCGCAAACATCTGGTAGGCCTGCAGACCGAGAACCCCAGCGAGGTCATTCCCGAAGGCGGCCAGGTGGTGGCGGAACTGAAAGACAAGCCGCCCATGGCCATGCTCGGCCATGTGACCTCCAGCTACTACAGCCCCAATGTTGGCCGCTCGATCGCCATGGCGCTGCTGAAGAACGGCCGCAACCGCATGGGCGAGACGGTGCATATCCCGCTGGCCGACCGGGTGATCCGCGCCAGAGTGATGGAGCCCAGGTTCTTCGATCTCGAGGGAAAGCGCATCGATGGTTGAAGCTTATCTGCGCCGCAGCCCCCTGACCCACCGCGCCCTGCTTACCAAGGCGGTCGACGGGCTCGGCGACGCCGAACTGGGCCTGGGCGAGCGCGCCCACTGCATGCAGATCAATCTGCGCGGCGACAGCGGCAATCCCGCCTTCATCGACGGCGTGAAGACCGCCACCGGCGTGGACATCCCTGTCCAGGGCAACCGCGTCACAGTCGCGGGCGACCGCGCCTGCCTCTGGCTCGGCCCGAACGAGTGGCTGATCGTCGGGCCCGATGGCCAGGGGCAGCAATTCATCCAGGCGCTGCGCGTCGCCCTGACCGGTCAGCACGCCGCCGTGACCGACGTCAGCGAGTCCCGCACTTCCATCCTGGTCGAGGGACCGCGCGCCCGGGACCTGCTGCAGAAGGGCGTGCCTCTCGACCTGCATCCCCGGGAATTCCAAACCGGACACTGCGCCCAGACCCACATCGCGGGCGCCAGCATTACCCTGCGCCAGCTCGACGACGCGCCGAGCTACGAGGTTCTTGTCCTCAACAGCTTCGCCGAGCATCTCTGGCTCTGGATGGAAAGCGCCGCGCGGGAATACCGCACTGTCGTCCTCGCCTAGGCCATAGATCAGCAGGAAGATTTCGCTTCCTTCCGGTGTTGTTGACAGAAACAGGGAGGCCTTCATGCGGATTTTACCAGCCATTCTCGTTATCGCCATTGCCGCCGCACCCTGTGCCGCGGCGGAAAAAAAGCTCACGACCGACGAGATCCAATCGGCATTCGCCGGCAACAGCGTTCATGGCCTGTGGGGTGACACCGAGTATTACAGCTTCTTCGATGCCCGCGGACTCACCACCTATACGACCAGGCAAGGCACCGACCGCGGACACTGGCGCGCAAAGAACGACCAGTATTGCTCGGTCTGGCAGATGGGCGGCGAAAGCTGTTACGACATCCTGCAGGACGGCGACAAGATCATCTGGGTGCTGCCGTCGAGCGGCAAGCGATATGAATCGACCCTGATGCCAGGCGATGCGCCGGCGGTCTTCCAATAGCGAAGAAATAGCGATTTTCCGGGCCTTTCTGCCCTTCACCGTGAAAGGCTCCTGGCGCTATCTCGAGCACAACTGGGTCGCCAGCAACGGCACCTGCATTTTCGAGCCGCCGGGCGAACTGCATATCCTGGTCGCCGACGCCAAGGACGGCATGACCACCTTCTTCGTCACCCGCGGCTCGCTGATTTACACCGACGAGGCGGGCAAGCAGATCGGCTATGAGGACGTGTTCACCCGCCTCGCCCTTTGCCGCCGGCACTTTCAGGAGACCGGCTTCGAATCCGAGACGATTGAGCGCATGATTCGCTGACGGCCCGGAGGGCCGCAGGCGGATTCTTCGGATATATAAGTTATTACAATTGTCTACCAAAAAACATTGGCGCAACACCAAAACAAAGCAGCGTGAAGTAACCAAACCTCAGCATTTATGGTTGATTGGTTAAAGTGATGCGCGAAACCCGCCTCGGAATCCGCCTTTTCGTGGTTACCGGGCGGTTAAGAGGCGCCAAAAGACGATTGAAATTCCCTGATTTTTACGGGGGCTTTACCATCCTAACAGTATGGTAAGGGATTGGCGGCCCATGGGCGGCCGGAAGCCACTTGCCCTTCCGAGATCGAAGAATGAAGAAGTTTCGCGAGGTAGCGGATTCGGACGGCGACGCCGTTGCGGCGGCTGATCCATCCAGCCTCCGGAACCGCCGTTGCATTCCGATCGACCTTGCGGCGTCGCTCACCAATCTTAACCTCGACCCCAAGGCGATCATCAAGATCGAGGACCTGCCGCCGGGTTCCCTGCTGACCTGCGGCCAGGGCAATTCCAACAACACATGGTCGTTGAAGCTCGCGGAGACGGAAGATGTCGTCTTCATCGCTCCGCAGGACGACAGTTCCGACAGCTTCCCGATCTCCGTCCGCATCCTGATGCCGGACCCGGATGGGTTCGACTACGCCAGCACCATCCACAAGTTCGATATCCTGCTGTCGGACAGAGGCTCCCAGTCGGCCTTCACGGCGATCCAGGCCGATGACGGCAAGGGCGAGCCCGCCCAGCTCGGCGCCCTGAAGGACGCCCTGGCGAAGGCGCGCGGCCTGGGCGACATCAAGCTCAACAAGAAAAATGCGCTGAACTTCGATGAGGAGTCTGCCGCAGCTTTCGAAGGCCAGCGCTCCTCCGCCAGCCTGCAGGCGCTGTTCAGCGCCGAGCAGAAGGAAGAGGAAGAGCGCCGCCGAATCAAAGACGCCGAGGAGGAATGGCGCGCCCATGAGGAGCGCCGCCTTGCCGAAGCGCGCGCCGAATGGATGCTCGAGACCGAGGCCAAGGTCGTTCAGGCGGTCGCGGAAACGCGCATGCAGGAGGAGCAGAGGCTGCTCGCCGCGGAAGCGCGATTCCGCGAGCAGCTGACGGAAAAGCTGGAAGACGCCAAGGCGCGCTGGAAGGCCAAGAGCGCCTCGCGCGGCACCGGCGCGGGCACGGGCCGGGCGGCACCGGCCGACCTGGAGGCCACGCTGCGCATCCGCATGACGGCGGAAGAGACGCGGCTGCAGCAGGAGGCCGCACAAAAGATCGCCGACGCCGAGGCCAAGTTCCGCGCCCAGATGGTGGAAAAGCTGGGAGCGGCGCGCAAGGAGTGGCAGGCCGACGAAGCCGCCCGCCAGACCGCGGCGCAGGCCGCCTGGCAGGCGGAAGAGGCCAACCGGCTGGGCCAGGCAAAGCTGAAATGGCTGGGCGAGATCGAAGCCAAGTCCGAGGACTCCAAGCCCGCGACCGATGAAATCGAGGCCATCGTCAAGGAACGGCTGGCGTCCTCCCAGGCGAAGTGGCAGCGCGATGCGCTCGACGGGCTGGCGCAGGCAGAAGCCAAATGGAAAGAGGCCGAGGCGGCGCGGCTGGAATCCGCCCGGCGCGAATGGCAGTCCGACACCGAGCGAAGGCTCCAGGACGCCGTGGCCGGCGTACCCCAGGTCGATGTGGAGCAAGTGGTCCGCGAACGCATCGCCGCCATGCAGACGCGCTGGCAGACCGAAGCGCTCAACGCCATCTCTGACGCCGAGGGCCGGTGGAAGAAGGCGGAGAAGGAGAAACTCGACGCCGCCCGCAAGGAATGGGTCGAGGAGAAGGACCGTCTGCTGAAAGATATGGCGAGCGCCGTCCCCGCCGTCGATCTCGAGGGTATCGTCATCGAGCGCATGCGGGCGGCGCAGGCGAAATGGCAGGAAGAAGCGGTCGGCGCCCTGGTGGATGCCGAGAACCGCTGGAAGGCCGCCGAAGCCGAACGCATCAAGACGATGCGCGCCGAGCTGCAGAAAGAATTCGATTCCCGGATCAAGGACCCGGGCAGCCTGGACGTCGACATGATCGTCCAGAAGAAGATGGCTGTCGCGCAACAGAAGTGGCAGGAAGAGTTCCTCAAGGTTATCGCCGACAGCGAGAAGAAGTGGAAGGCCGGCGAGGCCGAGCGCCTGAAGGAAACCAAGGCGCAGTGGGAGAGGGATTTAGCCGGCAGGGCCGGTTCCGGCGCGCCATCCTCGAGCGCCGATATCGAGAAACAGGTCAAGGAACGGGTGGAGACCGAACTCGCGGTCATGGAGGCTGTCTGGCGCTCGGAAGAAGCGCAGCGCCTGAGGGCCGCGGAGAAAGAGTTCGGCAAACAGTACGAGAAGAAATTCTCGGAACTGGAATTGCAGCATATCGAAGACCTGCAGAAGCTCCACGCCGCGGAGGCCAAGCTCGTCGATCTGCGGGCCGCCACGCCGACCGATGCCAAGGCGCAGCGGGCGGTCGAGCAGGAGCGTCTGGCAGCCGCGGAGAAGGAATGGGCCGCGACAGCCGAGAAGCGCCTCAAATCCGCCGAAGAGGATTGGAAGGCCGGCGAAGCCCAGCGCCTGCAGGCCGCCGAGGCGGCGTGGAAGACCGGCGAGCAGAAGCGGCTCGACGACCTGCGCGCAGAATTGGCGGCCGCCGAGGATAAGCGGCGTCTGGAAACCGCGTCGTCGAGCGGGCCCGCATTGGCGGAGCAACTCAAGGCGGCGGAAGCCGCGTGGAAAGCCGCGGAGGAACTGCGCTTCAAGGAGGCGCAGGCCGCCTGGAAAGCCGCCGAGGAGCGCCACCGCCACGATGCCGAGGCGGCCTGGAGATCGGCGGAGCAGAAGCGGCTCGATGAGGCCCACGTCACCTGGCAGTCGCAGACCGAGCGCCGCTTCGCGCTGATCGAAAAGCAGGTGAAGGACTATCAGACGCAGCAGGCCGCCATCATCGAGCGCCAGGTTGCCGAGAAGCTGGCCGCCGCGGAAGCCGCCTGGAAAACCGCGGAAGCCGAGCGCCTGCGCGCCGCCCAAGCCGAGTGGGCAGCCTCAGGGCCGGGCGCCGGCGCATCGCCGGAACAGATTGCCGAGCAGCAGCGGGTGGCGGTCGCCGAGGCCGAGCAGAAATTGCGCGAGCAGATGCTCGCCATGGAAGAGAAGACGCGCATCCGCGTCGCCGACGAACTCGTGGAGGCGCAGCGATTCTGGCAGGAAGCCGCCGATCTCAAGTTGGCCGCCGAGCGCGCGCAATGGCAGGCGGAGGCGGACAGGCGCGTTGCCGAGGCCGAGGCGAAGATCAAGACCGATCCCGACGCAGAGGCGAAACTGATCGCCGAAGTCGAAGCGCGGCTCAAGGCCGAGCATGCCCAGGAGATGGATGGCATGCGCGCCTCCATCGATGCGATGATGGCGGCCAATGCGCAGCGGCTGGAGAAGGAACACAGCCAGCGCATCGCCGTCATGGAGAGCCAGTGGCGCAATTCCACGGCCCACACCGCCAACGAGGCCCGCGCCGCCGCGTCGACCGAGTCCGAACAGCGCATCGCCGAGCTGACCCGCGAGCGCGACGAGGCTATCGCCCGCCTGGCCCAGCAGCCGGCCGCCGCGGAATCCGCGATGTCGGCCGACCGGGTGACCTTGGAAATCCGCATCGCCCAGCTCGAAACCGAGCGCGATGCCGCCGTCCGCCGGGCCGAGGATTCGCAGCGCAATCTCGCCCTGCGCGAAGACGCGCAGACAAGGCTGACCAGCCAGAGCGATTCCCAGCTCGCGGCCGCGGTTGCCGCCGAGCGCATGAAATGGCAGGCCGAAGCCGAGCAGCGGGTCGCCGCCGAGCGCCGCGAGAAGGAACAGGCCGTCGAATTGCTCAAGTTGGCGGAGGCACGGCTGCGCGCCATGCCCACCGTCGATCCCGCGCTCGAGGCCAAGTGGAAGGCCGACATGGAGATGCGCGTGGCCCAGACCCGCGCCGCGCTCACAGCAGAAGCCGCGGCCGCCATGCAGGCCGCCGAAACGAAGTGGAAGAGCGAAACTGACCAGCGCTTCGCCATCGCCGAGGAAATGTTCAAGGAGATCTACGAAGAGCAGCTCTCCGCCGCCGAGGCCAAGTGGCGCGCCGACGAGAACCAGCGTTTCGCCGCCGCGCGCGAGGCCTGGATGGCCGATGCGCGCACCAAGGGCCTTGGCGTAGGCGGCGGCGACAGCTCGCTCGCCAGCAGCATCGAAGCCGCGCTCAATGCCAAGTTCGAGCTCAAGGTCGCCGACATGGAATCCCGCTTCCTGGCCCAGCGCGAAGCCGCGATCGCCGAAGCGCGCCGCCAGTGGGAGTCCAGCGAGATCGATCGCCTGATCGACGCCCAGTCGGAGTTCCAGGTGAATGCCGACCGCCGTATGAAGGAGCTGGAAATCCGGCTGAAGGCGCAGTTCGCCGGCCAGATCGCCGAGGCCGAGCGCCTGTGGAAGGATGGCGAGGCCAAGCGCCTGGCCGCCGCCCGCGCCAAGTGGAAGGCGGAATCCGATGACCGCATCACCGATGCGGAAGCCCGCATCCGCGACGAGTATGAACGCCTGCTGGCGCAGGGCGCGGAGTTGCGCACGGGCAGCGGCGGGTAGAGCCGCATCATCTCAGTCTGCATTGCCCGGCCAATCGCGTTTCCCGCGGATACGCCAAGCACGAGAGCATCCCCTGCTCCGCTGTTGCTTCTGTCCCCTCGCCCGCGCTGGCGGGAGAGGGAAGTCACATTCGCGTTCAGCGAGTGTGACGGGGCGAGGACCCAGTGCACGAGCGATGAAGGCTTTGCATTGATGCCGGGTCCAGATCGTCGTTCAGTCTACG
>JBJXDY010000061.1:0-103611 GCA_046154965.1 Dongiaceae bacterium | reverse complement strand
CGGCGCGCGCCGGCGATGCCGGCCGCGGCTTCGCCGTCGTGGCGGTGGAAGTGCGCGCGCTGGCGCAGCGCACCGCCCAGGCCTCCCAGGAAATCCGTGGCCTGATCCGCGAAAGTTCTCAACAGGTGCGGACCGGCGTCGATCTCGTTATCAAGGCCGGCACGGCGCTGGGCGGCATCGTCGAATCGATCAAGCGCGCCTCCGACATCGTCGCCGAGATCGCTTCCGCCAGCAGCCAGCAAGCCGTCGGCGTGCGCGAAGCCGACGAATCGGTGTCGCGCATGGAGGCGGTGACCCAGCAGAACGCCGCACTGGTCGAGCACACGACGGTCGCCCTGGCCGACGTCGACCGGCAGATGCGCCAGCTGCTGGCCCTGACCAGCTTCTTCCACGAAGAATCACCCGCGGCCCCCGCCGCCGGTTTCCGCCCCGGCCGCGCGGCCTGATCCCGGCCTGGGGCGACGCCGTCCCTATCGAGGCCCTGTTGAAGGTTGTTTGGCCTGGATCCCCGCTGGACATGGGGTCCATCGCCCGGACTTGGAGCCGGCGCCAGCGGTGGCCTATCCCGCAGGCGGCGGCGGGGCGGCGACGGTCACCGTGCGTTTTCCAGGGAAGGTGACCCGGGCCTGCCATTGGGTCCAATTCGCCCGATAGGCCGTCATGTCCGGCAGTTTCACCTGGCCGATGGAGCGGGTTCTTGCCTCGCGGCGGTCGTTCGCGTCCCCCAGGGGAAAGCCGAAGCCGATACCCGTGCCGACACCAACGCCGCCCCCGTGCCAGCCGCCGCTGCCGACGCCGACGCCGACCCCCATGCTGGGCTGGCCGCCACGATAATCGCCGGTGACCTTCTCGCGGTCGACACGGAAGGCAGTGATGACGGTACCATCCGGCGCCACCAGCTCGATCTGCTCGGCGGCTTCGGGGTCCAGCACATCGACGGTGACGGTGTCGACGCTGCCGCTGGCGAAGGAGGTCAAGACCGGCTGCGACTTGACCCGCTTCATACCGTCATCGGCGCAGCCGGCGAGGCCGAGCGCTGCGAGCAGGACGAGGACGTGGTGTTGCAGAGAGTTCATCCGAGGCTCCTTGGCAGATGAATAGGAGAATCGCGACGTTTTCCGGTTATCAGTCTGCCACAAATTGACGTTCGTCGGACCTGCTTTCTTCCACTTGCCGGCGCCTTGGTTAACTGCCGGAGAGCGCCGCAAAGGCCACGGCGATCTCGGCGGCGAGGCGGGCATTATTGTGGATCAGCGCCATGTTGGCCTTCAGGCTGTCGCCGCCGGTGATCGCCGCCACCTTGGCCAACAGATAGGGCGTGGTTTTCTTGCCGCCGATGCCCTGCTTCTCCATCTCCGCCAGCGCTTGGGTTATTGCCCGGTCGATGATCGGCGCGGGGACTTCATCGGCGCTTGGGATGGGATTGGCGATCAGCAACCCGCCGCTAAAACCGGGCGACCATTGAGCCTGCATCATGCGCGCGATATCGGTGGCGCTGTTCAGCTGCAGCGGCGCGGGAAAGCCGCTGTCCCTGATATAGAAGGCTGGGAAGCGGCCAGCGCCATAGACAATCACAGGCACGCCCAGAGTCTCCAGCCGTTCCAGCGTGGCGCCGATATCCAGGATCGATTTGGCGCCGGCGGCGACCACGGCGACGGGGCTTTGCGTCATCTCCGTCAGGTCGGCCGAGATGTCGAAGGTCTGCGCCGCCCCACGATGGACGCCGCCGATGCCGCCGGTGGCGAAGATTCGGATGCCGGCGAGCGCGGCGACACGCATGGTCGCGGCGACGGTGGTGGCGCCATCGCCGCCGGTCGCCGCGAGATAAGGCAGGTCGCGCGCCGTCGCCTTCATCATGTCGTTGGCCCTGGCGATGTGCTCGATCTCCGTCGCATTCAGACCTGCCTTCAGCCGGCCGCCGATCACCGCGATGGTTGCGGGAACGGCGCCACCCTCGCGGACAATGGCTTCGACGACCAGCGCCGTTTCCAGATTCTGCGGATAGGCCATGCCGTGGGCGATGACGGTGGACTCCAGCGCGACGACAGGCTTGTTCGCCGCCAGCGCGGCGCGGACATCAGGCGTAATGTCGAGATAGGGGTTCATCGGCGGCGTGCCGCTCTCGTCGATACGCTTCTCAAGATCGCCCGGCCCGTAATCTTGGGGCTGACGGAGTGCCCGCTGGCGACGGTAAGCGCGGCCGTGGCTTGCCCGCAATCCGCGGCGCGCCTCAGGTCGAAGCCGCGCAGAAGGCCGAACAAGGTTCCGGCAACCGCCCCATCGCCCGCACCGGTGACGTCGACAATCTTCGCCCGTCGGCTTGCGACAACGACGCCGCGTTTCCCGCCCATTGCAGAGATGTACATGCCATGGATACCGAGACTGATAGCTACATGCTGCACGCAGCGATCATGCAGCCATCGAGCGGCGCTGGCCAGACCTTGCGGGCTGTTTGCATCTTTGCCGGTGATCGTCGCAATCTCTGCGCGATTGCTGAACAGCGCGAAGATCGGCGCGCGGCGCCGCAGGATCGCGCGCAACCGCTTCACCTTCGGCACCGACACTGTCTCCAGCGCGATCGGCACACCGGCCGCGGCCGCAAACTTCACCAGCCATGCAAGAGTCGGCATCGGCAGATTGCAGTCGGCAACGATCAGCCGCGCGCGGCTCAACCGTTTTCGCAACCGCCACAGAGCCGCCGGGGTCAGCCATTGCGTCGCCGCCATGTCTGCCACGCCGATCAATAGCTCGCCTTGCCGCGTCAGCACGGCGCTATAGCTGCCGGTGGCAAAGCGGCCGCGCAGAATGCCCTTCATATCAACGCCGGCGGCGCGGGTTTCCGCCAGCAGACGCTCGCCCAGGGCATCGCAGCCGATGGCGGCAAGGAGAGCCGTGGACACCCCGAGCCGCGCCAGCGTCTCAGCCACATTGCGGGCCACGCCGCCGGGCATGACAGCCATGGTGCCGGGATTGGAGCTGGCCATGATCTCGGGCCCCGCAACCCGGCTTTTCAGATCCATATTGGCGCCGCCGATGACGATTACCGGAGCGGACGGCTTGATTGCGGGAAATTTCGGCACGATCTCTGGGTCCGGTGGTGGGCCGGGGCTAACAATGGCGGCGATGCTATCGGCCCGCCCGCCCTTTGTCCCCTGCCGTCGCGCTGGTTAAGGCCTAAAACCGCTGGGTCCGGGCGGCCTTTCCGGCGATAATTCGATTTGCGGGCAGATGTGCTGATATCGAGGACAGCGGATTTGAGCGGGCGGTTTCATGGACGGCGTTAAGGATCCCCGGTCGATCATCGACCGCCGCGATCTCGCGGTCCGGCTCGAGCAGGTTTTCGCCGGCAGGCCCGATCCCGCGGCGGCGCGACCGGCGCTGCTGGCGCTGTTCAAGCAGGCGCTGGCCGATGGCCGGACGGAAGTGCGCCGCCGCTTCGAGGCCGATCATGACGGCCGCGCGGCGGCCCAGGGCCTGAGCCTGCTGATGGATCAGCTGATCCGCACACTGCATGAGCTGGCATCGGTGCGCGTGTATCCCTTGCACAACCCCACATCGGCGGAACGGCTGTCGGTGCTGGCGGTGGGCGGCTATGGCCGCGGCGAGCTGGCGCCCTTCTCCGACATCGATCTGCTGTTTCTGATCCCATACAAGAACACACCCCATGTGGAGCAGCTGGTGGAGTACATGCTCTACATGCTCTGGGACATAGGCCTGAAAGTCGGTCCGTCGACCCGCTCGGTGGATGAATGCCTGCGCCAGGCCCAGGCCGACATGACCATCCGCACGGCGATCCTGGAGATGCGCTATCTCACCGGCGACAGCGAACTGGCGCAGACGCTGCGCCGCCGCTTCGCCAAGGAGCTGGTCGCCGGCACAGAAGTCGCCTTCGTTGAGGCCAAACTCAGCGAGCGCGACGAACGGCATACCCGCATGGGAAATTCCCGCTATGCGACCGAGCCCAACATCAAGGAGGGCAAGGGCGGCCTGCGGGATCTCCACGCGCTCTACTGGATCGCCAAGTATCTCTATCAGGTCGACGACATCGCCAAGCTGACGGAACGCGACGTCTTCACGCAGCGCGAGGTGGTGCGCTTCGAGAAGGCCAGCGCCTTCATCTGGACCGTGCGCTTCATGCTGCATTACGTCGCAGGGCGGGCGGAGGAGCGGCTTTCGTTCGATCTGCAGCCGGAAGTGTCGCGCCGCCTCGGCTATCGTGACCATGGCGCCATCCAGGGCGTCGAGCGGCTGATGAAGCATTACTTCCTGGTGGCCAAGAGCGTCGGCGATCTCACGCGCATTTTCTGCGCCGCATTGGAGGCGCAGCATCAGCGGCGCTCGCGGCTGCGGCTGCCGGGCTTCCGTTTGTTCCGGCAGGAGATCGAGGGCTTCCCGGTGGATTCCGACCGTCTGTCGGTCGCCGGGCCGGAGGCGTTCCAGAAGCGGCCGGTGGATCTGCTGCGGCTATTCGAAGTGGCCCAGCGCCATGAGATGGACATCCATCCCATGACCATGCGCTACGCGACCCAGAACCTGCGGCTGATCGGCCGGGAGCTGCGCGCCGATCCCGAGGCCAACCGGCTGTTCCTGGAGATGTTGACGTCGCGCAAAGATCCGGAAGGGACCTTGCGCCGCCTCAACGAAGCCGGCGTCTTCGGCCGCTTCGTGCCGGATTTCGGCCGCGTCGTCGCGCAGATGCAGTACGACATGTATCACCACTACACCGTGGACGAGCATACCATCTTCGCCATCGGCATCCTGCATCGCATCGAGCAGGGGTTGCTGAAGGACGAAGTGCCGATCGCGTCGGACGTGGTCCATAAGGTACTGTCGCGCCGGGTGCTGTATCTGGCGGTGCTGCTGCACGACATTGCCAAGGGCAGGCATGGCGACCATTCCGATCTGGGTGCGGAGGTGGCGCTTCAGCTCTGTCCGCGGCTCGGGCTGACGCCGGAAGAGACCGAGACCGTCTCCTGGCTGGTGCGCTATCACCTGCTGATGAGCAACACCGCCTTCAAGCGCGATATCGACGACATCCAGACGGTGCTGGACTTCGCCGCCGTGGTGCAATCGCTGGAGCGGCTGCGGTTGCTTTTGGTGCTGACCGTCGCCGACATCCGCGCTGTCGGCCCGCGCACCTGGAACGGCTGGAAGGCGCAGTTGCTGCGCGAGCTCTATTACCGCACGGAAGAACAACTCGCCGGCGGCATGATCACCGAAGGCCGCGAGGCGCGGGTACTTGCGGCAATCGCAGCGCTGCGGGCGGAACTGCCCGACTGGCCGGAACAGGATTTCGCCGCCCATGTAGAGCGCGGGCATCCTTCCTATTGGCTCTCCTTCGACAAGAACGCCCATGCCCGCCATGCCCGGCAGGTGCGCCGGGCGGAGATGAGCGCCCAGGACCTCAGCCTGGAGACGCGCATCGATCAGTGGCGCGCGGTGACGGAAGTGACGATCTACACCGACGACCGCCAGGGACTGTTCGCCGATCTTGCTGGCGCCATCGCCGCCTGCGGCGGCAACATCGTGGATGCCCGCATCTTCACCCTGGCCAACCACAAGGCGCTGGACACTTTCTGGGTGCAGGACGCGGACGGCGGTCCCTTCGCCCGTCCCGACCGGCTGGCGCGGCTTTCCGCCAGCGTGGAGCAGACTCTGGCGGGCCGGCCGCTGCCCGACCTGGAGCAGCGCGCCCGCTCGCTGCCCAGCCGCTACGCCCATTTCCCGGTGGCGCCGCGCGTCCTGATCGACAGCAAGCTCAGCGCCAACCACACGGTGATCGAGGTCAATGGCCGCGACCGCCCCGGCCTGCTCTACCGCCTCACCCGCTGCCTCAGCGACCTCAACCTGCAGATCTCATCGGCCAAGATCTCCACTTTCGGCCAGCGCGCCGTGGACGTTTTCTATGTAAAGGACCAGTACGGTTTGAAGGTGGAAAGCGACGCGCGCCTGAAGTCCATCCGCGCCGGGCTGATGCAGGTGCTGGAGCCCGAGAACTCGGCGGCGGCCGCCGCGTCAGGCGAAGACAGTGCAACCGCAGCCGAATAGGGCCGCCCGGCATCCGCAACCGCCGCGCTGAACGATTTCCTAGCAAAAAAAATCCTATACATGGCCGTTGATTGGGCGGTGTGGCGCCATGGGGCCGTCGCCTCGCCCGGGATTCAAGAAGATTACCATGAAGTTTCAAGGCGTTGGCGTATGCGTTGCGGCTGCCCTGGCGGTCTCCGGAATTCTTTCAGTCGATGCGATGGCCCGCGATCAGGTGCGCGTCATCGCCAGTTCCTCGGCCGCCGTCTATTTCGATGCCGTCCGCGAACATGTCGCCCGGGCCGGCCTGCCGAAGCCGGAGATCGAGGACGTCGCCACCGGCCATCCCATGGCATGACAACAGGCGCGCCGCCGAGTAGAAAGGCGGCGCCTGTCGATCAAATCGAAAGCCGGTCTTGTGCCGAGCCCCCTTGCCGTGCTGCCTGTCCAAACAACGCAATAAAGCCAGAATTGCCCGAACAATAGCCCATGGCCCTGCTGCGAAACATCGCCACCGTCGGCGGCTGGACAATGGCCAGCCGCGTGCTGGGCTTCATCCGCGACGTGCTGATCGCCCAGGCGATCGGCACCGGCAACGCCGCCGACGCGTTCTTCGTCTCACAGCGCTTTCCCAACCTGTTCCGCAGCCTGTTCGCCGAAGGCGCCTTCAACGCCTCCTTCGTGCCCCAGTTCGCCCGGCGGCTGGAGGCCGAGGGACAGGAATCGGCGCGGCGGTTTGCCGAACAAGTGGCCGCGGTCATGACCACGGCGCTGCTGATCTTCACCTTCGCGGCCCAGGCGGGCATGCCCTGGCTGATGTACCTCCTGGCCGGCGGCTATGCCGACAACCCGGAGAAGTTCGCCCTCAGCGTGCTGCTGACCCAGATCACCTTCCCCTATCTGCTGTTCATGTCGCTGACGGCGCTGCAGGGCGGCATCCTGAATTCGCTGCATCAGTACATGCATGCGGCGGCCGCGCCGATCCTGCTGAATGTGGTGATGATCCTGGCGCTGCTGTTCGTCGAGCCGTTCGTGGGCATGCCGGCCCATGTACTGGCCTGGGCGATGACGGCGGCGGGCGTGGCGCAGTTCCTGTGGATGGTGATCGCCTGCCAGAAGGCCGGCATGGCGCTGCGCTTTCTCCGGCCGCGCCTGACGCCGGATGTGAAGAAGCTGCTGAAGCTGATGGTGCCCGGCATCATCGGGTCCGGCGTCATGCAGATCAATCTGGTGATCGGCACGCAGATCGCCTCCTGGCAAGACGCCGCCGTGTCCTATCTCACCTATGCCGACCGCATCTATCAGTTTCCGCTGGCGGTGTTCGGTTCCGCCGCCGGCGTGGTGCTGCTGCCGGAACTGTCGCGCCATCTGCGGGCCGGGCGCGACGGCGATGCCATGGCCTCGTTCAATCGCGGCATCGAATATGTGCTGCTGCTGACTTTGCCGTCGGCGGTGGCGCTGATGGCGATTCCGCTGCCGGTCATGGATGTGCTGTTCCAGCGCGGCGCATTTACCGCCGCCGACAGCGCAGCGACAGCGCTGGCGCTGGCGATCTACAGCGCGGGACTGCCGGCCTTCGTCATGGTCAAGGCGCTGACGCCCGGCTTCTATGCGCGGGAGGATACGGCGACGCCGTTCCGCTACGCCATCGTCAGCATGATCGTGAACACGATCCTCAGCGTGGCGCTGTTCTTCGTCATGGGCTATGCGGGCATCGCGCTGGCGACGGTGATCGCCTCCTGGCTGAACATCCTCATGCTTGGCCACAAGTTGCACCGGCAGGGCAATCTGGTGATCGACGGCAAGCTGCGCCGCAGCGCGCCGCGCATCGCCCTGGCCAGCCTGGTGATGGGCGCCGTGCTGCTGGCGGGCCAGTATGGCTTGCAGGATGCCCTGGCGGCGTCGTTCCTGGTCAAGGCGTCGGCTCTGGCGGCGCTGATCATCGTCGGCGTCGCGGTCTTCTTCGGCGTTGGTGTCCTTATCGGCGCGGTGAGCTTCAAGGACCTCAAGCGCGCCCTCGGCCGCGAGTAAGGGGCCGGCAAACGAACGGCCCTCACATGGGCCTGACCCGCGATTTCCTTGCCAGCTGAGTTGACGAATCTTAATCCTGCGGCGATAAACCCGCGCGTTTCTGGCGGAGCGTTCCACTCTCCGCCGTTTTCAACTAGATAGAGGGGTCCACACCTTCCGATGAGCACGCCATCCAAGCGCATCTTCTCGGGCGTCCAGCCCACCCAGAATCTCCATCTCGGCAACTATCTCGGCGCGATCAAGAACTGGGTCAAGCTACAGGACCAGTTCGATTGCATCTATTGCGTCGTCGATATGCATGCCATCACCGTGTGGCAGGACCCGAAGCTGCTGCAGCAGCAGACGCGGGAGATCGCCGCGGGCTTCGTCGCCGCCGGCGTCGATGCGCGCAAGCATATCGTGTTCAACCAGAGCCAGTCGCCGGCCCATGCGCAGCTTGCCTGGATCTTCAATTGCGTGGCGCGGCTCGGCTGGCTCAACCGCATGACCCAGTTCAAGGAGAAGGCGGGCAAGGATCGCGAGAACGCGTCCGTCGGCCTATACGCCTATCCGAATCTGATGGCGGCCGACATCCTCGCCTATAAGGCGACTCATGTTCCCGTCGGCGAGGATCAGAAGCAGCATCTGGAGCTGGCGCGGGACATCGCGCAGAAGTTCAACAACGATTTCGGCGTGAACTTCTTTCCGCTGCCGGAGCCGCAGATCTTCGGCACGGCGACGCGGGTGATGTCGCTGCGCGACGGCACCAAGAAGATGAGCAAGTCCGATCCCTCCGACTACAGCCGCATTAACATGACCGACGATGCCGAAGCCGTGGCGCTGAAGATCCGCAAGGCGAAGACCGATCCCCATCCCCTGCCCGGCCCCGATGCGCTCGACGAGAAGGGCCGCGTCATCGCCGCGCGGGAGGCGGAGCGGCCGGAGGCGTTCAATCTCCTGGGCATCTATGCGGCGCTGGCCGACAAGCCGCTGAAGGAAGTGCTGGCGGAATTCGAGGGCAAGGAGTTCTCATTCTTCAAGCAGGTGCTGAGCGACCTGTCCGTCGCCACCATCGGCAAAATCGGCCATGAGATGAAGCTGCTGATGAGCGACAAGACGGAGATCGACGGCATCTTGCGCGACGGCGCCGAACGGGCGCGGGCGATCTCCTCGCCGATCATGCGCGAGGTCGAGGATATCGTCGGCTTCCTGCGGCCGTGAGAATGTCGTGAGCGGCGGTGCGATCACCTTTCGGTTAGCATCGCCCGCTGACAGGCTGATCCTGCACCAGCTCTTCCACGAAACCGAAATCCACTATGAAGGCCACAACGCGCCGTCGCATGAACTCGTTGCCGCCCATGTGGATCGGGATGTGATTCCCGCCCTCGCACGCTGCGAGATCCTGCTGGCGGAGTGCGATGGCGCGGTAGCGGCGATGGCCAGCTTCGGCCAGCTCTACCCCGGGCCGAACTTGAACGGGCAGATTCAGGTAAAGGACATCTTCGTCCGCAACGGCTTTCGCGGCCGCGGCATCGGGCCTGCGATCATCCGCCGCCTGGCCGCCATGGCGCTGGAGCGGCGCTGCACCCGCGTCGACTGGACGGCGGAGACGAGCAACCCGCGCGCGCTCGGCTTCTATGACCGGCTCGGCGTGCCGCGGATTCAGAGCAAGGTTTGTTACCGACTCGACGGCGACCGGCTCGCCGCCTTCGCCAAAGCGGCCAAGGCGGACTAGAATCCGGCCGGCAGGTCGGGGACGAAGCGCAGCCAGGGCAGCTGTACCAGCGGATGGTTCAGCCAGCCGATGGCCTCGCGGTAGTTGAAGAACTGCGCCACCACGATCTCGAACACGAACCCCGACCAGACCGCCGCAGTGGCCAGAAACAGGCCGCTCGCGGCAAAGCTGCCGGCGGCGGTATAGGCGCCCTGCCGCCAGAGGGCCGGCGCCGGCCGCGGCGCAGGGGGCGCCGCCGGCAACAGGCCGAGTTCGGCCAGGAACTGCCGCGGCCGCTCGGGCAGTTCGCCCGCCGCGATGCGGCCCTGCCGGAGCGCCGCAGGCACCGCGCCGGCGTAGATCCGTGCCGCCGCCAGCCGCGGCAGCAGGAACAGCAGGAACAGCGGCAAGCCGGCCGCGAGATAGTAGAGCTGCAGGAATCCGGCCGCCTCGGCCGGCGCCAAGCCGTCGAGCTGCGGCACGATCTGCGGCAGAAAGCCGGGCAGCACCGTCAGCAGCAGCAACGGCAGCGACGCCAAGCCGTAGAGCAGCGCGATGGCCAGATTGGCGAACGGCCGCTGGCGGATCAGCCGCAGCACGACGCCGGCGCGGTAGAATTCGCGCCAGTCGCCGGCCGCCGCCTGATGCATCTGCGCCAGCGGCAGATAGATCAGCGCCGCGATCAGCAGCAGCGCGCCGAGCAGCATGGTCAGCGGACCCTGCCCGATATCGGCATAGAGGCGGTTGAAGGAGACGTTCCAACCGCTGCTCCAGCCGAGATAGAGCAGGCCGCAGCCCGGCAAGGTGACGGTCCAGACATTGATCAATGTTGCAAAGCCGCTGCGCAGGTTGGCACGCAAGGCGCCGAACCGGCCGCCTTGATCGGCATCGGCCATGAACCAGCGCGGCCAGGGCTGGCATGCTGCGGGGCTGGCGGCCGTTTGCGCCCAGCGCCGGAAGACTCGCTGCTGCGCCAGGCGATAGGTCCAGCCGACCACCAGCACGGCGGTCGCCGCGAATTGGCAGAACAGCACGCCCCAGAACAGCGCCGTCAACTTCCGAAACAAACGCTGACCGATACCGCTTGCGGGGAAAACCGGCGTCGTCGTCTGCGATTGCGCGCTCATACGAAAGCCTCCCGAAGAATGGCACCCTCGCTTTCGCTCGCCGCGAATCCCATGAGTGCGGCGACAGTCGGCGCGATGTCCGTCTGGTCGGCGCTTCGGTCGACCACCCGGCCGCGCGCGATGCCCGGGCCGACCAACAGCGCGAAGATCTCACGGGCGGACCGGCTGTTGAAGTGATGCTGGTAGGGCACGGCCATCATCGGGTTGTCGTCGCGCCCGCAATCGGGCACCACGGCGAACAGAGTGTTGCCGCGATAGAACTCGTCGGCCTCCACGGCGGCGGCGAGGTCGCGCAGTCCCTGGTCCATGACGGCGATGCCGCGGGTGTAGTGGGCGGCATTGCCCCAATGGACGAAGTCGCAGTCCTGATAATTCACCATCAACAGCCGCGGCCGGAGATGCCGCAGCGCGCGCACCGCGATCTCCGTCAGCAGCCGGTCGCCGCGCACGTCCTCGCTGGCGCCGTCGACGTAGCGCATCTGCCAGTCGTCCCAGAAGCGGGCGATCGCCGGGCTTTCTTGGGCGCCGTCGGCCAGGCGCCGGTCGCCGCTTTCCCATTTCTCGAGCTGCCGGCGCGCCGCGGCAATCTCCGCCTCGCTCAAGCCACCGGCCGCCAGCTTCCGTTCCAGGCGATGGCGGTAGTAGCGGTAGAGGCTGAGCGTGCTGCAGCGATAGGCGGCGCCGTAATCAGCGCTGTTGGAGAAATTGTAGAACTCTTCATCCGGCCGGTCTTCGCCGTTGATCATCAGGGTTTCGTGCGGCGCCACGGCATAGGCCTTGCGCAAATACTCGAAGAGGGTCGGGAAGTTCGGCTCGAAGCGCGCGCCGAGGAAGCGCCCGTCCACATCCTCGTAGCTGTCGTAGTGGCCGGTGACGATGTTGAGCGTGCCTTCGCCGTGGCTGGTGTTGAGGCCCGGCCGCTGCGAGATCTCCAGGCACGGGAACAGCGTGCCTTGCGGAATGAATTCATGCAGCAGGAAGGGGCTGCGGCTGCCGGTGGGATCGATGGTCTCGCGCCGCCGCACGCCGCCGCCGAAGCGGACAACGATCACGTTCGGGCCCGAATAGGCCGGCGCGGCGGCAACCGGCCGCGGCACGCCGCCGGCCGCAACCAGGCCGCTGGCCGCAGCGCTCAGCAGGAACCCGCGCCGCGATACCGGCAGATTGCCGGCCGACATCGGTGAAATGCCGCCTCCCTTCTCGTCCGCCGCCCGGTCGACTCTGCCGCCGGTGGGCGTTAACATATTGGGCTCGTTAACTTCTTCCGATGGCCCGTCGAACTAGAGACATAGGCGCTCGCCGGCCGGACGCAATGGGAATACTTGCAGACCGGCAGCGGCGCCCACAGTTAAAGCGGTGCCCGCCGTTCGGCGGCAGCGGACGCATACGAAGGAGCCGACCTGATGGCCAATGAAGATTTCCTGATCCAGCCGGCGGCGAAACGCAGGTGGCTGCCGCGGCTCGGCGGCAGCGGCTGGCGGCGGGCGCTGAAATGGCTGGGCGTGACTATCGTCTTCCTGCTGGTGATCTATTACCCGGTTGGCGCCCTGTGGATTCATCAGATCGACGACGATGCCAATTTCGGTCCCGGCGATGTCGCGCCGGGCGCCAGCCGCAGCATCGCGATGGCGGCGGCGCTGATCGACCGGGAGGTCAATCAGCATGAATGGCCGGCGAATGACCCCTGGTTCCTGCCGGGAGCCGTTCTCGACAACATGCCCAGCTATCAGATCGGCATCATCAAGTCGCTGCGCCGCTTCCTCCAGGAGATGACCGACCAGGTCAGCCGCGTGCGCGGATCAAGCGCCTCGGATACCGACCTGGAAGCGGCGCGCAGCCGCCTGAACAACGACCCGGATATCTGGGTGGTGGATTTCCGCATCTCCGCAGTCGGCGTCACCAGCTCGTCGGAGCGACTGTACCGCACCGGCCGCGACTCGATGCTCAGCTACAACCGCCGTCTCGCCGCCGGTCAGGCGGTGTTCGAGCGGCGCGCCGACAATCTGCAGATCACCCTGGACCGGATCGCCAAGGATCTGGGCTCAGCCTCGGCGATCGTCGAACAGCAGGTGGAGCGGGGCTCGCAGGCCTGGATCGATTTCAATGCCGACAATGTGTTCTACGAGACCAAGGGACAACTCTATGCCTATGCGCTGCTGCTGCGGGAACTGGGCGCGGATTTCGACCCGGTCATCAAGGAGAAGAATCTGACCGCGGCTTGGACCGGCATGGTAGGCAATTTGGAAAAGGCCGCGCAGCTGCAGCCCTGGGTCGTGGTCAATGGCGCACCCGACAGCGCCATTTTCCCCAGCCATCTCTCGGGCCAGGGCCTGTTTCTGCTGCGCGCCCGCACGCAGCTGGGCGAGATCAGCGACATTCTGCTGAAATAGGCGCGGATTCGGTCCCCGACCGGCGGGATACGCTTTCAAGCCTAGCGGTCGGCGTGTAAGTTCAGGACCTCGCGTCCGCCTGCCTAAGCGCCCGGTTCATGCAGATCTACCTGCCGATCGCCGAAGTTTCGGTCAATATCCTCCTGCTACTCACCATGGGCGCGGCGGTTGGGTTCCTCTCCGGCCTGTTCGGCGTGGGTGGCGGCTTCCTGATGACGCCGCTGCTGATCTTCGCCGGCGTGCCGCCGGCGGTGGTCGTCGGCACCTCGGCCAGCCAGATCGTCGCCTCCTCGGTCTCCGGCGTGCTGGCCCATTGGAGCCGCGGCAACGTGGACTTCAAGATGGGGCTGGTGCTGCTGGTCGGCGGCTTCCTGGGCTCGAGTTTCGGCGTCTTGCTCTTCACCGTGCTGAAGCAGATCGGCCAGATCGACCTGGTGATCACCCTCTCCTATGTCGTGCTGCTCAGCATCATCGGCGTGCTGATGCTCGTGGAAGCAACCCGGGCCTTCCTGCGCCGGCGCAGCCTGACCGCGCCGCTGCGCAAGCTGCACCAGCATACCTGGGTGCATGGCCTGCCGTTCAAGATGCGCTTCCGCCAGTCGCGGCTCTACATCAGCGCGCTGCTGCCCATGGCCATCGGCTTCATCGTCGGCATCCTGGTGGCGATCATGGGCGTGGGCGGCGGCTTCGTCATGGTGCCGGCGATGATCTATCTCCTGGGCATGCCGACCCGGGCGGTGGCCGGCACCTCGCTGTTCCAGATCATCTTCGTCACCGCCAACGTCACCTTCCTGCAGGCGGTACAGAACCACACCGTGGATATCGTGTTGGCGCTGCTGCTGATCGTCGGCGGCGTCATCGGCGCCCAGTTCGGCGGCCGCATGAGCAACCGGGTGCCGGCTGAACAGCTGCGCATCCTGCTGGCGGTGCTGATCCTGGCGCTGGGCGCGCGGCTGGCGTTCGAGTTGGTGGCGACGCCTGAGGATGTCTACAGCATCGTGGTGGAGACGTGACGCCGATGCGCCGGTTCCTCCATCGCTGCGGCATGGCGTTGCCGGCCTGGGCGCTGATCCTGGTGGTCCTGCCGGGGGCGGCCGCGGCGCAGGAGCTGCTGTTCGACTGGTCGCCGCACCGCATCCAGATCACCTCGGATTTCACCGGTGCCACCGTCATCGTCTTTGGCGTCGTCGACGGGCCCGGCGACGTGATCGTGGTGGTGCGCGGGCCGACCGACAGCGTCAGCGTGCGCCGCAAGCGCCGCTTCGCCGGCATCTGGATCAATCGCGACGAGGTCGAGTTCGACGACGTGCCCGCCTATTACGCGGTGGCCAGCAGCCGGCCGCTGAAGGAGATCCTCAGCGAGGAAAGCCTGAAGCAGCGGCAGATCGGCATCGAGACGCTGCAGCTGGTCAGCGCCGGCAGCGACGAAGATGCCGGCCTCTTCCGCCAGGCGCTGGTGGAACGGCGGCAGGCGGCCGGTCTCTATAGCCGCGAACCCGGCAGCGTGAAGCTGGTGGGCAGTCAGCCGCGGCTGTTCCGCGCCAACTTCTTTTTCCCCGCCAGCGCGGCGATCGGCTCTTACCGCATCGAAACGATCCTGGTGCGCGACGGCGCCATCGCCAAGGCGCAGAGCATCGCCCTGCCGCTCAGCCAGGAGGGGCGTGTCGCCGATGTCACGCTGTGGGCCCATGAGCAGGCCCCCGCTTATGGCCTGATTGCGATCATCCTGTCGCTGCTGTCGGGCTGGGTCGCCCACCTTCTGTTCCGGAGGCTGTAACCGTCATGTCTGAAGCACCTGACGCCGACAAGGCGATCAACCGCATTTTCCTGGTCGTCGTCGACGAATCCCAGGAACTGAAGGTGGCGCTACGCTATGCCTGCATCCGCGCGCGCAAAACCGGCGGCCGGGTGGCGCTGCTGGCGGTGGTGGAGCCGGCGGAAGCGCAGCAATGGATGGGCGTCAACGAACTGATGCGGGAGGAGGCGCGGATGGCGGCGGAGCAGATCCTGCAGAAAGTCGCCGCCGACGTGCAGAAGACCTCGAACGCCATGCCGATCCTGTTCGTGCGCGAAGGCAACCGGCGCGACGAACTATTGAAGCTGATCGATGAGGAGCCGTCGATCTCCATCCTGGTGCTGGGTGCGGCCACCGGCGCCAAGGGGCCGGGACCCCTAGTTTCCGCGCTCACCACCAAGTTTGTCGGCAAGCTGCGGGTCCCCATCACCCTGGTTCCAGGCAACCTGTCGCTGGAGGACATCGACGCCATCGCCTGATGCCGTGATCTCCCGGCAGTCCACGTCGGGCGCCGCCGCCCCATCGCGCTTCAGGATCAGCGCCTCTTGCCCAACTTGGCTGGGACTATCGCTGGTCCAGACACCGCACCAGATTCCAGCCCCGGCCTGTTCATAGAGCACGATGTTGGCGTTGGTGAAGCCCGCGCCGACGAAGGCGAAGGCCAGCCCTTTGCCGTAGGCGAGGCCCCGCCCTTTGAAGGTGTCCTGTCCGATCTGCCAGACGATTTCGTAGGTCTTGCCGGCGGCGGAGATCTGGGCGACGCCTTCATAGGGACGGCCGCCGGGACTGCTGCCTTTGACGATGTAGAGACCGGACACGCTGTCCCCGGCGCGACCGGTTTGTGGCAGGATTCCAAGCGATAGTGCGAGCAACAGCGCCGAAGCCAGGCGCAGAGAACCAGACTGCATGATGAAATCCCCTTGCAACGTTACGCATTCACGGCATCGAGCTGACGCTCCGCCAGTTCCGGCAGCGTGTAGATCTCCTGCGGCGCCGCCACGCCGCGCAGCCGGTGCAGGCCGATGGAACGCAGCGTGGAGCCGCAGGGCGACGCGAATTGCGCCGAGGTCAGCAGCGGATAATGCAGGTCGCGGCACAGATTCTCGATCCGCGACACCAGATTCACTGCCGGCCCGGTGATGGTGAAATCCAGCCGTTCGGCGGCACCCACATTGCCGTACATGACGCTGCCGATATGCAGCGCAATGCCTACTTCCAGCGGCTGCTTGCCGGCGGTCTGACGGCTGGCGTTCAGTTCCTTGAGCGCGGCCAGGGACTCCTGCGCCGCCTTCAGCGCGGTATTGCAGGCGCGGTCCCGGTCCAGATCGTCCCTGATCGGGAAGATCGCCAGGAAGCCGTCGCCGATGAATTTAAGCACCTCGCCCTCGTGGCGATGCACCGGGCCGCTCATGCAATCGAAATAGTCGTTGAGCAGCAGCACCACATCCTGGGGCGACATGCCTTCGGTGATGGCGGTAAAGCTGCGCAAGTCGCAGTACCAGAGTGCGGCGGCGATGCTGTCCACGTCGCCCCGCTTGACTCGCCCTTCCAGCACGCGGCGGCCGGCATTGCGGCCGAGATAGACTTCCAGCAGCATGCCGGCCATGCGCTTGGTCTGCTTGATGTCGAGCACCAGCGAGAGCACCGGCATCAGGCGCCGGATGATGGTCACGTCGCGCTCGGTGAAGCCGCCGGGCCTGTTTGTCGAGACGCTGAAGCTGTTGGGCCGCTTGCCGGTGGAACGCAGCGGCAGCAACAGGACGTCGGTCATGCCCTCCTTCTGCAAATCGACCATGACGGGAAAGTCCAGCACCGCGTCCGGCCCTTCGAGCCGCCGCCGGATTTCCGGCGCGCCGTCATGGATCGCCTTCACCGGGCTGTCCAGATAGATCGCGCTGGTGGAAATCTCGTGGCCGCGTTGGATTTCCTGGGCGGCCGCCTGGCCGCGGTACCAGAGAAAGCCGATGGCGAAGAGCTGGGGATGCAGCGTGCGGGTGCCGACCTGGATGCGCGCCACCGGCAATCCCGCCTTGTTGAGACGGGCGCCCAACTCGCCGATCAGCACGTCGGTCGACGGCAAGGCGGGGGCTTCGGTCAGCAGCCAGTCCACCAGCGGGTCGGCGCAGTCGATGACCGGTGCCGGCGGGGCTGTGACGGCCTGTGGGGATCTGCCCATGGCGTTTTGAATCGTCCTTATGTAACAGAATGATAAAGCTTGGCGTTGAAGATAGGCGCGGATTACACCATGTTCCACTCACAATCTCATGTGAGGCGCCGGGCGGGCGCGCGAAAGGGCTGCTGCCATGTTCATCCAGACGGAAGAGACCCCGAATCCCCAGACTCTGAAATTCATCCCCGGCCGCGCAGTGATGGCTGACGGTACCCTGCACATGCCCGACGCCGAGGCCGCCAAGCGTTCGCCGCTGGCCGAACGGCTGTTCCAGGTCGAGGGCGTTAACGGAGTTTTCCTGGGCAGCGATTTCATCAGCGTCACAAAGCTCGATGCGAAGGAATGGTATCTACTGAAGCCCGCCGTGCTGGGGATCATCATGGAGCATTTCACCGCCAACCGGCCGGTGGTGATCGAAGGTGCCGAACCGGCGGCCGATACAGCAGGCGAAGACACGGAGATCGTCTCCCAGATCAAGGAGCTGATTAACACCCGCGTGCGCCCGGCGGTGGCCCAGGACGGCGGCGATATCGTTTTCCGCGGCTTCGAGCGGGGTGTCGTTTTGCTCCATATGCAGGGCGCCTGCTCCGGCTGTCCCAGTTCGACGGCGACTCTGCGGATGGGCATCGAGAACATGCTCAAGCACTACATCCCGGAAGTCACGGCGGTGCGGGCGGTTCAGTAGCCCGGCAAGCCAATCCACCGTTTTATGGTCGGCGAAAGGCAGGCGGGGGGCAGCCATGAGCGTTATCGACGATCAATTGCCGCCGGCGGCCAAGATCGTCGGCGATGCGGCCATGGACCGCATCTTCCGGCAGGCGCGAACCCACCGGTCCTGGAATGGCGACCCCGTCAGCGACGTGGTGCTGGCGGCGGTCTATGAACTGGCGCGCATGCCGCCGACCAGCGCCAATTGCAGCCCGATGCGGGTGCTGTTCCTGAAATCGCCGGCAGCCAAGGAACGCCTGCGCCCGGTACTGTCGGAAGGCAATGTGAAGCAGACCATGGCGGCGCCGGTCTCCGCCGTGGTCGCCTATGACACGCAGTTTTACGAATTGCTGCCGCGCCTGTGGCCGTTCGCCGATGCCCGCAACTGGTTCGCCGGCAAAGAGGCGCTGATCAAGGAAACCGCGCTGCGCAACGGCTCGCTGCAGGGGGCCTACTTGATCCTGGCCGCCCGGGCGCTGGGCCTGGATTGCGGGCCGATGTCGGGCTTCGACAATGGCAAGCTGGATAAGGAGTTCTTCCCGGACGGCCGCTGGAAATCGAACTTCCTATGCAATCTCGGTTATGGCAACGGCCAGAAGATGAAGCCGCGGGCGCCGCGGCTGGATTTCGACGAAGCCTGCCAGATCCTGTGACCGGCCCCGGGATTCCGCAGACTCGCGGCCCTACATCAGCCCGAGCTTCAGGTCCGACTCCGCATAGAGCGGGAAGCTGCGGGAATTGAACAGCTGATAGTGCCACCACTCGTTCTTGTAGAAATCCCAGCCCGCCGCCGACATCAGGCCCAGCAGGATGGCCCGGTTGCGCTGCGCCGCCGGCGAGACGGTCAGCGCGCCGTGATGGGCGTTGGGCGTCATGTCGTCGAACGGCGTGCCCATCTCCAGCTCGTTGCCGGCGGCATCCACCAGCGTCAGATCCACGGCGACGCCGCGGGAATGGGGCGAGCCCTTGCGCGGGTCGGCGAAGAACTCGGGATTGGGTGCATGGTTCCACAGCATCCATTGCGCCTCGGTCGGGCGGTAGGCGTCGAAGATCTTGAACGTCAGATCGATCGCCTTGGCCAGTTCGATGGCGCGCGCCAGCTTCGGCTCGGCGTCGCGATGCAGATAGCACTTCGCCTGGCGGTAGATCGGCTTGCCCGTGATGTTCTGCGGCGTCGCATAGGCCAGCGACAGGATGACAGCGTGGCTTTGAGGCGTTATCTCGACGAGATCCATTCGCGTCGGCGGCTCCGGCAACTTGTTCTGCGCGGGCGCGGCGCGCCCGTTGCGGCGCAGACAGGTATCACGGTCTGCGGCGGATGCAAGCGAGAAGCGAGCGGACGAAGGCGGTTCGAGGCAAGATGAAAGACGGCGAGACCATTTTGGCCTTCGACAGTTGCGGCGCCTGCTGCTCGGCGGCGCTGTGGGCCGCCGGCCGCATTGCCGCGCGCCGGCTCGAGCCGATGAGCCGCGGCCAGGCGGAGCGGCTGATGCCGATGATCCTGGCGGCGATGGCCGAGGCCGGTTGCGGCTTCGGCGATCTCGCGAGGATCGCCGTCACTGTCGGGCCCGGATCCTTCACCGGCATCCGCATCGCGCTGGCGGCGGCCCGCGGCTTGGCGCTTGCCGGCGGTTTGCCGGTAGGTGGCGTCACCAGCTTCGATGCGGTGCTCGAGTCGCTGCCGCCAGCGGCGACCGCCGGCCGTACGGTTGCCATCGTCATGGAGACAAAGCGCGGCGATCTCTTCGCCCAGTTCTATGACCGCGACCGGCGCCCGGTTTCCGGTCCGGCGATCCTGCCGCCGGAATCCGTCCTGGCGGCTGCACCGGGGCTGCCGCTGATCGTCGCCGGCGACGGCGTCGCCCTGCTGGAGCCGCATCTGCCGGCCGGCGCCGGAATCACCCTGGCGGCGGTCGCCCATATCGATGCCGCCTATGTCGCCGCACTGGCAGCCCGACGCAACCCATCGGAGCTTCTGCCGCCGGTTCCCCTCTATCTGCGGCCCGCCGACGTCACCATCGCCGGGCGCAGGCGCCTTTCGCCCCAGAGCGCGCCGGGAGCGTGAGTCCCGGTGGACGGCGTCGTCGCCATCAGGCCCCTGGGCCCTTTCGATCTGGAGCTGGCGGCGGCGCTCCATGGCGCTGCCTTCGATGCGCCCTGGACCGGTCAGGCCTTCGCCGAGATCCTGGCGATGCCGGGGTCGGCCGGGTTCCTGGCGGTGAAGGACGGGCAGCCGGCCGGCCTGATCCTGCTGCAAATGCAGCCGCCCGATGCGGAAGTGCTGACTTTAGGCGTGCTGCCCGGCCTCCGGCGCCAGGGCATTGCGGCGGCGCTGCTGGGCCAAGCCCTTGCGCTGGTGCTGCAGGCGGGGGCATCGCGCCTGCTGCTGGAAGTCGCTGCCGACAACGGCCCGGCGCTGGCCTTTTATCGCCGCCAGGGCTTTCGGCCCTTGAGCCGCCGGCCGGGCTATTACCGCCGGGCGCCCGGGCCGCCGGTGGATGCCGAAGTCCTGTTCCTGCCCCTGGCGCCGCTGCCGCGATCGGCCGGGCCGTCAAGCCGCACCAATTAGCCCAATGGCAACAATTGCTTGCAAATGACTGTCCGCGGACCGGCTCTTGCATTATGATATTCACTCTCAATCTATTGGACTTGGACGACGGGATTCGAAGGCATGCAGTCACGCATCGAGCAGATCTGTATCGACCGGGGTTTGAAGATGACCGAACAGCGGCGGGTGATCGCCCGCGTGCTGTCGGACGCCCATGACCATCCGGATGTCGAGCAGGTTTACCGCCGCGCCGTCGAGATCGATCCCCATATCAGCATCGCCACCGTCTACCGCACGGTCCGCCTGTTCGAAGAGTCGGAGATCCTGGAAAAACATGATTTCGGCGACGGCCGCTCGCGTTATGAGGAAGTGCCGGAGACACATCACGATCATCTGATTGATGTACAATCCGGCCGGGTCATCGAATTCCAGGACGAGGAAATCGAGAAATTGCAGCGCCGCGTGGCCGAGAAACTGGGCTACAAGCTGGTCGATCACCGTCTGGAGCTTTATGCCGTTCCCATCAGCGGTGGCAAGAAGCACCGCGCGGAGACCAAGTGATGGCGGTTGCCCATCAGTTCGACGACCGTCCGGTGAGCATACGCGTCGGCGATTTCGAGCTGCGCGTGGCCGAATCCCCGGGCGAGATCGAGGAGGCGCAGGCGCTCCGCTACCGCATCTTCCATGAGGAGATGGGGGCGCAGCCGACCGCCGAGATGGCGGCCATGCGCCGGGACTTCGACAGTTTCGATTCCGTCTGCGATCACCTGCTGATCATCGATCACAAGCATGGCGGCAGCGGCAAGGTCATCGGCACCTATCGGATCCTCCGGCGGTCGGTGGCGCAGAAGCATGGGCGCTTCTATTCATCGGACGAATTCGACATCGCGCCGCTTCTGGCCCATCCCGGCGAGATCATGGAGCTGGGCCGGTCCTGCATCGAGGCTGAGTACCGCTCGCGGGCGGCGATGCAGCTGATGTGGCGCGGCATCACCGACTATGTGATGCACTATGAAATCGGCCTGATGTTCGGCTGCGCCAGCCTGCCGGGCGTCGAGCCTGAAGCCCACGCGATGACGCTGTCCTATCTCTATCATCATCATCTGGCGCCGATCGAACTGCGCGCCCGCGCCTTGCCCGACCGCATGGTATCCATGAATCAGTTGAGCCTGGATGCGATCGACAAGAAGGCGGCGATGCAAAAGATTCCACCGCTGATCAAGGGCTATCTGCGCCTGGGTGGATTTGTCGGCGACGGTGCGGTGGTGGATCATCAGTTCCACACGACAGACGTCTGCATCATCGTCAAGACCGACTGGTTGTCCGACCGCTACGTCAAGCACTATACCCGCGGCGATCAGTCCCAGAGCCCGGCAGGGAGCGGCCAAACCGTCTGAGCGATCGGGCCGTGAGTTCATCGTCGTCAATAGCATTGCCCCGCGTGCGCAGGACACGCGACCTGAGCTTGGGGTCGCCGATGCGCGCGGCCATCAGGCTGGCCATCTATTTCTTCTTCACCTTGATCGCCGTGCCGCTGCAGCTGGTGCTGATGCGTCTTCCCGGCACGGCACAGCAGCGGTTTCCCCGCTGGTATCATCTGCAATGCTGCCGCGCCCTCGGCTTTCAGGTCGAGGTGATCGGCGAGATGAGCGCCGTGCGGCCGACGCTTTTTGTTTGCAACCACACCTCTTACCTCGACATCACCGTGCTCGGCTCGATGATCCAAGGCAGCTTCGTCGCCAAGACAGAGGTGGCCAGCTGGCCGTTCTTCGGCATGCTGGCCAAGCTACAGCGCACGATCTTCGTCGACCGGCGCCGCCACTCCACCCATACCCAGCGGGACGATCTGCTGGCGCGCCTGACCGCGGGCGACAATGTCATCCTGTTTCCGGAAGGCACCAGCAATGACGGCAACCGCGTCCTGCCGTTCCGCAGCGCGCTGTTCAGCGTCGCCGAGCCGCGGCGCCATGGGGGCGGCGCCGGCCAGATCGCGGACCTGAACGTGCAGCCGGTCTCCATCGCCTATGTGAAGCTGAACGGGTTGCCGGTCGGCCATGGCTTGCGGCCGCTGTTCGCCTGGTATGGCGACATGGAACTGTTCAGCCATCTGGTGAAGCTGTCCAGCCTGGGAACGCTGACGATCCAAGTCGAATTTCACCCGGCGGTGCCGTTCTCCCGCTTCGGCTCGCGCAAGGCGCTTAGCGACCATTGCCAGCGGCAGGTGGCCGCCGGCGTTGATCGGGCGATTCGGGGCAAATAGGTAAGCTACTGATATATAATATGAAATCTTGGAGAAAAGAGCGCCGCAGCCGGTTCACAGGGGGCGCGGCTAATGCTAGAGTCCGGTTTCAATCATATTCATTGAGCATGTTCGGAGCGAAACGCGTCGCTCTCCTTGCTGAGCAGACGCCCTGACCGATTTGGCCAAGAAACTTTTCATCAAGACCTATGGTTGCCAGATGAACGTCTATGACTCCGCCCGCATGGCGGATGTCCTGGCGCCGCTCGGCTATGCGCCGACGGAAGATGTGGCCGACGCCGACATGGTCATCCTCAACACCTGCCATATCCGCGAAAAGGCGTCGGAAAAGGTGTTCGGCGAACTCGGCCGCCTGCGTCGGCAGCAGCACCGTCGCCGCGGCGAGGGCCAGGACATGGTGATCGCTGTCGCCGGCTGCGTCGCCCAGGCAGAGGGCGCGGAGATCCTGGCGCGTGCGCCCTATGTGGACATCGTGCTCGGCCCGCAGACCTATCACCGCCTGCCGGAGATGGTGGCCCGCGCCGCCCGCGCCCATGGCAGCAAGGACGGCCGCCGCGCCGGCGCCCATCTGCTGGACACCGAGTTTCCCGTGGAGTCGAAATTCGATCATCTGCCGGAATCCCGCGCCGGCCAGGGCCTCACCGCTTTCCTCTCGGTGCAGGAAGGCTGCGACAAATTCTGCACCTTCTGCGTGGTGCCCTATACCCGCGGCGCTGAATTTTCGCGGCCGGTGGCCGATATCGCCGCAGAGGCGCGGCGGCTGGTGGCCAACGGCACGCGCGAAATCACGCTGCTCGGCCAGAACGTGAATGCCTATCACGGCGCCGCCCCGCGCACGATTGGCGGCAGTCCGGGTGAATGGGGTCTGGGCAGCCTGATCCGCCACCTGGCGAAGATCGACGGGCTCGAGCGCATCCGCTACACCACCTCCCATCCCCGCGACATGGCTGACGATCTGATCGACGCCCATGGCGATGTGCCGTCGCTGATGCCTTATCTGCATCTCCCGGTGCAGTCGGGTTCGGACAAGATACTCGCGGCGATGAATCGCCATCACGACTCCACGTCCTATCTGCGTGTCGTGGAGCGGCTGCGCGCCCGCCGCGCCGATTTGGCGCTGTCGTCGGATTTCATCGTCGGCTTTCCTGGCGAGAACGACGAGGACTTCGCCGCGACGCTGCGGCTGGTCGAGGATGTGGGCTATGCCCAGGCCTATTCCTTCAAGTATAGCGCCCGGCCCGGCACGCCGGCGGCCATCATGGCCCAGCAGGTGTCCGAAGACGTGAAAGCCGAACGGCTGGAGCGTCTGCAAGCGCTGCTGCGCCGCCAGCAGGAGTCCTTCAACGCCGCGATGGTCGGCCGCACCTTGCCGGTGCTGTTCGAGCGCGACGGCCGCCATGAAGGCCAGCTTGTGGGCCGCAGCCCCTATCTTCAGGCGGTGCATGCCACGGCACCTGGCCTGAAGGGCGAGATCGCCGACGTCGTCATCGAAGCCCTGCACCCGAACAGCCTCGCCGGCCGGCTGGCCGATCCCGCGGCCCCATCGGCATCCGCGCCGCGCGCCGCAGCGATGTCAGCGTGAGGTCCCAGCCCCCCGTGCCGCCCGCTGCACCCGCGTCGCAACCCGTTCACCTGGAGTTCGACGACAACCGCCTGCTGCCCCTGCTGTTCGGCGAGTACGACCAGAATCTGGTGCGGATAGAGCAGCAGCTCGGCGTGTCGCTGGTGTCCCGCGGCAATCACCTGGCGATCTCCGGCCCGCCGGACTCCGTCGAGACCGCCCGCGAGACCCTGACGGCGCTCTATCAGCGGCTGAAGCGCGGCCAGAATCTGGACCGCGCCGATGTGGATACGGCGCTGCGCTTTGCCCGCACGCCGGGCGAGCCCAATCTGTTCGACCGCATGAGCGGCGACGGCACGGCGGTGCGCACCCAGCGCCGCCTGATCAGCCCGCGCTCGGCGACGCAGACGGAGTACATGAAAGCGCTGCGCGAGGCCGACATGGTGTTCGGCGTCGGCCCCGCCGGCACCGGCAAGACCTATTTAGCGGTGGCCGTCGCCGTCGCCATGCTCAACAAGGGCACGGTGGATCGCATCGTCCTGTCGCGGCCGGCGGTGGAAGCGGGCGAGCGGCTCGGCTTCCTGCCCGGCGACCTGCGCGAGAAGATCGATCCCTATCTGCGGCCGCTCTATGACGCGCTCTATGACATGATGCCGTCGGAGCAGGTGATGCGCCGCCTGACCAGCAACGAGATCGAGATCGCGCCGCTCGCTTTCATGCGCGGCCGCACGCTGTCCAACAGCTTCGTCATCGTGGACGAGGCGCAGAACACCACGCCGGTGCAGATGAAGATGCTGCTGACGCGCCTGGGCGAGGATTCCCGCATGGTGATAACAGGCGATCTCAGCCAGATCGACCTGCCCCACGGCGTGCGCTCGGGACTGCAGGACGCGGTCGACGTGCTGAATGGCGTCGAGGGCATCAGCTTTGTTCGTTTCACCGAAGCCGATGTGGTGCGCCATACCCTGGTGAGCCGGATCGTGCGCGCCTATGACGCGCGCGACAAAACGACCGAAGGCGCGCCCCATGGCCGGAAGCCGTAGGACGGAAAAAAGCGCGATGGCCGACCATGTGGAGATCGCCGTGCGTATTGCCGACCGCGGATGGCAACAGGCGGTGGGCGGCATCGCCGTTCGCGCCAGGCAGGCCGCACTGGCGGCGTTGGAAGCTGGTGCCACGCCGGCACAGCGGCGCCGCCTCCGGAAATCGACAGGCGAACTGGCGCTGACCTTCGGCGATGACGCGACCTTGCGGACGCTGAACAGCCGCTATCGGGGCAAGGACAAGCCGACCAACGTCCTGTCCTTTGGTTCGCCTGACGATTGGAACGAGGCGGAACCTGGTCAACCCTGTCCCTTGGGCGATGTGATCCTGGCGCGCGAAACGGTGCTGCGGGAAGCGCGGCGACAGGGCAAGATGCCGGCCGACCACGCGACCCACCTGGTGATTCATGGCGTGCTGCATCTGCTGGGCCACGATCATGAGCACCGCGCCGATGCCCAGAGGATGGAGGCGATCGAAACCGATATCCTCGCCCGCCTGGGAATCGCCGATCCCTACGGGCTGCCGTCCCGCCGCCGGGCCAAGGACTGAGGCCGCGCCATGAGCGACGCCTCCTCGTCCCGGCAACAGCGCAGCGATAGCGCTTCGATGTTCAAGGGCCTCAAGAGCTGGCTGCGTGCGCTCCGCCGCGGTCGCAACGGCGAACCCTCCTTGCGGGAGTCCATCGAGGAGATCATCGAGGAATCGGAGACCGAGGTCGATGAGCCGATCAGCGAGGATGAGAGCATCCTCCTGCGCAACATCCTGCAGCTGCGCGATCTTACCGCCTATGACGTGATGGTGCCGCGCGGCGACATCGTCGCGGTCCCGGCCGACGTGCCCCTGAACGAGCTGGTCAAGGTGATGGGCACCAAGGGCCACTCCCGCCTGCCGGTCTATCGCGAGACGCTCGACGATGTCATCGGCATGGTGCACATCAAGGACGTGCTTCACTGCCTGACCGGCGAACGGCCTTATGATTTGCAATCGCTGGTGCGCCAGGTGCTGTTCGTGGCCCCCACCATGCCGGCATTGGCCCTGCTGCTGCAGATGCGCGAGAGCCGCATCCATATGGCGCTGGTGGTCGACGAGTTCGGCGGCATCGACGGCGTCATCACCATCGAGGACGTGGTGGAGGAGATCGTCGGCGAGATCGAGGACGAGCATGACACCGAAGTCGGCCCCGCCATGCATCAGCGGCCCGACGGCAGCATGATCGCCGATGCCCGCGTCACCATCGAGGATTTCGAGCACGAGGTCGGACCGGTGCTCTCGGATGAAGAGCGGGAACAGGATATCGACACCCTGGGAGGCCTGGTGATCTCGCTCTCCGGCCGCGTGCCGACCCGCGGCCAGACCATCGCCCATCCCTCCGGCATGACCTTCGAAGTGCTGGATGCCGATCCCAGGCGCATCAAGCGGCTGCGCATTCGCCATCTGCCGCCGCCGCCGCTCCATGACCAAAAGCAGGACTGAACCCGGCGCAAGCAAGAGTTCGCAGATAGGGATCGGCGGCCAAGGTCGCCGGCAGCGGCTTGTTGCCTGGCTGGATTCGCTCGCCGGCTGGCGCCGCCGGGCTTTGCTGATGCTGCTGGGCCTATTGGCCATGCTGACGATGCCGCCGCTGCATCTCTGGCCCCTGCTGTTCATCGCCCTGCCCGGCCTGGTTCTGCTGATCGACAGGACCGGCGGCGTGAAGGGCGCCTTCTGGACCGGCTGGTGGTTCGGGCTCGGCCATTTCATTCCCGGTTTTTACTGGATCGCCAACTCCATGATGACCGACCCCCTGCGGTTCGGTTGGATGATCCCGTTTGCCGTCGGCGGGCTCGCGGCGTTCATGGCGGTCTATATTGGACTCGCTGCGGCTTTGGCGCGCTTACTGCGGACGCCGGGGCCGGCCCGGATACTGGCGCTCGGCGGCGCCTGGATCATCGGCGAATGGCTGCGCAGCTGGGTGCTATCGGGCTTTCCCTGGAACCTGCTGGGCTATAGTTGGGCCTTCTCCGATCCGATGATGCAGATCGTCGCCTGGACCGGAACCTGGGGCCTGAGTCTGATCTCCGTCATCGGTTGCGGCCTGCCGGCGCTGCTGTTGCGCTGGGCGCCAAACGCTGAGGATGCGCCGCCGCTAGCGGGCAAGGCCGGCTGGTCCGCCATCGCCGGCTTGGTCGCGCTCGCCCTCGTCTGGTCGGTCGGCGCAGTGCGGCTCTCGGGCGCGGCGGACGGGTTTGTGCCCGGCGTAACGCTGCGGTTGGTGCAGCCGTCAATCCCGCCGAACATGAAGAACGATGTCGACCTGCGCGCAGAAAACCTCAACAAGCTGCTGAGGCTCACCGCGGAGAGCCCGGGCTATGACCGCGTCACCCATGTCATCTGGCCGGAATCCGCTGTGCCGTACCTGGTGGAACGCAACGCCGAACTGCGGCAGGCGCTGGCAGGCGTCGTTCCGCCGCAGGGGCTGCTGATTACGGGCGCGGTGCGGGGGGCGCCCGATACCGGCGGCCTCGAGCAGATTTGGAACAGCGCCCTGGCCATCGACGGCAATGCCGCGATCGTCGCCAAGTTCGACAAATTCCACCTCGTCCCCTATGGCGAGTATGTGCCGCGGCGCGACCTCTTCCCCTTCATCGCCAAGATCACGCCGGGTTCGATGGATTTCACCGCCGGCCCGGGCCCCCGCACGCTGCATTTGCCGGGCCTGCCGCCGGTGGGGCCGCTGATTTGCTACGAACTGATCTTTCCCGGCGAGGTGGCCGATCGAAGCGATCATCCGCAGTGGCTGCTCAGCCTGACAAATGACGCTTGGTTCGGACGCAGTACCGGCCCATATCAACACTTTGCCAGCGCCCGTTTCCGCGCAGTGGAAGAAGGTGTGCCGATGGTCCGCGCCGCCAATGCCGGAATCTCCGGCGTCATCGACGCATACGGGCGCGTCCATGCGCGCCTTGAACTCGACGCCATCGGTGTCATCGATCATGGCCTGCCGTCGGCAACCCCGGTGCCGACGCTTTTCGCACGAGTTGGAAACTGGATGCTGCTGGTGCTTCTGGCAATTTGTGGCGTTTTGACCGCTTTCACACGCCGACTACTGGCATGACTGTATGATTGTGTGCAAACTGACTGTTGACCTGTTGCAGTGCGATCACTATTAAACCGCGGGTTTGAAAAATAGCGGGAGGGGACAAGACCGTTATGGCCAAGGGACGGAAATCATCGGGTCGAGGCTCGAAAGACGGACAACCAAACCCGATCGATATGCATGTCGGTGCACGGTTGCGGCAGCGGCGCACGCTTCTGGGGATGAGCCAGGAACGCTTGGCAGATGCCCTGGGAATCACTTTTCAGCAGGTGCAGAAGTATGAACGAGGCGCGAATCGCGTCGGTTCAAGCCGCCTGTTTGATGTTGCGCGCGTCCTGGACGTGCCGATTTCCTACTTCTTCGACGAAATGTCGGCCGGCGTCGCCGCGAAGACGCCCAGCCGCTTGCGCGGCCTCGGCGATACCCGCGCCGAGCCGTTCGAACTCGACCCGATGGCCAAGCGGGAGACCCTGGAGCTGGTGCGCGCCTACTACAGAATCAGCGATCCCGCCGTCCGCAAGCGGGTTTTCGAGTTGACGAAATCCCTCGGAAAGTCGAAATCCGGTTCCAGATAGCCTTGGCGCGGTAAAGGCGGCCGGTGGGCCCTCTTTTCCGTGACGGCGGCTATATGTCCGTCTTTCACCGAATGAGGTAGGGCGTGCCCAAAGGCAGTTATCTGTTTACCAGCGAATCCGTGTCCGAAGGCCATCCGGACAAGGTTTGCGACCGCATCTCCGACGCCATCGTCGACACCTACCTCACCGCCGATCCCTATTCCCGCGTCGCCGTGGAGACGCTGGCCACCACCAACCGGGTGGTCCTGGCCGGCGAAGTCCGCGGTCATCCCTCCATCACGCCGGCTCTCATCGAGCAGGTGGTCCGCCACGCCATCAAGGACATCGGCTACGAGCAGGAGGGCTTCCATTGGAATAAGGCGACGGTGGAGAACTACATCCACAGCCAGTCGGCCGACATCGCCCAGGGCGTCGACGCCAAAGGCAACAAGGACGAGGGTGCGGGCGACCAGGGCATCATGTTCGGCTATGCCTGCCGCGAGACCGAACGTCTCATGCCGGCACCGATCTATTTTGCCCACAACATCTTGAAGTCCTTGTCGGAAGCCCGGCATTCGGGTGCCGAGCCGGGCCTCGGCCCGGATGCGAAGAGCCAGGTCACGCTGCTGTATGAAGAGGGCAAGCCGGTGCGGGCGACATCAGTCGTCGTGTCGACCCAGCATAGCGCCGACCTCGACCAGGAAGCCGTCCGCGAAATCGTCCGGCCCCATGTGGTGAACACCCTGCCGAAAGGCTGGATGTGTCCGGAGCCCGAGTTCTATGTGAATCCCACCGGCCGCTTTGTCATTGGCGGCCCGGATGGCGATGCCGGCCTCACCGGCCGCAAGATCATCGTCGACACCTATGGCGGTGCGGCACCCCATGGCGGCGGCGCATTCTCCGGCAAGGATCCCACCAAAGTGGATCGCTCGGCCGCCTATGCCGCGCGCTACCTGGCGAAAAACGTGGTGGCCGCCGGCTTTGCCGACCGCTGCACCATCCAGCTCTCCTATGCCATCGGCGTGTCCAAGCCGCTATCGGTCTACGTGGAAACCCACGGCACCGGCAAGACGTCGGAGGAGCATCTGGTAACTCTGCTGGGCGAGCTGGTGGATCTCAGCCCGCGCGGCATCCGCGAGCATCTGGGGCTGAACAAGCCGATCTATGCCCGCACCGCCGCCTATGGCCATTTCGGCCGGCCGGTGGATGCCGATGGCGGCTTCTCCTGGGAACGCACCGATCTCGTGGACAAGCTGAAGAGCCGCCTTAACTAGCGGCAGCGACGCGCGCCCTATCCCGGGCGCATCCGGCATGAGCAAACCGACGGCGGCCCCCCGGTTCGACTGGCATGGACGGCGGCAAGGCCGCAGACTTCGGATCGGCCGTAAGCGGCTGGTCGAGGAGCTGCTGCCGCAGATCAGGCTGACGCTGCCGCCGGACGAGCAGCCGTTCGACCCCCGGAGCCAGTTCTCGCCGCCGCCGCAACAACTGTGGCTGGAGATCGGCTTCGGCGCCGGCGAGCATCTGGCCGGGCAGGCGGCACGACACCGGGATATCGGCTTTATCGGCTGCGAAGTGTTCATGAACGGGCTGGCCTCGGCGCTGGCCCATATCGCTCGGGAAAAGCTCACGAATGTCCGGGTGTTGCATGAGGATGCCCGCGGCCTGCTGCGCCGCCTGCCTGATGCCAGCGTCCAGCGGGTCTATCTGCTGTTCCCGGATCCCTGGCCCAAGCGGCGCCACAGGGAGCGGCGCTTCACCGGGCGGGCGAACCTGGATGCCTTGGCGCGGGTGATGGCCGACGGCGCGGAACTACGGATCGCTTCGGATGACATGGGCTATATCCGCTGGACTCTGGAAAACAGCCGGCTCCATCCGGATCTCGCCTGGCTGGCCCGGCGGCCCCAGGACTGGCGCCAGCCGCCGGCCGACTGGATCCCGACCCGGTACCAGGAGAAAGCCATCAAAGCTGGCCGGAACCCCATGTATCTTGCCTTTCGGCGGCGTCCGCGCGCTTGAATTGTCCTTGAAGGGCCCCCGCCCTTCGCTATATAAACTTAGGCAATAAATAGTCCTGCGCGGAATGTCGCGGGATGAAAAACAAAGGTGGGCCAGCGGCCCGCCTTTTTTGTTACCCGGATTTTCCGGCCCGCGATGGCGCCCGCAATGACTTGGAGTGGCATGACCGGCGAGAAAGCCGCTGAGATCGAACGTCTGATTGCCCCGTCCCTGGCGGCGTTGGGCTATGATGTGGTACGGGTGCTGCTGATGGGCGGCGCGCGCCATGCGACGCTGCAGGTCATGATCGAGCGCGCGGACCGCACGGCTGTCTCGGTGGATGATTGTACCGCCGCCAGCCGGACCGTCTCGGCCTTGCTGGATGTGGAAGATCCGATCGCCGGCACCTACACGCTGGAGATCAGTTCGCCCGGCATCGACCGACCGCTGGTGAAGCCGGCGGATTTCGACCGCTTCAAGGGCTATGAGGCGCGCTTTGAGTCGCGCACGCCGATCGATGGCCGCCGCCGCTTCCGCGGCCGGCTTCTCGGCATGGCAGGCGACCGGGTGCATATCGCGACGCCTGAGGGCGAATCGAAGGTGCCCTTCCAAGAGGTTCAGCGCGCCAAACTCGTGCTGACGGATGAACTGATCGCCGCTGCGGCGAGTGAAACGACTGGCTAGGTATTGAGGAAAACTATGGACACGACGATCGCTGTTCCCAGGCTCGAGCTGCTCCAGGTGGCCGATGCCGTCGCGCGTGAAAAAGGCATCGAGCGCGACGAAGTGCTGGAGGCCATGGAACAGGCCATCCAGAAGGCGGGCCGCTCGAAGTACGGGCCGGAGCATGACATCCGCGCCCATATCGACCGCAAGACCGGCGAGATCCGCCTGACGCGCCATCGCGAGGCGGTGGAGACCGTGGAAAACGAGGCGACGCAACTCACCTTGAAACAGGCGCAGAAGATCGAACCGAATATCGAGCTGGGCCAGCATGTCGTCGACGAACTGCCGCCGATCGATTTCGGCCGCATCGCCGCGCAGACGGCGAAGCAGGTGATCGTGCAGAAAGTGCGCGAAGCCGAGCGCAAGCGCCAGTTCGACGAGTACAAGGACCGCAAAGGCGAGATCGTCAACGGCCTGGTGAAGCGCGTCGAGTTCGGCAATGTCACCGTCGATCTGGGCCGGGCCGAAGGCCTGCTGCGCCGCGACGAATGCCTGCCGCGGGAATCCCACCGCAACGGCGATCGCGTGCGCGCCCTGATCCTGGATGTGCGCGAGGAGGCGCGCGGGCCGCAGATTTTCCTGTCCCGCACCCATCCGGATTTCATGGCCAAACTGTTCGCCCAGGAAGTGCCGGAGATCTATGACGGCATTATTGAGATCAAGTCGGTGGCCCGCGATCCCGGCAGCCGTGCCAAGATCGCCGTGATCTCCAACGACAGCGGCATCGATCCCGTCGGCGCCTGCGTCGGCATGCGCGGCAGCCGCGTTCAGGCGGTGGTCGGCGAATTGCAGGGCGAGAAGATCGACATCATTCCCTGGTCCAACGATCCCGCGACCTTCGTGGTGAACGCGCTGGCGCCCGCCGAAGTTTCCAAGGTGGTGCTGGACGAGGAAATGCGCCGCATCGAAGTGGTGGTACCCGATGAACAGCTGGCCCAGGCCATCGGCCGCCGCGGCCAGAATGTGCGTCTCGCTTCCATGCTCACGGGCTGGAGCATCGATGTGTTGACCGAGGCGGCGGAATCCGAGCGCCGCTCGGAAGAATTCCGCACCCGCTCGCAGATGTTCATCGATGCCCTGGATGTGGACGACGTGATCGCCCATCTGCTGGTGACCGAGGGCTTCACCAGCATCGAGGAAGTGGCCTTCGTGCCGGTGGAAGAGCTGGCGTCGATCGAAGGCTTCGACGAGGACGTGGCCAGTGAACTGCGCGACCGCGCCCGCAACTATCTGCAGGAGCAGAACGAGAAGATGAATTCACGCCGCCGCGAACTGGGCGTCACCGACGATCTCGCAACCCTCGAAGGATTGACCCCGGCCATGCTGGTGGCGCTCGGCGAGAATGGCGTGAAGTCCCGCGACGATCTCGCCGATCTCTCCAGCGACGAGCTGATCAACAAGAACGACGGCCTGCTGCGCGGCTTTCCGCTGACCCAGCAGGAAGCCAACAGCATCATCATGACGGCCCGTGCCCATTGGTTCGCGGCACAGGAAAAAGCGGTCTAGGCGAGAGGTGCTGTCGCGGAAAATGAGCTTGGATATGACCATGGCAGTCCCGGTGGATGCGGATCTGGAGGCGCTGGTGGATACCGGCGCCGGCCGCGGCCGCACGTCGCCGCTGCGCCGCTGCCTGTTCAGCCGCGAGAGCCTGCCGAAATCGCAGCTGATCCGCTTTGCCGCCGACCCGGATGGCAGGGTCCTGCCTGACATCGACGGCAAGTTGCCGGGCCATGGCTTCTGGGTGCAGGCGGAGCGCAAGGCGCTGGAGCAGGCCTGCCGCCGCAATCTATTCGCCAAGGCGGCAAAAAAGTCGCTGTATGTGCCGGACGAGACGCTGGCGCTTGTGGAGTCGCTGCTGCGCCGCCGCTGCCTGGATCTCATCGGCTTGGCGCGCCGCGCCGGCGCCGCCGTCGCCGGCTTCGAGAAATGCCGCGCCTGGCTGCAATCGGGCCGCGCCGGCCTGTTGCTGGCGGCGTCCGACGGCGCCGCTGACGGACGGGCGAAGATGCGGGCGCTGGCGGGCGACTTGCCTGTGCTGGACCTCTTCGCCTCGGCTGAAATCTCCCAGGTCCTCAGTCACGAGAATACGATTCACGCCGTGGTGGCGCCCGGCGGATTCGCCGACAAAATTACGGCGGAGGTCGAGCGATTGAAGGGCGTCCGCCCAAGAGAATGCGTTGATGATCGGTAGGCAAATGGCAACCAGTAACGAAACCGAAAAGAAACCGTTGAAGCTCACCCGTCCCGGACGGCTTGAGATCAAGAAGACCATCGACGCCGGCCAGGTGAGGCAGAGCTTCCCCCATGGCCGCTCGAAGACGGTTTCGGTCGAGGTCAAGAAAAAGCGCACTTTCGCCCCCAACGAAGGCGGCCGCATGACCGAGGTCACCGCGGAAACCAACGTGCCGGCGGAAGAGATCCTGGCGATCGAGAACGCCATCGAAGCGCTGCATGCGCCGCATCTGACGGCTGACGAACGCGCCACCCGCGTCAAGGTGTTGGAGGACGCAAAGAAGGACGAAGAACGCCGCCGCGCTCTCGAAGTGGAGAACCGGCGCAAGGCGGAGGAAGAAGCCGTCCGCCGCCAGGCCGAGGAGGCGGAAGAGCGCCGCCAGGCCGACGAGCGCGCGCGCATCGAATCCGAAGCCCGCAGCAAGCTCGAGGCGATTTCGCCGAAGGCCAAAACAGACGGCGTGAAGGCGCCGGGCGCCAAGACAGCCGAAGCGCCGGCAGTGCTGCGTCCGGGCAAGCCGGGCAGCCGCGGCGCCGATGTCGCTGTCGAGGAGGAAGAGGAAGAACCCGCGCGGGCCAAGCGGGCGGGCAAGCTGACGGCGGCGAAGCCGGTGCCGGCGCCCCGGCGCCTGGAACCGCGCCGCGCCGGCCGCAAGGTGACGATCTCCGAAGCCCTGGGCGATTCCGACGAAGAGCGGTCGCGCAGCCTGGCCTCGGTGCGCCGCGCCCGCGAGAAGGAAAAGCAGCGGGCGCTTGAAATGCGCGCCGACGGGCAGCAGTTGAAGGTCGTGCGCGACGTGACCGTTCCCGAAACCATCACCGTACAGGACCTCGCCAACCGCATGGCAGAGCGCAGCGGCGATGTGATCAAGACGCTGATGAAGATGGGCGTGATGGCGACGATCAATCAGGTGATCGATGCCGACACGGCCGAATTGGTGGCCACGGAGTTCGGCCACCGCGTGCGCCGCGTCGCCGCCGCCGATATCGAAACCGGCATCGAAGGCACGCCCGACGATCCCGAGAGCCTGAAGCCGCGCGCACCCATCGTGACTGTCATGGGCCACGTGGACCATGGCAAGACGTCGCTGCTGGATGCGCTGCGGAAGACCGATGTGGCGGCTCATGAGGCCGGCGGCATCACCCAGCATATCGGCGCCTATCAGGTGAAAGCGCCGTCAGGCCAGCCGATCACCTTCATCGATACACCGGGCCATGCCGCTTTCACGGAGATGCGCGCCCGCGGCGCCAACGTCACCGACATCGTCGTGCTGGTAGTCGCCGCCGATGACGGCATCATGGAACAGACGGTGGAGGCGATTCAGCACGCCAAGGCGGCTGCAGTGCCGATCATCGTCGCCATCAACAAGATCGACAAGCCGGACGCCAAGCCCGAACGGGTGCGGCAGGAGTTGCTGCAGCATGGCATCGTCGCCGAGTCCATGGGCGGCGAGGTGCAGACCATCGAGGTGTCGGCCAAGGAGCGGCTCAATCTCGACAAGCTGGCGGAAGGCATCATGCTGCAGGCGGAAATCCTGGAGTTGAAAGCCAATCCAGATCGCCCGGGCACCGGCACCGTAATCGAGGCGCGGCTGGAGCGCGGCCGCGGCGCGGTCGCCACCATCCTGATCCAGCGCGGCACCGTCCATGTCGGCGACATCTTCGTCGCCGGCACGGAGTGGGGCCGCGTGCGCGCCCTGGTCAATGACCGCGGCGAAAACATCGACAGCGCCGGCCCCTCGATGCCGGTTGAAGTGCTGGGCCTGCAGGGCACGCCCCTGCCGGGCGAGCAATTCATCGTCGTCGAGAACGAGACCAAGGCCCGCCAGGTCAGCGAATTCCGCCGCCAGAAGCAGCGGGAAACCCAGGCCAAGGCAGCGTCCCGCGGCACGCTGGAGCAGATGTTCTCGAAGATCGCCGCCGGCGAAACCAAGGAACTGGCCCTCGTCGTCAAATCCGACGTGCAGGGCTCGCTGGAAGCCATCGTCGGCAGCCTGTCGAAGCTGAAGAACGACGAGGTTTCGGTGCGCGTGCTGCACCAGGCCGTCGGCGGCATCAACGAATCCGACGTCACGCTGGCGCGCGCGTCCGGCGCCATGATCATCGGCTTCAATGTGCGCGCCAATCCCCAGGCCCGCGACATGGCCCGCCGCGACGGTGTCGATATCCGCTACTATTCGATCATCTACAACGTGATCGACGACATCAACGCGGCGCTCAAGGGCATGCTGGCGCCGACCCTGCGCGAGAAGTTCATCGGCTATGCGGAGATCCGCGAGATCTTCACCGTCACCAAGGCCGGAAAGGTGGCCGGCTGCATGGTCACCGAAGGCCTGGTCCGCCGCGGCGCCAAGGTGCGCCTGCTGCGCGACAACGTGGTCATCCACGAAGGCAGCCTGAAGACGCTGCGGCGCTTCAAGGACGAAGTGCGCGAGGTCAAGGAAGGCTATGAATGCGGCATGGCCTTCGAGAATTACGACAACATCGAGAAAGGCGACATGATCGAGTGCTTCGAACTGGAGCAGGTCTCGGCGGCCTAGGGCCGCCGGCGCCGCTTTTGCCTCGCAGCGCCGGTCCGATCGCGCCGGACGGCCACAGACCATGAGAAAACGTCAGGGGGCTTCCGACCGCTCTCCACGGCAGCTGCGGGTGGGCGAGGAGCTGCGCCATGCGCTGGTACGCATCCTGGCGCGCGGCGAACTGCATGACCCGCTGCTGGCGGATGCCCGGATAACGGTGACGGAAGTGCGCGTCAGCCCCGATCTGCGCGCCGCCACCGCCTTTGTCACGCCGTTCGGCGGCGGCGAAAGCGCCGCTCTGGTCAAGGCGCTGAATCATGCGGGCGGCTACTTCCGCGGCCAGATCGCCCGCGAGGTCGATCTCAGGATGGCGCCGACGATCCGCTTTGCCGCCGATACCAGCTTTGCGCAATCGAACCGGATCGAGGAGTTGCTGCATGATCCGCGGGTGGCGCGGGATCTGGCACCCGAAATGGCGCCGAAGCCGGGCCGCCGCAAGGGGCCCGCGGGCGATGGCGCGTAAGCGCAAGGGCGATCCCGTCAGCGGCTGGCTGGTGCTCGACAAGCCTGCGGGCCCGACCTCGACCCAAATGGTCGGCAAGGTGCGCCGTCTGTTCAACGCCGCCAAGGTCGGCCATGGCGGCACGCTGGATCCCCTGGCTACCGGCATCCTGCCCATCGCGCTCGGCGAGGCGACCAAGACCATCCCCTTTATCATGGACGGGCGGAAGCGCTATCGCTTTACCGTCCGCTGGGGCGAGGTGCGGTCCACCGACGACGCCGAGGGCTCGGTCACGGCCACCTCCGACCGGCGGCCCGCGGAGGCCGAGATCCTTGCCTGCCTGCCCCGCTTCACCGGCGAGATCGAGCAGGTGCCGCCGGCCTTCTCCGCCATCCATGTGGATGGCGAGCGGGCCTATGACCTGGCGCGGGCCGGCGAGACGGTGGATTTGCCGGCGCGGCGGATCACCATCCATGCCTTCCACTTGGTGGCTCTGGATGACGCCGACCATGCCACTTTCGAAGTCGAGTCCGGCAAGGGCGCTTACATGCGCGCGCTGGGCCGCGACCTAGCCCTAAGCCTTGGAACTTGTGGGCATATTTCGGCCCTGCGGCGGCTGTCGGTAGGCCCGTTCGACGAGTCCCAGGCGATTTCCCTGGAATCGCTGGTGGCCCTCGGGCATAGTCCCGCCGCCTTCGGGCATTTAAGACCGGTCGAGACCGCGCTGGACGACATCCCGGCACTGGCCTTGACCGACATCGAGGCGAACAGCCTGCGCTCCGGACAACCGGTGGGATTTATCCGCCGCCAGGATGCAGGCAGGGTCAGCCACATTTCGAGCGGGACTTTGGTCTGCGCGACTGCCGGCGGAAAGCCGGTGGCGCTCGCTCGTTTCGAGGCCGGTGACCTGCGCCCGGTGCGTGTATTCAACCTATGACGTGATGGAAAGGACCTCACGATGTCGATCAGCGCAGAGCGCAAACAAGAGCTCATCAAGGAATACGCCACCAACACCAACGACACCGGCTCGCCGCAGGTGCAGATCGCCGTGCTCAGCGAGCGGATCAAGAACCTGACCGAACATCTGCAGTCGCACGAGAAGGACTATCATTCCCGCCGCGGCCTGCTGGTCATGGTCGGCCAGCGGCGCCGGCTGCTCGACTATCTCAAGCGCACCAACGCCGGCGGCTATCAAGGGATCCTCGATCGTCTTGGTCTGCGCCGCTAGCCAAGGCCAAACGATACATGAAGCCGCACGGGTTCTGCCCGCGCGTACAGCTTCATATTGCCTTCACACCGATGATCGATCGCGACCCGGCCGGCGCGATCGCAGGTCAGCCGGGCCGACGAAAGAAGCGGCGCGCGGATTGCGCGCAGCGACCGCTTCTTTCGCGGGTCCGGCGAATCCCTTCCGGCCGTTACCCGAAAGGACAACTCGTCTATGTTCACTGTTCATCGCAAGGAAATCGAATGGGGCGGCCGCCGCCTCGTCCTGGAAACCGGTAAAGTAGCGCGCCAGGCCGCAGGTTCTGTCGTCGTCCAGTATGGCGACACTATTGTGCTCTGCACGGCCACCGCGGCCAGTTCAATGAAGCCGGGAATCGATTTCTTCCCGCTCACCGTCAACTATCAGGAGAAGGCCTTTGCCGCCGGCAAGATTCCCGGCGGGTTCTTCAAGCGCGAAGGCCGGCCCAGCGAGAAAGAAGTTCTGACCTCGCGCCTGATCGACCGGCCAATCCGGCCGCTGTTCGCCGACGGCTTCCGCAATGAGACCCAGGTCATCGCCACGGTGCTGAGCCACGATCTGGAGAACAATCCCGATATCCCGGCCATGATCGGCGCGTCTGCCGCGCTGACAATCTCCGGCCTGCCCTTCTTGGGCCCGATCGGCGCCGCCCGCGTCGGCCATATCGACGGCCAGTATGTGCTGAACCCGCGCGAGGACGAGGTGGAGAAGTCCGCCCTCGATCTGATCGTCGCCGGCACGTCTGATGGCGTGCTGATGGTGGAGTCCGAGGCCAAGGAGCTTTCGGAAGAGATCATGCTGGGCGCCGTGGTGTTCGGCCATGAGTCGATGCGGCCGGTGATCGCAGCGATCATCGAGCTTGCCGAGAAATGCGCCAAGGAACCCTGGAACCTGCCGGAGAAGCCGGCGATCCTCACGGAGACCACCGCCAAGATGCGCGACGCGCTGGCGGGCGAGCTGCGCAATGCCTACACCGAAACCCAGAAGCAGCTGCGCTATGGCCGCATCGGCGAGGTGAAGGAGAAGGCGCTGGCGCAATTCGTGACCGAAGACTTGCCGAAGGAAGCCATCGGCAGCCTGTTCAAGGATCTGGAGAGCGAGATCGTCCGCGGCAACATTCTGAAGACCGGCCGCCGCATCGATGGCCGCGACACCAAGACGGTGCGGCCGATCGTGGCTGAGGTCGGCGTTCTGCCCCGCGCCCACGGCTCGGCGCTGTTCACCCGCGGCGAGACCCAGGCGCTGGTGGTGGCGACGCTGGGCACCGGCGAAGACGAGCAGATCATCGACGCGCTCGAAGGCGAGTACCGCGAAGCCTTCATGCTGCACTACAATTTCCCGCCCTACTCGGTGGGTGAAGTCGGCCGCATGGGGTCGCCGGGCCGACGCGAAATCGGCCATGGCAAGCTCGCCTGGCGCGCCATCCGTCCGCTGCTGCCCGGCAAGGAACAGTTCCCCTACACCATGCGCGTGGTATCGGAAATCACGGAGTCGAACGGCTCCTCCTCCATGGCCACGGTCTGCGGCAGTTCGCTGTCGCTGATGGATGCGGGCGTGCCGCTCACGCGCGCCGTCGCCGGCATCGCCATGGGCCTGATCAAGGAAGATGACGGCTATGCCGTGCTCTCGGACATTCTCGGCGACGAGGATCATCTGGGCGACATGGACTTTAAGGTGGCCGGCACGTCGGAAGGCGTCACCTCGCTGCAGATGGATCTGAAGATCACCTCGATCACGCCGGAGATCATGAAGATCGCCCTGGCGCAGGCCCGCGATGGCCGCCTGCATATCCTGAACGAGATGGCCAAGGCGATCGATCACTCCCGCGAAGGCGTCAGCCAGAACGCGCCGCGCATCACCGTGATCAACATCCCGAAGGATAAGATCCGCGAAGTGATCGGCTCCGGCGGCAAGGTGATCCGCGAGATCTGCGAAGTCACCGGCGCCAAGATCGACATCGAGGACGACGGCACCATCAAGGTGGCCGCCGTCGATGCCAGCGCCTCCCAGGCGGCGATCGACTGGATCCGCGGCATCGTCGCCGAGCCGGAGATCGGCGTGATCTATAACGGCAAGGTGGTGAAGACCGTCGAGTTCGGCGCCTTCGTTAACTTCCTCGGCAGCCGCGACGGCCTTGTGCATATCAGCGAGATGGCGCCGCACCGGGTGAAAACCGTCAACGACGTGGTCAATGTCGGCGACGCCGTGAAGGTAAAGGTCATCGGCATGGACGATCGCGGCAAAGTGAAGCTGTCGATGAAGGCCGTCGATCAGGTGACCGGCGAAGACATCTCCAACCGGAAGGTCGAAGCCACCGGCTGATCCGTGAGGACGCAGGCAACACCGGTAGCCCTGCCGAAAGTGGCGGGCCACCGCGGCGCCGCGGCTTATGCGCCGGAGAACACCCTTGAAAGTCTTCGCGAGGCGGCGCGGCGCGGCGTCGGCTGGGTGGAATTCGACGTCAAGCTGACCGCCGACGGTGTGCCCATCGTCTTTCACGATGACGATCTCGACCGCACCACCAACGGCCATGGTCCGGTGGCGGCCGCCGGCTTCGACGGCACCCGCCGCCTGGATGCGGGGTCGTGGTTTGCGCTCCGGTTCGCCGGCGCCCATGTGCCAAGTTTCCGCGAGGCGCTCGAGCTGGTGCGGGATCTGGGTCTTGGCGCCAATATCGAGATCAAGCCCTGCCCCGGCCGCGAGGTGGAGACGGCCGAACGGGCCGTGGCGCTGATCGAAGAGCAGTGGCCGGCCCGCCGGCCGCCGCCGCTGATCTCCAGCTTCAAGCCGGCGAGCCTCGCTGCCGTGAAAGCCAAGGCGCCCGCCCTGCCCCGGGGCCTGCTGCTCTATGAGGACGGCTTGCCGACCTGGAAGCGGGACGCTCGCGACCTCGCCTGTACGACCGTGCATTGCAGCCAGCACAACATGACGGCGCCCTGGGCCGCGGAGATCCGCGGCCTGGGCTATGGCCTGGCGGTCTATACGGTCAACGAGCCGGCGCGGGCTCGCGAGTTGATGGCATTTGGTGTGCAGTGCATCATTTCCGATGCACCCGATCGCATCCTGGCGGCAGTCTAAGTCGCGTGAAGATTCGCGCTTATCGAGCTAAGTATAGGTTGTGGCGCAGCGATCCGGTCTTGCCTATATAGGCTGGTATCCCGGATCATCGGCTGAAGGGAATCAAAACAGGCGTATGAAAGCTCTCAATCCCGTCATCATTTCCGGAAAGGAAGTCCTGCCGCTGGTCGAAGGCGGCAAGGGCATCTCCGTCTCCAATGGCGAGAGTTCGGGCGCCTGGGCCGACTCCGGTGGCGTCGGCACCTTCTCCGGCGTGAACGCCGATTCCTATGACGCTGATGGCAAGCTGATCCCCCAGGACTACCATGGCCGCACCCGCAGGGAACGCCACGAAGAGCTGGTGATCTACGCCATCCGCGGCGGCATCCAGCAGGCGCGCATCGCCCATGAGATGTCCGGCGGCCGCGGTCGCATCCATATGAACGTGCTTTGGGAAATGGCGGCGTCGGAGCGGGTGCTTCATGGCGTGCTGGAAGGCGCCAAGGGACTGATCCATGGCGTCACCTGCGGCGCCGGCATGCCCTACCGCATCGCCGAGATCTGCGCCCAATACGGGATCCACTATTATCCGATCGTGTCTTCCGCTCGCGCCTTCCGCGCCCTATGGAAGCGCGCCTATCACAAGTTCCGCGATCTCTTGGGCGGCGTGGTGTACGAAGATCCGTGGCTGGCGGGCGGGCATAACGGCCTTTCCAACAGCGAAGACCCCACCAAGCCGGAACCGCCCCTGCCCCGCGTCGCCGAACTCAGGCGCACCATGCGCGACGAGTGCGGCCTGGCCGCGACGCCGATCTTCATGGCCGGCGGCGTCTGGTTCCTGCGCGAATGGGCGGAATGGATCGACAACCCCGAGCTGGGGCCGGTGGCGTTCCAGTTCGGCACCCGGCCGCTGCTGACCCAGGAAAGCCCGATCTCCGATGCCTGGAAACAGCGGCTGCTGACCCTCAAAGAGGGCGACGTCTTCCTGAACCGCTACAGCCCCACCGGATTCTACTCATCGGCGGTCAATAATCCTTTCATCCAGGAACTGCGGGAGCGCAACGAGCGGCAGGTCGCCTACAGCCAAGCGCCCGTTGGCGAACATGTCTGGCCATTTCCGGTGGGTGCGCGCGGCCGTCTGGTCTATCTCACGGCGGCCGACCGGCTGCGGGCGGAGGAGTGGGTCGCCAAGGGCTTCACCGAGGCGATGCGCACGCCGGAATCGACGCTGATCTTCGTCACCCTGCCGAAATCGCGGGAAATCCTGAACGACCAGGTGAACTGCATGGGCTGCCTCAGCGCCTGCCTGTTTTCTAACTGGGCGCAGAACGAGGAAAGCAGCACCGGCAAGAAGGCGGACCCCCGTTCCTATTGCATCCAGAAGACGCTGCAGGAGATCAGCCACTCCACCCAGACGGAGGATCAGCTGATGTTCGCCGGACATAATGCCTATCGTTTCAAGGATGACCCCTTCTACAGCAACGGTTTCATTCCCACAGTGAAACAGCTCGTCGATCGCATCGCGACCGGCGATTGATAGGCGATTGCCCGGCCGGGCCGCGGCAGACCCGGCGCCGGGCGCGGCCCGGGCATCCATCGTCGGTTCTGGAACAGGTCCGACCGGCGCATTCCCGCAGATAGGGAGATGCTTTCAGTTCGGCGACTCCCGGATCGCGCCAAGCCCTTACAATTTCTCCAACAATTCAGTTAACGATCTGAATTTTCACCTTTATTTCTGATTTGTCTTGGATTACTCTGCGCTTGGTACTGATCGCCGCAAGGATGAATCATGAATCTGCGCCCCTATGCTCCCGCCATTGACCGCCTGAAGTCCGCGGGCCTGCGCCCGACGCGGCAGCGGTTGGCATTGGCGCGCCTGCTCTATGATAGGGGCGACCGCCATGTCACGGCGGAGCAGCTGCATCAGGAAGCGGCGTCATCGAACGTGCGGCTGTCGCTGGCCACGGTCTACAACACGCTGCACCAATTCACCTCGCTGGGCATGCTGCGGGAAGTGGTGGTGGAGCCCGGCCGCTCCTACTTCGACACCAACATCGGCGACCATCATCATTTCTTCGACGAGGATACGGGCGAGCTCGCGGATATCCCGGGCGAACAGGTGGAGCTGAGCCGGCTGCCGCCGCCGCCATCAGGCGCGAAGATCAGCCGCGTTGACGTGATCGTCCGTTTAAAGCGCTAGTTCTGACTTCAATTACAAATCAATGCGTCATAGATTAGACTTGCTCTAATCTATTGACAAGGCGTTGGCGGAATCGCAGATTAGCGACGGCAGTGAGTTCATAAAGCCACGTCCGCAGGCAAGCGGATGCATTCGCCCCGTCATCAGCATGTTGCGAGGGAGACCAATGATGAAATCGCTCAAGAGCACCAAGACCCTTGATAACTTGAAGGCCGCTTTCGCCGGCGAAAGCCAAGCGAACCGCCGTTATCTGTATTTCGCCCAGAAGGCCGACGTCGAAGGCTACAACGATGTGGCCGCGGTGTTCCGCTCCACCGCGGAAGGCGAGACCGGCCATGCCCACGGGCATCTGGAGTTCATGGAATCCGTTGGCGATCCCGCCACGGGCGAGCCGATCGGCGCCACCGACCTGAATCTGAAGGCGGCCATTGCCGGCGAGACGCACGAATACACCGACATGTATCCGGGCATGGCGCGCACCGCGCGCGATGAAGGCTTCGACGAGATCGCCGACTGGTTCGAGACGCTGGCGAAGGCGGAGAAGTCCCACGCCGGGCGTTTCCAGAAGGCGCTGCAGACGCTGAGCTGATCCACGCGGAATCTATTCCGCCGGCATCGCTTCCATCGGGGCGGCGCGCATCGCCGGGCCGCCCCGGTTCCATCACAGGTACCCCCACTCCCATTGCGTCTAAGCTGTGCGTTTGGGCCTTAGGCGCGGCGGGCATAGGCCGCAAGAAGATGCGCGAAGGCAGTCTCGACGCTCCCACCCGTCATCCCATCGACTGGGAAGACCCCGATTTCTGCGACGCCGGGAAGCTCGATGCGGAGATGCGCCGCGTCTTCGATATCTGCCACGGTTGTCGCCGCTGCTTCAATCTCTGCGACAGCTTTCCCAAGCTGTTCGACCTGATCGACCAGTCGGAAAGCGGCGAGCTGGACAAGGTCGACAGCAAGGACTTCAAGCCGGTCGTCGATGCCTGCACGCTCTGCGACATGTGCTTCATGACCAAATGCCCGTACGTGCCGCCCCACGAATTCAATCTCGATTTCCCCCATCTGATGCTGCGCTACCGCGCGGCCGAGCTGCGCCAGGGCAAGCTGGCTGTCATGGAAAAGCAGCTCACGGAAACCGACCGCAACGGCAAGCTGGGCTCTGCTCTGGCGCCGCTGGCGAATTGGGCCACAGCGACCGATAACAAGCTGACCCGCCCGGCGATGGAGAAGATCGCCCATGTGGACCGCAACGCGGCGCTGCCGGCCTTCAACCGCAAGACCCTGATGCGGCAGGCGCGCGCCGAAAAGCCCGAAGTCAACAAGCAGGCGCCGGCCTATGGCCGCAAGGCGGTCATCTACGCCACCTGCTACGGCAACTACAACCTGCCGTCGATCGGTCTCGCCGCCCGGGCGGTGCTGGCCAAGAACGGCGTCGAGACCGAGGTCGTCTATCCCGGCTGCTGCGGCATGCCGCAATTGGAGCATGGCGATCTCGCACGGGTCGCCGGGAATGCCCGCCGCGTCAGCGCCGAACTCGCGCCCTGGATCGACAAGGGCTATGACGTGGTCGCCTTGGTGCCTTCTTGCGCCCTCATGCTGAAATTCGAATGGCCGCTGATCGAAACCAGGGATCCGGCGGTGAAGCGGCTTTCCGACGCCACCTTCGATATCACCGAGTACGTGGTGGATATCAGCAAGCGCGAGGGTATGGCGCCCGGCCTGAAGCAGCTTGACGGCGGCGTCGCCCTGCATGTCGCCTGCCACGCCCGGGCGCAGAATATGGGCCAGAAAGGCGCGGAAATGCTGCGTTTGATCCCCGGCGCCGATCTCCAGGTGATCGAGCGCTGCTCCGGTCATGGCGGCTCCTGGGGCGTGCTGAAGGGCAACTTCGAGACGGCGCTGAAGGTCGGCAAGCCGGTGGCGCGCTCGGCCCGGGATTCGGGGAGAAAGTATCTTGCCTCGGAATGCCCGCTGGCCGGCCTGCATATCCAGCAGGGCATGGAAAAGCTGCCGTCGGAAAAACCGGCGCCGGCCGCCAGCCGGCATCCGATCGAAATCCTGGCGCGCGCCTACGGGCTTTGAACGGAGTGAACGCATTGATGGCCATGAAACACGAAATCACCCGCGGCGACCTGATGCCGATCCCTGAATATGCCAAGGTGCGCAAGGACCGGCGCCAGGCCCTGGTGGCGGCAAAGCGCAACCGCCGGCTGCATGTCGGCCCCTATGCCACCTTCCATTTCGAGAACTATGACAGCATGTGGCATCAGGTTCATGAGATGCTCTACATTGAAAAGGGCGGCGAGGCGCAGATCGACGACGAGTTGCGGGCCTACAACCCCCTGATCCCCAACGGCCGCGAGCTGATAGCCACCGTCATGTTCGAGATCGACGACGAAAAGCAGCGCCGCAGCTTTCTCGCCAGGCTAGGCGGCGTCGAGGAATCCGTCTCCATCCGCTTCGACGGCGAAACCGTGCGCGGCGTGCCGGAGGCGGACATGGACCGCACCAATGCCGCCGGCAAGGCCTCGTCGGTGCAGTTCATCCATTTTCCCTTCACGCCCGAGCAGGTCCGCAAGTTCCGCCGGCATGGCATCGAGGTGACGCTGGGCGTCAGCCATCCGGCCTATGGCCATATCGCCATCCTGCCGGAGGCGACGCGGGCCGCCCTGGCGCAGGATTTCGACTGACGGAAGGGCGTGCGCCTATTCCATGGCTTCGCCGGGATAGACACCCCAGAACTCGTCGCGCTTGAGCCAGCCTTCGTAGCTGTCGGTTTCCAGCCGGCACCAATCCGCATCGCACTCCGTCAGGCGTCCGATGACGCCGGCCTGCAGCCGCGCCACGCCGGGCGCGCCCGGCGCCGGCTCATGCCGCAGGATCCGCTCGCCGCCGATCACCAGGGCGCCGCGGCGGCCGTCCAGCATGCTCTGATGCACCCAGCCGACGGTGCCCTGCCAGTCGCGGATCTTGCGCCAGGATTCGAACTCGGCCACCACCTCCACCGGCATGCCGCGGCGCTGATAGATCCAGACGATGGGATAGTTCGAGCCGGGGCCGGTGCGCAGGTTGATCTCATTGCTGCGCAGGGAGACGAAGCGGGGCAGCGGCAGTTGGGTTTCCGTTCCCACCGCCGACTGGGCGGCGGCCGGAAGCGGCGGCGCTGCAAAGGCGAGCAGGAGGGCCAGACTCCGCCAGCGGCGCAGGATCGCCATCGCCTTCATCGGTATCGCCTGATGTCGCCGGTCACGCCGCTGACCTAGCGGTTTGCCGATTCATGGTCAAGCGCCAGCGGGCCGCAGAGGCCGCCGCCGGGGCGGTGCTGGACAAGCCCAGCCCCAGTTGCTATGGCACGCGAACCCCCCGCAAAGCGCCGCAGAATTGGCGCCTTCGCAACTCCAGCCGGTGCAAGCCATGGCGCAGAAACCCCTCGTGATCGTGACCCGGAAGCTGCCGGACGCGATCGAAACCCGGATGATGGAGTTGTTCGAGGCCCGGCTCAATCTGGACGACCGGCCGATGACCCAGGCGGCGCTGATCGAGGCCGCCAAGGCCGCCGACGTGCTGGTGCCGACAGTCACCGACCATATCGATGCGGCGATTCTATCCCAGGCCGGGCCCAGGCTGAAGCTGATTGCTTCCTTCGGCACCGGCGTCGACCATATCGATCTCAAGACGGCGCGGCAGCGCAATATCACGGTCACCAACACGCCGGGCGTCCTGACCGAGGACACTGCCGACATGACCATGGCCCTGATCCTGGCCGTGCCCCGTCGGCTGGCCGAAGGCGAGCGGCTGATCCGCTCGGGCCAATGGACGGGCTGGGGCCCCACCTCGATGCTGGGCCACCGCATCTGGGGCAAACGGCTGGGCATCATCGGCATGGGCCGCATCGGCACCGCCGTGGCGCGCCGCGCCCGCGGTTTCGGCCTGTCGGTGCATTACCACAACCGCCGCCGGGTCCATCCCGATCTGGAGCGCGAGCTGGAGGCGACCTATTGGGAAAGCCCGGACCAGATGCTGTCGCGCATGGACATCATCTCCGTCAACTGTCCCCATACGCCGGCCACCTACCACCTGCTGTCGGCGCGGCGGCTGAAGCTGCTGCAGCCCCACGCCTATATCGTCAACACCTCGCGCGGCGAGGTGATCGACGAGAATGCGTTGACGCGGATGCTCGAGCGCGCGGAGATCGCCGGCGCCGGCCTCGACGTGTTCGAGCATGAGCCGGCGGTGAATCCGAAGCTGCTGCGGTTGAACAATGTCGTCCTGCTGCCCCATATGGGATCGGCAACGATTGAAGGCCGCATCGACATGGGCGAGAAGGTGATCATCAACATCAAGACCTTCGCCGACGGCCATAAGCCGCCCGACCGCGTTATCGAGTCGATGTTCTAACCGCCGCGGCACGACTCTCATTCGTGCCGTGAAAGACAAAGGGCGCCGGAGATCTCCGGCGCCCTTCGCCAATGGACAGGCGGAGCAGCGACTCTCGCCATCAGATACTGAAGTTTAGTTGCTGGTCCCTGTTGTTCCAGTGGTGCCTGTCGTACCGGTGGTCCCGGCAGCGGGTTGCTCTGTCGTGCCCGTGGTACCGGAGGCCGCACCTTCCTCCTTCTCTTCTCCGCAGGCCGCCAAGCCCAGCAGGGAGACGATTGCCAGCGCCGACAACAGCGACTTGTTCAACAGCTTCATCATGTTCCTCCTACAAACTGCCTTGCCGCAGGATTTTGATTATCCGCCCCATGACATCGCCGACTCGTGGCAAATAAATGGCCCCTCCAACGTCTCTGTGACGCCGGCGGCCGACCGAAGTTGAGTCCCGCAGCAACGATGCGCTGAAACATAAGTGCGAAGCTGCTGATGCAACATTGTTTCTCACGCAGCGCGCCGCGGGCGAGTCAATATGTCGCAGTTGTCACGCGCATGCCGTCATATGAATCCCATGCACCATGCGCATGGCTGCTTACAGCGTAAATCAGGCGGAGAGCCGCAGATCCTTGATGCTGGCTTGGGGGCCGCAGAGCGCGCAGGCGGGGTCGCGCCGCGTCTTGATCTTGCGGAACGTCGTGTCTAGTCCGTCATACACCAGCAGATGTCCCGACAGGCTCTCGCCGACGCCGATAACTTCTTTCAGTACTTCCGTTGCCTGCAACGAGCCCACCATGCCGGCGATGGCGCCGAGGATTCCCGCCTGCTCGCAACGGGGTATCAGATCGTCTGGTGGACGCTCGGGAAACAAACAGCGATAGCAGGGATGGGGCGGCCCAAGATGGGCCTTGAACACCGATATCTGCGCATCGAATCGCAACAGTGCCGCGGAGACCAGCGTCTTGCCCGCGAGATAGCAAGCATCGTTGAGCAGGAAGCGCGTGGTGAAATTGTCGCTGCCATCGGCGACGAGGTCGAAGCCGTTGATGATTTCCGCCGCGTTGTCGGCGGTCACGCGCTGCTTGTAGGGAATGACCTTTACATCCGGATTGAGCCGCGCCAGCAGCTCGCCCGCGCTATCGACTTTCGGCCGGCCCACTTGATCCGTCATGTGGATCACCTGCCGCTGCAGGTTCGATAGATCCACCGTGTCGTCATCGATGATGCCGATGGTGCCGACGCCGGCGGCGGCGAGATAGAGCAGCATCGGCGCACCCAGCCCGCCCGCGCCGACCACCAGCACTTTTGCTTGCAGCAGCTTCGCCTGACCCTCTTCGCCCACCTCCTCGAGGATCAGATGGCGCGCATAGCGTTCGAACTGGCTGTCGGTTAATTCCATCGCGCTCTAGCCTCCGCTCGCTGCGCGCGTTCCCGTGGAGCCGAAGCCGCCCGCGCCGCGCGTACTCTCGCTGAGCGCGCCGGACTCTTGCCAGGCCACGCGCGATACCGGTGCTATGACAAGCTGGGCGATGCGCTCGCCACGGCGGATGACAAAAGGCTCGCTGCCGAGATTGACCAGGATGACGCCAATCTCGCCGCGATAGTCGGAATCGATGGTGCCCGGGCTGTTCAGCACCGTGACACCCACCCGCAGCGCCAGTCCGGAGCGCGGCCGCACCTGCGCCTCATAGCCGCGGGGCAGGGCGATGGAGAATCCCGTGGGCACCAGCTCGCGGCCGCCCGGCGGCAGGATGCGCTCGCCCGAGATCGCGGCCGGCAGATCGACGCCCGCGCTGTCGGCCGTGGCATAGGCGGGCAGCGGCAGGTCCGCGCCGTGATCCAGCCGCCGTATGTTCACTTTCACCGTCATCGCACTCACTGTGCTGCGGCGAAATGCGCGGCGATGCGCTCGGCCAGCCGCTCGGCCACCTCGCGCTTCGACAGCTTGGGCCAATCCTCGACGCCGGCGGCGCTGATCAGATGCACCAGATTGTTGTCGCCGCCGAAGGTGCCGGTGGCCGGCGACACATCGTTGGCGACGATCCAGTCGCAGCGTTTCGTCTGCAGTTTCTTCTTCGCCTGTTCAACCACGCGTTCGGTCTCGGCGGCAAAGCCGACGACCAGCGCAGGGCGCGCATTGCCCGCTTGGGACAGCGTCGCCAGGATATCCGGATTGAGCGCCAGCTCCAGCCGCGGCGGCGCGCTGCCTTTCTTGATCTTCTGCGTGACCTGCGCCGCCAGCTTCCAATCGGCGACCGCGGCGGCGCAGACGGCGATATCGGCGGGCAGGGACTCGCGGCAGGCGGTCAGCATCTGCTCCGCCGTCTCTACATGGCGCACATGCACGCCCGGCGGATCGGGTTCGCCGGTCGGGCCGGCGATCAGGAAAGTGTCTGCGCCACGCCGCGCCAGCGCGGCGGCGATCGCATGGCCCTGCTTGCCGGACGAGCGATTGCCGATGAAGCGCACGGGATCGATCGGCTCGTGGGTGGGGCCGCTGGTGACGATGGCGCGCCGGCCGGATAGTGCGCCATCGGCCGCGATCAAGGCCTCGATGGCCGCCAGGATCTCCGCCGGTTCCGCCATCCGCCCCAGGCCGAACTCGTTGCAGGCCATGGCGCCCTCGCCGGGGCCGACCTGCTTCACGCCGCGCGCGGCGAGCTTGGCCAGATTGTCCTGGGTCGCGCCGTGATGCCACATCCGCACATTCATCGCCGGCGCAATCAGCACCGGCTTGTCGGTCGCCAGCAATGCGGTGGTCGCGAGATCGTCGGCGATGCCGCTGGCCATCTTGGCGATGATATCGGCGCTGGCGGGCGCCACCACCAGCAGGTCGGCCGCTCGGCTCAGCTGGATATGCCCCATCTCGCTCTCGTCGGTGAGCGAGAAGAGGTCGCCATAAACCTTCTCTTCGGTAATCGCCGCCACTGACAAGGGCGTGACGAACTGCGCCCCGCCCTGGGTCAGGATGCAGGTGACGCCGGCGCCCCGCTCCCGCAGCCGCCGGATCAGTTCCAGGCATTTATAGGCGGCAATGCCGCCCGAAATGACGAGAAGTATGCGCTTGCCGTTGAGCACGGATGAAAGGTAAGGGCCCGGCCTACCGGGCGCAAGGCGGTCAGAGCTTAACCAGGACCAGCACCGCCAGGGCCGCCAGGGCGATCCAGAGGACCCAGATGGCGCTCCGGCCCGGTCCCTGGCCCGCCCGGGCCAGGCTTTCGGGATCGACCCGCACGCCCTCGCGGCTGACGCTGGTGACCAGCTGCTCGAACCGGTCGGCCATGTAAGGCAGGCGGCGGATGATCCGCACGGCATCGCCCACGGCGTCCTTCAGCCGCGCTTCCGGCCCCCGGTTCTCCCGCATCCAGACCTCGATCAGGGGCTGCGCCAGGGTCCAGGTGTTGAGTTCGGGATCGAGACGCCGGCTGACCCCCTCGGCCATCAGCATGTTCTTCTGCAGCAGCAGCAATTGCGGCTGCACCTCCATCTCGAAGCCCTCGGCGAGCTGGAATAGCTGGCCGAGCACCCGGGCGAAGGAGATCTCCTGCAATGGCCGGCCGAAGATCGGCTCGCCGATGGAGCGGCAGGCCTGGGCGAAGGAATCCAGCGACTGGTGCGGCGGCACATAGCCGGCATCGAAATGGATCTCCGCCACGCGCCGGTAGTCGCGATTGAGAAATCCCAGCAGCATGTCGGCCAGATAGAACCGCGTCGCCCGGTCCAGCCGCCCCATGATACCGAAATCCACCACGCCGATGCGGCCTTCGGCATCGACGAACATGTTGCCGGGATGCTGGTCGCCGTGGAAATAGCCGTCGCGGAACACCTGGTTGAAGAAGATCGCCGCCGCCTTCGACAGCACCTCGCGGATATTGTGGCCGGCCGCCAGAATGGCGTCCCGGTCATCAATGGGGATGCCGGAGATGCGCTGCTGGGTCATCACCCGCCGCGCCGTCAGCCGCCAGTCGATCGGCGGCACCAGATAGGTGGGGTCCTGGGCGAAATTCGCCGCCAATTCGGCGGCTGCGGCGGCCTCCAGCCGCAGATCCATTTCCGTCTTCACGGTTTCGGCGAAGGTGTCGACCACTTCCACCGGCTTCAGCCGCCGCAGCCGCGGCTGGGCACGCTCGGTCATCTCCGCCAGCCAGCGCAGCAGATCGATGTCCCGGGCCAGTGCAGCTTCGATGCCCGGCCGCAGGACCTTGACGGCGACCTCGCCGTTAGGAATCACGTCCGTAGGTTCGATCGTGGCCAGATGCACCTGGGCGATGGAGGCGGCGGAAATCGGCTGGTCGTCGAAGGTCAGGAATAATTCCTCCACCGGCCGCCCCAGCTCCAGCTCGATGGTGGCCCGCGCGGCGGCGGCGGAAAACGGCGCCAGCTGGTCCTGCAGCATCGAGAGATCGCTGGCGGTCTGCTCGCCGATCAGGTCGGCGCGGGTCGACAGCATTTGCCCGAATTTGATGAAAGCGGGACCAAGCTGAACCAATGCCGCCGCCAGCCGTTCGCCCGGCCGGCCTTTGACGGTGACCAGCGGACGCGCGAACAGCCGGGCGGCGCGGATGACCGCCGGCGCCACGCCGGCGCCGCTGAGGGCGGCTTCGAACGGCTCCAGCGCGCCATGGCGCGCCAATGTGCGGGCGATCTTCAGCAATCGGAACAGATGGCGGGGCGTGCGCAACATGGCGTTCAGATGCGCCAGCCCGAATGAATCGCCGCGATGCCGCCGGTGAGATTGCGGAACTTCACCCGCGCCAGGCCGGCGGACTCGATCATGACAGCCAGCTCGCGCTGCGGCGGAAAGCGGCGGATGCTCTCCACCAGATACTGATAGGAATCCCGGTCGCCGGCGACCCACTGCCCCAGCCGGGGCAGCAGTTCAAAGGAATAGAGATCATAGAGGCGCGACAGCGGCTCGCTGGCCACATGGCTGAACTCAAGGCAGAAGAATCGCCCGCCTGGCTTCAGCACGCGGCGCGCTTCCGCCAGCGCCTTGTCGATATGCGTGATGTTGCGCAGGCCGAACGCGATCGTATAGGCATCGAAACTGCGGTCGGCGAAAGGCAGGCTTTCCGCATTGCCGGCGATCCAGTCGATGCCCTGCAAAAGCCCGCGATCGATGGCGCGGGCGCGGCCTTGCTCCAGCATGGCCGGCGTAAGGTCGCAGACGGTGACGCTGGCCTCGGCGCCTTGCTTGAGTCGCGCCAGGATGCGGAAGGCGATATCGCCTGTGCCGCCGGCGACATCGATAAAATGCTCGCCATCCCGCGGCGCCAGCAAATCGATCAGCACGGATTTCCACAGGCGATGCACGCCCGCCGACATCAGGTCGTTCATCAGGTCATAGCGCGAGGCCACGCTTTCGAAGACGCCGCGCACCATCCTGGCCTTGTCGGCCGGATCGACGTCGCGAAAGCCGAAGGGTGTGGAATCGGACATGGCGTGATTGGGGCGGCAAAATCTGCTATCGACGGGGTCACAATAACCTCCCGGACCGGGCGTGGCCACGCCGTGCGGCCGGCTGCATGAAGATTCCAAGCAATGCCCGAACTGCCTGAAGTCGAAACAGTTTGCCGCGGGCTCGCGGCCCGCCTGGAAGGCCGGCGCTTTGCCCGCGTGATCCAGCGGCGGCCCGATCTGCGATTCCCGCTGCCGCCGGAATTCGCCGCGCGGCTGCAGGGCCGCCGGATCGAGCGGATCGCGCGGCGCGCCAAATACATGCTGTTCCATCTGGATGACGGCATGGTGGTGCTCGGGCATCTTGGCATGTCCGGCCGTATGCTGATCGGCGGAACGGCGGAGCGGGCGCCCGAGCTTCACGATCATCTGATCTTCGAAACCGACGATGGCACCGTGGTTCGCTTCAACGACGCGCGGCGCTTCGGCTCCTTCGATCTGGTGCCCCGCGACGGACTGTCGCGCCACCGCCTGCTGGCCGGTCTGGGGCCAGAACCGCTGGAGCCGTCATTCACCGGCGCCGTTCTCGCCGAGGCATTGAAGGGCAAGCGCACGCCGATCAAGGCAGCCATTCTGGATCAACGGGTTGTAGCCGGCGTGGGAAACATCTATGCGTCCGAAGCGCTGTTCCGGGCCGGCATCTCGCCGCGGCGCCTGGCCCGCACGGTCCAGCGCGGCCGCGCCGATCTGCTGGCCCAGGCGATCAAATCGGTGTTGGCGGAGGCGATCGAGGCCGGCGGCTCCTCGCTGCGGGACTATGTGCAGACCGACGGCGAGCTTGGCTATTTCCAGCATCGCTGGGCGGTTTATGAACGGGAAGGGCAGGCCTGCCCCGGCTGCAATTGCGCGCTCCGGCGCACCGGCGGCATTAGGCGCCTGGCGCAATCGGGGCGCTCCACTTTCTATTGTCCGCGCCGTCAGCGCTGAGGTAGATAGCGCCTGCGGCGGCCAGGCCGGCATTTCACTGGCACTCTCCCTTTGGCATTCTCCCCTGAAATCAATCCGGTGGCAGATCATGACCTACGAGAATCTCATCGTTGAGCGCAAAGGCGCTGTCGGCATCATCACCTTCAACCGGCCGAAATCGCTCAATGCGCTGTGCGATGCGCTGATCGCCGATCTCGCCAAGGCGGCCGATGAGCTGGAGTTCGATCCGCAGATCCGCGTCATCGTCGTGACCGGCAACGAGAAAGCCTTTGCAGCCGGCGCCGATATCAAGGAGATGAAGGACCGCGGCTTCGCCGATGTCTATTCCAGCGACTTCGTCACCCGCGGCTGGGAGCGGCTGGCTCATTGCCGCAAGCCGGTGATCGCGGCGGTGGCCGGCTTCGCGCTCGGCGGCGGCTGCGAGATGGCGATGATGTGCGACATCATCATCGCCGCCGATAACGCCAAATTCGGCCAGCCGGAAATCACCATCGGCGTGCTGCCGGGCGCCGGCGGCACGCAGCGCCTCACCCGCGTGATCGGCAAGGCCAAGGCGATGGAGATGTGCCTGACCGGCCGCATGATGGATGCGCAGGAGGCCGAGCGACTGGGCCTGGTGGCCCGTGTGGTGCCGGTGGCGGATCTGCTGGCCGAGACCGTGAAAACTGCGGAAAAAATCGCGTCGATGCCGGGGATTGCGGCGCTGATGGTGAAAGAGTCCGTCAACCGCGCCTACGAAACCACGCTGGCGGAAGGACTTCGCTTCGAGCGGCGCCTGTTCCATGCCGCCTTCGGCACCGCCGATAAGAAAGAAGGCATGTCGGCCTTCGTGGAGAAGCGGCCGCCGGCCTTCAATAACAATTAAGAAATGGCGGAAATCCGGGCTCATTGGTCCATTGCCCGGCTTGACGCCCCGGCGGTCTGCCGCTATAACCCGCCGCCTTTCGGCTTGACCCCAGATATCGCGAGATCCTCCTCAAATGGCGCAGCACAAATCAGCGAAGAAGCGCATTCGGCAGACGGCGCGGCGTACGGAAGTGAACCGGGCCCGCGTCAGCAAAGTTCGCACCTCCATCAAGAAGGTGGAGACGGCGATCGCCAGCGGCGACAAGGCTGCGGCGGAAGCGGCGCTGCGCGCGGCACAGCCGGTGATCCAGGCCGGCGCCCGGAAAAGTGTTCTGCATCGCAACACGGCGGCGCGTAAAGTGTCTCGCCTTGCCGCCCGCGTGAAGGCGTTGAGAAAATAAAATCTTCCGCCGGTGCGTTTCCGCGTTCGGCGAAAACATGAACGACTTGCAGCGGCGCCGCATCAGCGGCGCCGTTTCACATTTGTGAGACGATGGCGGCGCATTCCTGACGGCTGCTGAAAAGTTTTTTTGCGATGCCGCGGAAAAATCAAACCAATAGTGCGCGCGAAGTTCCGAACCGCAAGATGCATGCTCATACCAAGGGAAAAGTTGTTTCGTTCTCATTTCGGGCGTATTGCGACTCGCACCCATCGCAGCTACAGTGATCGCACTGAACTTGGGAGGAGGCGGCGCGTTAATCCGCGGGACAAGTTTGGAAAGCGCGCTGCGGCATCAGGGTTTGTTGGCACAATCTTGATTTCGGTGTCCCGAACCGTAGGATGAGAGATCATCTTGCGCGCTACGGGAACTGACCGAGCGATAGCCGGCCTCTTGAGGCGGTTCGTCGAGCGGGCGAGGTGAAGTTGTTTTTGGGGGTGGCAGGTATGGCCTACGCTGGCGACAAAAAACCGAATGAAGCGTGGGACCTCCTTACCTCCAAGCCGACAGCACAGTTGGTCGATGTTCGCACCAGACCGGAATGGACCTTCGTCGGCATTCCCGATCTCAGCTCCATCGGCAAGCAGACGACGCTGCTCTCTTGGCAGATGTTTCCGTCCATGGATGTGAATCCTGAATTCGGCGCGCAGATCAAGAAGGCGGTGCCGGCGCCCGATACGCCGATCCTCTTCATATGTCGCAGCGGTGCGCGCTCCCGCGCGGCGGCCGAAGCGGTAACCGCCCTGGGATACAATCAATGTTACAATGTCAGCGAAGGTTTTGAAGGCCCGCCCGATGGCGAACGGCATCGCGGCCGCGTTAATGGCTGGAAGGCCGCCGGCCTGCCTTGGATTCAAGAATAGCGTTGCGGGCTCGCGGAATGACCGGACAGTCGCACAACGAACAGATTCAATCGCAGTGGGCGCGGGTGCGCGGCAAGCTGCGGGCCGAAATGGGCGAAACCGCCTACAAAAACTGGCTGAAAAAGCTGACGCTTCTGCAAGTTCGCGGCCAGGACGTGGAAATGGCCGTGCCCACGCGCTTTGTGCGCGACTGGATCGTGTCCCACTATCAGGACCGGCTGCGCGCCCTCTGGCAGGGGGGGAATCCGGCGCTCAAAGGCGTAGAGATCGTCGTCGACAGCTCTTCCCTGACAGGACTGGGTGATGGCCGGCCGGCCGGCCGGACATTGGAGACCGAGACGGCTCCCGCGATCGATCTCGCCCGCAAAGACGCGACTGACGCGCCGTCCGGAAACTTCTTCGGCGCCGTGCTCGATCCCCGGCTCACCTTCGAGGATTTCGTGGTCGGCAAATCGAACGAGCTAGCCTATGCCGCCGCCTACCGGGTCGCGGATTCCAAAACTGTACCATTCAATCCCTTGTTCCTTTATGGCGGCGTGGGCCTCGGCAAGACCCATCTGATGCATGCGATCGCCTGGCATATCCGCAAGAAATCGCCGGAGCGCCGGGTCATCTATCTCTCGGCCGAGAAATTCATGTATCAGTTCGTGCGCGCGCTGCGCGACAAGAACACCATGGCCTTCAAGGAGCAGTTCCGCTCCGTCGATGTGCTGATGATCGACGATGTCCAGTTCATCAGCGGCAAGGACTCGACCCAGGAAGAATTCTTCCACACCTTCAATGCGCTGGTGGATCAGAACCGGCAGGTGGTGATCTCCGCCGACAAATCGCCCTCCGACCTCGAGGGCATGGAAGAGCGGATGAAGTCGCGCCTGGGCTGGGGGCTGGTGGCCGACATCCATCCGACGACCTACGAGCTGCGCCTGGGCATCCTGCAGGCGAAGGCCGAGCGGATGAAGATCGAAACGCCGCCCAAGGTGATGGAATTCCTCGCCCACAAGATCACTTCCAACGTGCGCGAGCTCGAAGGCGCGCTCAACCGCATCATGGCCCATTCGCAACTGGTGGGGCGGCCGATCACCCTGGAGACCACGCAGGAAGTGCTGCACGATCTCCTGCGCGCCAACGACCGCCGCGTCACCATCGAGGAGATTCAGAAGCGCGTGGCCGAGCATTTCAACATCAAGGTCTCGGACATGCATTCGGCCCGCCGCTCCCGCGCCGTGGCCCGGCCGCGCCAGGTGGCCATGTATCTGGCCAAGCAGCTCACCCCCCGTTCGCTGCCGGAAATCGGCCGGAAATTCGGCGGCCGCGACCACACCACGGTCATGCATGCGGTCCGCAAGGTGGACGAATTGCGCTCCGCCGATTCGAGTTTTGCCGAGGATGTGGAGCTCTTGCGCCGGATGCTCGAGGGCTGATCGCGCCCCCGGCTTTCCGGCCATAAAAGACCATAAGAATCAATATATTATGGTCTACCGCCGGGCGCTCAAAAGCCTTACCTTTTCGGCGCTATTTGCTATAGTGATCGACTGATTCGCAAAAGCTCTGGGCATCCGATCGGCCGGCAGGGATCGTCAGGTTTTAGCCGGCGAAAGAAAACGGGGGGCGACGGGTGCCGGGGCGTCCTCCACAGCCATCGCTAGATCCCCAAGAAAGTCAGTCGCGACATGAAGATCACCATTGAACGGGGCGCTCTACTCAAGTCGCTCGCCCATGTGCAGAGCGTCGTGGAGCGCCGCAATACGATTCCGATCCTGTCGAATGTGCTGCTGGATGCGTCCGACAACATGCTGGCGCTGACCGCGACCGACATGGATCTGACCATCGTCGAGAAAGTGGCCGCCCAGGTCGGCGCCAAGGGCGCCACCACGGTCTCCGCCCATACGCTCTACGACATCGTGCGCAAGCTGCCGGAAGGCGCGCAGATTCAGATCGAAGGCGCCGCCGATGGCGGCCAGGTGACGCTGAAGGCGGGCCGTTCGAAATTCAGCCTGGCGACATTGCCGCGGGAAGATTTCCCGGCCACGGCCGGCGGCGATCTGCCGAGCAAATTCTCCATCGCCGGCAAGGATCTGCGCAATCTGATCGACCGCACGCGCTTTGCCATCTCGACCGAAGAGACGCGCTACTATCTGAACGGCATCTATCTGCACGCCCACACGACAGGCGACGTGAAGGTGCTGCGCGCGGTCGCCACCGACGGCCACCGCCTGGCGCGCTTCGAAATGGCGCTGCCCTCCGGTGCGGCCGACATGCCCGGCGTGATCGTTCCGCGCAAGGCCGTGGGCGAGCTGCGCAAGCTGATCGAGGAAACCTCCGACAATGTCGAGGTGGCGCTGTCCGACAGCAAGATCCGCTTCGGCTTCGATGCGGTGCTGCTGAATTCAAAGCTGATCGACGGCACTTTCCCCGACTATCAGCGGGTCATTCCCACCGGCAACGACAAAGTGATGGAAGTCGACCGCAAGAGTTTCGCCGCGGCCGTCGACCGCGTCTCCACCATCTCCAGCGAGAAATCCCGGGCGGTGAAGATGTCGCTGAAGGCAGGCACGCTGATCCTCTCGGCCAGCAGCCCGGAGAGCGGCAGCGCCAGCGAGGAGCTCGAAGTCAAATATGGCGGCACCGGCATCGATATCGGATTCAACTCCCGATATCTGCTGGACATCACCGAACAGATCGAGGGCGAGGGCGCGCAGTTTGCGCTGGCCGACGCCGCTTCGCCCACCCTGGTCCGCGACGTCGGCGATCCCAGCGCGCTCTATGTGCTGATGCCCATGCGGGTCTGACGGCGGCCCGATGTCCAACGCCCCGGCTCTGCGCCAATCCGCGCCCAGCGATGCCATCAGGCATTCCGCCGGGCCTGTCGTCTGGCTGGAGCGGCTGGTGCTGACCGATTTCCGCAATTACGGCCGGGCCGAGATCCATCTGGACCGGCGGCCGGTGGTGCTCACCGGCCCCAACGGCGCCGGCAAGACCAACCTGCTGGAGGCCATCTCCTTCCTGATCCCCGGCCGCGGCCTGCGCCATGCGCGGCTGCCTGACATCGACCGCATGATTCCTGGCGAAACCGACGGCCAGCCCCGCCGCGCCGCCTGGGGCATCGCCGCGACGGTGAACCGGCCTGGGGCGCAGATCGATTTGGGCACCGGCAGGGATCCCGCCGCTGCCGGCCGCGACCGGCGGCTGGTGAAGATCGACGGCGCGCTCGCCGGCGGCCAGTCGGCCCTGGCGCAGATCCTGTCGGTGGCCTGGCTGACGCCGCAGATGGACCGGCTGTTTCTCGATGGCGCCCTGCACCGGCGGAAATTCACCGACCGTCTGGTATTCGGCCTCGATCCCGATCACGCCAAGCGCCTGGGCCAGTACGGCCACCTGCTGCAGGAGCGGGTGCAGGTGCTGCGCGGCGAGGGCGAGCGGTGGCGGGATCCCGCCTGGCTGGCGGCGCTGGAACAGCAGATCGCCGAGCGCGGCATCGCCATATCGGCCGCGCGGCGCGACCTGATTACGAGACTCACCGCTTCCATGGCCGCCGGCCCCGGGCCGTTCCCGCGGGCTTTGCTGCGTCTGGAAGGGGCTGTCGATAGCTGGCTGGGCGAGATGCCCGCCCTGGCCGCCGAGGAGCGGCTGCGGGACATGCTGGCCCACTCCCGCGCCGCCGATGCCGAGGCCGGCGGCGCCCTCTGGGGGCCGCACCGCAGCGATCTCGTGGCCATCCACCAGGACAGCGGCATGCCCGCCGCCCTCTGCTCCACGGGGGAGCAGAAGGCGCTCCTGGTGGCCACGGTGCTGGCCTTCGCCCGCCTGCTGGCCGATCTGCGGGCGCAAACGCCGCTCCTGCTGCTGGACGAGGTGGTGGCCCATCTGGACGAAACCCGCCGCCACGCCTTCTTCGGCGAACTGCGGCATTTGGGGCTGCAGGCCTGGCTCACCGGCACCGACGCCGCGTTCTTCGACGCGATGGCCGGCGACGCCCAATTCTTCGATGTGCGCGATGCGAAGATCGCGCCGCGCTCAGTCTAAGTCCGCGCCCGCCTTTCGCCGGCGCCAGGGATCAAGCAGTTGCACAGATGACAGACGACACCGAATCGCCCAACGGCAATTCTCCTGAAAGACAATACGACGCGGAATCCATCAAGGTGCTGCGCGGGCTCGACGCCGTGCGCAAGCGGCCGGGCATGTATATCGGCGACACCGATGACGGCTCGGGCCTGCATCACATGGTCTATGAGGTGGTGGACAACGCCATCGACGAATCCCTGGCCGGCTATTGCGACCTGATCAATGTCACGCTTAACGGCGACGGCTCGGTCACCGTGCGCGACAACGGCCGCGGTATCCCGGTCGACATCCACAAGGAAGAGGGCGTCTCGGCCGCCGAGGTCATCATGACCCAGCTCCATGCCGGCGGAAAGTTCGACCAGAATTCCTACAAGGTGTCCGGCGGCCTGCACGGCGTCGGCGTCTCCGTGGTCAACGCGCTGTCCGAACGGCTGGACCTGCGCATCTGGCGCAACGGCCAGGAATACCACATGCGCTTCCGCCATGGCGTTCCCGACGCGCCCCTGGCCGTGGTCGCCAAGGCGCCGGAGAAGGACGGCAAGCTCTTCACGGGGACCGAAGTCACGTTTCTTGCGTCGAAACAAACCTTCACCAAGACCGAATTCGACTACGCCACCCTGGAGCATCGCCTGCGCGAGCTGGCGTTCCTGAATTCCGGCGTGCATCTCATGCTGACCGATGCCCGGGGCGTGGAGCCGAAATCCGTCGATCTGCATTACGAAGGCGGGCTCGAAGCCTTCGTGAAATATCTCGACCGCAACAAGAACCCGTTGCACCAACCGGTCATTGCAGCGATCGGGGAAAAAGACGGCATCACCGTCGAGATCGCGATGGAGTGGACCGACAGCTATCACGAGAACACGCTCTGCTTCACCAACAATATCCCCCAGCGGGACGGCGGCACCCATCTGGCGGGCTTCCGCGGCGCGCTGACCCGGCAGATCAACCAGTACGCCACCGACAGCGGCATCGCGAAAAAGGAAAAGATCGCGCTGACCGGCGACGACGCCCGCGAGGGCCTCACCTGCATCCTCTCCTGCAAGGTGCCCGATCCCAAATTCTCGGCGCAGACCAAGGACAAGCTGGTGTCGTCGGAAGTGCGCCCGGTGGTCGAGGGCATCGTCAACGAGCGGCTGAACCAGTGGTTCGAGGAGCATCCCTCCGAGGCCCGGCGCATCGTGGCCAAGGTCTACGAGGCCGCCGCCGCCCGGGAAGCCGCGCGCAAGGCCCGCGACCTCACCCGCCGCAAGGGCGCGCTCGATATGAACTCGCTGCCCGGCAAGCTTGCCGATTGCCAAGAGCGCGATCCCGCCCTCTCCGAGCTCTTCATCGTCGAGGGCGACAGCGCCGGCGGCTCCGCCAAGAGCGGCCGCAACCGCGCCTTCCAGGCCATCCTGCCGCTCCGCGGCAAGATCCTGAATGTGGAGCGCGCCCGCTTCGACAAGATGCTGGGCTCGGCGGAAATCGGCACCCTGATCACCGCACTGGGCACCGGCATCGGCCCGGAAGAATTCGACATCGCCAAGCTGCGCTACCACAAGATCATCATCATGACCGACGCCGATGTGGACGGCTCCCACATCCGCACCCTGCTGCTGACCTTCTTCTACCGCCAGATGGCCGAGCTGATCGACAAGGGCTATCTCTACATCGCCCAGCCGCCGCTGTTTAAGGTCTCCAAGGGCAAGTCCGAACGCTATCTGAAGGACGAGCGGCAGCGCGATCAGTTCCTGATCGACTCCGGCCTGGAAGGTCTGGTGCTGCGGCTGGCCGACGGCAGCCAGGTGGCCGGCGCGGATCTGCGCCGGCTGATGGAGCAGGCAGCCCAAGCCCAGGCCAACATGCAGCCGCTGATCCGCAAGGTGGGCAACGCCCAGGTGGTGGAGCAGGCGGCGATCGCCGGCGCGCTGAACCCGGAAATCATCGCCGATCAGGCCCGCGCCACCGAGGCGGCGGCTTACATAGCAAAACGCCTCGACCTGCTGTCGCCGCTGGAAGAGCGCGGCTGGCAGGGGAAATCCGAATCCGACGGCGGTCTGTCCTTCATCCGGCGGCTGCGCGGCGTCACCACCCGCTATGCGATCGACGGCCCGCTGATCCGCAGCGCCGAAAGCCACCGCCTCGACGCCATGGCCGCCGACCTGCAGCAGACCTACAGCCGCCACGCCACCCTCCTGGGCAAGGAGCAGGAAACCTCGATCGCCGGCCCGATCTCCCTGGTGGAAACCGTCACCGGCCTCGGCCGCGCCGGCCTCAACATCCAGCGGTACAAGGGTCTCGGCGAAATGAACCCGGAGCAACTCTGGGAAACCACGCTCGATCCCCAGGTGCGCACCCTGCTGCAGGTGAAAGTCAGCCATGTGGACGAAGCCGAGGAAGTCTTCTCGACGTTGATGGGCGACGTGGTGGAGCCGAGACGCGACTTCATCCACGCCAACGCGCTGAACGTGGCGAATTTGGATATTTGAGCGTCGCCCGTTCCCGCCGGCACACCATCTCTTGTCATCCCCGCGAAAGCGGGGACCCAGGAGAAACAGCGCGCGCTATAGCCTCTGGGTCCCCGCTTTCGCGGGGATGACAATCATTAAAACAGGCGATTCAGGCGTAGCGTATCGTTCGCTAGGATCCATCATGCTGTCGAAAGAGACCTAAGTAGTTTGAACGCCTCGACAACAATTCTCTCTTGGACAGGCAGTGAGTAATGATCGTTCCGTGATGCCGCGCGTCTAAGTGCGGTGACACCATACCTGACTTTCATCGCCTGCGGTTTCCTGCCATTCATATACAACTGATACAAAGTCTCTTGTAGATTTCGAAGTGACAAGACCAATCGCTGAAGCTCGCCGATTTTAGTGCTGCCGAAAAGCTCGTCCGACTGCAAGCGCGTCGCGATCCCACTATGGGCAAATACCTTGTTTCGAATCTTCTTGTACGCCTTGTCATAGACCGATCTTCTACTCTGTGCGAATCGGCGTATACGCCGAAAATCAGATACGTCCGGCACATAGGCATTCTGAACATATTCATCAATCCACGGCGCGCCTGGCGACTGCTGGGCCTTTCGTCGTGCCAATGATGGTCGTGAAAATATTCCCGGATTCTTCTCGACGATGAGCAAGATGGCCTCAAGACTATGGCTCTTCGGATCTAGGTCAAAAATTCGTCCGAGCGCAATAAATAGAGACGTTTGCAGCGCTCCCAGACTGGTATTCCAGAACAGCGGCGTTCGGTTGATAGCGCGCCGGATCTCCTGGGAATCACCAGCACATGCGTGAAAGGACAACCATGCGTAAAGGAATTGTATTGCGGCCTCACTGTTTCGTCGCAACTGTTCAAGTTCTCGTTCGAACCATGCTTCTGCAGTCATAAGCACCTCATTTCGGGAAGTAGTACATGGCACCATCTTCGCCACTGATTGCGTCGGCCCATTGACATGATCGCCCGAGCCACGCAACACGTCTAGATTGTCGGGATGCACTCTATCGCTCCGACTTCGATTGCCGTATTGACACCGAGTCGCGCAGCTAATTCCGATCATTGACGGACGCCTAGCATGACCGACCCCACCGCCTACTACACCGGCGGCCTTGCGGTGGCCGCGTATGATCTCTTCACCGGCTTTGGGCTTTTGGCCGGCGACGTCGAGTTCTATCTGGATAGCGCGCTCGGTCTGACGCGGGGCTAGCTTCCGTGGGGAGCCGGGGGCCGTAACGAGGGACCGGGCCGCGCGCCACGCTCTTTATTGAAAACGCGCGGCAAATGTAATACTCTATACCCCTTACCCAAGGAAGCCGCGCCATGACGACCGTGACCCGCCTGACGACGAAGTATCAGACCACGATCCCGGCCGCGGTGCGCCGGGCCCTCGGCCTGAAGGCCGGGGATCGCGTTGCCTTTGCCATCAAGGGCCGGAAAGTCACGATTGTGAAGGCCAAGCCCGGCCTGTCTGAGGACCTGGCCTGGCGGCTGACCCGCGCCCGCAGCATGGGCGACTGGGATACGCCCGAAGATGACGAGGCGTTTCGTGACCTTTAAGCGTTGGGACCTGGTCTCGGTCCCCTTCCCATTTATCGAAGGCCATGACAGCAAGCGCCGGCCGGCGCTGGTTGTATCGACAGAGTCCTTTCATGCCGCGCACAAATCCTGTTTCGCTGCGATCGTGACGACGGCGCGCGGCATGCAGGATCTGCGCCCTGACGATATCGCCATCGCGGATTGGGCGAAGACTGGATTGCCCGCACCCTGCGTGATCCGGCTGGCTCGTCTGGCGACCTTCGAAACGTCGTCAATCCGGCGCATTGGCAGCTTGGCGGTGCGGGAGCGCAATGCGGTTGCCGCGTTGCTGAAGCGCTGGCTTGCGGCTTAGTTTTTCGCGCGCTAACGCGCTGGGCTGAGAGCGCGAAGAACCCCTACGCCGGTTCCGTCGGCAGCCCCGCCTCGGCCAGCTCCTTGAACCCGCCGATGTTGTAGACCGTGCCGTACCCCATGTCCTTGAGCCGCTTTCCCGAGAGGGCGGAGCGGCCGCCGGAGGCGCAGTAGACCAGCACGGTCTTGTCCTTCTGGAAGGCCGGATTGTGATAGGGCGTCTCGGCGTCGGCGCGGAATTCCAGCATGCCGCGGGACACGTTGACGGCGTCCTTCAGCTTGCCGGACTGTTGCACCTCGCTGGGGTCGCGCACATCGAGGATGAGAACTTTCTCCGATTTCATCATCTCCGCTGCCTCCGCCGGCGACAGCTTGCGCACCGCCGCATTCGCCTCGGCCAGAAGCTCTTTGACACCGATCGGCATGTTTCCGTCCCTCTGGTTTCCGCAGAACTATGTTGCGCAGATAGTCCTATTCGACGCCCCATTCAATGGGGGATCATTGCAAAGCGCTGTCCCCTCTCTCCGCTGCGCGGGGCGAGGGGACGTGAGCACCGATGCACTCGCCGATTCCCGCTCACAGTTTCCGGAAAAACATCCTATAATAGTCCTTGCCGCCGGCGCTCTTCGCCGGCCTCGATGTTGGACATTGTGTATCGGGATACGGCATGCGCCGGGGCGTGGGTAATTGCGCGCAACCCGGCGGCGCCGGGGCAGTGATTCCCTTGCATGGCATCGTTCCCCGGAATCAAGGTCCCTTAGAATCGCGCTTTCTCGGGAATCCTTCAACCACGCCAGCGAGTTGAGGGCGCGGGAAATAGCGAAAAATGTCACGCCGCCGTGCCGCCGGCCTGTTCCGCCTGCTCCAGCAGCTTCTGCCCCTCAACATCGCCGGGATGGCGCTTGAGGAGGTTGCGCAGCACCGGCTTCGCCTCTTCCGGCCGGCCCAGCTTCAGCAGCACGGTGGCGAGGTTGCGCTGGGTCTCCGGGAAATCCGGCTTCAGCCGGGCGGATTGCTGCAGCGACCGCAGCGCCTCTGCCGGCTTTCCCATCAGCAGCAGCGCGCTGCCCAGGTTGTTATGCGCATCGGCGAACAGCGGATCCAGATGCACCGCATGGCGGTAGGCCGCCGCCGCCTCCTCGACCTTGCCCTGCATGCGCAGCAGGTTGCCGAGATTGAGCTGATAGCCGGGGGCGTGCGGCCGCAGGGCGATCGCCCGGCGCACCAGCGGCACGCCGCTGGCCGGATCGCCCAGCTGCCCGGCGCAGACGCCCGCCATCTGCAGGGCATCGGCATGGCGCGGATAGATCGCCAGAACCCGGCGATACATTTCAAACGCCTTCGCCACGTCGCCGGCGCGATGCAGCCGCACCGCCTCGTCGAAGGTGGCGGCCAGGCTGTCGAGCGTCGGTTGGCGGCTGGCGCCGGTGGGCGGTTGCAGCTTGATCATGGATTCGCGGGTGGCTGTCCCAGGGCTTTGCAAGGGGCGACGATAGCCCGGCAAACCTAGCGGCGCCACCCCACGGCGCGGCCGGCCAGGAGAGCGAATTCCTGGAAATCGCAGCCATAGATCACGGTCTCCGACGCCTCCGTGCTGATCGTCCGGTAGAAGGCGCGGCCGCGCTCGTTGTCCGCATCGACCGCCCAGAACACGTACCGGCCGCCCGTCGCGGCGGCGGCGCGCGCCGTTTCTGCAATCAATGCGCGGGCGACACCGCGGCGGCGCCGGGCCGGCACGACATAGAGATCGGACAGCAGCGCGCCTGTGGCCGCCGACTGGGTGATGTAGGTCAGCCAGTAGAGCGCATAGCCGATCGCCTCGCCGTCTTGCGCCTCGGCGATGAGGACGCTGAAAGCGGGCTCGGCGCCGAAGCCGTCGCGGCGCAGCTTGCCTTCGATATCCTCGGGCGCGGGCCTGTTCACCTCCTCATAGAGGCCGGCAAGAAAGCCGGCGATCGCCGCGCAATCTGCCACACCCGCCGGTCGCAGCCTTATCGCGGGCGGCGGCGTCTGCGCTTCATTAACCAGGGCGCGGAACTGCGCCTCTTCGGCAATGCATTCTACCAGGCCGCTCTGCTCATGGCCGACCTGGCGGTAGAAGGCCCGCGCCGCGGCGTTGTGGCGCAGCGCCGTCCAGATCGCCAGCGGCGCCTCCCACTGCCGTCCGTCATCGGCCATGGCGGCCATCAGATCATGGCCGATTCCCCGCCGCCGCGCCGCCTTTTCGACATAAAGATCAGCCATGTAGATGCAACGGCAGAGATGGTCGGTGTCATACTCCCGGCAATAGAGAACGTAACCCACAGGCGAACCCTTGAGCTCGGCGATCAGACAGCGGAACAGCGGCTTGGCGCCGAAGCCATGGCGGCGGAAATCACCGTCGGTAAACAATGTGGGCTCGGTACTGCCCTCGTCCTCGGACAGCCGCGCGGCCATCGCCGCGACTAGCTCGCCGTCATCGGGCCTGGCGCGGCGGAAAGTGAGATCGGGTTGCGGAGACCACATGGAACGGCTGCAAATGACGATGATGAGCTGGAGATCGGCTTTGCCGGAACATCCGGGCCGTCGAATTCCTATGTTGCCGATGCCGCCGGCTGGCCATATCTAACCTGATATCCGCATATGGGAAAGAAGCAGTCATCCTCAGCCAGGAAACCTGATGGCAAGCGCCGCTGGGGCCGGCGCTTGCTGCGCTGGACAGCGGTGCTGACCAGCTGGTCGGTGTTGGCGGGGTTCATCGTTCTCGGCTGGCTGCTCTACGACCTGCCGGGCATCGACCGCCTGGAGAGCGCGACCCGGCGGCCGAGCGTGACGCTGCTGGCGGCCGACGGCTCGATCCTCGCCAGCTATGGCGATCTCTACGGCCAGGCGGTCACGGTGGAGAATCTGCCGCCCCATCTGGCCGAGGCCATCGTCGCCACCGAGGACCGGCGCTTCTACAGCCATTTCGGCATCGACCCCATCGGCCTCGCGCGCGCGATGTGGGTGAACATCCGCGAGCAGCGGCTGGTGCAGGGCGGCAGCACCATCACCCAGCAGCTGGCCAAGAATGTCTTCCTGACGCCGGACCGCACCATCCGCCGCAAGGGCCAGGAGATGCTGCTGGCCTTGTGGCTGGAGCAGCGCTTCACCAAGGATCAGATCCTCTCGCTCTACATGAACCGCGTCTATTTCGGCGCCGGCACCTATGGGGTCGACGCGGCCTCGCAGCGCTTCTTCGGCAAGCCGGCCGCCTTCGTCACGCCCTATGAGGCGGCGATGCTGGCGGGCCTGCTGCGGGCGCCCTCGAGCTACAACCCGATCGCCGATGACGTGGTGGCCGACCAGCGGGCGCGGCTGGTGCTGCAGAACATGGTGGCGTCGGACTACCTCGCACAGGAAGAGGCGGACAAGATCGCCAGCGAAGGCCGCAGCCAGTCGAACGTCGTGGAATCCGACCGCACCGGCCAGCATTTCGCCGACTGGGTGATGGACCAGGTGTCGAGCTATGTCGGTTTCGTCGACCGCGATCTCGTGGTCGTTACCACGCTGGACCCGCGGCTGCAGCGCATGGCCCAGGCCGAGCTGGTGCGCGTGCTCGACGAGGGTGGGCCGGAGAAGCAAGCCTCGCAAGCGGCGCTGGTCAGCATGACGCCCGAGGGCGCCGTGAAAGCCATGGTCGGCGGCCGCGACTACAGCAGCAGCCAGTTCAACCGCGCGACCCAGTCTTTGCGGCAGCCCGGCTCGGCCTTCAAGGCCTTCGTCTTCCTCGCCGGACTCGAGCAGGGCCTAACGCCGGAAACGGTGATGAAGGATTCGCCGTTCAGCATCGAGGGCTGGAAACCCGACAATTACCAGGACCGCTACTATGGCGATGTCACCCTGCGGGAAGCCTTCGCCCGCTCGCTGAACTCCGTCGCCGTGCAGATCTCCGAACAGATCGGCCGCCAGCGGGTCACTGAGATGGCCCGCCGCCTCGGCATCACCGCCGACATCACGCCCGGCCCCAGCCTGGCGCTCGGCAGCAGCGGCGTTTCATTGCTGGAGCTGACCGGCGCCTATGCCGCGCTGGACAATGGCGGCGCCGGCGTCTGGCCGCGGGGCATCGAAGAGATCCGCGACCGCAACGGGGCCGTGCTCTACCGCAGGGATGGCAACGGCCCCGGCCAGGTGCTGAATCCGGTGAATGTCTCGCAGATGCTGGACATGATGTCCGCCGTGGTGGACTGGGGCACCGGCCGCGGCATCCGCCTCGGCCGCCCGATCGCCGGCAAGACCGGCACCGGCCAGGACTACCGCGACGCCTGGTTCGTCGGCTTCTCCGCCGAACTGGTGACCGGCGTCTGGGTCGGCAATGACGATAACTCTCCCATGAAGGCCGTGACCGGCGGCGGCCTGCCGGCGCGGCTCTGGCAGGCCTACATGAAAGAGGCGTTGAAGGGCGAACCCGTGCGGCCGCTGCCTTATCCGGTCGCCATTGCCATGGCCGAACCGGAGGAAGAAAGCTCCGGCCTCGACAGCCTGATCACCAGCATCTTCAGCGGCGGCGGCAACAGCAGCACGGCGAATGCGAATCCCGCCCAGCAAAAGGGCAACGCGCAGGACAAGTAATTCTACCCGGGGGCGCTCTTCCGGAACGGCCGCACCAGCCCATAGAAACTCAGGAGAACAGCCGCGTTCACCGCCACCAGCGCGACGCCCATGGGAATCGCCGTGCCGTTGTGGAAATGGCCGACCAGCGCGCCGAGGATGGCGGCCAGCGTCATCTGCAGGAACCCCATCAAGGCCGACGCCGTGCCCGCCGCGCGGGGATATGGCGCGATCGCGGCGACAACGGCGTTCGGCATCATCAATCCGACGCCCGCCAGGAACAGCGTCATCGGCCCGACCACGGCGATCGCCGCCGGAATTCCCGTGCGCGTTGGATTCAGCAGCGCGAGAATTAGCACCAACAAAGCGCTCGCGAAGCCGACGAGGCTGCCGATGGCGATCAGCCTATCGATGCCGAGCCGCGCCGACAGCCGCCCGGATGTCAGCGTGCCGGCGATGTAACCAAGCACGACGGCGGCGAAACAGAATCCATAGAGGCCCGGCGACAGCCCGGCCGAATCCACGAGGATGAACGAGGACGCCGAGATGAACGCGAAGATGCCGCAATAGCCGAAGGCGACGGTGAAAACGTAACCGAAGTAAGCGCGCTCGCCGAAGAAGCTGATGTAAGCCCGGGCGATGCGCGCCGGCGACATCCGGCCGGTGTCGCGGTGGATGTTCGTTTCCGGCAACAGGAGAAATGTCAGCGCCAGCGCCGCCGCGCCATAGAGCAAGAGCAGGACGAAGTTGGCGCGCCAGCCGTACCAGGTTTCGACGAATCCGCCGATGATCGGCCCGATCGCCGGCGCCAGAGCGATAGCGGCGCTCATATAGGACATGATGCGCGCCGCGCCCTCGCGGCCATAGACGTCGCGCACGACGGCGCGGCCCAGCACCGGCCCGACGCAGGCGCCGCAGGCCTGGCAGAACCGCGCGATCACCAGCGCCTCGATCGAGGGTGCGAAGGCGCAGACGATGCTGGCGGCGGCATAAAGGCCAACGCCGAACAACAGCACCGGCCGCCGCCCATAGCGATCCGACAGCGGCCCATAGATGATCTGGCCGCCCGCGAGGCCCAGCAGGAACGCGCTCAGCGTCAGCTGCCCCGCCGCCTCGCCGACGCCGAAGTAAGCGGTCAAAGCCGGCAGCGACGGCAGATAAAGATCGGTCGATATCGGACCCAGCGCGACCAGCGCCGTCAGCAGCGCGGTCACGGCGGCATGGTTGGGCCTGAGCATGGGAGATGCGGCGCGGGGTGATTGCCAAATGTGAGGAAGATGCCGTCTTATAGGCGGCGTCTTCCGGTGAAACCAGCGCAATGTCCCCGGACAATCCCGGCCTTTACGGGCCGGATTGCGCCGATGAAGATGGCGCTGAGATCAACGGCGCGGGAATCAGATCATGGTCAGCAAGCGGGCGGAGGGACAGAAGCCCTGGATGTCGGCCGACGATTACGGCCGCTCGCTGAAGGGGTTCACGCTGAACCTGCTGGTGCGCAACGTGCCGCGCTCGGTGGATTTCTGCCGCGAGGTGCTGGAGGCGCAGGTCATCTATGCCGATGCGGATTTCGCCGTCCTGCGGCGCGATTGCCGCGGCAGCACGGTTGAGTGGATGCTGCATGCCGATCACACTTACGGCGACCATCCGCTCTTAAGTCTGACTGGCGACGGCGCGATCCGCGGCGCCGGTGCTGAATTCCGTCTCCATGGCGTTGACCCGGACAAGGCCGCGGCCGCGGCCACCCGCCGTGGGGACACCATCCTGTCGCCGCCGGCGAACAAGCCCCACGGCACCCGCGAGGCCTTCATCGCCGATCCCGACGGCTATATCTGGGTGCCGGATATCCCGCTGCCGGCGTAAAGCGTTAGACGGGGTTCAACCCGTAGCGGTGCAGGGAAATCCCATGCTCGTTGAGCCAGGCGCGCGAGGCCTCGACCTGGCGCGTCAGCTCGGCGGTGAGTCGCCAGAATTTCGGCCCATGATTCAGCTCGCGCAGATGGGCCACCTCATGGGCCACCACGTAGTCGATGACGGAACGCGGCGCCATGATCAGCCGCCAGGAGAATGACAGCCGGCCCTTGGGCGAACAGCTGCCCCAGCGGCTGCGCGCATCCCGGATCGTGATATGGCTGATGCGTTTGCCCAGCAGCTCGGCCTTGGCGTAGGCGCGCTTCTCGATCTCGCGCCGCGCCTCGCGCTTCAGCCAGTCCTCGACGCGGCGGGCCAGATGCTCGGCTTGGCCGGTGACGATGATCTCCTCGCCGTCGCGCCACACGCCGCCGTGCTCGCCGGGCCGGTGGCGGATGCGCAGCATCTCGCCCATCAACGGAATCTTCAGGCCCGGCCGGAACGGAATCCCCTCAGGCAACAGATCGAGGCGATCGCGAATCCAGCCGCGATTCAGCAGCGCGAACCGGCGCCCCTGGGCCAGCGAGACCCGTTTTGGCAGGACTACCACAATGCGGCCATGGCCGTGATCGAAGCGCAGGATGATGCGCCGCGCCCGGCGGTCGCTCTGATACACGACCAGCACGCGCCGGTCCTTCAGGGTCATCACCTGCTTGGCCCGGGGTGCGGTGCCGGGATCATTGGCAACGTTCTGAAAATAGTGATTTTTCTTCCGGAATTGCGATCCGGGAAACGACGGCATCAGTGGACGGCGACGTTGGCCCATAAACGAATCATTAGCCATTGCAGGGGCACTCAACAAGAGGATCGAACTCCCATTTTTTACCGCGCCTTAACCATGCTATGTGGCAAAGTTGCAACAGCGTTCGGGAAAGATGCCACGCCCACAGGCATTCATCTTGACCTTATTAACCATCTCCGTAGCATAACCCCATCGCCTGTTCTTCCAGGCGGTTGTTGCGTTGTTTGGGGAGAGCCGTTGCCTCTCTTCCCGCTGGCGCAGAGGGGGCCGACATCGTCGGTTGCGCCGCGATCACGGGCAGCGGTTTGTGTCGTACGTCTGTTTGTACGGCCACTGTGTGAAAAGGGAGAGGACGTTGCGTCCTCTCCCTTTTCGTTTCATGTAGTCAGCCGAAATTGCCGTCTGCCGCCACCGATTGTTTCGCAGGAGTGTTTCCCCATGGCAGTGCCGCCGTTCCATCTGGCATTCCCCGTCCTCGACCTCGATTCGACCCGCCGTTTCTATGGCGAACTGCTGGGCTGCATGGAAGGCCGCAGCGCCGACAGCTGGGTGGATTTCGATTTCTTCGGCCACCAGATCTCCGCCCATGTGAAGCCGGAGGAGGCGCGGCAGGCCTCGACCAATGCCGTCGACGGCGACAACGTGCCGGTGCGCCATTTCGGCGCCATCCTGGCCTGGGACGCCTGGCACAAGCTGGCGGACAAGCTGCGGGCCGCTGGCACTCACTTCATCATCGAGCCCCATATCCGCTTCAAGGGCGAGATCGGCGAGCAGGCGACGATGTTCTTCCTCGATCCCAGCGGAAATGCGCTGGAGTTCAAGACCTTCAAGGATATGGCCAAGGTCTTCGCGCACTAAGGGAGGGCGGTCAGCGGCGGGGCTTTCTTTTCGCCTGGGGCGGAATCTCCGCCACCCACTCCACCACGTGATCTTCCAGATCGCCGGCATCGTCCTCGCTGATGACGCGGCCGCGGCCGGAGATGCCGACGATATGCACAGTCTCCGGATCGCCCGATATCAGCGGATGCCACCAATAGAGATCGCGGCCTTCAGCGACAAGCCGGTAGCCGCAGGTGGGCGGCAGCCAGTCGATGTCGGCCAGATTCTCCGGCGTCAGCGACACGCATTCCGGCACAAACACCTTGCGCATCGCATAACTCTTGCAGCGGCAGGTCTGATGATCCAGTAGCCGGCAGGCGACATTGGTCCAGTCGATCTCGCCGGTATCGTCATACTCCAGCTTGTTCAGGCAGCATTTGCCGCAGCCGTCGCAGAGCGACTCCCACTCGCCGGGGGACATCTCCGCCATCGATTTGGTTTTCCAGAAGGGTTCGTCGTCCATGGGGTAGTCCCGCGCCTGCGAAAGGCATTCTATCAGCTTGCAGACCGGCAGGAGAAGGGCTGCAGACTGTGGTCATGCCACTAACTGGAGGGACTCCCGTTTGCCAAGTCCGGCGGCGATCGACCTCATTCCGGCAAGCCCGCTGCGCGCATGGATTCGGCCATATGCGCTGCATCGGCCGGATTCTTGAACGGCACCTTCGCCATCCAGCGGCGAATCGTAAAGTCGGGCCGCTTCTTCAGGCAATCAGCCGCCAGCACACGGGCACGATCGTTAACCCCCAGCCGGGCAGGGCAGCCGGCCAGATAGGCGGAAATCTGAAACGGCCGCAACGACGACCGCTCGAACGCCGCATTGCACTGGTTGGTCGCATTGATCTCCAAGGCCCGCTGCATGGGCTGCATATCCTTCCGCATCTACGACGCACCGACGCCAGAAGCGATCCGTCGGGTCGCCCAGCGTAACAACCTACCCATCGACCGCATCACGGAAGTGCGCGTTCTCAGTCCCTACTTCTACTTGTGACACGACTCCGAAGAGTCGCGGCTCCCGGGTCTACAGATACGGCTTGATTGCCGCGGCGATATCCGCCGGATTGGCCTCGTTGGAGACGCGGGTGACGTAGCGGCCCTCGGCGTCCATCAGGAAGATGCTGGTGGAATGCATCACCGTGTAGCTGCCGCTATTGCCGGGTTCGCCTTCGGGCTCGCCGATCACCCGGTAAGCCCGCATAAGCTTGCGGATATCCGCTTCCGGGCCGGTCAGGGCGACGAAGCGCGGGTGGAAATTGGCGATGTAGTCATGCATGACCGCGACCGTGTCCCGGGCCGGGTCCACGGTGACGAGAACCGGCGTCACCTTGTCGGCCGCTTCGCCGAGTTCGTTCAGCGCCAGTGTCATGTTGGTCAGCGCCGTGGGGCAGGGGCCGGGACAGTTGGTGTAGCCGAAGAACACCAGCATCGGCTGGCCGAGGAAGTCCCGATCCGTGCGTGTCCGGCCGGCCTGATCGGTCAGGCTGAACGGCCCGCCGAGCTGGATCGCACCGGGCATCGGGCCGCCGCCGAACAGCCGCCAGCCCAGCATTGCCAGCAGGACAATGCTGAGCGTCAGCGTGACGGCGACAACGAGGCGCGCGGTGCGTGTCTGCGGCAGGATCGGCATGGGCCTAGGCTATAGCAATGCCGCGCCTCCGGGATCAATAGGCGGACAAGGAAGCCTTCAGCGCGCCGGTGTTCGGGTTGGTGAAGCGGCGCTCGATCAGGATGGCATAGGGCGTGGCGCCCTTGCCGTAATAGCCTTCGTTCAGATCGTCGCGCTTCAGCACCGCGGTGCCGTCGAGCGACACGCCGCCGAACAGGCCGGCCGACATGGCGAAGCTGTAGATGTCGGCGCCGAAGTTCAGCGTCGTCGAAGCACCTTGCGACTTGCCCGTGGGGCCGGCCGCCACCTCCATGTCGCCGCCGAACTTGAACTGGTTGTTGATCAGCGCATCCAGCCCCTTGTCGCTCATGACCGCGAAGATCACTTCCGACACCTGGCCGCCGACCTGCAGCCCGACGCTGCCGGCCGCAATGCGATAGAACGCCGGATCGCTCCAGCCGTTGGGACCGCGGGCAACGAGCACGCCGTTGCCGCTTTCGCCGCCGACGCCGAAGGCGCCTTTCACGAGGGACGGGAAGATCAGCAATGCTTTGGCGCGCCTGACGTAGTCGGGGAGTTCGGCGAAGTCGGGATGGGTCACCAGCTTGTCGAAGGAGATGCGCGCGCGGTCGACCAGTTCCTGCTGCCTCGTCGGCGATGGCGTATCCTGCACGCAACCCGCCACCAGGGCGAGAGTCAGCAGCAGAAACAAAGAGCGGGCAATCGAGTGCATTCTGAAAGCTCCTCAAATCATCGTATCGCATTGTTTATGGCGGCTCGAATCGAGCCGGATTGCCTGTAAAGACATCGGCAAACTATGGCAATTCTGCGGCGACTCGGCCTAGCGTACGACAGGCAGATGGGGCATCAGGTTGACGGCGTTGACGCGCCAGCCCTGCTTGTCCTGATCGACGCTGTCAGGATCGTAGATGTGGTCGAGCTGGGTTACCGAACAATTGCCGATGGAGAAGGACAGCACTCGCTCGGCATCGATGGCCAACGCATGGGCCAGCGCGGCGCGAATCGATCCGCCATGGGCAATGGCGACGATTTGCCGGCCGGCGAATTGCCCGGTCAGCCTCTGGACGGCGCCGCCGACCCGATTCACCACCTCGACAAAGCTCTCGCCGCCGGGCGGCACTTCGCTGGCGGGCGAGATCCAGAAGGTGAAACGCTCGTCCCCGCGCATTTTGTAGAGTTCGTCGAAGGTCAGGCCCTGCCAGTCGCCGAAATGCTGCTCGGCGATGTCGGGCTCGATCAAACGCTCCGCCGGCCGGGCGATCCGCGGGGCTGTGCCCGCCTCGGCGCTCGGCATCGCCGCCAGGATCGCCTCGGCGGTCTGGTGCGTGCGCCGCAAATTGCTGGTGACCCAGACGGCGTCGGCCGGCAGGACGGCGGCGAGCGACTGAAAGATCGTCTGATTCGAGCAATCCGCGGGGAAATCCGCCTGGCCGTAGATGCGGCCGTGATGCCCGGTCACCGGCGCATGCCGAACCCACCACCAGCGCGTGACTGTTGCCGCCATGATTCCTCGCCCGTATCGCGGCGAGTCTATATCGCCAGGGTGAGGCCCGCCAGGAAAGCGGCCTGGGCGACCTGCTCGGTGGCGCCCAGCACATCGCCGGTCTGGCCGCCGATCTGGCGCAGCGCCAGCCAGGCGATACCCGCCGCAGCGCCGGCGCCGATGATGATCGCCAGCAGTCCTGCGCCCTGCAGCAGAACCAGGGCGGCGATGGCAGCGACGGCGAGGCCGATAATGGCGGCGGCCCGGTCGGGCCGGCCCACGCCGGCAGAGAGGCCGTCGTTGCGGGCGTTCGGCAGGGCATGCATGACCGCGGTCATCGCCGCGCGGGAGGCCGCGTGGCCGGCGATCAAGGCGGCGATGACGATGCCGATATCCGACAGCGAGGCCAGCGCGGCAACACGCAGCATGACGGAAAAGATCAGCGCCAATGTACCGAAGCTGCCGATGCGGTTGTCGCGCATGATCGCGAGCTTCTCGTCGCGCGTCGAACCGCCCGCAAAGCCGTCGGCCATGTCGGCCAGCCCGTCTTCATGCAAGCCGCCGGTGAGCAGGATCGTTGCACCAACAGCCAATGTCGCGGCGAGCCAGGAGGCAAAGCCGAGCTCGATCGCGATGGCATACGCGATACCGCCAGCGAGTCCGACAAACAGGCCGACGACGGCGAACATGCGGCTGGCGCGTTTGAGCGCGGCCAGGCCGGCAGACTCACGAATCGGCGGGCGCAGGCGCGTCAGGAACATCGCTGCCAGCGCGAAATCCTTCCACCAGGCCGCCGGCCCGAAATCGACGTCATCGGAGTCGGATCGATCGCTCATCACTGTCTCCCAAAGCGCGCGGCGCTTATAGAGTATTCGGCGGCGGACGCAAAGCGGCAACGCTGGGGTTCGCTGTCATTGTTGGCTCCCCCTCAGCCTGCACATCGCATAATTCGGTCGAACAAGCATCATGAACAAACCGCCTGTTGCCTCGCTGGATGAGATCCGATCGCTGCTCAAGGAAATGCCATCAGAGGATACGGCCGCGGCCAGCAAGGCGGCGGAGCGGGAGGCGCAGCTGACCAAGCCCGCCGGCTCGCTGGGCCGGCTCGAATTGCTGTCGGCCTGGCTCTGCGCCTGGCAGGGCCGCCATCCACCGAAGCTCGATCATCCGCGCGTCGCCGTGTTCGCCGGCAATCACGGCGTCGCCGCCCGCGGCGTGTCGGCCTTTCCCGCGTCCGTAACAGCGCAGATGGTGCTGAACTTCACGGCCGGCGGGGCGGCGATCAATCAGCTCTGCAAGGTCGCCGATGCGGATCTGCGGGTCTATGAGATGGCGCTGGATCGGCCGACGAAGGACTTCACCGAAGCGCCGGCCATGTCCGATGCCGAATGCGCCCGTGCCATGGCTTACGGCATGTTGGCGGTCGAGCCCGGCCTCGATGTCATCTGCCTGGGCGAGATGGGCATCGCCAATACAACCAGTGCAGCAGCACTCTGCCTGGCGCTATTCGGCGGCACGGCGGAGGAGTGGGTGGGGCCTGGCACCGGCGTCGCCGGCACGGCGCTGCGGCGGAAGAAGGATGTGGTCGCCGCTGGCGTCGCGCTGCACCGGGATGCGGCCCGCGATCCCCTGGACATCCTGGCGCGGCTGGGCGGCCATGAACTGGCGGCGATGTGTGGTGCCGTGATCGCCGCGCGCATGGCACGTACGCCGGTGCTGCTGGATGGATTCGTGTCGACGGCCGCGGCGGCAGTGCTGCATGCGATGGACGAGCATGCGCTTGATCACTGCGTCGTCGCCCATGTTTCGGCGGAGCCCGGACATGGCCGGCTGGTGGCGCACATCGGCAAGCCGCCGCTGCTGAGTCTGAACATGCGCCTGGGCGAGGCATCGGGTGCGGCGCTGGCGATCTGTATTCTGAAGTCGGCGGTCGCCTGTCACAGCGGCATGGCCACCTTCGGCGAGGCGGGCGTCAGCGGCAAGGTGTGACCGCCGGCGCTACTCGCCAATCTGCAACAGCGCGCCGCGATATCTTGCTCGGTGAAAGGCGTAGAAATAGATTGCTGCACCGATGGCGAGATAGAGGGCGTTCAGCGCAACGGCGCCGAAGAACAGCTGAAGATCGAACCTGCCGGTGAACAGAATCGCCCGCATGCCTTCGAACACATAGGTCGAAGGCAGCGACCAGGACACATACTGCAACCATGCCGGCAGCACGGTCACCGGGTAGTACACGGCGCTGACAGGCGCGATCATGAAGATCACGAACCAGGCGGCATTCTCCGCGCCGAGGCCGAAGCGCAGGATCAGCGCGATCACCACCATGCCGACCGCCCAGCCCAGCATCATCAGGTTGAGGAAGAAGGCGATCAGCGGGAATCCGAGCGAAAAGACAGAGTAGTGATAGAGCGGGATCGCCAGCAGCGCCGCCGGCACCACGCCGATCAGCGTGCGGATCATGCTCATGAGCATCATCGATATCAGATGTTCCACCGGCCGCAGCGGGCTGACGAACAGATTACCCAGGTTGCGCGCCCACATCTCCTCGAGGAACGACAGGGCAAAGCCGATCTGGCCGCGGAACAGCGTGTCCCACAGCAGCACCGCCGCCAGCAAGACGCCAAAGGCTTGCGCTACCCAGCTGCTGTTGGTGGCCAGGAACTGGGTCATGAAGCCCCAGATAATCATCTGCATCGTCGGCCAATAGGCCAGCTCGATCAGCCGCGGCCAGGAGCCGCGCAGCACGTAGTAGTGCCGCAGCATCATGGCGCCGATGCGCCGGAGGGAAAGCGCGATCTCGCTCATTCCAGCGCCTCCTCGGTGGTCGGCGTTGGCGCCGAATGGCCGGGTGGATGACCCTGTGTTGTGTCGGGACGGCGGCGGTCCCGGGCAATATCCAGAAATACCTCTTCCAGAGTCTCACGCCCGAAACGGCTCAACAGCTCGGCGGGCGTGCCGCGATCGACGATCTGCCCCCGGCGCATCATCAGTACCTGGTCGCACATGCGCTCGACTTCGGCCATATTGTGAGAGGCCAGCAGGATCGCGGCACCTGTGGCGCGCTTGTAGGTTTCCAGATAGCTGCGCACCCAGTCGGCGGTATCGGGATCCAGGGAAGCGGTCGGCTCGTCCAGCAGCAGCACTTCCGGCCGGTTGAGCAGCGCCTTGGCCAGCGCCACCCGCGTCTTCTGCCCCGCGGAAAGTTTCCCCACCGGCCGGTCGAGAAAATCCCGAAGATGCAGATCGCCGGCCAATTCGTCGATGCGGCCATTCTTGTCGGGCAGGCCATAGAGCATGCCATAGACCTTCAGGTTTTCCCGCACGGTCAATCGATGGGGCAGGTCGACATAGGGCGACGAGAAATTGATTCGCGGCAACGCGCCGCGCCGGTTGCGCCGCATGTCAAAGCCGAGCACGGCCACCGTGCCGGAGCTCGGCAGCAGCAGCCCCAGCAGCATCGAAATCGTGGTCGTCTTGCCGGCGCCATTGCCGCCGAGCAGCGCCACGGTGGCGCCCCGCGGCACTGAAAAACTGATGGCGTCGACGGCGGCGACAGTACCGAAGCGCTTGGTCAGGGCGCTGACATCGATGACGGTGTCGGGCATGGGCGCACTATGACGGCAAAGGCCGCGGTGGGCCAGTGACGGGCCAGGATCGGCCGTTGGCGCGGCTGGCGACGTGGCGCTGGAATCTGTTACAAGCAGCGCCATTATCGGGCTTTCAGCAGCTCTGCGCAAAACGCAGTCCAGACATACCGAACCATGGAACCTGTTTCCGTCAACATCGACTCTAGGCCCGAGAAACTGCCCAAGAAACGGCGGGACGGGACCGACGCGCGGCTGACGGCAGAACGCGGCCGCGTGCGCCTGCGCACGCTGATCACTATCAGATGGATCGCGGCCCTCGGTCAGGCGTCGGCACTGCTCTTCACTTACTTCGGCTTGGGCTATGAGTTTCCGCTGCTCATTGCGCTAGCGATCGTCGGCTCGTCGGTGTTGGTCAATATTCTGGCTACAGTGGGTCGGCGCGCCACCGAGCGCCTCAGCGACCGGGCGGCGGCGGCCTATCTGGGATTTGATCTGTTGCAGCTGGCGGCCCTGCTCTATCTCACTGGCGGCCTGCATAACCCGTTCGCGCTGCTGATCCTGGCGCCAATCACCGTCTCAGCCACCATCCTGTCCCGGTTCAGCACCGTGGCGTTGGCGGTGCTGGGCGTGGCGATTCTGGCCATCCTGGCCGGCTATCATCTGCCGCTGCCCTGGAACGACATGGAATTTGCGCTGGAGCCGCTGTTCGTCGCCGGCCTGGCCATCGCCCTCGGGCTCTCGATCGTGTTCATCGCCGGCTATGTCTTCAGCGTGGCTGAGGAGGCGCGGCGCATGTCCGCCGCCCTGTCCGCCAGCTACATGGCCCTGGACCGGGAACAGCGGCTCTCGTCCCTCGGCGCGCTGGCGGCCGCGGCGGCGCACCGGCTGGGCAGCCCGCTGGGCACTATCGCCGTGGTGGCCAAGGAGCTGGCGCGGGACCTGCCGGCCGACAACCCCATGCGCGGTGATGTGGAACTGCTGCTCAGCGAGACCGAGCGTTGCCGCTTGATACTGGCCGAGCTGTCGACCCGGCCGGAAGGCAGTACGCCGCTGGACCGGCTGCCCATCGCCGCCTTGGTGGAGACGGCCGCCGGGCCCTACCAAAGCGGCCGGGTGAAGCTGACTGTGGTGGCCGCCCCCCTGTCCCCGGGCGCCGACAAGCTCGGCCCACCGACCGTGCCGCCCAGCCCGGCTTTGCTCCACGGGCTGGGCAACCTGTTGCAAAACGCCATGGAATTCGCCCGCAAGGAGGTCCGCGTGCAGGTGGGCTGGGATGACCGGCAGGTAATGGTTACAATCAAGGATGACGGTGCGGGATTCGCCCCCGGCATTCTCGATCATCTGGGCGAGCCCTATATGTCGGGTGGGGTCCAGGGCCGCGCCACCAGCGGGGAACCCATGGGCCTAGGCGTGTTCATTTCGCAAACGCTTCTGGAACAGACCGACGCCCGGCTGCACTTCGCCAACGGCGCGAATGGCGGCGGCGAAGTCACCGTGACCTGGGACCGGGCGCGCTTGCAGGGCGACGCCTCATGAGGGTATCGCTTGATGGCCTATGGATAGCAGCGGGGAAAAAATGGACTCACCATCCTCACAGGCGAAGGGCAATGGCAGCGATAAGGCGCTGCTGATCGTCGACGACGACACCCCGTTCCGCCAGCGCTTGGCGCAGGCCATGGAACGGCGCGGCTATGCCGTCTCGGCGGCTGAGAGCGTGCGTGGCGGCATCGAGCTGGCGGCGTCGCTGAAGCCGGCCTATGCGGTGGTGGACCTGCGTCTGGGCGACGGCAACGGCCTGGAGGTTGTGCCGGCGATCCGCGCCGCCCGCGCCGATGCAAGGATCGTGGTTCTCACCGGTTACGGCAACATCGCCTCGGCGGTGGCGGCGGTGAAATCGGGCGCCGTCGACTATCTGTCAAAGCCGGCGGACGCCGACGCGATCGAGGCAGCCCTGCTGCAGCGCGGCGCCGCCTTGCCGCCGCCTCCGGAAATGCCGATGACGGCAGACCGGGTGCGCTGGGAGCATATCCAGCGGGTCTATGAGCAGTGCGATCACAATGTCTCGGAAACCGCCCGGCGGCTGCGCATGCATCGCCGGACCTTGCAACGCATCCTCAGCAAGTATGCGCCGCGCGGCTAGCTCGTCCTAACCGCGGTGCAGCCACCATCCGTCTTCGTTGATCGAATAGAACGGGTGGTAGTGACGGATGCTGTCGGCGGGCACGATGCCGCTGACCTGATTGTCAAGCACGAGAGCGCGCCCTTCGAGGAACACCACCAGCACCGCATGTGGTACATTGAGATTTGTGTCCTGCAGCACGACAATGCGCATTTCGTCGATCCTGAAGCCCAGCGCCTTCAGCGCCATGTACTTGGAGATCGCGTAGTCCTCGCAATCGCCGTCCTTGCGCAGGAACTGCAGAGGCGTCGCCCAGTAGTCCGCCATATGCCAATTGACGGGATCGGTGACATAGGGTTTGTCGTTCATCTCCCGGTTCACCGCGCGGACCTGTTGATTGCGGGGCAAATTCCGCACGCTGTCGATAAAGGCATTCCACTCCCGCGCCTTGCAGGCCGTGCCGGCGCAGGTCTTCAGCTCGGAGTTGAAGCGGCGCAGGGCGTCGCGCCATTTCGGAAACATGTTGAGGTTGGAGGAGTGCAGCTCCTTGGTGCCGAAGATCGATACCTCCGGCGTGTTGGACGCCGCGGTCGCAGCCGGCGCGAAGGCGCTTGTCAGCAGAATCATGGCGCCGGCGAAGGCCGCCGAAATGACGCAAATGCGGTGCTGGCGCCGCATGAAAGGCGGGCAGGAAATCATCGCCGCGCTCGACTCCATTTTCCAGGATTGGCCCGAATTTCTTGGCTTTCGACGCTAGGCGCGGCGGCTTAACGCAAGGTTAACTTCACGCCTTCCACCTGTGGCTATATAAGGACAAGTGACGTTAACGTTAGCGATCGGTTAACATTGCGCCGTTAATAAACTCCCTGAGTCCTTACTCAATACTGATGCGCAACGCCTGATCACTGCCGGACCGCGATGGACCCCCAGCCAAAACGAGAGACGCCGCAGCCGCACGACCGCCTGACCTGGAGCATTCTGGCCGCGCTCGCCGTTGTCGCCCTCACGGTGGTGACCGCCTGGCTGGCGATCCGCTATGTGGAAACCGAATGGCAGCGAGATCTCCGGAACTGGCAGGTGCGGCTGGGCATTGTCAGCGATTCCCGCTACGCCGCCATCAATGGTTGGCTCGACGGGCAGCTGCGCAGCCTGTCCGCCCTGGCTGACAATCCGTCGCTGCAGCTTTACGCCACGCAGATCTCAATGGCGCCCACCGACGACGAGTCGCTGTCCATCATCGACACGCAAACCGAATACATCCGCAATCTGCTGGAAGCGTCGGCGCTCCAAGCGGGATTCTCCGGTGCCCCGGCATCGACGGTAAAGGCCAATCTGCCGTCATCGGGCACGGCCGGTATCGCCCTGTTGAACGCCGGCGGTGAGATGGTCGTCGGCAGCTCTGGTTTGCCGCCCCTGGCCGGTCAGTTGCGGGATTTCGTCGCGTCGCTCAAGCCGGGCGAGGCGCAGATTCGCGACCTCTACAAGAATGCGGCGGGGCAGCCGAGCATGGCCTTCGCCATTCCCGTATTCGCGGTGCAGGGCTCTCTCGGCCCGGATGCGCAAATCGGCACGATCGTCGGCGTCAAGGAAGTGGCGGCCGAGCTGTTCCCCTTGCTACGGCAGCCGGGCGAAACCGGCGAAACCGCCGCTACGACGCTGGTCCGCCGCGACGGCAATGTCATCGAGTATCTGACGCCGCTGCGCGATGGCACGCCGCCGCTGACCCTGCGGATGGCAACGGACACGGCGGAGCTGGATGCGATTTTTGCCACGGAGTCACCCGGCGGTTTCGCCCAGCGGCGCGACCATCGGGGCAATGCCGTCCTCGTCACCAGCCGGCGGTTCGACTCCGTGCCCTGGACGCTGATGTACACGATCGAACGGAACGAAGCGCTGGCGGATGCGGAAATCAGGCTGCGGCGTTTTGTGGCCGCTGTCCTGTTCGGTGTCTGCTTCCTGGCGGCGCTTCTTGTCGCCGCCTGGCGCCATTTCAATCTGCGTCAGGCGCGGCAGTCGGCGGGCCGCCTGCAGGGGCTGGCGGATGAAATCGATCACCAGCGGCAATTGCTGCGCCTCGTTACCGACAGCCAGCCAACCGCCGTGTTTGTTCTGGACGAGCAGGGCAACTACCGCTTCGCCAACCGCCAGGCAGCGGTAGAGGCGAACGCCGCGGCTGACGATATGCTTGGCAAATCCATCGCCCATATCCGCGGCGCCGATGTGGCCAGGCGTTATCTGACGCTGAATAGGCAGGCGCTGGAGTCAGGCAAGGTCGCCGAGGATCTGCATCGTCTGGAGGGCCCCGACGGCGTGCAGGTGATCCAGTCCGAGCATATTCCGATCGCCGCCGCGGCCGGCCGGGCGGCCGGCGTGCTGGTGGTGGAGACCGATGTGACGGCGGCGGTGGCCGAACGGGAGCGGCGCGCCCGCACCCTCGGCGACATCGTCAAGACCCTGGTCGGCGTCGTCGACAGCCGCGATCCCTTCGCCGCCCATCACTCGACGCGGGTCGCGGCTTTGTCGCGCGCCATCGCCGCCGAGATGAATCTTGGGGAACGCGAGATCGGCACAGCGGAAACCGCGGGCAGCCTGCTCAATTTCGGCAAGGTGCTGGTGGCGCCGGAACTGCTGACCAAGACCGGCGAGCTCAGCGATGCCGACCGCGCCAAGGTCCGGCAGGGCGTGCAGACCAGCGCCGCCCTGCTGCAAGGCATAGATTTCGACGGACCCGTGGTGGAGACGCTGCGCCAGGCCCAGGCCCATTGGGATGGCTCCGGATTTCCCCAGGATCTTGCCGGAGAGCAGATCCTGCTCACGGCCCGCATCGTCGGCGTCGCCAATGCCTTCGTTGGCATGGTCAGCCGCCGCGCCTATCGCGAGGCCCTGGACGTGGACAAGGCGATGGAGTTGCTGCTGGCCCAGGTCGGCAAGGCATTCGACCGCCGGGTCGTGGCCGCGCTCGTTAGTTATCTCGACAATCACGGTGGGCGGAGTCACTGGGCCGTGAAGCCTTCAGGCCCGACCGCAGCGGCCGCCGATTAGAGGCGGCTATGGCCGGTGCGAGCGTTCCCTCCGGCTTTCGCGTCTACGCGATCGGCGATATCCATGGCCGGCTCGATCTGCTGAATCGTCTGCATCAGATGATCCTAGAGGATGCCCAGAGCGCTTCGCTGGACGCGCGCATCCTGGTCTATCTTGGCGACTATGTGGATCGCGGACCGGAATCGTCCGGCGTCATCGATCTGCTCTCGCAGCAGACCCTGCCGGGATTCTCCGCCATCCATCTGATGGGCAATCACGAAGATTTCATGCTCCGTTTCCTCGAGGACAATAGTTCCGGCAGCGGCTGGTTCGCCAATGGCGGCGTGGCGACGATGCGGTCCTATGGCGTCGATTTCGACTATGGCGAATTGCTCGAACCCGACCGCTTGCGGGACCGGCTTTCCCGCCGCGTGCCGGCGCGGCACCTGGAGTTCCTCCGCGGCCTGCCGCTCAGCCGTGTAATCGGCGATTATCTCTTCGTCCATGCCGGCATCCGCCCGGGCCTGGCGATGGAGCTGCAATCGCCGGCGGATCTGCTGTGGATTCGCGGCGATTTCCTGAATTCGGCGCTGGAGCATGGCAAGATCGTGGTCCATGGCCACACCATCACCGATCATCCGGATGTGCGGCCGAACCGCATCGGCATCGACACCGGCGCCTTTGCCACCGGCCGCCTGACCTGCCTGATGCTGGAAGGCGACAACAGGCGCTTTCTGCATACCGGTGCGGCGGATTGATCTAGAGAAAGCCGTCGGGATCGTTCATCCGGCCCAGGCGCTGCATCGCCGTCAGCGCCAGGCGCAGGGTTTGCGCCCGGCGCCGGCTGCCGTTCATGGCTTGCGCCGGCGCTTCCCGGATCACCTCGGCGCCATAGTCGTCGGCCACCATCAGCCCGCATTCCTCCGGCAGGATCTCCCGGGGAAAGTCCAGCGGCACGGCGAAATAGAAGACATCGCAAAACTCCAAGTATTCGGTCCATTTCTGATCGGCGCGGTAGTCGGCTACCGAACTCTTGATCTCGACGATGATGGTCTGCCCTGAACCGTTCACCGCGATCACATCCACCCGCCGGCCGTTTAGCAGGAAGAACTCGGTCAGCGTCGCAAAGCCGCGGGCGGTCAGGGAGCGCGCGATGCCGCGGGCCAGACGGCGGGCCAGCAATTCCGGTGTCGGTTCCCGCATCGGGCCGCTGTCACCGGTCACCGCAATTCTCCGTGAGGCTCACCGCACGGGAATCTGGATGAACGTCCGAACAGGCGATAGATTGCCGCCATGGCGTGGGGGAGGAACAGCAAGGCGCGGCCCGGCGGCAGGTGGCGGCGCATCGTCAGGCGTGCGCTGCAAGCCGTTGTCGCATTTTTCGGCATCTCGCTTCTCATGGTGCTGTTGTACGGGTTCATGCCGGTGTTCGTCACGCCACTGATGATCCTGCGCCTGTTCGAGGGCGAAGGCATCAGCAAGGACTGGGTCGCCTATGAGCATATCTCGCCCAACGTGTTTCGCGCGGTCATCGCCGCCGAAGACAATCTCTATTGCCAGCACTACGGCTTCGACGTTGACGCCATTCTCGGCGCGTTCAAAAAGAATCAGCGGGGCAAGCGCATTTATGGCGGCTCAACCATCAGCCAGCAGACCGCCAAGAACGTCTTCCTCTGGCCGGGGTCCTACATCGTCACGCGCGCCCTGCGCAAGGGCTTCGAAGCCTATTTCACATCGCTGCAGGAGCTGTTTTGGGGCAAGCGCCGCATTCTGGAAATCTATGTCAACGTCATTGAGTGGGGCCACGGCGTCTATGGCATCGAAGCGGCTGCCCAGTTCCATTTCAAGAAGTCCGCCGCCGAGCTGACCAAGCGCGAAGCGGCGTTGCTGGCGGCGGTGCTGCCCAATCCCCGGCGCTGGTCGGCGGGCAAGCCGACGGGTTACATCGCGGGCCGCGCCAGCAGCATCCAGCGGCGAATGGATCAGCTTCCCGCCGAAGCCGATCCCGGCTGTCCGGTCGGACCGATCGAAGAGAAATAGGGCTATCGGTTCAGGGCGTATGGCCGAAGGCGGCCGCCGGAACGATCTCGAACTCCGTGCCGCCGGGCCGCTGCCAGTAGAGCTGCAGCGTCGAGGTGCTCTTGCGCTCGAAGTAAGTGACCTCCAGCTCGTACCAGCCGGCGGCCGCGATGTTCAGTTCCGCATTCATCGAGAATTGATCGGAATGCACATCCGGATCATTGACGACGATCTTGCCGTCGATGCGCACGCGCACGCCGTCGTTGGATTGGGTCGCCAGGAGCCAGCGGCCGGGCTGATCGAAATTGATGAAGCCGCGGATACGGGCGCCGACCATGTCGGCATGGTCGCTGGTCAGGACCGTGCCGGCGCCGCTCTGGTAGTCGAGCTGAGGCAGCGGCGGACCGGGTTCGCCGTCACCTGCTTCCTCCACCTCGTCCACATGGCGGGCCTTCACCTCCATGTAGTTCACGGCGAGTCCCGGCTGCAGCGTTCCCGCGGCCGGCTGGGGATCGGCCGGTTTAAGATCGTCGAAGCTGGCGACGGCCGCGCCCGCCCACAGCAGCATGCCAACCGCAATCGCGCAGCCTATGTTCCTCAGCGCTATTCGCATCGTGACGTCCTCGAATTCAGCCCAATTCCACCGCCAAGCATTGCCGTCCGCCGCGTAACGTCAACCCCTCGCTCTAGTATGCCGGGGCACTGTTAGGCCGTGACTTGATGGTTCCGCTTTACGATACTCCGAAATCACGTATTTTCGATGAAGCGACCTCGGCGACAGCCCTACCGCCCACGACAACACCATGACAGATAAAGGCTATTTCAAAGGAATCGCGGCGGCGATCGCGGCCGCGTTGCTCTGGAGCCTGAGCGGCATCTTCACCCGTCTGATGGATTCCACGAATCCCTGGCAGCTCAATGCCTGGCGCGGGCTCTCCACCGGCATCCTGCTGGCGATTTATCTGGGCTTCGTCTATCGCCGCCGGCTGCCGGCGCAATGGCGCAAGATCGAACCAAGGGCGTTGCTGGCCTGCGGCGGCTTCTTCGCCGCCGGTTCCACTTTCTATCTCACGGCACTCGAAGGCGCGTCTGTGGCCAATGTCTCCTGCCTCACCGCCAGCTCACCGGTTTTTGCCGCGCTGCTGGCCTGGATCTTCCTGCGGGAACGGGCCGACGCCCGCATCTGGCTGGCGACTATTCTCGCTATCGGCGGCATCGCCGTCATCTTCATGCAGGGCGTCGCCTTCAACAAACAGAACCTCGCGGGCAATTTCGTCGCCTTGCTGACCGCCTTCTGCTTTGCCGGCCAGACGGTGGCGCTGCGCCGCTATCGCTCGGTCGACATGGTGCCGGCGATCGCCGTCGGCGCCGTCGCCGTGTTCCTGATCCTGGGCGTCGCCGCCGGGAATCTGCCGATCAGTCTCCATGATCTCAAGATCGTGCTGCTGATGGGCGCGGTGCAGCTGGCGGCGCCCATCGCGCTCTACGTCTATGCGGCGCGCCATGTCTCGGCGATGCAGCTGTCGCTGATCTCGCTCTTGGACGTGGTGTTCAATCCGCTCTGGGCCTGGATCGGCGTCGGCGAAGTGCCGGAGCGCAATTCCTTCATCGGCGGCGCCGTCATCGTCGGCGCGGTGCTGCTGACGCTGGCAAGGCGGCCGCAGCGCCAGCCGGCGGCGGCGCAATTGAGCCGGCGTCAGGGCGTCGGCTTCGGCCCGTAATAGCCGATCAGCCGGCCTTCCCAGCCAGGCTGCGGCTCGGCATAGCAGTCGGGATCGGCCAGGGTGCCATAGCAATAGAGCGGCTCGCCGGTGCCGCTCATCTGCGGCGCGCTGCCCTCCATCCAGGACATGCCGGGAATCCCGCCGCATCCGGCGAAGGGCAGTAGCAGGAATAAAGTCAGGATACGCAGGCAGCGGGGCATGATGTTTTCCGGCATGTGTTGCGGTTGTTGCTGAAGCCAAATTAGACGCGCCAGATTTCGCCGACATTTTAACGGCGCCGCGGCACTTATGGTAAAGAACCGGCAAATCGCCGCTTCTGTGACCGCCGTCACCGGGGGACTTAATGCTTCATTGACGATCCCTGGCCTAGGCTGGGTCATTGCGACGCCGGGCGCAACCGGCCAAGCGGATGGCAGGACAGGAGTTTCCGATGGACAGGCCGACAATCGACAACAGCCGCTGGCTGATCATCTGCGCTGCATTGGCAGTGCTGTCATTCGCGCTGCCCACGGACGCGGCCGCCGATTCCAACTGCACTGATGCCGCGACCTGCGGCGACTCCCTGGACGATGGCGCGACCGGCGACAATCAGACCGGCGATTCCGGCTCTGACCGCGATCCGCCGTCGGACGACAAGGACAAGCCGTCCTAGTTGCAGGATACGCGGCCCGGAGATACCGCCAAGGAGACGACGATGCGGCGCAAGACTCTAAGTAACGAACTTACTACGGCCACGGCCGCCCTCTTACTTCTGCTCGCTGTTACGCCGGCGGCCCAGGCCGACTCGAATTGCAGCGACGCCACGGCCTGCGGCGATGCGCTGGACGAGACCAATCCTGGCGACAATCAGGTCGGCGATTCCGGTGCCGATCGCGACCCGCCCGACGGCAAGCGGTCGTAGAAGGCTCCTGCCGGCCGACCCGCGGGCGCTGCGGCGGCGGCGCACGAGTTTCCGAATATCTCTTATCCTTTAGTATCTTAGACATCGACGGCAGGTTCGCAGCTGCCCGTCGTCCCCGCATCGCTTCCATGAGCTGGATACGTTGACTCGGCCAGCCTGGAAGATTAACTTTTGTGGTATGATAGGTATACCACAACAATTCGCCATGATCCGCCGCCGCAAGCTCTATGAGGAGGTTGCCGGCCGTCTGGAATCCCAAATCCATGAGGGCCACTACAGCCCCGGCGACCAACTGCCCTCCGAGCGCGAGCTGATGCAGATGTATGGCGTCGGCCGGCCGGCGATCCGCGAAGCACTGTTCTCGCTCCAGCGCATGGGACTGGTGGCGATCAACAGCGGCGAGCGCGCGCGGGTTACCCGGCCGACGCCGCAGGTGATGTTCGAGACTTTGTCGGGAGCCGCGCGGCATATGCTGGCCGCACCGGATGGCATCCGCCATTTACAGGAAGTGCGCACCTTCTTCGAAGTCGGCCTCGCGCGCCACGGGGCCGAGCACGCCACGGCAGCCGATTTGGACGAGCTGCGCCGGGCGCTGGCCGCCAACGAAGCGGCGATCGGCAATCCCACGGCATTCGAACGTACCGACGTTGCCTTCCACTATGTGCTGGCGCTGATGCCGCGCAATCCGATCTACATCGCCATCCATCAGGCGATCGCCGCCTGGCTGACCGAGCAGCGCCATGTTTCGTTGCAGCGCGAGGGGCAGAACGAGATCGCCTATCAGGCCCATCGCGCCGTCTTCGAGGCGATCGCCGCGCGCGACCCTGACCGCGCCGAGCGGGTGATGCGCGGCCACATGGAACAAGTCATAAAAACCTACTGGGAAATAAAGGGAATCACCGATGGGGGGATACGTGGTGCTGGTGGAATTCCGGCTGAAGCCGGGGATGTCTGAACGATTCCGCCTGCTGATCAACGAGAACGCCCGCGCTTCGGTTCGCGACGAGCCCGGCTGCCGCCAGTTCGACGTCGTGGTCCCCGACGGCGAGCCCGACAGCGTCGTCCTCTACGAGATCTATGACGATGCGGCCGCCTTCGACGCTCACAAGAAGACCCCCCATTTCGCCAGTTTCGACCGCGACAGCGCTCCTTGCGTCGCCAGCAAGAAAGTGACGCTGGGCTCGCTGGTCTTCGCGGGCACGGACGGCCGACGCGGACTCACGAACAAGCAATAACGGAACAGCGGCAAAAAGGTAACATTCAGATGGCATCGGCAAGACTCAAGGACCTGGCGAAGACCAAGAAACTCAAGGCCGGGCATTTTGTGGTCGAGTTTGCGACACCCGGCATCGGCCATATCATGAAATCGGCGGGCTGCGACTTCGTGCTGTTCGACATGGAGCATAGCGGCTTCGGCTTCGAGACGGTGAAAAGCGCCGTGCGCTACATGCAGGCGGCGGAGCTGCCGATGATCGTGCGCGTGCCGTCGAAGGAGTATCACCACATCGCCCGCGCCTGCGACATGGGCGCCGAGGGCGTGATGCTGCCGATGGTCGGCTCGGCCGATGAGGCGCGTCACATCCTGGACTGCATGAAGTACCATCCCGACGGCAAGCGCGGCGTGGCGCTGCAGGTGGCCCATGACGATTACCGCCCGGGTGCCGTGAAGGACAAGCTGGCCGACGCCAACAAACGCACCACCTTCTTTGCGCAGATCGAAACCGCCGAGGGCGTGAAGAATGCCGCGGCTATCGCCGCCGTGCCCGGCGTCGACTGCCTGTGGGTCGGGCATTTCGACCTCAGCGTTTCCCTGGGCATCCCCGGCGAATTCGACAATCCGAAATTCACCAAGGCGATCGACAAGGTCATCGCCGCTGCCCGCAAGCATGGCAAGGCGCTCGGCCGCCTGGTGCCGACGGTGGAGCAGGGGGCCGCCCTGCACCGTGCCGGCTTCGACTTCATCTGCTATTCCGGCGATATCTGGGTGCTGCACAACGCCCTGGCCGAGGCGGTCACGCAGCTCCGCGCCGCCGCCAAAAAGAAGGGCTGAACGATGGCCAAGGCGCCGTTCCGTGTCGTGCTGTCGGGCGACTTCAAGAAGCCCGACGGCTCGCCCACCTTCCCGGATTTCGATATCTCGCCGCTGCTGAACCAGCCGGGACTTGATTGCCAGTATCTGGAGCGCGGCGACGAGATTCGCGCCGCGCAGGTCGCCGATGCCGATGCCCTGATCCTGCTGACGCCCCGCTTCACTAGGAACAGCATCCATCCCAACGGGCGGCTGGGGGTCGTGGCGCGTTTCGGCGTCGGCTATGACAGCGTCGACGTGCCGGCCTGCACGGCGGCGGGGATCGCCGTGGTCATTACGCCTGACGGCGTGCGCCGGCCGGTCGCCGTCGCCATCCTCACCTATATCCTGGCCCTCAGCGGCAAGCTGATGGTCAAGGACCGCATCACCCGGGACGGTCCGCCGGGCTGGGCGAAGAAGACCGACCATATGGGCGTCGGGCTGATAGGCCGCACCCTGGGCTCGATCGGCATCGGCAATATCGGCGCCGAAATGTTCCGCATGGCAAGGCCCCTGGAGATGAAGTTCATCGCCCATGATCCCTATGCCAACGCCGAGGTGGCCCGTTCCCTTGATATCGAGCTGGTGGGCCTGGAAGACTTGTTCCGCCGCGCCGACTTCGTGACGGTGAACTGCCCGCTGATGGATTCGACCCGGCATCTGGTGAATGCGGAGCGGCTGGCGCTGATGAAGCCGACAGCGTTCCTCATCAATACCGCCCGCGGCCCCATCGTCGATCAGAAGGCGCTGACCAAGGTGCTCCAGGAACGGCGCATCGCCGGTGCCGGGCTGGACGTGCTGGAGAAAGAGCCGCCGGATGCCGACGATCCCATCCTCAAGCTCGATAACGTCATCTTCGCGCCTCATGCGCTCTGCTGGACCGACCAGTGCTTCGCCGGCATCGGCGCCAGCGACGTGCGGGCGGTGCTGGAGCTGATGCAGGGGAAGGAGCCGACAGGCGTCGTGAACAAGGAAGTTCTCGGGTCGCCGGTCTGGAGAAAGCGGCTCGAATCGTTCCGCTAGAATCAGAAGAACGTGCAAACATCGGGACAAGGAGGCAAGATATCGGGCAACAAGAACTCAATGAATAAGGCGATTCCTGCCTGACGGGCACGCTAGTGAGCAATGACATCAAGGGAGGACAAGATGCGCTTACCATTTAAGACAAGCTGGCTTGCGGCGGCCGCCTTGGCCGTCGGATTTTCCGGTTCGGCGTCGGCCGAATCCGCCGCCGAACGTGCGGTCAATGAGGCTAAGCAGTACTCCGGCACGACGATCACCATCGTCTGGGAAGCCGGGTTGCAGGCTCTCGATCCCCTGAACTTCTCCGGACCGAAATGGAAGGAACTGACAGGGATCGAGGTCAAGGTGGTCGAAGTGGCGACCGCCGAGATGTTCACCAAGATCATGCAGGACTACCGGTCGGGCGCGGGCGCCTATGACGCGCTCAACGTGATTCCCGCCTGGATGCCGGACCTGGCGAACGCCGGCGCGCTCGAGCCGCTGGATGCCTATGTCGACAAGTACGGCTTCCGCGACGAGCTGCAAAAGATCGCCCCCACCTATCGCGACAACCAGATGATGGTGGATGGCAAGATCTTCGGCTTCCCGGATGACGGCGACGTCTTCGTCATGTACTACCGCAAGGACATCCTCGGCGATCCCGCGAACCAGGCGGAGTTCAAGGCCAAGTACGGCCGCGATCTCACGGTGCCGGCGACCTGGAAGGAATTCGACGAGGTCGGCCAGTTCCTGACCGACAAACTGCAACCGAATGTGTATGGCGCAGGCTTCTTCCGCCAAGCGCCCTACACCATGTTCATGTTCCAGGAGCGTTTCCGCAATGAAGGCGGCAAGTTCTTCGACGATTCGATGAAGGCAGCGATCAACAGCGACATCGGCGTCAAGGTCTTCACTGAAATGCGTGAAGAGAACAAATTCATGCCGCCGGGCGTGGAACAGTGGGGCTTCGTCGAGAACCTCGCCGCCTTCCTGCAGGGCCAAACGGCGATGACCATCTCCTGGCCGCCCTACGGCCGTTGGGCTGCTGGTTACGGCACGGAACAGGAAGTGCTCTCCTGGGTGCCGAAATCCACCATCGCCGGCAAGGTGGGCTATGCCATGCCGCCGGGCGGCCATCCGCAACTCGCAGCCGGGTTCGCCTTGTCGGTCTCTTCGATCAGCAAGAACAAGGAAGCCGCCTATCTGTTCATTCAGTGGCTGAACAGCGAGGACATCAGCATGCAGCGGGTGCAATTGCCCTACGCGTTGCGCGATCCATTCCGCGATTCCCACTTCACCAGCGCGGAGTATCTGTCGCGCTGGCCCGACGCGAAGGATTATCTCGCGGCGCTGAAGGCGGGATCGGAAACGGGTTTGCTTGACCTGTCGCTGCTGCAGACCGACAAGTATGAGGAGTCGCTGCGGCAAGCGATCAGCAGGCTGTGGGCCGGCGAGGATCCGAAAGCTATCCTGGATCAGGCCGCCGCCGAATGGGACGCCACCACCGAGAAGATCGGCGTCGACAAGCAGAAGGCGGTTTACGACGCCTGGGCCGCCAAGTCCGGCGCTTATCCGAAGTAAGCCGAAACCAAATTGCGTTGGAACGCCCCTGGCGTAGTGCCAGGGGCGTTCCCGCGATCAGGTGCTCGAATCCTCCATGGCCAACGCCGCCAGCACATCCGCGATCGATCCGGCCGCCGTCATTCCCGGCCGCGCGCCCGACCGCTGGTTCAAGTATCAGCTGATCGCGCCTGCGATCTTCCTGCTGCTGCTGATCGGCCTCTTTCCGCTGATCTATTCGCTGATCGTCAGCTTCCAGCGCATCACCATGATGGAGGAAGACTACTCCTTCGCCGGGTTCGCGAATTATGCGCAGCTGTTCACTGACAAGCGGCTCTGGCAGTCGCTGCTGCACACCGCCATCATCACCATCATTGCCCTGCCGATCGAACTGATCGCTGGCCTGCTGATGGCGCAGCTCTTTCTCGAGCGCCTGCCCGGCCGGCAGATCTTCGTGTCGCTGCTGGTGCTGCCGACGGTGATCTCTCCCATCGTCGCCGGCGCCACCTGGCGGCTACTGTTCGACAACCGCTATGGGCCGATCAACCAGATCCTCGGCTGGATTGCCGGCGAGCCCGTCACCGCACTCTGGACGGTGAATCCGAACCTGGTCTATCCCGCCATCATCCTTTGCGAGATTTGGCAGTGGACGCCCTTCATGTTCCTGATCCTGCTGGCCGCCCTCTCCAATGTGGACAAATCGCTGACCGAAGCAGCGGAGATCGACGGAGCCGGCTATTGGCGCACCTTCCGCAAGATCGTGCTGCCGGCAATCTGGCCGGTCATGGCCATCGCTATCCTGATCCGCAGTCTGGATCTCGTCCGCATCTTCGACATCATCTGGGCGCTGACCCAGGGCGGCCCCGGCACCATGACCGAGACGATCTCGATCTACACCTATACCCAGGGCTTCAAGCAGTTCGAGACCTCCTACACCGCCGCCATGGCCTTCCTGGTCATCATTCTGCTGACGGTGATCGTCACCTGGGCGATCCGCCGCATGGGGCTGGTGAAATGAGCAAGGGCAGGCCGATCCACCGCCACCCCGGTTTCAGGCTCGCCTTGCGCTATGCCGCGGCGATCCTGTTGACAGTGTTCTTTGTGTTTCCGGTCTATTGGCTGTTCACGATCTCCTTCAAGACGCCGGACGAAATCTTCGCCTTTCCGCCCGCCTGGTACCCGAAGAGCATCCAGTTCAGCAACTACGCGGTCCTGTTCAAGGATGGCGATGCCGAGACGGTGTGGAACAGCTTGGTGCTGTCGGCCGTCAGCACGGTCATCGCCATGTTCTTCGGCACCATGGCCGCCTACAGCTTGGTGCGATTCAAGACCGGCGGCAAGAATCTCGCGGTCTGGATCATCTCCCAGCGCATGATGCCGCCGATCGCCATCGTGTTTCCGGTGTTCCTGCTCTATGTCTATCTCGGCTGGGTCGATACCTTTCATGGGCTGATCATCCTCTATACGGCGTTCAGCCTGCCTTACGTGATCTGGATGATGCGCGGCTATCTTGAGGATATTCCGCTGGAGCTCGAGGAAAGCGCCCTGGTGGACGGCTGCAGCCGCTGGCAGGTGCTGTGGAAGGTGGTGTTCCCAATGGCGCGCACCGGCCTGTTCGCCACGGCGGTTTTCACCTTCATCTTCGCCTGGAACGACTTCCTGTTCGCTTTCGTGCTGTCGCGCACTGAAGTCGTCACCTACACGGTGCAGGTCACCCATTACTTCGGCGGACAATCGAATTTCTGGGCCAAGATCGCGGCCATGTCGGTGCTCGGCACGGTGCCGGTTTTCATCACCGTCGCCATGCTGCAGCGCTATCTCGTGCGCGGCATCTCCATGGGCGCGGTCAAAGGGTAACAGGCAATGGCGGATCTGAGAATCACCGGACTTCACAAGCGCTATGGCGGCGTCCATGCGGTGCGCGGCATCGATCTGGAAGTACCCGCGGGCGAATTCACCGTGCTGGTGGGGCCGTCCGGCTGCGGCAAGAGCACGCTGCTGCGCACCATCGCCGGGCTGGAGGAGGCGGATGCCGGCCGCATCGAGATCGCCGGCCAGACCGTCAACCATGTGCGCCCGCGCGACCGCGACATCGCCATGGTGTTCCAGAACTACGCGCTCTACCCCTCCATGAACGTTTACGAAAACATCGCCTTCGGCCTGCGCGCCCGAAAGACGCCGGACAGCGAGATCGACGGAAAGGTGAAGCGCGCCGCCGACATGCTGGGCATCCACCAGCTGCTCGAACGCCTGCCGCGGCAGCTTTCCGGCGGCCAGCGCCAGCGGGTGGCCATCGGCCGCGCCATCGTGCGCAATGCGCGCCTGTTCCTGTTCGACGAGCCCTTGTCGAACCTTGACGCCCAGCTCCGCGATGAGATGCGCGGCGAAATCAAGCGGCTGCATCGCGAGATCGGCAAGACCATGATCTATGTCACCCATGATCAGATCGAGGCCATGACCCTGGCCGACCGCATCGTGCTGCTCAAGGACGGGCTGATTGAACAGGCCGGTAAGCCGCTGGATCTGTTCGAGCGGCCGGCGACGAAATTCGTCGCCGGATTCCTGGGTTCGCCGCAGATGAACTTCATTTCCGGCGAGCTTTACAACGGCAGCGGCGGAATCACCGTGCGTCTCGAGGACGGCAAGTCGCTGCCATTGCCGCAGGCGCGCCAGGGCGCGCTGGCAGGGGCGACGGACCGGAAGGTGATCCTGGGATTGCGGCCGGAGCATCTGGGCCGCGCAGCCGCCGCCGCGCCACGGGCCGGCCATGTGCGGATATCCGCCGCCGTCGATCTCGTGCAGCCGACCGGTTCGCGCACCTACATCACCATCCTGCTCGGCGGCATCGCCGTGACCGCGGAAGTCGAACCTCATGAAGTCGGGCAGGCGGGCGAGGCCATTGAAGTCGAACTCGATATGAACAAGGCTGTCCTGATCGATCCCGCGACGAACAAGGTCATCTGACCCAGCAATCGGGACGTCACAGCAAGGGGGTTGTCCATGGCAACGAAGGCGCCATCGCGAGCCGTCAAGCTCTTCGGTACGACGACGATCGACAGCAAGGGACGAGTCCTGCGGGCCGGGCCGCTCTCCGCGGTGCTGGACAACGGCCAGCTCCGTTACATCAGGATCAACGATATCGAGGTGCTGCGCGCCGTCGCCTTCCTGGTGCGAGACGAGAACTGGGGCACCTTCACGCCCGAGATCAGCGACCTGAAAGTGAAGCAGGGCAAGACGGGCTTCCGCGTCACCTATCGGGCTCGCTGCGCCGATGCCAAGCGGGCGCTGACCTACGATGCCGAGATCACAGGCGATGTCACCGATGGGCTCAAGTTCAGCGCCAAGGCAACGCCGGAGTTGGACTTCCTGACCAACCGCACCGGCTTCGTGGTGCTGCATCCCCTGGCGGGCGTCGCCGGCAAGCCGGTGAAGGTGATGCATGTAGACGGACGCAGCGAGAAGTCGCGCTTCCCCAAGATCGTCAACCCGGTGCAGCCCTTCTACGACATCCATGCTCTCAGCCATGAGGTGGCACCCGGCAACTGGGCGATCTGTCGCATGGAAGGCGACAGCTTCGAGATGGAGGACCACCGCAATTGGACCGATGCCTCCTTCAAGACCTATGTGCGGCCGCTGGCGCAACCCTGGCCTTACACCTTGCCGGCGGGGAAGTCCTTCGACCAGGCGGTCAGCCTCACCTTTACCCGTAAGCTGCCTAAGCCCAAGGGCCGCGGCGGCAGCAAGAAGATCGCCGTTACCCTCAGCGGCGGCCCCGGCACCATGCCGCGCATCGGCGTCGGCGTTCCCGCAGAAGAAGCCGACAACGCGATCTCGGCGGCCGACGCGCTGAAAGCCGCCGGGCTGCAGCAGCTGATCTGCCAGATCGATTGCCGCCGCGGCGATGCCACCGCGCTCTGCCGGCGCTACAAGCAGCTGGGCGACGCCACCGGCGCCGGCGTGGTGCTGGAGATCATTCTCACCGGCACGGAACCGCCGGAGGCGGAGCTGGCGCGGGTCGGCGGGCAGGCGAGAGTCGCGGGCCTGCGGCCCATGGCGGTCGCGGTATCGCCGGCGTCCGATCTCAAGGCCACGCTGCCCGGCAGCGCCGGACCGAAGGTGGCGCCGCTGGCCGACATCTACAAGGCGGCGCGCGCGGCCTTTCCGGGTGTGCGCCTGGGTGGCGGCATGTTCTCCTACTTCACCGAACTGAATCGCAAGCGGCCGCCGGTGGAGCTGCTCGACTATGTGACGCATACGAGTGCGCCGATCGTTCATGCCGCCGACGACATCTCCGTGATGGAGACGCTGGAGGCGCTGCCCTATGTGATAGATTCCACGCGCGCCTTCATCGGCAAGAAGACGCCCTATTGGGTCGGGCCCAGCAGCATCGCCGCCCGCGACAATCCCTATGGCGCGGCAACGGCGGCGAACCCGGACAACCAGCGCATCTGCCTGGCGGACCGTGATCCGCGCCATCGCGGCCTGTTTGGCGCCGCCTGGACTCTCGGCTATGTCGCCGCCTTCGCCCGCGGCGGGGTCGCGGCGGTGAACCTCGCGGCGGCGACCGGCCCGCGCGGCCTGCTCTACCGGCCGACCGACACGCCGCAGCCATACTTCGACGACGTGAAGCGCGGATTCTATCCGCTCTATCACGTCATCGCCGGCCTGGCAGGTGCGGCGGGCAAGAAGCAGATCGCCGCTGACAGCGGCGCGCCGACCAAAGTGGCCAGCGTGGCCTACCGCGACTCCGCCGGGCCGGTGGTGTGGCTGGCGAACCTGACCGGCGAGCCGCAGACCGTGCAGGTCAAGGGATTCAAGCCTGGGCCGGTGGCGATCGCCATGCTCGACGAAGGCAGCTTCGCCGCGGCGACGAAGCGGCAGGACTTCCTTGGCAAGCTGATCAAGAAGGCGAAGAAAATGCCGGCCTCAATCCCGCTCCGGCCCTATGCGGTAGCGCGCATCGCCGCGGCCTCCTGACCGGCCGGCAACGGCGCCTTCGGACCAGCAACGATGGCGGCTGAAATCCGCGGTCCGCTGCTCGGCTGCATTGCCGACGATCTGACCGGCGCCGCCGATCTGGCCAACATGCTGGTGCGCGGCGGCATGCGCACGGTGCAGGTGATTGGCGTGCCGGCGAGGGGCGCGGCGCTGCCCGATGCCGACGCCATCGTCGTGGCGCTGAAGTCGCGCACGATTCCGGCAGCGGAAGCGGTGGCGCAATCGCTGGCGGCATTCGCCGCGCTCAAGCAGGCCGCCACGCGGCAATACTTCTTCAAGTATTGCTCCACCTTCGATTCCACCGATGCCGGCAACATCGGACCGGTCGCCGATGCGCTGCTGGCGGCGCTGGCTGCCAAGTTCACCATTGCCTGTCCGGCTTTTCCCGAGAACGGGCGAACGGTCTACCAAGGCCATCTGTTCGTCGGCCGGCAGTTGCTCTCGGACTCCAGCATGCGGAACCATCCGCTGACGCCGATGACCGATGCCAATCTGGTGCGCGTGCTGAGCCGGCAGACGACGGCGAAGGTCGATCTCGTGCCGTTGTCGGTCGTGCGCGAAGGCGCAGCGGCGATCGCAAAGTGTTTCGAGCAATTGATCGCTGCCGGCGTGACATACGCCATCGTCGACGCAACAGAAGACCGGCAACTGCTGGGAATCGGCGCCGCCTGCGCCGACCTGCCGCTGATTACCGGCGGCTCGGGCATTGCCCTTGGTCTGCCGGAAAATTTCCGTCGCCGCGGTTTGCTCCAGTCCTCGGCCGCCGCCGAGACGATGCCCGACGTCGGTGGAACTTCCGCAATTCTCGCGGGCAGCTGCTCTGCCGCCAGCCTTGGCCAGATTGAGACTTTTGCGAAGTCTCATCCCGTCATGAAGCTCGATCCGCAGGCCATCGCGGAAGGCAAGGTCACCGCGGCTCAAGCGCTCGGCTGGGCGATACCAAAGCTTTCAGCGGGGCCGGTGCTGATCTACGCCAGCGCGCCTCCTGAGGATGTCGCGGCGATCCAGGCGAAACTGGGCCGCGAACGGGCCAGCGCCCTGGTGGAGCGGATGCTGGCCGACATTGCCGCCGGCCTGGTGGCCAAGGGCGTGCGGCGGCTGGTGGTGGCGGGCGGCGAGACCTCGGGCGCGGTGGTGCAGCGGCTGGGCGTCACGACGCTGCGAATCGGCCGGCAGATCGATCCCGGCGTGCCCTGGACCTTCAGCCTTGGCGAGCCGCGCCTGGCCCTGGCGCTGAAGTCGGGCAATTTCGGCGGCGCGGACTTCTTTGCGAAGGCTCTGGGGATGGTACGATGACCACGGAAACAACGCTGCGGGAGTCGATCGTGCGCTACGGCCGGTCGATGTTCGAGCGCGGGCTTACCTTCGGCAGTTCCGGTAACATCAGCGCGCGGCTCGAGGATGGCTGGCTGATGACGCCGACCAATGTGGCGCTGGACCGCCTCGATCCCGCGCGACTCGCACGCCTCGACAGCAACGGCAAGCTTTTGTCGGGCGACGCGCCGACCAAGGAGTCCTTCCTGCATATCGCCATGTATCGCCAGCGGCCGAACAGCGGCGCGGTTGTGCATCTGCACGCCACGCATTCCGTCGCAGTGTCTTGCCTGGCCGACGTAAACCCGGAGGACGTGCTGCCGCCGGTCACCGCCTACTACGTCATGCGCGTCGGCAGCCTGCCGCTGGTGCCGTTCCATCCGCCCGGCGATCCGACGCTGGCCGACGCGGTGGCAAAACTGGCGGGTAAGCACCACGCGGTCCTGTTGGCCAATCACGGGCCGGTGGTGGCGGGCACCTCGCTCGATGCCGCTGTCGGCGCCATCGAGGAATTGGAAGAAACCGCGCGGCTGTTCCTGCTGCTGCGCCAGGAGAGAACCCGCTGGCTGACGCCCGAGCAGGTGGCGGATATCAGGAAGCGCTATCCGCCCGGCTGACCTACGCCGCCCATTTGCCGCCGAGCTGGTCGGCGATGTGCTGGCTGACGATCTCGTCGAAGTTCTTGTCGGCGGTGAAGCCCATGGCGTTGGCGCGCGCGGTATCGAACTTGTAGGGCCAGCCGGCGACGATGCGCTGGATATGAGCGTCCGGCTCCCAGCGGATGCGTTTCACCGGTCCCGGACCGGCCACGCGCCCGAGGCCATCCACCATGTCGCCGATGCTGACATTGATGCCCGGCAGCGACAGGCTGCGGCTGCTGCCCCAGGCCGATGGCGGCAGCTCATAGGCATGGAGCAGGCTGTCCAGCACCCGCCGGGGCGAGAGGATCCACATGCGGGCGCTGCGCTCCACCGGGCAGACCGCCTCGGCGCCGGCCAGCGGTTCGCGGATGATGCTGCTGGCGAAGGTGGACGCCGCCTTGTTCGGCTTCCCCGGCCGCACCACGATGGTGGGCAGGCGGAGCGCGCGGCCGTCGATGAAGCCCTTGCGGCTGTAGTCGTTAGCCAGCAGCTCGCCCATCGCCTTCTGGATACCGTAGGAGGTCTGGGGCGCCAGCGGCGTCTGGTCGTTCAGCACCGGCGGCATGTCGCCACCGAACACGGCGACGGAGGAGGAGAATATCACCCGCGGCGGCTTGGGCAGGGCGCGGCAGGCCTCCAGCACCGACAGCGTACCCTCCAGATTGACCCGCATCCCCAGATCGAAATCCGCTTCGGCCGCAGCGCTGACCACCGCGGCCAGGTGGAACACCGCGCCAACGTCGCCGGCGATGATCCGGCGCATCAGGGCGCGGTCGGCCACATCGCCGGTCACGCTGCGGTAGGGTGCGCGCCCCGGTGCCGGCGGCGGACCATCGACCGCGTCGAACAGCACGATCTCATCGATCTTCGCCGGCTTGCCGGCGCCATCGGGCAATTCGCCCAGTTTCGACAGGCGCTCGGCCAGTTGCTTGCCGATGAATCCGGCGCCGCCGGTGATCACAACATTCATGCTACGCAATTCCTCTAAGTGTCAGGCGGCCGCGGAACAGCAAGAATCCGGAAGCCGTGGCAGGTCCCGGCGGATATGATAGGCGGGCATCATGACGGCACAAGGCTATACAATCTTCGAGACGGCCATCGGCCCCTGTGGCGCGGCCTGGGGCCGGCAGGGGCTGGCGGCGCTGCAACTGCCGGAGGCCAGCGCCGCCGAAACGCGCGCCCGGCTGGCCCGGCGATTCCCGGGCGCACCGGAAATGGCGCCGCCGCCCAAGATCCGGCAGGCGCTGGACGCCATCGCGGCGCTGCTGCGGGGCGAGGCGGCCGACCTCGGGGATATTCCGCTAGAGATGGACGGCGTGCCGGAGTTTCACCGGCGGGTCTACGAGGCGACCCGCAATATCCCGCCGGGCTCGACCCTGTCTTATGGCGAGGTGGCGGCGAAGATCGGTGCACCCGGCGCCGCCCGCGCCGTGGGCCAAGCGCTGGGCCGCAATCCCTTCGCCATCGTGGTGCCCTGCCATCGGGTTCTGGCGGCGGGAGGCAAGGCCGGCGGCTTCTCCGCCAATGGCGGCCTCAGCACCAAGACCCGGCTTCTGGCCATCGAAGGGGTGAAGCTGCAGAAAGCGCTGCCGCTGTTCGACGGCGACGGCGCTTTGGGCTTTGATCCGGATACGGCGGTGGCCCATCTGCGCGAGTCTGATAAGGCGCTGGCCCGGATCATCGATGCGGCTGGGCCGTTCCGCATGGAACTTAAAGCGGCGCCCAGTATCTTCGCCGCGCTGGCGGAGGCGATCATCTATCAGCAGCTCACCGGCAAGGCCGCGGCCACCATCCATGGCCGGGTCTGCGCCTTGTTCCCCCGCGCCAGGGCGGGCCTCAGCGCCGACCACATCCTGCGGGTGGCCGACGGCAAGCTGCGGGAGGCCGGCCTGTCGCGGCCGAAGATCGCGGCGCTGCGGGACCTGGCCAAGCGCACCGCCGGAGGCGAACTCCCCACCCTGGCCCAGGCCCACAGAATGGAGGACGAGGCCATCATCGAGCGCCTGACCGCGGTGCGCGGCATCGGCCGCTGGACCGCCGAGATGCTGCTGATGTACCGGCTCGGCCGGCCGGACGTGCTGCCGGTGGACGACTACGGCATCCGCAAGGGCTTCGCCTACGCCTTCAACCGCAACCAGATGCCGGAACGCGAACAGATGGAACGGCGGGGCAGCAGGTGGAAGCCCTACCGCACGGTGGCGAGCTGGTATCTCTGGCGTGCGGCGGAACTGGCGGGCCGCATGGTCCGGGCGGCGGCGGAGTAAGAGGCCCTAGAGCCGAAATCCTATCCCGGGACGGCAGGGCTGCGTTGCCACCGCTGCCGTCCCCTCCGGTGCTTCTTGCGCACCGCGCCCCGGGTGACATTTGTGCACATTTTCCATGGAGCTAAGTCCATGCCCAAACGGGGTAATTACCGGAAACATGCGATTCCCAGGGATCCTGATTTCCGGGAACGATGCCATGCAAGGGAATTACTCCCGGAAGAATCCGCGCGGCGCGCGCATATGGCATTCCGATAGACAATGTCCAACATCGAGGCCATGACGGCGAGCCGTTTCATGATAGCAAGACGGCCCGCTATTGTCTAGGATTACGGTCCTGGCCTGATGCAATCGCCGTTTGCCACGATTGTCATCCCCGGCGAACGCGGGGACCTAGCGGTT
>JBJXDY010000060.1:0-5366 GCA_046154965.1 Dongiaceae bacterium | reverse complement strand
TATCTTTTTCCTCGGTGGGATCGCGCAGAACATAGCCGCGGCCCCAGACGGTCTCGATGTAGTTGTCGCCGCCGGTGGCCGCCGCCAGCTTCTTGCGCAGCTTGCAGACGAACACGTCGATGATCTTCAACTCGGGCTCGTCCATGCCGCCATAGAGATGGTTGAGGAACATCTCCTTGGTCAGCGTGGTTCCCTTGCGCAGCGACAGCAGCTCGAGGATGCCGTATTCCTTGCCGGTGAGATGCAAGGGCTGGCTTTCGACTTCCACGACCCGGGTGTCCAGATTGACCGACAGCTTGCCGGTCTTGATCACGGAGTCAGAATGGCCCTTGGAGCGGCGCACGATCGCCTGGATGCGGGCGATCAGTTCGCGCTTGTCGAACGGCTTGGTCAGATAATCGTCGGCGCCGAAGCCGAGACCCTTGATCTTGTTGTCCAGCTCGCTGAGCCCCGACAGGATCAGAATCGGCGTATTGACCCGCGCCTGGCGCAACCGCCGCAGCACTTCGTAGCCGTCGATGTCGGGAAGCATCAGGTCCAGCAGTATGATGTCGTAATCATACAGCTTGCCGATCTCCAGACCGTCTTCCCCGAGGTCCGTTGAATCGACAATGAAATTTTCCGACTTGAGCATCAATTCGATGCTCTGAGCCGTGTTCGAATCGTCTTCGACGAGTAGTACCCGCATGAGCCCCGCTCCGGCATTTAGTCTGTGGATAAAGCTTAACCCTTTAACCACTTTGACGCCTAGGTAGTTAACAAACCTTTACCGCCGCCGAAAAAAAGTTGTCCAATCGTTTAAAAAGAGCGTTCACGTTTGCTTAACTATTGGAGCGGCATACTCCCCTTAACTTATTGATTCGTCGGCGGTTAATCCGTGGTTTCGGATTTTCGGCGGCGGCCCGGAAAGCCCGCCGGGAGGATTGTCGAAAGATAACCTTGTCAGACGGCACGCGGGTAGAGGGGTTAAGCTGAGTGACTGCCCTTGACCATATGCTTCGGGTGCATCGCTGGCTGTGTCGCGAAAAGCAGCGGGATCTCGAAGAATTGGAGCGCCTTGCCAAACGTCTGCGCGGCGATCTTCAGCAGCTGCAGGCGCCCGAGCAAAGCGGCCTCATCGATCCGGTCGTCACCGGCCGGCGCGCCCGTCTGGAGCAATCCATTGCCGATGCCGACGGGGCGCTGACGCGTGCCCAGGCCGACCTGGCGCAGGCCCGCATCGAGCTGGGCCATATCGAGCGCCGGGAAGCAGGGCGCACTTCGCCGCTGCCCGAGCAGTTCCGCCAGGCCCGCCGCGCCCGCAGCCGCCGATCCTGAGAATCGCGAGTAAACCAAGCAAAAGGGCCGCAACCCTGAGGTTGCGGCCCTTTGCTTATCTGCTTCGGTCGCCGGCTTTTCGCCGTGGCTTTTAGCTCAAGTTACCGGCTGGCTGTTCGTCGCTGCGGTAGTCCTGCAGCCGCGTCACCCGCAGGCCGCGAAGGCCATGGCGGTCGATCAGCCGCTGCCAAGACAGAAACTCTTCCACCGAAAGCGTGTAACGTTGGCAGGCCTCATCCAGCGTGATGAGCCCAGCGCGTACGCCGGCCACCACTTCGGCCTTTCGGCGGATGACCCAGCGCTTAGTTCCGGGGGGCGGCAAATCGTCGAGGGTCAGAGGTTCACCCTCCGGCCCGCGCGCCGCTCCCTTGTGATTGTCCGGCTCTAGGCTCATCAACTTCTCCTGCTATCCACACGTAGACTCAAGGCGTGCTCCATCCACGCCCGGAAGAATACAGGCCGGCACTTAAAAAAAACCTAAACTGTCCCGTTAAGATATTGTCTTGATTGGCACTGTTGCCGTCTGACCTTAATAAAGACTAATGGCATACCGACTGCGCGCGGCCGGGAAATCGGCCCATTCCAGACCCCATATCTAGCGCCCCGGCCGATCCGCCTGCTGGCTGGCGGCTGAACCAATTGCGGGCCAAACAGGGGAACGTAAACTGTTTTGAAAGGGAGTTATAACAAACTGAATTATAAGGATAATACGCTGTGAACCTTAATCGCGCCGGCGATCTTGCGGGGAAAATGGAATCCCATATACTCCGCGCCGCTTCACGTTGGAAAAGACCACAAAAAGCGAAAGACATGAAGGTTACCCTGCCTCCCGATTACCGTCCCAGCGAACGGGAAGAGTTTATGAATCCCCTGCAGCGCGAATATTTCCGCCGGAAACTATTGGGTTGGCGGTCCGAGCTGCTGCAGGAATCGACCGAAACCCTGTCCCACCTCCAGGAGGAGAGCCTGGCGGAGCCGGATTTGGCGGATCGGGCCTCCCTGGAGACCGACCGGGCCCTGGAACTGCGCACCCGGGACCGGGAGCGCAAGCTGATCTCCAAGATCGACGACGCGCTGCGGCGCATCGAGGACGGCACCTACGGCTATTGCGAGGAAACCAATGAGCCGATTGGCATAAAGCGCCTGGAGGCCCGTCCGATCGCCACCCTGAGCGTCGAGGCGCAGGAGCGCCATGAACGGCTGGAACGGACCAGGCGCGACGATTGAGCGGCCCTCGCGCGGCGATTCGTCGCCGGCAACCAAGCGGGAAAGCCGCCCATCGGGCAAAACTCCGGGGAATCGCCACGGCGCCTGAGGTAGGGTTCCATTAACTTTACTTATTTTTAAGCGCATCCGGTTAGGACTATCGTAAGAATTTCGGGCGTAGCGCGTTTGCCCGGTTGCTGCCCAGGGGTCGGGGATCGTGCCCAACCGGGGCCGCGCGTGGGGTAGGGGATTGCGATTGCAAAGCCGGACCGTAAAGGCGCCGGCAGGCCGTGAAAGGGCCGATTAGGGCGCGTCATGTCCAGCGCTAACCTGGAAGGACGGAGTCAGTCGTCGTCGGAAGGCAAGTGGCCGGCGATCATTCTGGCATTCCTGGGCGCAGCGCTCAGCGTTTCCGCGTTCTTTATCCTGACCACCAATGTCGGCATGAGCAAGGTGACGGCCTTCTATTGGGTCGGCATCAGCGTCGGCATCGGCTTGTCGCTGCTGTCCCTCGCCGTCTCCTTGCTGATCAACCGCCGCCGCGCCCAGCGCGAGCGCGATCTCTTTGCCTCCAGCCTGGATACGCTGCCGATCGCCCGCCAGATCGTCTCGCCCGACGGCAAGGTGGTGTTCACCTCGACCGCATTCCGGCAGATGTTCCCGAGCGTCGACAAGCCGGTGAAGACCACCCTGGCCGCTCAACTCGTCGGCGAGCCCGACGAGGCCGACCGCCTGGCGCGGCTGGAAGCGCAGGCGGCGGTCGGCATCGCCGGCCATGCCGAAGTCACCGTGCGCATGCCCAATGGCGGCGTCGAGTGGCGCGATGTCAGCGCCTCGCCGCTGCAGCTGCTGCCCGGCTATGTGGTGTGGGGCGTCGAAGACGTCACCCCGCGCCGCCAGGTCGAAGCCCTGATCCGCCGGGAGCAGGAGCGCTTCGCCGACCTCGTGGAGCGGGCGCCCATTGGATTTTATTCTGTCGACGAGACCGGCCGATTCCAGTTCATCAACGCCACGTTGTCGTTCTGGCTGGGCGTGCCCCGCGCCGACGTTGCCGCCGGCCGCGTCTATCTTCATGAGTTGCTGGCGCCGCCGGTGGCGGCGGACACGCCGCCCTACAGCCCCTTCGCCGGCGAAGTGACCGGCGGCGAAGTGACTCTCCGCGGTCCTGAGGGCAAGACGCTGCATGCCTATGTGCGGCAGGAGGTGGTGCCCAGCGACTCCGGCTCCGGCCTTCGCACCCGGTCCGTGGTCCACGATCTCGGCCGCGAACGCGCGCTCGAAGCAGCGCTGCGCTCGTCCGAGCAGCGCTTCCAGCGGTTCTTCGCCGAGGCGCCGATCGGCATCGTGCTGATCGACCAGGGCGGCCGCGTGCAGGAATGCAACGCCCACTTCCGCACCATGGTCGGCGTCCAGTCCAGCGACCTCGTCGGCTTTGAGTTTCTGGGGTTCATCGACGAACAGGACCGGCCGGCGGTCACCACCCGCCTGTCCGCCGCCAATCACAGCGGCCCGGGCACGCCCGTCGATGTCAGCCTGAAATCGCTGCAGCCGCGCAAGTCCACTCTCTATATATCCCCCCGCGACACCGCCGCCGGTGAGACCGCCGGCTGGATCGCCCATTTCATCGACATCACCGAGCGCAAGAACCTGGAGGTCCAGGTCTCGCAGTCGCAGAAGATGCAGGCCGTGGGCCAGCTCGCCGGCGGCATTGCCCACGACTTCAACAACCTGCTGACGGCGATGATCGGCTTCTGCGACCTGCTGCTGGTGCGGCACCGCGCCGGCGACCAGTCCTTCGCCGACATCATGCAGATCAAGCAGAACGCCAACCGCGCCGCCAACCTGGTGCGCCAGTTGCTCGCCTTCTCGCGCCAGCAGACGCTGCAGCCGCGGGTGCTCAGCATCACCGACGTGCTGGCGGAACTGTCCCATCTGCTGCGCCGCCTGATCGGCGAGAACATCGAGCTGAAGATGACTCACGGCCGCGACCTGTCGCCGGTCAAGGTGGACCACGGCCAGCTCGAGCAGGTGATCATCAATCTCGCTGTCAACGCCCGCGACGCCATGATCGGCGGCGGCACCCTGACCATCCGCACCGAGAACGTGGCCACCGGCCAGCCGATGACCCGCGGGTCGGAGATCATGCCGCCGGGCAACTACGTCATGGTGCAGGTGATCGACACCGGCCATGGCATTCCGCCCGGGATCGTCGACCGCATCTTCGATCCCTTTTTCTCCACCAAGGAAGTCGGTTCCGGCACCGGCCTCGGCCTGTCGACGGTGTACGGCATCGTCAAGCAGACCGGCGGCTTTATCTTCGTGGAGTCCAAGCCCAAGCAGGGCGCCACCTTCTCGATCTATCTGCCGCGCCATGTGCCCGATGCGGCCAGCCCCGAGCCGGTCATCGCCGAGAATATGGCCGAAGCGGTGCAGACCGCCGATCTCACGGGCATCGGCACCGTGCTGCTGGTGGAGGACGAAGACGCTGTCCGCCTGTTCGGCGCCCGCGCGCTGCGCAACAAGGGCTACAACGTGCTGGAGGCCCGCAGCGGCGAGGCGGCGCTGGAGATCATCAATTCGGCCGCGGCGAACAAACAGCCGATCGACCTCCTGATCACCGACGTGGTCATGCCGCGCATGGACGGCCCGACGCTGATCAAGGAAGTGCGCGCGAAACAGCCGACCATGAAGGTGATCTTCATATCGGGCTATGCGGAGGACGCGTTCCGGAAACGCCTGGACGAAAACGCCGACATCCATTTCCTGCCCAAGCCCTTCACGCTCAAGCAGCTCGCCGGCAAGGTGAAGGAAGTGCTGCGCGAGGGCAGCGCTTAGATCTGCAT
>JBJXDY010000059.1:0-26561 GCA_046154965.1 Dongiaceae bacterium | reverse complement strand
TCCACGGGGCGGTTGTCATCTCGACATTCATGCCGCGATGGCATGGATCGCCGGGTCAAGCCCGGCGATGACAACTTTGATTGTGAATATGCTGGCGCGGAAGCAACACAGCGGATCATATCGTCTAACGGTGTCATTGAATGCAATAACGTGTCATCCGCCTTCCAAGAGGTTCACCATGTCTAAATGGGTCTACAGCTTTGGCGCCGGGAAGGCGGATGGCCGGGCGGACATGCGCAACCTGCTGGGCGGCAAGGGCGCCAATCTGGCGGAGATGAGCAGCCTGGGCCTGCCGGTGCCGCCGGGCATCACCATCACGACCGAGGTCTGCACCTTCTTCTACGCCAAGGGGAAATCCTACCCTGCCGATCTGCAGGCGCAGGTCGCCGCCGGGCTGGCGCAGATCGAATCCACCGTCGGCGCGAAGTTCGGCGACGCCGCCAATCCGCTGCTGGTGTCCGTGCGCTCGGGCGCCCGCGTCTCCATGCCCGGCATGATGGATACGGTGCTCAATCTCGGCCTCAATGACAGGACCGTCGAGGGCCTGGCGGCGAAGTCGGGCGATGCGCGCTTCGCCTATGACAGCTATCGCCGCTTCATCCAGATGTATGGCAGCGTGGTGCTGGGCGTCGATCATCATAACTTCGAGGAGATCCTCGATCTGCATAAAGAGGATCGCAATCTCAGCTTGGATACGGCGCTCACCGCCGACGACTGGAAGACCGTGGTGGCCGGCTACAAAGCCAAGGTGCAGGAGCATCTGGGCAAGCCGTTCCCGCAGGATCCCATGGAGCAGCTCTGGGGCGCCATCGGCGCCGTCTTCGGCAGCTGGAACACGCAGCGCGCCGTGACCTATCGCAAGCTGCACAACATCCCCGAAAGCTGGGGCACCGCCGTCAGCGTGCAGGCGATGGTGTTCGGCAACATGGGTGATAGCTGCGCGACCGGCGTCGCCTTCACCCGCAACCCGTCGACCGGCGCCAACGAGTTCTACGGTGAGTATCTGGTCAATGCCCAGGGCGAGGATGTGGTGGCGGGCATCCGCACGCCGCAGCATCTGACGGTGGCCGGCAAGAAATCCAACCGCTCCAACCTGCCGGCCATGGAAGAGGTGATGCCCAACCTGTTCGGCGAACTCGACGATGTGCGCCGCAAGCTGGAAGCCCATTACCGCGACATGCAGGACATCGAGTTCACCGTGCAGCAGGGCCGCCTCTGGATGCTGCAGACCCGCAGCGGCAAGCGCACGGCGGCGGCGGCGCTGAAGATCGCCGTCGACATGGTGGCCGAAGGGTTGATCGACAGGCGCCAGGCGGTGCGGCGCATCGATCCGGCGTCGCTCGATCAGCTGCTGCACCCGACGCTGGATCCCAAGGCGGCGCGCAAGGTGATTGCCCGCGGCCTGCCGGCCTCGCCGGGGGCGGCGGCGGGAAAGGCGGTGTTCACCGCCGACGAAGCCGAGGACCGCGCCACCAAGGGCGAGAAGGTCATCCTGGTGCGGCTGGAGACCAGCCCTGAGGATATCCACGGCATGCATGCGGCCCAAGGCATCCTCACCGCTCGCGGCGGCATGACCAGCCACGCGGCGGTGGTGGCGCGCGGCATGGGGCGGCCCTGCGTCTCCGGCGCCAACGACCTGCGTATCGACACCCAGGCCGGCACCATGACCGTGCGCGGCACGACAGTGCGGGCCGGCGATCTCGTCACCATCGACGGCGGCACCGGCGAAGTGATGCTGGGCGAAGTGCCGACGATCCAGCCCGATCTCTCCGGCGACTTCTCGCAGCTCATGACCTGGGCCGACGAAACCCGCCATATGAAGGTGCGCACCAACGCCGAGACGCCGGCGGACGCGCGCACGGCGCGCCGCTTCGGCGCCGAGGGCATCGGCCTCTGCCGCACCGAGCATATGTTCTTCGACGGCGACCGCATCGTCGCCATGCGCGAGATGATCATGGCCGAAGACGCCGCCGGCCGCCGCGCCGCGCTGGCCAAGATCCTGCCGATGCAGCGGGCCGATTTCGTCGAGCTGTTCCGCATCATGCGCGGCCTGCCGGTGACCATCCGCCTCTTGGACCCGCCGCTGCATGAGTTCCTGCCGCATACCGATGTGGAAATGGAAGAAGTGGCCCGGGCCGCGGGACTCGGCATCGATACGGTGCGACACCGCGCCGCCATGCTGAAAGAGGCCAACCCGATGCTCGGCCATCGCGGCTGCCGCCTGGGCATCACCTATCCGGAAATCTACGAGATGCAGGCGCGGGCGATATTCGAGGCCGCCGCCGAAGTGCAGAGGGAAGGCGGCGAGACAGTCGAGCCGGAGATCATGATTCCGCTGGTGGCCTGGGCGCGCGAATTCGCCATGCTGAGAGAACTGGTGGACCGGGTCGCCGAAGAAGTAGCGAAGCAGACGGGCAGGCAGACGCCTTATCTCGTGGGCACGATGATCGAGCTGCCGCGCGCGGCGCTGCGGGCCTATGACATCGCCGAGAATGCGCAATTCTTCAGCTTTGGCACCAACGATCTGACGCAGACCACCTATGGCCTCAGCCGCGATGATTCGTCGCGATTTCTGACCGCCTATGAGCGGGCGGGCATCCTAACCCAGGACCCGTTTGTGACGCTCGACCGGGATGGCGTGGGTGAGCTGGTGCGCATCGCCGCCGAACGGGGCCGCAAGCGCCGCCCGGACCTCAAGCTCGGCATCTGCGGCGAACATGGCGGCGATCCCGCATCGATCCGCTTCTGCGCCGAGGTGGGGCTGGACTATGTGTCCTGCTCGCCCTACCGCGTGCCGATCGCCAAGCTGGCGGCGGCCCAGGCGACGCTGGCCGCGAGTGTCGACGCGACGGTGTGAGCGCCGTTACTTCTTCGGCGGTCTCCCATACTTCCGCATCGCTTTCTCCAGCAGGTCGAACGGCAATGCATGGACCGTGCGGCCCTTGAAACCGGTGGTGGTTTCCGCCGCCGTCATGGCGTTGAGGATGGCTTCCTCCGTCGCTTCCGCCGCCGCTTCGAACAGCGGCGTCATCTCCGGCGGCGCGATCATCTTCACGTCATAGCAATGCTTGTTGCGGGGAATGCGGTTGCCGTTGGCGAAGGCGAGGAAGATGTCGCCGCTGCCGTTGCTGCCATAGCCGCCGACCCAGGCGAGGCCTGTGGCCGCACGGCGCGCCAGGCGCTTGCATTGGATGGGCAGCAGCGGCGCGTCCGTGGCCAGGATGACGATGATCGAGCCCGCGCCGGGATCGAGCCAGCCTTCGGGCGTCGGCACCACGTCGCGGCCGATCTCGCGGCCGACCGGCGCGCCGTCGACGCGGAACTGCTCGCGGTCGCCATAGTTGGCCTGCACCAGCGCGCCGACGGTGTATTTGGCGTTGCGTGTTTGCGCGATGCGCGAGGATGTGCCGATGCCGCCCTTGAATTCATGGCAGATCATGCCGGTGCCGCCGCCGACACAGCCTTCAGCAACCGCGCCGCCCGTGGCGCTTTCAAGCGCGGCGAAGGCGTGTTCCTGTTTCACGGGAAACTTTTCCGCATCGCTGAGCCAGCCGTCATAGGTCTCGGCGGTGACCGGCAGGTGCCATTCCTGGTCGACGCCCTTGTTCACCGCATAGGCCACCAGCGCGTCATGGACCACGCCGACGGAGTGGGTGTTGGTGATGCAGAGCGGGGCCGCCAGCAGGCCCTGCTCCTCGATCCAGATGGTGCCGGTCATCTCGCCATTGCCGTTGAAGGAATGGAAGCCGGCAAACACCCCGTTGCGCCAGACGTCGTCGCTGGCCGGCCAGACGGCGGTGACGCCGCTGCGGGCGACGAAAGGCTGGTCATGGACGACGGTGCAATGGCCCACGCGCACGCCCGGCACGTCGGTGATGGCGTTGAGCGGTCCCGTCGGCAGATATCCGGAGGCGAATCCGAGATCGCGTAAGCGCGCGCGGCCCATTTTCTAGTCTCCCTGTGATTGTACTCGGTGATCTTTTGCTTTTAGGTCGGCGGCAGCGGACGGAGAGTGGCCTTGGCGCATAGTAATTCCCGACCCGGGCCGACTTTGTCCAGGGCTTCCTGGCGCAGCAGGGCGAGTCCCAGGCCATCCACGGCGCTGCGCATTTCGCCGGCTTCCGCGCCGTCGAGGGTGATCGGCGCGCCGAAATCGGGTGTCGGGCCGTCAATGGATACCGGCAGGAGATGTTTGCGCACCAAGCTACGATAGCGCATGCGCGCGGTCACTTCCTGGCCGATGTAGCAGCCCTTCTGCCAGTCGATGCCGTGGAGCTCATCGAAGCCGTTCTCCAGCAGCAGCGCGCGTTCCACCGGCAGGTCGCGGCTGCCGTCGGGCACTCCCAGGGCGATGCGATGGCGGTCATAGGAAGCCTCGTCGACCGCATTAACACCGTGCTTGGCGATCCAGCTTGCCGCGCTGTCGGCAGCAACAATTGCGCGGGCACCCAGGGCTGGGAGACGCGGATCGGCATAGATCGCCACGGCATCGCCGGTGCGCAGGGCTTCGGGTTCCAGGCCATCGCCCCAGAGGAGAATCACCGTGAGAGCGTCTGTCTTGTCCTCGATAGTCACTTTGGCGCGGAGTTTATACATGCCCAGACGCCGCATCAGGTCGGCACGGCGTTCCGCCTCACAATCCAAGAGCAGCGCGTCGCTCTGCGGCACGATGAAGAAATCATGGAGGAAGCGGCCCTGCGCGGTCAGCAGCGCGGAATAGACTGGCTGCCCTGCGGCGGCGCGGGCGACGTCGTTGGTCACCAGCCCCTGGAGAAAGGACACGCGATCTACCCCGGTGATTCTGAGGACGCCGCGGCGCCTGGCGATGTTCGCAAATACAGGCATTTCCAACTCGCTGTTGAGACCGGCCACAATCAGAGAAGGCGCGGCCATTGGCAAGTCCCGCGCAATCGTCTATCGCAGAGGCCAGCGGCAACCAATTTCCTTGCGAGTGCGCGTGGCCAACTACGATCTGATCATCCGCGGCGGCGTCATCGTCACCACCGAACAGTCCGGTCCCGGCGATATCGCCATCAGCGGCGGGCGAATCGCAGCGGTCGGCAGTGTCGGCGGCGATGCGGCTGAGGTGATCGACGCCAAAGGCCTCCACATCCTGCCGGGCGTTATCGATACCCAGGTGCATTTGCGCGAGCCGGGGATGGAGCACAAGGAAGACCTGGCCACCGGCACCAAGGCTGCGGTGCTGGGCGGCGTCACCGCCGTGTTTGAGATGCCCAACACAAAGCCGAACACGGTCACCCGGGCCGACCTTGAGGATAAGATCCGCCGCGCCCGCGGCCGGGTCTGGAGCGATATCGCATTTTATGTGGGCGCCACGCCGGACAACCTCAAGGAATTGCCCGATCTGGAGCAACAGCCGGGTTGCGCCGGCGTCAAGATGTTCATGGGCAGCTCCACCGGCACGCTGCTGGTGGCCGACGATGCCACGGTGCTGCAAGTGCTGAAGCATGGGCGGCGGCGAATGGCTGTTCACGCGGAGGATGAGGCGCGACTCAAAGAGCGCTTTGCGCTGGTGAAAGATGGCGCTTCGCCAGCCATGCATCCGGTCTGGCGCGATGCGGAGACCGCTTATCTGGCCACGCAACGCCTGCTCGGCCTGGCGCGGGAAGCCAAGCGGCGCGTGCATGTGCTCCATGTCACCACGGCAGAGGAAATGGGTTTTCTGGCGAAGCACAAGGATATCGCCACGGTGGAAACCACGCCGCAGCATCTAACGCTGGTGGCGCCGGACTGCTATGAGCGGCTGGGCACCTATGCGCAGATGAACCCGCCGATCCGCGACGCGACCCATCAGGCGGCGCTGTGGAGCGCGGTGCGGGCGGGCGTGGTGGATTGTATCGGCTCCGACCATGCGCCCCATACGCGCGAGGAGAAGGACAAACCCTATCCGCAAAGCCCGTCGGGGATGCCGGGCGTGCAGACCTTGCTGCCGCTCTTGCTGGACCATGCCAATGCCGGGCGGCTGACGCTGCAGCGGCTGGTGGAGATCACCAGCGCCGGCCCGGCGCGCATCTTCGGCATCAAGGGCAAGGGCGCGATCCGCGAGGACCACGATGCGGACCTGACGCTGGTGGATCTCAAGGCCAAGCGCACCATCCGCCGGGAATGGATCGCCAGCCGCTGCGGCTGGACGCCGTTCGACGGCATGGCCGTGACCGGCTGGCCGAAGGCGACGATTATCCGCGGGCGTACGGTCATGCGCGATGACGAGGTGCTGGGCGAACCTGCCGGCGAGCTGGTGCGGTTCTTGGATACCGGCGGCGGAACGGCGTAGGATGGGGTAGGCAGCCTTGGACCTGCCGGGAGGTGGAGCATGACCGCTTGCATCGTGGGCTGGGCCCATACGCCTTTCGGCCGCCATGACCGCGAGGATGTTGAATCCCTGATCGGCAAGGTGGCCGGGGCCGCCATCGCCGATGCTGGCCTGCATCCCCGGGATATCGACGAGATCGTGCTCGGCCATTTCAATGCCGGCTTCTCGCGCCAGGATTTCACCAGCTCGCTGGTGCTGCAGCATCTGCCGGAGTTGCGCTTCAAGCGCGCCACGCGGGTCGAGAATGCCTGCGCCACCGGTTCGGCGGCGATCCATGCCGGCCTGCGGGCCATCGCCGCGCGCCAGGCGCGGCTGGTGCTGGTGGTGGGCGTGGAGAAGATGACCGACGCATCGGCCGACGATGTGGGCCGCAATCTGCTGCGCGCCAGCTATGTGCGGGAAGAGGCGGAGGTGGAGGGCGGTTTCGCCGGCATCTTTGCCCAGATCGCCCAGCGCTATTTCCAGCAGCATGGCGACAAGGGCGATGCGCTGGCCCGGATCGCGGCGAAGAATCATGCCAACGGCGCCGCCAATCCCCTGGCGCAGATCCGCAAGGACCTGGGCTATGAGTTCTGCCGCCAGCCGTCGGAGAAGAATCCGATCGTGGCGCCGCCCTTGCGCCGCACCGACTGCAGCCCGGTTTCCGATGGTGCGGCGGCCCTGGTGCTGGCCGACATGGATGTGGGGCTGGTGCAGGACAAGGCGGTGGTGTTCCGCGCCGCCGAGCAGGTGAACGATTTCCTGCCCATGAGCCGCCGGGATCCCACGAAGTTCGAGGGCTGTGCGATGGCGTGGCGGCGGGCGCTGGAAGCGGCGCGGCTGGGGCTCGATGATCTGAGCTTGGTGGAAACCCATGACTGCTTCACCATTGCCGAGCTGATCGAATATGAGGCGATGGGCCTGACGGCGCCGGGCCAGGGCGCGCGGGCCATCGAAGAAGGCTGGACCGAGAAGACCGGCAAGCTGCCGGTGAATCCGTCCGGCGGCCTGAAGGCCAAGGGCCACCCCATCGGCGCCACCGGCGTATCCATGCATGTAATGGCTTCCATGCAGCTGATGGGCGATGCCGGCGGTATGCAGATCCCCAACGCCAAGCTGGCCGGGATCTTCAACATGGGCGGCACGGCGGTCGCCAACTATGTCAGCCTGCTCGAGCGGCTGCGCTGAATTGCAATCCGGAAGAGGGAAATCGCGGACGCATGTTCAAGGGAATTCTGCTGCGGGAAAAGGACGGCAAGGTCAGCGCGGCGCTGGAGGATATCGACGAGGCGCAGCTGCCGGCCGGCGACGTGACCGTGGACGTGCAGTACTCTACCCTCAACTACAAGGACGGCATGATCCTCAAGGGGCTGGGGCGGCTGGTGCGGCAGTACCCCCATGTGCCGGGCGTGGATTTCGCCGGCAGGATCTCCGCGTCTTCGGCGCCGGGCTGGAATGTGGGTGATGAGGTCATCCTCACCGGCTGGCGCGTCGGCGAGACACATTGGGGCGGCTATGCGCAGAAAGCGCGGGTGAAGTCCGACTGGCTGGTCAAGCTGCCGGCGGGCATGAGCACCAAGCAGGCGATGGCGGTCGGCACCGCAGGCTTCACCGCCATGCTGGCGGTCATGGCGCTGCAACAGCACGGCGTCACGCCGGACAAGGGCGAGGTGCTGGTGACCGGCGCCGCCGGCGGCGTGGGCAGCGTGGCGGTAGCGGTCCTGCATCGCCTGGGCTACACCGTGGCCGCCTCCACCGGCCGGCCGGAGACCCACGACTATCTGAAGAGCCTGGGCGCCAGCTCCATCGTCGACCGGGCGACCCTGGCGGTCCTGCCCGCGCGGCCCATGGAGAGCGAACGCTGGGCCGGCTGCGTTGATGCTGTCGGCGGGCCGACCCTGGCCAATGTCCTGGCCAGCCTGAAACATCGGGGCTCGGCTGCCTCCTGCGGCCTTGCCGGCGGCTCCAAGCTGGATACCACGGTCATTCCCTTCCTGCTGCGGGGTGTAAACCTTCTGGGCATCGATTCGGTCAGCTCGCCCCGGCCGGAGCGGGAAACCGCCTGGAATCGCCTGGTAAAAGAATTGGACCCCCGGACCCTGGAGAACATTACATCATTGATTTCGCTGGCGGATTTACCGGAGAAGGCCGGCGATATCCTGGCCGGGAAGGTGCGCGGCCGTCTGGTCGTGGACGTCAATCGTTAAGTTATCGCCGCGAATCAAGTAAAATTTTAACGAAATTGGGCGTCATATTTAGCCCACGATGATGACACACCCCCGAATTCCCCGAGGAATTACCCTCTCCCTCGCAAACAGACGGAGGGCAGATATGCTCTACACGACGCTAAGTCTGGCTCTGTTTGGAGCCGCCTATGCCTTCATCGCGTCATTTGTGATTTTCTGATCCCACGCAACAACCCCAAGATTCAGCGACGATTTTGGACCGCCGGCCTTAAAACCGGCGGTCCAAATCATTCCGGGCTAGAGCCTGGCGACGCTGACACGCCCTGCGGATGCGACCTGTGTGACCAGTAGATTGACCAGGACCGGCCGGTTGCCGCCCTGCAGATTGACGACGATCTGGTCGCCTTCGCGCAGCAGTTCGTCGGCGCCGGCAAAATAGGGCGTGGCGGCGCCGGGCTGAGGCTCAGCCATCAGATCCTCAGCACCATCAGCGGTGCGGTAGTGCCAGAGCGTGAAGCCGTTGGCATAGGCGAGCACGCTGAGATCGCGCGAATTGAAGGCCATGACACCTCCGTGATTACGCATTTATTGTATTATGCGTAATCACGTCGCGGAAGTCAAGACGGAATCGTGCGAATCACTTGCTGGAGGTCAGCTGCCTTCGCCGGCGGCCACGATGCGGTAGATATTCTTTATGTCCCTCGCCGCCAGCTTGATGTCCTTCGGCGGGTTGAACTGGTGCAGCACTACCTGGTCGTCGCTGCGCCGCAGGAACTGCTTGATCATGCCGCGCCCGTCGGTGAGCTCGACGGCGACGAAGCAGTTCTTGGTCAGGGGACGGTTGGGATTCACATAGAGGATCTCGCCGGCATAGTAGCGCGGCTCCATACTGTCGCCATCAACATAGAGGGCGAAGGCGTTGGTCGATCCCGCCAGGCTGGCCGGCCGCTCCACATACTCTTTGGGATCGCCGTCATTGAAATAAAAGCCCGTGGAACCGCCGCGAACGGCGCCGGTGACCGGCAGGTCGCGCTGCGGCGTCGGCTGCACGCCATCGCGGATGATGACGCCGGAGCCGGGCAGGCTGCGGTCGGCGCCGACGCCGGCCAGCAGCATTACGTCGGCGGGGCTGACGCCATGGGGTGAAAACAGATCGGCCAGATGCCGCGCCAGCTCGATCGGCAGGAAGCGCCGGCGGTAGCGGTCCTCATAGTGCTGATACTTGGTCAGCCGCCAGCCCAGGGAATCGGCCACGACGCGCATCGACAGGCCAGCCTGTTCACGCAAGGCCTTGAGTTGGCGGGCAGCTTCGGAGATTTCGCTCATCTGATAACCTCATTGTACGCTGTATACGTTTAGCATAGGTAATTCGCGGTTGACAAGTGTCCGCAGTATGCGTAATATTCAGCGTATGGACAACGCATCCGACACCCAGACCCCGCCAAACCCGCTGAGACCCCAAACCGGCGCCATGCGGCGGCCGCGGCGAAAGGCGCGGTCCTGCCTGAAATGCCGTCAATCCTTCATGGGCAGCGGGCCGGGGGAGCGCATCTGCTTGGCCTGCAAGGAGACGGACAACTGGTCGAATGCGGTGGCGGCGACCAAGGGCTTCATCGAGTGGTGAGCAAGAGGGAGGAAAGGAAAGATGGGTGAAATCGTGGCGCTGCCGGCGGCGGACAGCATGACGGCGGGCGAAGCGGCGGGGCAGATCGCCGGCGCGGGCTGGCGGCAGGTCATCGGCATCGGCGTCACCGCCGAGGGCAGCCTGGAGATCATCAACAGCAACATGAGCGCCGAGCGTGCGCTCTGGCTGACCGAATGGGCGCGGCGCTGGGCGCTCGGCCTGATCGGCGACGAAATCTGATCGGCGGTCCGCAGGCGGAGGGAAGAATGCGCGCCCTGAAAGGAGAGGCCCGCCGCGGGCGGCCGCGAAAGCAACGCGATGCCCGGGACCGGGGTACGCCGGAGATCCAGGCCCTCCGGCGTAAGCTGGCGGCCGGCGGCGATGCGGCGCTGACCGAGTATCCGCTGGGCATGCTGCGGCTGCGGCAGATGATCGACGGGGATCAGCATGAGGCCGGTTGCCACTATGCCTTTCTCTATCGGCAGGCGGTGGGGCGGGTTCAGGTTAGCTGCGATCATCTCTATCGCGAGCTGCTGGCCGTCCCCGGTGGCGGCAGAGAACGGCCGGAAGCGCTGCAGGCGCGCCTCGAGGCGCAATATCGAGCGGCCAAACGCCGCCTGATCGCGGCGGGACGCCGGGCCTGCGAAGCGACGGAGGATGTGGCGGTGTTCGGGCGGATGCCGCTGATCCTGGCCGGTCCGCAAGCGGACGGGCAAGGCGCCCGACAACTGCAGGCCATTCGCGCGGGATTGGACGCGCTGCGCCGCAGCCGCCGCTTTTCTGTTGACAAATAGGAAAATAGTCATATACTGAAATGATAGTGGGGCGGCAATCGGCCGCCCCACTTTCTTTTCCGGCGGGGAGGGCTGACATCCCGTGGCATCGCGACCGAAGAAATCGGGGAAGCGGCTGGCGGCGGACAAGGCGACTCCGGCTCCGTCTCCGCTCCGGCGCAGGCACTATGCGCCGCGGATGCATCAAGCGGCCCTGCACAAGCTGCTAAAGCGCTTTAGTGTCCTTGTTGCCCATCGCCGCTTCGGGAAGGGCGCGCTCTACCACTGAGCTACGGCGGCGCCGTTGAGGGGGCGGAACATGCCATACGGGGGTGGCACTGGCAAGCAAGCGGCCCGCGCCTTTGTCCGCCGTTAACTAGCTGACCCGCCGATGATTTCCTCACCTTGTCCGGCTGACATTGCGGCACTTTCGGCCTAGAACTTGGGCCGGAAGCAGAGCCAGGGAAGGGAACCACTGCGTGAACGACAACAGGGATCAACCGCAAAAGAAGCCCTCCCGGGAACAACGGGAGGCGGCGGCGCTGCGGCAGAATCTTGCCCGCCGCAAGGCTCAGCAGCGTTCGCGGGATGCCGGAGCCGAAGACGCGGCCGAAGCGCCCGCCGCCGGCGATTCGGCCGGACCGACCGAGAAACAGCGCTGCTGAACCACCGCCGCAGCCGTACCCGCGCCGGGTTTCCACCGCCCCGGCAAACCCCTTCTCCCGCCTCGATTATTCCTGCCTTCCGGGTCGGCCACCGCCGCCGCCCTGCCGCCTTGAGGCGACCCCTCCCATCAAGTAGAACCCCCTGCCGAGGCAGCGCCTCCCACGCCGGGAAGGTGCCGCCGGTCCCGGCGCCACAGGAAGGCCCCCTTATGTCCATCATGTCCGACAGCTGGATCCGCGAAATGGCCACAAAGACGGCCATGATCGAGCCGTTCGTCGAAAGCCAGAAGCGGGAAGGGGTGATCTCCTTCGGCCTGTCCTCCTATGGCTATGACGCGCGGGTGGCCGACGAGTTCAAGATCTTCACCAATGTGGACAGCGCCGTCGTCGATCCCAAGCATTTCTCCACCGCCAGCTTCGTCGACCGGAAGACCGATGTCTGCATCATCCCGCCCAACAGCTTCGCGCTCGCCCGCACGGTGGAGTACTTCCGCGTACCGCGCGACGTGCTGGTCATCTGCCTTGGAAAGTCCACCTACGCGCGCTGCGGCATCATCGTCAATGTCACGCCGCTGGAGCCGGAGTGGGAGGGGCATGTGACACTGGAATTCTCCAATACCACGCCGCTGCCCGCGCGCATCTATGCCAATGAGGGAGCCTGCCAGTTTCTGTTCCTGAAGGGCGACAGGCCCTGCGAGGTTTCCTATGCCGACCGCGCCGGCAAATACATGAAGCAGCGCGGCGTCACGCTGCCGAAGCTCTGATGGCGGCGCGGCCCGCGAGCGCAACCCGGTAACTGGAAAAAATGGACAGGATAAGGATTATCGGCGGCCATCGCCTGGAAGGGCAGATCCTCGTCAGCGGTGCCAAGAACGCGGCGCTGCCGCTGATGGCGGCCGCGCTGCTGACCGATCAGCCCCTGTGGCTGGAAAACCTGCCGCGGCTCGGCGACATTGCCACAATGGCCGGCTTGCTGGAGCAGCTAGGCGCCAGGATCGAGCTCGGCGAGGGCATCGGGCCGGCGCGGCGAACCCAGCTCCATGTTCCTGACATCACCGACACCACGGCGTCCTACGATCTCGTGCGCAAGATGCGCGCGTCCGTGCTGGTGTTAGGCCCGCTGCTGGCCCGCGAAGGTAAGGCGAAAGTGTCGCTGCCAGGCGGCTGCGCCATCGGCACCCGCCCTATCGATCTGCATCTCAAGGGCCTGACCCAGATGGGCGCGGTAATCGAGCTGTTGGACGGCTATGTCGAGGCGACCGCGCCGAAGGGCCTCTGCGGTGCCCGCATCGTGTTCCCCAACGTATCCGTGGGCGCCACGGAAAATCTTCTGATGGCCGCCAGCCTAGCGCGGGGCGAAAGCGTGCTGGTGAATGCGGCGCGCGAGCCGGAGATCGGCGATCTCGTGCATTGCCTGATTGCCATGGGTGCGCAGATCGGCGGCGTCGGCACGGACACACTAACCATACAGGGCGTCGACCGGCTCCATGGCGCGACCCATACCGTCATCGCCGACCGGATCGAGACGGGCACCTTCGCCATGGCGGCCGCGGTCACCGATGGCGATATCGAGCTGGTGGGCGCCCGCGTCGACCATATCGGCGCCGTCGCCGAAACCCTGACCCGCGCCGGCGTGGCGATCGCGCCGACGGCGGCCGGCTTCCGCGCCAAGCGCGCCAATGGCGAGTTGATGGGCGTCGATGTGATGACCGAGCCGTTCCCTGGCTTTCCCACCGATCTGCAGGCGCAGTTCATGGCGCTGATGACCTCGGCCAGCGGGGCTGCAATGGTGACGGAGACGATTTTCGAGAACCGCTTCATGCATGTGCCCGAGCTCTGCCGCATGGGCGCCAATATCAACGTCCATGGCGCCTCGGCCATGATCCGCGGCGTGAAGCGCCTGACCGGCGCCCCGGTCATGGCCACTGATCTCCGCGCCTCGGTGTCGCTGGTGATCGCCGGCCTGGCGGCGGAAGGGCAGACGGTGCTGAACCGCGTCTACCATCTGGACCGCGGCTATGAGCGGCTGGTGGACAAGCTCTCCGCCTGCGGCGCTGAGATCGAACGGCTGAAAGAATGAGCAACGCCCCTCTCAAGCTCAGCGCCGCCGACGCGGCGGATCTGCAGGTCATCGCCGCGATCTGCCAGGATGCGCTGGTGCCCGTGAGCGAGATGGCGTTCCTGCAGGGGGAGAAGCGCTTTGTCCTGGCGCTGAACCGGTTCCGCTGGGACCAGGCGCCGGAGGGTGAGGGTAGCACGATCCCCGCCGACGGCAAGGACGCCCCCTTCTGGGACCGGAGCGACAGCGGCCCGGTCTATGAGCGCGTGCTCTGCGGCCTCACCTTCGAGAACGTCACGGCCGTGCGCAGCAAGCAGATCGACATGCGCAAGCGGGACGAAATCCTGGCCCTGCTGACCATCCATAGCGAGCCCGGCGCGGTCATGCTTCTGTTTGCCGGCGGTGGCATCATCAAGCTGGAAATCGGCGAATTGCGCTGCTTCCTTGAGGATTTCGGCCAATCCTGGCCCACCCGGCGCCGGCCGCGGCACCCCGAAGATACGGGCGCCCGCTAGCGGCCCAGCCTTACAAATCCCGGCGGTCAGCGTATTGTAGCCGGGGCCTTGCCCATTCCCGCCGGGCGAACCGTCCGCCGGGTCCCCTGGCGTAAACGAGACCCGGTGTGAGCGAGTCCGATCCACTCCCCAACCACCGCATCGCCAATGTCTCGCTTGACGAGCATACGGTGGTGCGCCGCAGCGCCGAAGTGGAGCATGAGCGCGCCGTGGCGATCTATGACCTGATCGAGGAGAATCAGTTTATTCCCGCGGGCAGCAGGGGCGGGCCTTACAATCTGCATCTGGGGATCGAGGAAGGGCGCCTGGTCTTCGATATCCGCCGGGAGAGCGACGATCCCGTCGGTAAGGTCATGCTGGCGCTCGGCCCCTTCCGCCGGGTTGTGAAAGATTATTTTACGGTCTGCGAGAGCTACTACGCGGCCATCAAGACCTCCTCGCCGTCGCAGATCGAGGCCATCGATATGGGCCGGCGCGGCCTGCATGACGAAGGCGCCGACCTGCTGAAGGAAAGGCTGGCCGGCAAGATCGAGGTCGACGGCAATACGGCGCGGCGGCTCTTTACCTTGATTTGCGTTCTGCATATCCGGGGCTGACGGCCGGCATGGCGGACCTTCCCGGCAGCGTCCTGTTCTGTTGCACGCAGAATGCCCTCCGATCGCCGATGGCGGAAGGCATCCTGAAGATGCTCCATGGCAAGCATATCTTCGTCGATTCCGTGGGCGTGCGCGGCGGTGAGCTGGATCCTTTTGCCGTTGCGGCGATGGACGAGATCGGCATCGATATCAGCCGCCACCGGCCGAAGACCTTCGACAATCTGGAAGACACGTTCTTCGATCTCATCATCTCCATGTCGCCGGAAGCGCATCACTCGGCGCTGGAGATGACACGCACCATGGCCTGCGAGGTGGAGTTCTGGAACACCTTCGATCCCAGCTTGATCGAAGGCAGCCGCGAGGTGCGGATGGATGCCTATCGGGAGGTCCGCGACCAGCTGATGCGGCGCATCCGGCAGCGCTTTCCGGCCACCCTGGTGCCGGCCTTTTAGCGGCTTTCGTGGGGGTTTTCAGGTCCTTGGGCTTGGCGCTAGTATTCGCGCCTCGAAGGGCCGCTTTAAGGGGGCGGCGGCATTGGCAAAGGGACGTGAATGCCAAAGGAAGACCTTATCGAGTTCGCGGGGACGGTAATGGAATTGCTGCCGAACGCCATGTTCAGGGTCAAGCTGGACAATGAACACCAGGTGCTCGCGCATACCTCCGGCAAGATGCGGAAGAACCGCATCCGCGTGCTGGCGGGCGATCGCGTCAATGTCGAGATGACGCCATACGATCTCACCAAAGGACGCATAACGTTCCGGTTCAAATAGGCCGGTTCGGATGGAACCGGTCCTTGCGCAACCGAGCCGCCTGGTGCTGGCTTCCGCCTCGCCGCGGCGGCGCGAGCTGCTGCTGCAGATTGGCGTGACGCCGTCGGAGATCGATCCCGCCGATATCGATGAAACGCCGAAGCCGCGGGAAACGCCGCCGGCCTATGCGCGCCGCATCGCGCTGGCCAAGGCGCGGCCCGTGGCGGCCCGCCATCCCGGCGCCTTCATCCTGGCAGCGGACACGGTGGTCGCTTGCGGCCGGCGCCTGCTGCCGAAGGCCGATGATGCGGCGACCGCTCGGCGCTGCCTTCTGCTGCTATCGGGCCGGCGCCATCGGGTGATCGGCGGTATTGCCGTTATCGCGCCCAACGGCCGCGAGAATCTGCGCCTGGTGACCACGCAGGTTTCCTTCAAGCGGCTGACGTCCCTGGAGATCGACGCCTACATCGCGTCCGGCGAATGGCAGGGCAAGGCCGGCGGCTATGGGATACAGGGGCGGGCGGCAGCGCTGATCCCCTGGATCGGCGGGTCATACTCCAATGTCGTGGGGCTATCTCTCAGCGATTGCGTGGCGATGCTACGCGGGGCCGGCTTTCCCCTATGACGGCGCGCCGCGATGGACCGCCGCTGCGCCTGCTGATCGCCACCAGCGCCGCCGACCGTCGCGTCTGCGTGGTGCAGGGCGATCGCCTCAGCGATTTCCTGCTGCTGCCGAATGATGCGCCTTCGTTGATCGGCCAGATCTCGCTGGGCCGTCTGGCCAAGATCGACCGGGCGCTGGAAGCGGCGTTCGTCGATTGCGGCGGCGGTCAGCAGGGCTTCCTGCCGCTGGCCGATGCGCCGGCCAACCTCACCGAAGGACAGAAGCTGATTGTCCAGGTGGCGCGAGAGCCGTTCGACGGCAAGCAGATGCGCCTGACCGCACGGCCGGTTGTTGCAGGGTATCTGCTTTCCTATTCACCATATGCGAAGAGCACGGTGTTTCCCGATCCGATCGCCGGGAACGAGAAGCAGCGGCTGCAGCGCGCCCTGGAGTCGCTTGGCGATAGCAAACGCGGGATGAATCCGTGGCATGCGGCGGCCGGCGCCGATCCTAAGCTCTTGCGGGCGGAGGCCGAAGCGCTGCGCGCGCAATGGATGCTGATCGATCAGAAAGCGGCGGCGGCAACGGCGCCGCAAACTTTGCAGCCGGGTCCCGATCCGGTCGCGGACCTCCTACGTCGCATCGGCCCGTTCGTCGCGGAAGTTTGCGCCGACACCCGCGTCGCAGCCGCGCAGGCCGAGTCGCTCTGCAAAGCCCTCGATCCCGCGTTGGCGGACAAAGTGACCTTCCGCCCCCGCCGCGAGTGGCTGCCGTCGGTCGCCGAGTTGGAAGAGCAGATCGACGAAGCTTTAGCCGGCAGCATCCTGCTGTCCTCCGGCGCCGTGCTCCATATCGACCAGACCAAGGCGATGACCGTCATCGATATCGACAGCGGTCAGGCGCGGCTCGCGGGCGTGGGCGCCAAGGCGGAACGCAGCCTGTTGCAAATCAATCTCGATGCCGTGCCGGAAATCGCCCGCCAGATCCGCCTGCGCAATCTCGGCGGGATCATCGTTATCGACTTCATCGACCTCCGGTCACGTGAGCTGCGGCAGAATCTGGTGGACGCACTCCGTCAGGCCGTCGCCGCCGATCCCCATCCTGTGTGGGTGGGTGCCATGTCGCGGCTCGGCCTCCTGGAGTTGACGCGGCAGCGCCGCGGGCCGGCCCTGACCGCCCGGCTGATGCAGGACTGCGCCGCCTGTGGTAATCGTCATCGCCTGCCGCGCGCGGAGCTGCGGCCCTGGATCGGCAAGGGAGTGTGACGGCGGTCGGCCATGGGCAAGGTGGAAGATCTCGAGAAGGCGCGCCGCGCGCGCAGTAAGACGAAGACCGGCGGAACCTCCGATACAGCCGCCGGACCAAGCCGCCGCCGCTGCCCGATCTGCCGCCAGCCGGCGCAACAGCGCTACCGCCCGTTCTGCTCCCGGCGCTGCGCCGATGTCGATCTCGGCCGCTGGATCGGCGGCGAGTACCGCGTCCCCGGAGCCCCGGTTAATACCTTGAAATCTGGGGAAGAAGACGATGGTGATGAGGGCTGAGCCCGCTCCCCGCCCGGCTGGACAGGGCGGGGGTTTTTCTCTATAAGCCCACGGCTTCCAGCCGATCCACTGCGAATGTCCTCGCAAATGCCCAGGTAGCTCAGTTGGTAGAGCAGCGGACTGAAAATCCGCGTGTCGCTGGTTCAATTCCGGCCCTGGGCACCATTCGCACTTTTCTCGAAATTCTGTATCGTTTGCAGCCGGAAATCATGATTAGCAGGCGCGACCGTTCGGCACCGGCGCGCCGGTGTCGGGGCAAACGGGCGAAGCCGCCAGCAAGATCTGCCGATGCCGACAGCCAGCGGCGCTCACGCCAGCGGCTTTGATTGGGTGCCAGACTTTCGTATGGCACCCAAGAGACACAGACCGCCATGGGCGCATTTTGGTCCCGCCTGCTATGCCGGCGCTGTGGATCCTCAGGAGTGGTCTGGCCCTCGCGTACCGTCAATACAGCATCGATTATTGCGATGAGGAGCTGTCGACTGTGAGGGCCTATCGCGGCATTTTGCGTGGCAGGTTTGTCGCGCCGCGGTTCTCGCGGAGGAGCACTAGATAGCAACTACCACGGCCACTTAGTACAGGCGCCTACAAATTCGATCTTGCCTTTGAATGTGCAATAATCGGTGTGCGTATGACAATCACTTTTCGGCACTCGAATTCCGGCCATTTAGTTGGCATGTCTGGCAACGGGACTATGATTCTTCCAGCGCTTCTCAAGCGGTCATGAGACAGCCAGTTTTGATCAAGCCCAATCAGTTCTCAATCCGGGTACCTGCTTGTCCGGAAAGAACTGCAAGGGCATCCTGCAGCCGGCCGATGCCGGCCATGCAGCCGCCCAGCGAGACGAAATCGATTGCGGCTTCAACCTTTGGCGCCATTGTACCCCTTGCGAAGCTGTGGCGCTTGAGTTCCGCTGTAGTCGTTCGCCGCAGCATGCGGCTGTCTTGCGTGCCCCAGCCGAGATAGAGTCCATCGACATCCGTCAGCATCAAGAGCGCATCTGCTTGTGTTTCGCACGCCACCATGCGGCTCGAGTGATCCTTGTCGATGACCGCCTCAACGCCAGCAAAATGCCCTGTGGACTCCCGGACGACGGGAATGCCGCCGCCACCGGCGCAGATCGTGGTCGTACCGCTGCCGATGGACTGCCGGATGACACCAATCTCAAGAACTTGCACAGGGCGCGGCGAGGGCACGGCACGGCGGAAATGTTCCCCGTCGGCCATGATTGCCCAGCCATGGGTGGCCGCAAGCGCCTCGGCCTCCTTCTGCGAATAGAGCGGCCCGATCGGCTTTGAAGGAGAGCGAAAGGCCGGATCCCGTGGATCGACTTCAACGCGTGTGAGCAGAACGGCGACAGGCTTCGTGCCGTTCAGGAGGTTCTGCAGCTCCTGGGCAATCATATAGCCGATCATGCCTTGGCTTTCGGCGCAGAGTACGTCAAGCGGGCTGGCTGACCGGGTGTCATAGGCAGCGTCCTGCAGCGCCATAAGGCCGACTTGAGGGCCGTTGCCATGAGTTATGATCACCTCATGGCCCGCCAAAATCACATTCGAAATGGCAGCCGACGCCACTTTGACGTTTCGCCGTTGCACGTCCGCTGACAGCTGCTCGCCTCTCTTGAGGAGTGCGTTACCGCCAAGTGCGATGACCACACGCATGCCCATCAGTCTCCGATGGTTGCCACAAGAAGAGCCTTGATCGTATGCATGCGGTTCTCCGCCTGATCGAAAACGATGGATGCAGGCGACTCAAACACGTCTTCCGTCACCTCCATGGCCGCGCGTCCGAAGACATCATGGACATGCTTTCCGGTCTTGGTCTCTGTGTTGTGGAATGCCGGCAGGCAGTGCATGAATTTAGTGCCCGGATTTCCGGTCATTGCCATCAACTGGCCATTGACCTGGAAGGGCGCAAGCGCTGCAATGCGCTCCTTCCAGACGTCATCGGGCTCGCCCATTGAAACCCATACATCCGTGTAGATGAAATCGCACCCACGGACGGCAACCGCAGGATCTTCGGTGATCAGAACGCTTGCCCCGGACTCGCGCGCCACCTCAGTTGCATAGATCACGAGATCTTGCGAAGGCCGGCGGGAGCGCGGCCCGCACAGGCGCGTATTCATGCCCATCTTCACGCCGCCGATGAGCAGGGATGACGCGACATTGTTCTTGATGTCGCCGATGAAGCAGCACGACAATTCCTTCAGTTGCTTCGCCGAGTGCTCTCTCATGGTGAACAAGTCAGCGAGGGCCTGCGTGGGATGGAAGCGGTCCGTCAGTCCATTGTAAACGGGGACGCCTGCATATTGGGCTAATTGTTCAGCAGCCTCGTGGGCAAATCCACGGAACTCGATCGCATCGTAGACGCGGCCCAGAACCCGGGCCGTATCCTTCACTGATTCTTTGTGACCCATCTGCGTGCCCGTCGGACCCAGATAGGTGACATGGGCACCCTGATCATAGGCGGCAACTTCAAACCCAACGCGAGTGCGCGTTGAGTCCTTCTCGAAGATCAGGGCAATCTCCTTGCCCCGCAGGTGCTGCTCTTCGCACCGGTCGCGCTTTGCACGTTTCAAGCTGGCGGCGAGATCAAGCAGATGCAGGATCTCGGCAGCCGAAAACTCCTTCAGCGTGAGAAGGCTGCGCCCTTTCAATGAGATCAGTTCAGCACCTCAGGCGGCCGGTTTCGTTAGAAGGTGCCTTGCCCTCAGGAACTCTCCGACGATGTCCTTCAGCAGCGGCTGGCCCATCTCGCCGAACTCGTAGCGGGCGCGCACCACCGGCTTGTTGAGTTTCATGAGCCGGCCGAGATCGATCGGCGTTCCCGCAACGACGACATCGGCATCGACGGCATTGAGCGACGCCTCCAGGTCGATAAGTTCTCGTGCCGAATAACCCATAGCGGGCAAGACCCGGCCGATGTGAGGATACTTGCGATAGACATGGGCGATTTCGCCCGTTGCCATAGGCCAGGGATCGACAATTTCTCCAGCGTGCGCATCGGTTGCCGCCACGAATCCAGCACCATAAGGCATGCCGCCATGGGTGATTGTCGGGCCGTCGTCCACCACAACCACCCTCTTCCCCCGCACCGCCCCTTCGTTGTCGAGAGAGACGAGTGATGCAGCCCGCACGATGCGGGCCTTAGGATTCAGCTCCCGCACACTCTCGGTGACCTTCTGGATGTCGCCGCTGGTCGCCGAGTTGGCCTTGGCGATGACCACGACATCCGCCATGCGAAGCACAGCTTCACCGGGGTGGTGCGTCTTCTCGTGACCGGCCCGCAGGGGATCGACCAGCACGATGTGAAGATCCGGCTTGTAGAATGAGAAGTCGTTATTGCCGCCGTCCCACAGAATGATCTGGGTTTCCTTTTCCGCCTGCCGCAGGATTCGTTCGTAGTCGACCCCGGCGAAAATGACATTGCCGGCGGCGATATGAGGCTCGTATTCTTCGCGCTCTTCAATTGTGCAATCGGCATCGTCGAGGTCCTTCATCGCTGCAAAGCGCTGCACAGCCTGTTTCGCCAGATCGCCATAGGGCATGGGATGGCGGATTGCCGACGCCCTGATGCCCAGCCCACGAAGATGCTTTCCAAGCCAGCGTGTAACCTGGGACTTGCCCACCCCGGTTCGCACGGCACAGACTGCGATGACCGGGAGACTTGAAGCGAGCATGGTGCTGTGTGGCCCCAACAGCTGGAAATCGGCGCCCGCAGCGAGCGCGATAGATGCCTTGTGCATGACTGTTGTATGCGGCACGTCACTGTAGGCGAACACGACTTCGTCGACTTTCTCCTTGGCGCAGATTGAAGACAAGTTCTCTTCGTCCAAAACCGGGATGCCTTCAGGATAGAGCTTGCCCGCCAGTGCAGATGGATAAAGTCTACCTGTAATTCCAGGTATCTGCGCCGCAGTGAAGGCGACGACTCGAAATGAAGGGTTATCGCGGTAGACCACGTTGAAGTTATGGAAATCACGGCCTGCCGCACCCATGATGACAACGCGTTTCGCTTCAGCCATGTTGGATTCTCCTTATCCAGGCGTCGTAAGCCACTTCGCCCCTCATGCTAGCTTGTTGGCTGCGTCAGCGGGACAGACATTGTGGTTCCGACGAGCAAGGCTGCCACTATGATGATTGTGAGAATCACCAGAAGCGGCCAGACGAAGCGCAGCCATTTGTTGTATGGCACTCGGGCGATGGCCAGGCCGCCCATTACAACTGCCGATGTGGGCGTAATCAGGTTTACAATTCCACTTGCCGACTGATAGGCAGTCACCACGAGATCTCGGCCTGTTCCCGCGAAATCCGCGAGTGGAGCGAGGATCGGCATCGAAAGAACGGCTAACCCCGAGGTCGACGGAACGAGGAAAGACATCGCCACTTCGATCAGATAGACCCCAACAATGAAAAGACCCGCTGATTGACCCTGCACCGCCAACTCGCCCCAATGAAGGATCGTGTCTGTTATGCGGCCCGCATCCATGATGACGACGATGCCGCGTGCGATGCCGATGATCAGGGCGACGCCAAGCAGATCCCTGGCACCATTGACAAAGGCATCCGTGAAAGGCTTTTCACCAACCCAGCCGATGATTCCGATGAGCAGCGCGGCGGCCAGGAACAAGCCCGACATCTCGCCCATCCACCAGCCTCGCGACGACACGCCCCAAATCATGATGGCGAAAGTCGCTGCAAACGCCAGCATCACGAGTTTCTGGCGGCCGGTAAACGCGCCTTCCAAGCCGTTGCCTGCTGTCAGGAAGTGCGTTGCATTGCTCTCTCTGAGCTCGGAAACGACCGACAAGTTCGGATCACGCTTCACTTGCGCTGCATAGCGCATGACATAGACCACACAGGCCAGCCATCCGGCGGCAAGGATTGCGAGGCGGAGATAGAGGCCCGTGGTGAATGGGATGCCTGCCGCGTTCGAAGCAATTGCTGTTGCGAAGGGATTGATGGTGGAGCCCAGGACGCCGATGCCGGCTCCAAGCATAACAATCGCCACGGCCGTCATCGCATCGTAACCCGCGGCAATCACCACCGCGGTCATGATCGCATAAAAGGCCAGAGTCTCCTCTGCCATGCCGTAGGTCGTTCCGCCCAATGCGAACAATGCCATCAACACCGGAATCATGACCTGCTCACGGCCCTTGAGGCTGCGCATCGCAGCAGATATTCCCGCCGTGATCGCTCCGGTACTATTGACGACCCCCAGAAAGCCGCCAATGACCAGAACGAACAAGGAGACATCAATGGCATTGGCCGTATATTCACTCATGCTGTAAAAGCCATTGATCGGCGCGAAGATGACTTCAACTGGCCCTTGCGGATTGGATTCGACAGCCTTGTAGGTCCCGGCAACCGCAACATCCTTGCCAATAGCCTCGTTCCTGACGCGATCATACTGGCCGGCGGGAATGATCCAGGTCAGCAGTGCCATGACGGCGATAAGCAAGAACAAAATAGTATAGGCTGATGGAAACCAGTGTTGAACCGACAGGCGCCGATCTTCCGCGCGGCCTGGTTGAATGGATGACTCCTTCACAGCGGGCATCGTCGAATCCCCTTCACCATCAGCTTGATCGAAATTCATCGCAGAGATCAGGGAGATCGCATTGATGTAAGTCAACTCGTGAGCTGAGGCCTTCGGAGCTCTACTAGGAGCCTGCAAGAGGGCTGATTGCGTCCGCCGTCAGCACGCCTGAGACAGAACTGGTGGTTTGAGGGAACGAGGATTTCTGGCTCGTCGTAGCTCTAGGGAGAAGCGGCGATGAGACAGAAACCTGGGACCATTCAAGTATCGCCCGAGAGAGTCGCGAAAGATATCCGCCGGGCGACGAGGAAGCATTATTCGGCCGAAGTGAAGATCCGCGTTGTGCCGGACGGGCTGCGCGGCGAGCACAGCATTGCGGAACTTTGCCGGCGCGAGGGGATTGCCGGAAGCCTTTGCTTCAGTTGGCCCAGGGAGTTCCTGGAGGCCGTCGTCGCGGCGGATGTGCGCATTCTGGCGCAGCGTTCCAGACAGGCGTCGAAGGAGATCAAGACCCCGATCGGCGCCAGCAGACGGAGGAGTTGAGCGCGCTGATCCGATTCTTCACGTTGACCGGCGAGCGTGATGGCGTCTCCCTGCACAGCGACCGCCGCGTGGCGTCGGTCGTACGGGGTGCTGTCGGATTGCGTCGGCAGGGTGAGTTTTGGTTGGGCTGGTGTGGCCTGGAATCCTGACCCAAGCGATGTTCGGCAGTCCTGGAGTCGCTTCTTCTCCAGAGTGTCATCCCCGCGGAAGCAGGGACGACAATAAATGGTGGTTCAGGCCGCGCCTTACTTTCCCTGGCGCTGTCTGCTGTTGGAGTGCTAAACCTTAGCACCGAGATCGACGGCGTTGCCGCACCGCAACTCCACAGCAGGAACCAGGGCCTTTCCGCCAGAGCGCGCGCCGGTGAATTCTTACGACTACATCATCGTCGGCGCCGGCTCGGCCGGCTGCGTCGTGGCCAACCGGCTCAGCGAGAACGGCCGGCATCGCGTGCTGCTGCTGGAGGCCGGGCCGTCGGACCGGCAGTTCTGGGTGCTGGTGCCCATCGGCTACGGCAAGACCTATTACGATCCCAACGTCAATTGGATGTATCACAGCGAGCCGGAACCGGCGCTGGGCGGCCGCAAGGTCTATTTCCCGCGCGGCAAGGTGCTCGGCGGCTCCAGCTCTATCAACGCCATGGTCTACTCCCGCGGCCAGGCCGGCGACTTCGACGATTGGGAGGTGCTGGGCAATCCCGGCTGGGGCTGGAAGGACGTGCTGCCCCGATATCTGCGGATGGAGAACCACTTTCTCGGCGCCAGCGCGCTTCATGGCGGCGGCGGGCCACTGCGGATCAGCGATGTGTCCGGCTCGGCCCACGAACTGACGCGCGATTGCATCAAGGCGGGGCAGGAGGCCGGTATCGTCTTCAATCCCGATCTCAACGGCGGGACCATCGAGGGCGTCGGCTACTACCAGATCAACACGCATCGCGGCTTCCGCATGTCGGCGGCGCGCGCCTATCTTTGGCCGGCGCGGCGGCGGCCGAACCTCCGGATCGAGGACAACGCGCTGGCCACCCGCATCCTGTTCGATGGCAGCCGCGCAGTAGGCATCGCCTATGAGAAGCACGGGAAAACGCAGAAGGTCCGCGCCGCGAAGGAAATTGTGCTGGCGGCCGGCGCCATCAACACGCCGCAACTGCTGCAGCTTTCGGGCGTCGGCCCCGCCGGGCTGCTGAGATCGTGCGGCATCCCGGTGCATCACGAAAGCCCCGCCGTGGGCCGGCATCTGCAGGACCATCTCGCCGTCGATTTCGTCTATCGCGCGAAGCGGCCGAGCCTCAATGACGACCTCTATGGCTGGGCGGGGCGCATGCTGGCCGGGCTGAAGTACGTCCTGGCGCGCAAGGGGCCGCTGGCCTTGAGCCTGAATCAGGGCGGCGGCTTCATCCGCACCCGGCCGGACCTGCCGCGGCCGAACATGCAGCTTTACTTCTGCCCGCTGACCTACGAGCGCGCCCCTCAGGGTGTGCGGCCGTTGATGCATCCCGATCCGTTCTCCGGATTTTCCACCACGGCGTCGCCTTGCCGGCCGCTGAGCCGCGGCCATCTGCGGATCAAGTCGGCCGATCCCCGGGAAGCACCGGCGATCTGCCCGAATTACCTTTCGGCCGAAGAAGATATTCAGGAGTTGCTGGAAGGCATGCGCTTCCTCCGGCGCTTCGCCGAGACGCCGACCATGCGGGCCATGATCGAGACGGAGACGAAGCCGGGACCGCAGGCCGTCACCGACGCTGAACTGATCGAGGATGCGCGCCATCGCTGCTATTCGATCTTCCACCCCGTCAGCAGCTGCCGCATGGGGCCGGACCCGAAGCAGGCTGTCGTGGATCACCGCCTGAGGGCGCATGGCCTCGCGGGCCTGCGCATCGTCGATGCCTCGGTGTTTCCTACGGTCACGTCCGGCAACACCAATGCTCCCAGCATCATGGTCGGCGAGCGCGGCGCCGACTTCCTGCGCGAGGATGCGTCATTGACCTAGCCGCGCCCAATCAGCCGTAGCAGATACTGCCCATAGCCGTTCTGCTTCAGCGGCGCCGCCAGCCGTGCGACTTGCTCGGAATCGATGTAGCCCATGCGCCAGGCGATCTCCTCCAGGCAGGCGATCTGCTGATCCTGCCGGTCTTCGATCGTGCGCACGAACTCCGCGGCGGCGAGCAGGCTGTCATGGGTGCCGGTGTCGAGCCAGCAATACCCGCGGCCGAGCCGCTCCACATGGAGCTGCCCGCGCTGAAGATAGGTGGCGTTGATATCCGTGATCTCCAGCTCGCCGCGGGCCGAGGGCTTCAGGCCGCGGGCGATCTCCACCACGCTCTCGTCATAGAGATAGAGCCCGGTGACCGCCCATCGCGAGGTCGGCGCTTTCGGCTTTTCTTCCAGACGCAAAGGCCGCCCCTTGTCGTCGAAGGTGATGACTCCATAGCGCTCGGGATCGCGCACCTCATGGGCGAACACCGTGGCACCGGTGCGATGGCCGGAGGCGCGGTGGAGCAGATCGGCAAGGTTGCTGCCATGGAAAATGTTGTCACCGAGGATCAGTGCCGAAGGCTGCCCGGCAATGAACTTCTCGCCGATCAGGAAAGCCTGGGCGATGCCCTCGGGCGCCGGCTGCGCTGCGTACCGGATATTGAGACCCCAGGACGCGCCATCAGCCAGCAAGGCGCGGAACATGCCCTGCTCATGGGGCGTGGTGATGACCAGGATGTCGCGGATTCCCGCGATCATCAGCACGCTCAGCGGATAATAGATCATCGGCTTGTCATAGACCGGCAGCAGCTGCTTGCTGACGGCGCGGGTCACCGGATGCAGCCGCGTGCCCGTGCCGCCGGCGAGGATGATGCCCTTGCGGGT
>JBJXDY010000058.1:0-70559 GCA_046154965.1 Dongiaceae bacterium | reverse complement strand
AGATGGACGGCTGCAAATGCGGTTTCGGAGACCACATCGACCTCGCCGCGCTGCAACATGCCATGCATTTCGGTTACGTCGCGCGCCAGCACGCCTTCACCGGCTTCATATCCCTGATCCTTCAGATGATCAGCAAGATAGGCGGCCATGGCATCGGCTTTCGGCAGCGCCTTTTTCGGGTCATCGGAGATGATGCCGACGATCAGCGTTTTTTCGCGCGCCGCCGCACGGACGATGGATGGGGAGATCAGGCTGGCAAGGCCGGCCGCCGCGGACAAGCGCAGCGCCTGGCGGCGGGAAATGAGTTGCTGAAACATGAAGTCCCTCACTTGAGATAAACTCATCGGTGTTTTGTGGCTACTGCATGGCATACCGAATGCAGCGGCCATCGATCAGCCGACAATGTGACTAGGGACCTAAGAACTAGTTAAGCCTCAATAGGTTTTTATGTAAATGAGCCGCGATTAGCGTTAACCTTTATTCCTAACCCACTCAAATCAGTCGTAAACTTCTCCTGAGATCAATTGTGAAGCGCTATGGTGCGAGGTCTTGCCGCAGCCTGGTGAGGGCGCGGCATTCGATCTGCCGTATGCGCTCCTTGCTGACGCCATGGAGCGCGCCGAGGCCTTCCAGGGTTTGCGGCTCGTCGGTCAGATGCCGGCGCCTGATGATGTCCCGCTCGCGGTCCGACAGCCCGGCGAGCGCCCGGCGCAACCGGTGATGACGGTCGGCGGATTCGGATTTCTCTGCGGCAAGCTCATCAGGGCCGGCACGGTCGTCGACCAGCATGTCCTGCATTTCCCGGGGTGACTCGTCGCCGACCGGCTCGTTGATCGAGCAATCCCGGTTGGTCAACCGCTGATCGTAGGCGGCAACTTGAACCTCCGGGATACCGAGCCGCCCGGCCAGGGCAGCCGTCAGCCCGGCGGAATCGAATGAACCGGTGGCCTGTTCCAGCTTGGCGCGCAGCCGGCGCAGATTGAAGAACAGCCGCTTCTCGGTGCTGGTGGAGCCCATGCGCACGATCGACCAGTTGCGCAGGATGAAATCCTGCATCGCCGCCCGCACCCACCAGGCTGCATAGGTGGAGAACCGCACTTTATGGCTGCTGTCGAAACGCTCGAGCGCCTTGGCCAGGCCGATGCTGCCTTCCTGGATCAGATCGGCCAGGGCGATGCCGTAGTGGCGCAGCCGCAGCGCCTGGGAGATCACCAGCTTCAGATGGGCGTTGATCAGCCGCTCGCGCGCGGCGCGGTCGTCTTTTTCCAGCGCGCGCCGGATCAACTGCCGCTCATCCTCCAGCGCCAGCGTCGGCAGGCGCATGGCATAGTTGATGAAGCTGCGCGTTTGCCGATCGAGACCAGACGATATCGCCGAACCCATGCCGCACTCCCGCTGCCGCCCGCGGTTGTATCGAACCGCTCTTGTTAATGGCTACGCAGCAAGGGCCCGGCTGGATCAGCCGTCGATATCACGCTTCAGCGGATGAACATGCTGGCGATGCGGCCGCCGATGCCCTTCAGCTTCAACGGTGCATCGGTGATGGCGAGGCAGAGGCAATCCTGCCCCGCATCGGCAACGGGCCGGTGATCGACCATCGGATCGGCAATGGCGAAATCGCCGCGGCAATAATGCCGATGGCCGTCGCTGTAGCCGCCGGACAGGACCAGCGTGAACTCGTTGCCCCGGTGGCTGTGCCGCGGCGTCGATGCGCCGGCGCGGATCCGTATCATCTGCGTGACGAAACCGCCATCCGGTGGCAGCAATGGCGCGGTCGAGATGCCGCCCAGCTTGCGCCAGGCCAGCGAATCCAGCCCGGCCCCTAGATAGCTCCGCAACGGTTCGGGAATAGTCATGTCCCGGCCGCGCGCCGCTATGGCATGCAGGCTGGCCGGCAGTTCGATCCGCGGCAGCGTCCTCAACTCATGGTCCGTTGGATCGAACGGCGCCAACTCAACAGGTTCTTCGGGCATGGACTCCAGCAGCAGCCCGCCGACGGATTCAAAATCGTCGACCAGGCGGCGGCAATCGGGACATAGCGCCATGTGGGTGGCCAGGATCAGCGACATCGGTTCGGATGTCGCACCCGCGGCATAGGCGGCAAGCATGTCTTCAGAGGGATGATGTGTGGGGCTCATGCGTCGTTCCTCAGGGCTAGCCTCAGCTTGACCAAAGCGAGGCGCAAACGCGACTTAACCGTACCCAGGGGCAATTTCAGTTCCTCCGCGATGTCCCCATGGGATTTGTCGTCAAAGAATGACTTGCGGATCAGGTCTGCCTGCTCGGGCGGCAGGTCCTGGAAGGCCCGGTGCAGCCGCCGTTCCGACAGGCCATCCGCCAGCCTTTGGTCGATCAGTCGCGGCGGTTCGGGAACCAGCGCCGGATCGTTGGGATCGAACTCCGGGCGCCGCTCCCGCCGCAGGCCATCGATCCGGCGGTTGCGGGCAATCGTGAACAGCCAAGTCCCGACTGTCGCCCGGCTGCGGTCGTAAAGCTGCGCCCGGTTCCACATGGTCATCATCACGTCCTGCATCAAATCCTCGGCGGAGGCGTTGTCGGCCCCCAGCCGCCGGAAGTAAGCCTTGAGGCGTGGGCCATAGTGTTTGAACAGGGAATCGAAGGCTCGGCTGTCGCGGCGCTCTGCAATGGCCACGACCATATCCGCTAAGCCCTTGTTTTCATTCGTATCTATTGTTGAGCCCGCAGGATCCATACGCCGATGTAACAACCAGCGCGGCGTCGGAGCAAGGGTGGCGGAGGCGTGGCTGGTGGCCATCGGCAATCGACCTTTTCTCGGTGATCCGAAAGTCTATACGGCAGGCGGGATGGCTTGGATCACCGGCGCAGCGCCGGCTTAATCCAAAACGCTGCTCGGGCCGTAGTTAAGGTTGGATCCCCGCAGTGCAGTGGCGGACCTTCCCTTAGACAACAGCCGTAGGCGGCGCGGGCGATCATGAAAGTGGCGGTAATCGGCGGCGGCGCCGCGGGGCTGACAGCAGCGTGGGCGCTCTCCAAGCATCACGACGTGACGCTGTATGAGGCAGAAAAGAGGCTGGGCGGCCACGCCAATACGATCGATGTCGACTGCGCCGGCGCCGTGATCCCGGTCGACACCGGTTTCATCGTCTACAACGAGGCCAACTATCCGCAATTCAAGCGGCTGCTGGCTGCGCTCGACGTGCCGACCCAGCGAAGCGTCATGACGTTTTCGGTATCGATCGACAAGCCGGACCTGGAGTATGCGGGGAATGCCCGCGGCCTGTTCTGCCAGCCCGCCAATGCCTGGCGGCCGGCGTTCTGGCGGCTGCTGGGAGACATCAAGCGGTTCAACCGGGATGCGATGGCGTTCCTGGATGGCGATCAGGTGCCGGCCGATCTGACTCTCGGCCAATTCCTCGAACGGCAGGGCTACGGTCCGCAGCTCGCCGAGCAGTATCTGTTGCCCATGGCGGCGGCGATCTGGTCTGCCAGCATCAGCGGCATGCGCGACTTTCCGGCGCGCAGCATTCTTCGCTTCTTCGCCAATCACGGGCTGCTGCGGCTGCGCAACCGGCCGCTCTGGCGCACCGTGGCGGGCGGCAGCCGCAGCTATGTCGAGCGGCTGCGCCTGGACATGTCGGCGCATATCCGCACCGGCAGCACCGTTTTGGCCGTGCGCCGCCTGCCTACCGGCGTTCGCCTGGCGGCCAAAGGCGGGCTCTGGTCGAGCTATGATCATGTGGTGTTCGCCACCCATGCCGACGACACACTGCGCCTGCTCGGCGCCGATGCGACCTCAGCGGAGCGGCGATTTCTCGGCGCATTCCGCTATCAGGCCAATCGGGCGATACTCCATCGCGATGTGACGCTCATGCCGCGGCGGCGCGGCGCCTGGTCGAGCTGGAACTATCTGGCCAAGGGCCAGGCCGACGACGCCAAGGTAGCGGTGACCTATTGGATGAACCGGCTGCAAAATCTGCCTGCCAAGTCGCCGGTCCTGGTCACGCTAAATCCGATCGATGAACCGGCGCCGCAGTCCGTGGTGCGCGAGTTCTCTTACATGCACCCGCAATTCGACGGCGCGGCAATTGCGGCGCAGGGCCGTTTGCCGACAGTGCAGGGCGTGCGGCGGAGCTGGTTCTGCGGCGCTTATTGCGGCAATGGTTTCCATGAAGATGCCGTGCAATCCGGGTTGGCCGTCGCCGCCGCGCTTGGCGCGCCGGCGCCCTGGTATGCTGGAACGGTGCCGGCCAGCCCCGCGGCGGCCATCATCGATCCCTCCCTTGCCATAGCGGCCGAATAGAGGCGATGACCAGACGATGAACGACGACGCCTCCCTCTCATCCTGCTTCTATGACGGCACGGTCATGCACCGGCGGCTCCGGCCGGTGACGCATCGATTCGCCTATCGGGTGTTTTCGCTGTTTGCCGATCTCGATGAATTGCCGGAACTGGCCCGGCGGCTGCCGCTGTTTTCGCACAACCGCTGGAATGTGATGAGCTTCCTCGACCGCGACCACGGGCCGCGGGACGGCACGCCGCTGCGTCCCTGGATGGAGCGGCAGCTGACGGCGGCCGGCGTGCCCGGTCCTTTCGGCGCCATACGCATTCTCAGCTTCCCGCGGTTGTTCGGCCATGTATTCAACCCCCTGAGCATCTGGTTCTGCCACCGGCCAGACGGCACGGTCGCTGCCATGATGTATGAGGTGAGCAACACGTTCGGCGAACATCACTGCTACCTGATGCCGGTGACCGAGGGGCGAACCGGTGCGTCGATCGTGGAACAGGAATGCCCGAAACTCTTCTACGTTTCGCCCTTCGTGCCGATGGCCGCGCGCTATCGCTTCCGCCTTAGGGAGCCGGCTGAGCGGCTGCAATTCGGCATCGCCGAGACCGGCAGCGAGGGCGCGATCATGAGCGCCGTGCAGACGGGGCGGCGCGTGGCGGCCACGCCGATGAATGCCCTGCGCTTGCTGGCCAGCCATCCGCTGATGACCCTGAAGGTGATCGGGGCGATCCATTGGCAGGCGCTGCGGTTGTGGCTAAAGGGTGCGCCGCTGTTCCGGCGGCCCCAGCCGCCTCAGTTGATCTCCGTCCACAGATCCGGCAATTCGATAGGCGACGGCGGAGCAGCAGAATGACGATGCGGGCCGACAAACTTGAAATCATCATGTCACCGCTGGGGCTGGCGGCATCCTGGCTGCTGACCCGTGCCGCGCGGCGCCTGCATTGGGGATCGCTGTGCCTGGTGTTCCCCGATGGGCGGCGGGATTTCTTTCGCGGCGCGGAGCCCGGTCCCTCGGCCATCCTGGAGATCAGGAGCTGGCGCATGCTGTTGCGCCTCAAGACCGGCGGCGTCGGATTTGCCGAAGGCTATTTGGCCGGCGAATGGGACACCCCGGATCTGGCGGCGCTGCTTCTCTTGCTGGCGCAGAATCTCGAGCAGATCTCCGTGCGGGGCCGCAAGCCGTGGCGCCGATGGCAACGGCACTTCGAGGATCGCCGCCGCGGCAACGATCGCCAGGGATCACGGCGGAACATCAGCGAGCACTACGATCTCGGCAACGATTTCTACCGGCACTGGCTCGATGACAGCATGACCTATTCGGCCGCGCTGTTCGAACGGCCGGACCAACCGCTAGAACAGGCGCAGACCGCCAAGTTCCAGCGCATCGCCGAGCTCGGCGGCCTGCAGCCAGGGCAGCAGGTCCTGGAAATCGGCTGCGGCTGGGGCGGCTTTGCCCGCTGGGCGGCGCGGGAGATCGGCTGCAAGTTGACGGCGATCACAATATCGCCGGCGCAATACGCCCATGCCGCCGCCGCAATTCAGGCGGACGGGCTCGGCGATCGCATTGATCTGCGCCTGCAGGACTATCGAGATATCAGGGGCAGTTTCGACCGGATCGTCTCGATCGAGATGCTGGAGGCGGTCGGGCTGCACTATTGGCCGCAATACTTCGCGCAAGTACGGGACCGGCTGCGCAACGGCGGGCGCGCGGCAATACAGACCATCACCATCGCGTCCGATGCCTTCGACCGCTATCGCGGCGGCGTCGATTTCATCCAAAAGCACATCTTCCCCGGCGGCATGCTGCCGCCGATGCCGGTGCTGCGGCAGGAGGTGAATCGCGCCGGCCTTCATTGGCATTCCGACAGCGCTTACGGGTTGCACTATGCGGCAACGTTGGACCGCTGGCGGCACCGCTTCGAGGAAACCTGGCACAAGTTGCAGCGGCCGGACCTGGACGAACGCTTCCGCAAGCTCTGGCGATTCTATCTCTGCTACTGCGAGGCGGGCTTCCGCACCGGCCGCCTCGACGTCAATCAGATCGCATTGATCCGGCCATGAAATCGCCACCGGCGCCGGAGATCGAGGATTTCGGCCTGCTCGGCCGTTGCTTTGTCGGCCGCCAGTTCGCCTGGGGCCTGCTGCAGGATCGTCTTGGCCGGGTGCGCCGGCGCTTCACGGCTGACATCGAAGGCCGCGTCGAGAATAGCGTGCTGATCCTGGATGAGGCGTTTCTGTTCGACGACGGTGAACGCAGCCACCGGCAATGGCGGATCAGCGCCACGTCGCCGGGCCGGTTCGAAGGCAAGGCCGACGATATCATCGGCAAGGCGCGGGGCGCGGAGCTGCCCTGGGGCCTGTCCTGGAATTACCGAATGGCGCTGCCGATCCGCGGGCGCAACATTGCCTTCGACTTCTGCGACCGCATGTATCCGCAGGCCGGCGGCGCCATCATCAACCGTGTAGAGATTCGCAAGCTGGGATTCCGCGTCGGCGACCTGACCCTGATCTTCCTGAGGCAGGAACAGGCCGGTCGGGGGCGCGTCGGCGACGTCATAGCTCCTTCGGCAGTAGCCGCCGCGTGATGGCAAAGAACAGCCGGTAAGGCAGCAATCGCAGCAGTTTCATGAGCAGCGAGAACCGCTTCGGAAAGGCGATCTCGAAGCGGCCGCTGGCCAGGCCGCGCTCGATGGCGGCGGCGGCATCCTCCGGCTCGATCAGGAACGGCATCGCGAATTCGTTGCGGTCCGTCAGCGGCGTGCGGACGAAGCCGGGATTGACGATCTGTAGCTTGATGCCGTGCGCCGCCAGCTCCGGCTGCAAAGCCTCGGCCATGTTGATCAGCCCGGCCTTGGTCATGCCGTAAGCCGAGGCGGTCGGCAGGCCGGAATATCCGGCTACCGAAGCGACGATTGCGATTTGGCCCGCTCCGCGTGCGATGAACCGCGGCAGCAGCGCTGCGAGGCAGTTGACCGTGCCGAACAGGTTCAGTTCCGCCAATGCGCGGAAATCCGCCGCGTCGAACTTGTCGGCATAGACCGGCCGGTGACTGCCGGCGTTCAGCAGCGCCAATGCGATGGGCGCGATCGTGGCCTCTATTCGCTCCACTGCCGCAGCGACAGCCGCGGCGTCGGTGACATCGAGCGCAAGAGCCTCGACGCGCCCCGGCGCCGTGTTTTCCCGGGTCAACGCGGCGAGCGCATCGGCGCTTCGCGCGGAGGCCACCACCACACGGCCGGAACGGGCCAGCCGCAGCGCCACGGCGCGGCCGATGCCCGTGCTGGCGCCTGTGATCCAGACACAGCCGCTGTTGTCTATGTTCGGCATATCCACTTTCGTACGCCGGCAGTATCGGGTCGGATCATCTGAAGACGCAAATTTCTTTTCTCTTCGGCGTCTTGCCGCGCTGTCCGCAGGCGTTAGTTCCCCCCTACGCCGGCTGTGCCAGGAGCGATCCTGCCGCCATGCCGTAGCATGTATGCCGGCGTCAACATAAGGAGGGACTGTCGATGAATTTGATTACTCGTACGCTGGCGATCTGCGCGGTCGCGCTGCCGATGGCCACATCGGGCGTTGCCAAGGCCGCCGACATCGTGGACACGGCGATTTCGGCCGGTTCGTTCAATACGCTCGTCGCCGCTGTCCAGGCGGCAGGCCTGGTGGATACCTTGAAGGGCGAAGGACCTTTCACTGTCTTCGCGCCGACCGACGAAGCTTTCGCCAAGCTGCCAGCGGGCACGGTTGACAATCTGTTAAAGCCCGAGAACAAGGACCAGTTGGTCGCGGTGCTGACCGATCATGTCGTTCCCGGCAAGGTGATGGCGTCCGACGTGGTGGGCAAGCGCGTCGAGGCGGCGACGGTTCAGGGCTCGAACGTGGTCGTTTCCGGCATCTCCGGCGTCTATGTGAACAACAACGCCCAGGTCATCCAGGCCGATGTGGAAGCCAGCAACGGCGTCATCCATGTCATCGACCGCGTGATCCTGCCGCCGCAGTAATCCTTAGCCGCGTACCCCAAGAGCAGACGGGCGCCCTTTCGGCGCCCGTTTTTCTTGGCCGGGACTTCCAGGAAAAGAAACCCCTGGATAAGAATCCTTCCCGCCTGCCGCCCTGTTCTGACACGCAAGGGCGGCCCGGCGGTACACAACTGCTTGTATCGATTGTGACAACGCGCACGGCGAGTCCGCCGGGAATCTGACAGAGTTAACCATTGGAAAGGGAATTTAACATCGTTTCTTAAGCGGCCGAGAGGACCATCGCAGGTACTGGTCCAGCTAGGAGATGAGCCATGGTGGAGAAGAGCATTCTCCCGTTCCGCCGGGAGCTGAAGTCCGATGGCACTACAGAGTCCGAAGCCGACGCTCCGCGCATTGCCGAGCCGGCGTCGCATTTTTGGGCGAGCGCTTTCGCGGCCGATTCGGAAATGCCCCATGCCTATCTGCTGCTTATGCGGTTCGCGCTGGTCAATCTCGCCGGGTTTGCGCTTTTGGCCGCAGCCTGGTTCCAGGGCTGGATCCTGATCGTCCACCACGCCGACTCTACTTATCAATCCCATGGCATCGCCGCCCTGTTCTTGGTCGGCCTGGCGATTTGTGCGCAAAAGGTTTGGCGTACCAGCGTCGAACTGAACAAGGTCAAGCGCTTCGATCCGTTCCATCCCGAGCCGTCCCTGGCGCTGAAGCACATGGCGCAGATCCGCGGCCGCGACGCCAGCAGCCGCGGCATGGCGGCCTCCGCGCTCAAGCTGAAACTTTCCAGCCGCATCGCCGCGGTGCGCTTCATCGCCAACATGCTGGTCATTCTCGGCCTGATCGGCACGGTGGTCGGTTTCATCATGGCGCTGGCCGGCGTCAACCCGGAGACCAGTGCGGACGCCTCGGCGATCGGGCCGATGGTTTCCACGCTCATCAGCGGCATGTCGGTCGCCCTCTACACGACCCTGATCGGCTCCGTGCTCAATATCTGGTTGATGGTCAACTATCAGATCCTCGTGACGGGAACCGTCAATCTGATGACCGGGATCGTCGAACTCGGCGAAATCCATAATCGCTGATGCCGACGCAATCCCCCGGAGGAACGCGATGAACCAGTTCGATCAATTCGGTGGAGACGACAGCGGCACGGTGTTCCGCGATACGATCATGCTGGCGTTGGCCGGATTCGTGTCGGTGGTCGTGCTGCTGCTGCCGCACATCAATCCGAAGGCCAAGGAGACCGATGCCGGCGACAAGGCGCCGGGCAATGTCATCATCGAGGCCCAGTGGGCGGATGAAATCGATGCCGACGTCGATCTCTGGGTGCGCGCGCCGGGCGACCGGCCGGTCGGCTACTCCAACAAGGCCGGCAGTTTTTTCAATCTGCTGCGCGACGATCTTGGCAGGCCGCTGGATATGACCAATCTCAACTACGAAGTTGCCTATACGCGCGGCCTGCCTGCTGGCGATTACGTGATCAACCTGCACCTCTATCGCGCATTGGCGCAGACATTGCCGATCGACGTGCAGGTGGTGGCCAGCCTCCGAGCCACTGCGCAGAGCCAAAGCGTGCCGCTGGTTTCGACCCATGTGCCGCTGTTCAAGGTCGGCCAGGAACTGACCGCAATTCGCTTCAAGCTGGATGGCAAGGGCCAGCTGGTGCCCGGCAGCGTCAACAGCATCTACAAGCCGCTGCGGTCGGCGGGGTCCTGATCATGGATGCAGTCACCCCAGCCTTTATCGTCGGCGTCATCCTGATCAGCCTCTTGGCCAGCGTGGCCATCTGGGCGCCGCGGCGCATCTGGGTGCGCTGCTGGGCGGTCGCCTTGTCGGCGGTTGTCTTCGTCAGCGGATATGCCGCGCTCACCGACATGCTGAGCCGGCCCAAGCCGATGTCCCTGGCCTGGGCCGAAGGCCAGGTGCAGGCGGCCGATGTGCTGGGTTCCACCTTCATCGAGGGCGAGGCGATCTATGTCTGGCTGCGGTTGCCGGGTTCCCTTGAGCCCCGCGCCTACAAGCTGCCCTGGGACCAGAAGCAGGCACAGGAGCTTCAGGACGCGATGAACGAGGCCGGCCAATTGGGCACGGGCGTGGAGATGCGCCAGCCCTTCGATCAAAACCCGGAAGATGAAGACCCGCTATTCTACGCCATCCCCCAGCCGCCGATGCCCGAAAAGAGCATCTCGTCTGGCCAGGCTCCGGTGATATATGAGAGGCCGGATCCGGCGGCGAACTCGCTGTAGGCGGGCAAATTGCTTTCGCGCCGCCGCAGCGGCGCAGCGCATTTCACACGACTGTCACAATACGAGGCTATGGTCAGGTTGTCGTCGAGGGTCACCGCCCGGCGATTGAATGCGGCTGGCCGAAATCGGGCAGCGGGGCTATGGAGGAGTGACATGAGCGACAAAGCGGCGCCGAAGCTGTTCAACGTGCTGTTTCTCTGCACCGGGAATTCGGCGCGCAGCATCATGGCGGAATGCATCCTGCGCCGCCTGGGTCAGGGACGGTTCAACGCCTTCAGCGCCGGCAGCCGCCCCGCCGGCAAGGTCAACAAGTATGCTCTGGACCTCTTGCGGAAGCTCAACCATCCGATCGATGGTCTCCAGTCCAAGGATTGGGAAGAGTTCGCACAACCAGGGGCACCGGAAATGGACTTCGTCTTCACGGTCTGCGACAAGGCGGCCGGGGAAGTTTGCCCGGTATGGCCCGGCCAGCCCATGACCGCCCATTGGGGCTTCCCCGATCCCGCGCATTTCGAGGGAGCCGAGCCGGAAAAGCGGGCGCTGTTCGCCGATGTCTACGGCCAGATCCATAACCGGCTGTCGATCTTCGTCAGCCTGCCGCTGTCGTCGCTGGACCGGCTCAGCCTCAAGAAGCGTCTGGACGAACTCGGCCAGCGCGCGCCGCAGCCAGCATAATGCCGCAGGACGCGGCCGGGCGCGCAGTACCGGGGCGGCCGCAGCGGCTGGCGGCGGAATTCGTCGGCACGGCTTTCCTGGTGGCGGGCGTCGTCGGCTCCGGCATCATGGGCGAGCGTCTTGCGGACGGGAACGATGCCGTCGCACTGCTGGGCAATACCCTGGCGACGGGCGCGTTGCTCGCGGTCCTGATCCTGATCTTCGGTCCGGTGTCGGGCGCGCAATTCAATCCGGCTGTGAGTTTTGCGCTGGCCCTGCGCGGTGAGATGTCCTGGCGAGACGTGGCATGTTATCTGCCGATGCAGATCGGCGGCGCAATCTGCGGCACCCTACTGGCTCATCTCATGTTTGACATGCCGTTGGTCACCGCATCGCAGCATGTCCGGAGCGGACTGGGTGTCTGGATCGGCGAGATCGTCGCCACTCTGGCGTTGTTGGGAACGATCCTTGCCTGCCTGCGGTCGCACAAGAGCGCGCTTCCATACGCCGTCGGCCTCGTGATCATGGCGGGCTACTGGTTCACGTCGTCGACGTCTTTCGCCAATCCTGCCGTGACCATCGCGCGATCGCTCACCGATAGCTTCGCCGGAATTCGTCCGGCGGATGTGCCCGGCTTCATCGCCGCGCAGATCGTGGGTGCGATTCTCGCACTGTGGTTCTTCGGCTTGCTGTGGCGATCTGGCGCGGCAAATGAATCGCCGTCAGCGCAGCCCTTGAAGCAGACCGCCGATCAGCGCGGCCGCCGTTAGCGTTGCAATCATGCCGGTCTTGAAGCGCAGCGTTGCGACCAGCGCCATGGCGGTGAGCGCCAGCGCCAGCCAGTCGATGCTGGAGAGGACGGGCAGGGGCAAGCTGAAGACGCCAAGCTCCCCCGGCCGCACTTCCGAGAAGATGCTATGCAGCGAGAACCACAGCGCGAGATTGAGGATCACGCCGACCACGGCGGCGGTGATGGCCGCGAGCGCGCCGCTCAGCATTGCGTTGGAGCGCACGCGCTCCACATAGGGTGCACCGAGGAAGATCCAGAGAAAGCAGGGGGCGAAAGTCACCCACAGCGTCAGCAACGAGGCGATCAGACCGGCGAACCAGGGGGCCAGCGCGCCGGGCGCATGATAGGCGCCGAGGAAGCCGACGAACTGCAAGACCAGAATCAGCGGCCCCGGCGTCGTCTCTGCCAGCGCCAGGCCATCCAGCATCTCGCCCGGCCGCAGCCAGCCATAGCCCTGCACCGCTTCCTGCGCCACGTAGGCCAGAACGGCATAGGCGCCGCCGAATGTCACGACAGCCATCTTGCTGAAGAACAGCGCGATCTGGCTGAATAGGTGGTCAGGTCCGAGGAGAAAGACCAGCACGGCCACCGGCGCGAGCCAGAGCGGCAGCCACAAGAGCAGGGTACGCCAAACATGTCCGCTGCTCGGCTTTGTGTGTGCCGCGCCGCCTCCGTCGATGATGCGGTCGATCAGGCCGGCCTTTCCCGCCCCGCCATCATGGCCGGCGGCTGTGAACAGATCCGGCCTGCGGTTCGCGCCGATGGCGCCGATCGCGCCCGCGCTAAGAACGATTAGCGGAAACGGTACTTGGAATATGAAGATCGCCAGGAACGCTGCCGCGGCGATCCCGACCATCAGTCGGTTCTTCAGCGCCCGCCGGCCGATGCGGATGACGGCTTCGACGACGATTGCCAGCACCGCGGCCTTCAAGCCCAGGAACACTCCCGCCGACAGCTCGAACTGGCGCGACCACACATAGGCCAGGCTGAGTCCGAACATGACGATCGCGCCCGGCAGGACGAATAGAATCCCGGCGATGAGTCCGCCGGCCGTCCGGTGCAGCAGCCAACCGAGATAGATGGCGAGTTGCTGCGCTTCGGGCCCCGGCAGCAGCATGCAGTAGTTGAGGGCGTGCAGGAAGCGCTCCTCGCCAACCCAGCGTTTCTCATCGACCACCAGCCGGTGCATCAGCGCGATCTGGCCCGCCGGTCCGCCGAAGCCGAGGCATCCCACCTTCAACCAGAGGCGCGCCGCTTCGCCGAGGCTGACGCCGGTTTCGGTCGATGTCGCTCGAGGTTCGGATGCCTGTGTCGCCGGATTCATCATCAGACCCTCAGCTTCGGCGCTTGGGCCGTGGCGACCGGCGGCCAGCCATGGGTTTCCGCCGAAGCTTCACGGCACCAGGCATAGAAGGCATCGTAAAGAGTCAAACCGTGATGCAGCATCTCGTGGTCGTCGGTGTAGAGCGCCGAAAGTCCGAGCGACGTCGCCAGGAGCCCGGCGCATTGCGGCGCCAGTTCCGGATGGCCGGTGTCCGCGCCGCGCACGATCAGGGCAAGCCGGTCAAGCGCCGGGTCCTTGATGCCGAACCTGCTGATGAAGGCATCGAAGCTGCAGAGATCGCCGTCATGGGAGAATGCGGCGCCGGGAATGTCGTAAGGCGTTGCCTTGAGGTCTACCCCAGCCGCCTCAACCTGATCCGCGGCGACGTAGTAGAACTCCGCCGTGGGATCGATGAACCGCCGCACCAGCCAGGGACAGGCGATGCGGTCGATCTTCGGCCGCTCCCGCGTGATCCAACGGCTCGGCGTTTCCCAGCCCCCTGCCGGCAAGGCCGCTTTCTGCAGCAGGACGCCGCCCGCGTCTGTGTAGGCCTCGATGCCGCCAGTCAGAGCGCGGGCGCGATAACCGAGGCGCCGCAGGTCCGCCATGGCCGCCTGGCTCACATTGTGGCCATGCACGCAATAAACGATCACGTCGGAGCCCGCGATCAGTTGCCGGGACCAATTACCGGCTTCGGCATGATCGCGCCACTGGCTGCCGGGGATGATGGTTTCGGCCGCCTCGAACACGGCGCGCCGCCGCACGTCGATGACAGGCGGACAGTCCGGCCGGCCGATCAGCCGCCGCAGTTCATCTGGAGAAACAATATTGAATGAATCGCTCATCGCTCGAGTCCTCTGTCACAGAGAGACCGGAGCGGTTCTTGGGCGATGAAGCCTTGGGAAGGCGGGGAGACCGCGTTACCCCCGCATCCCAATAATAGTCCCGGATGAGATCGAGGGCAAGCGAAGTGTCCGCCTACTTTCCGCTGCCGGCGACGTCGTGCGTGTCGCGGGTCAAATAGTACGCGGCAAGGATCGGGACAAACGTCACTGCGATCACGAACACGGCCACGACGTTCGTCACCGGCCGTTGGCGCGGGCGCACCAGTTCCCGCAGCATCCAGATCGGCAGCGTCTCCTGTTGCCCGGCGGTAAAGGTGGTGACGATGATTTCGTCGAACGATAGCGCAAAGGCCAGCATGCCGCCGGCGAGCAGCGCCGTCGCGATATTCGGCAGGATGATGTAGCGGAAAGTCTGGAAGCTGTTCGCGCCCAGGTCCATCGAGGCCTCGATCATCGAGGGCGAGGAACGGCGGAACCGCGCGACGACATTGTTATAGACCACGACGATGCAGAACGTGGCATGGCCCAGGACGATGGTGAAATAGCTGAACGGCAGATCCGCCAGATTGAACGCCGAGCGCAGGCTGATGCCCGTGACGATGCCGGGCAGGGCGATAGGCAGCAGGATCAGCAAGGTCACCACCTCGCGGCCGAAGAACTTTTGCCGGTACATAGCCGCCGCCGCCAGCGTGCCCAGCACCATGGCCAGCGCCGTCGCCACCGCGGCCACTTTCACCGACAACCACATCGCCGCCCAGATATCCGGCCGATCGAGCACGACGCCAAACCACTTCGTCGTCAGGCCGGGCAGGGGGAAGCTGAAGCTTTTCTCGTCGGTCGAAAAGGCATAGAGGAAGATGAAGGCCAATGGCAGATGCAGGAACAGCAGCCCGACCGTCGCGGCCGCCGTGAGTCCCCAGCCGGCGCCGGTGCCGGTGCGCGTGGATCCCTTAGAGCGCATCAAACGCCCCAACCCGCTTTGCCAGCGTCAGGTAGACGGCCATGATCGCGATCGGCACGACGGTGAAGGCGGCCGCCAACGGGATATTGCCGGCCGTGCCCTGATAGGCCAGCACCACCATGCCGATGAACGGCGCGGAGTTGCCGATGATGCTCGGCAGGATGTAGTCACCAAGTGTCAGCGAGAAGGTGAAGATCGAACCGGCCGCTACGCCGGGAATCGCCAGCGGCAGCAGCACGCGCCAGAACGTCTCCCGCGGGCGCGCGCCCAGATCGGCCGAGGCCTCGATCATCGATTTCGGCACGCGCTCCAGCGCCGCCTCGATCGGCAGGATCATGAAGGGCAGCCAGATGTAGACGAAGACGATGAAAGTGCCGATATAGGCGGTCGACAGCGAGGGGCCGCCGATGACCGGGATCGCGAGAATCCCATCGAGCAGCCAGTTCAGATGCAGTTCCTCGAAGATCCAGGTGATCACGCCTTCCTTGGCCAGCAACAGCTTCCAGGCATAGACCCGCACCAGATAGCTGGACCACAGCGGCAGCATGATGCCGACATAGAAAAGTGCCTTGGCCCGCGGCCCGGCGAACCGCGCCATGTAGTAGGCAACGGGAAAACCGATCACGGCGCAGGCGATCGTCACCAGCGCCGCCATGGCGAAGGTCCGCCAGATGACCGACAGGTTCGCCGCCGTGAACAGTTCGCCCAGAGTCTTCAGGGTGAATTCATGGACCACCTGGCCGGTGAAATCGTCGATGTAGAAGAAGCTTTGCAGCAGCAGCGCCAGCAGCGAACCCAGATAGACGACGCCCAGCCAGAGCAGCGGCGGCACCAGCAGCAGCAGTAACAGCAAGCGCGGCCGCAGATAGAAATAGGTCGACAGGCGCCCGCTCAGGGAGACCGAAGGTGCCTCGATGGCCGCGGCAGTCATGGGTTGGCCCCGCCGATGCGCTGGATATGGCTTTTCGGCCAGGCCAGCCGCACGGGCCGGCCCTGCTGCCGCAGCTCGTCGCGGCCGGCGCTCTCGCGGTTCTGCTCGATAACAGTGAGTTCGCCGCCGGCATCGAGCGCGATGTTGTAGCGCGTGCTGGCGCCGAGATAGAGCACGGAATCGATGCGGCCGTCGGCGACATGGCGGTCGTCGGGCACGGTGGCGCCAGGCGGCAGCAGCACTATCTTCTCCGGCCGGATCGAGAATGTCTGCCGCGTGCCGGTGATCGCCGCGGCGGCCTTCTCGTCCAGCAGATTGGAGATGCCGACGAACCCGGCGACGAAGGCGCTGGAGGGATGTTCGTAGATATCGGCCGGCGCGCCGATCTGCTCGATCTTGCCCTGGTTGAAGACCGCGACCCGGTCGCTCATGCTCAAGGCCTCGCCCTGGTCGTGGGTGACATAGATGAATGTGATGCCGATCTGGCGCTGGATCGATTTCAGTTCGACCTGCATCTGCTCGCGCAGCTTTAGATCCAGCGCGCCCAGCGGCTCGTCCAGCAGCAGCACGCTCGGCTGATTGATCAGGGCGCGGGCCAGCGCCACCCGCTGCCGCTGACCGCCCGACAGCTGGCCCGGCTTACGCCCGGCCATGCCCGACAGGGCCACCATTTCCAGCATTTCGCCCGTGCGCTTCTCGCGCTCGGCCCGCGGCGCTTTCTTGATCATCAGGCCATAGGCCACGTTCTCGCCCACGGTCATATGGGGGAACAGCGCATAGTCCTGGAACACGGTGTTGACGTCCCGCTCATAGGGCGGCACGCCCGTCATCGGTTTGCCATGCAGTTGGATCTCGCCTGATGTCGGCTGCTCGAACCCGGCGATCAACCGCAGGCAGGTGGTTTTGCCGGAGCCCGATGGCCCGAGCATGGCGAAGAATTCGCGATCGGCGATGTCGAAGCTGACATTGTCGACGGCGCACACTTGGCCGAAATGGCGGCTGACGCCGCGGAAACTGATGGCCGTGCCGGCGGGAGAGTTGTTCATCATCGGGATGTCCCGGCAATCATAGGGGCGGGTGTCACACCCGCCCCTATATCGTCAAGCTTTCACCCGGTCTCCTAACGGAGACCGCCGGTCATCGTCCGCCGAGGATGGCGATGTAGTCGGATACCCAGCGGTAGTAAGGCACGCATTCCTTGCCGCCGCCCGGAGCGCCGCAATCGGCCCGCGGCGTCTTCCAGAAGTGGATTTGCTCGAACTTGCCCATGCCGTTGGTCTCGCAACCGGCATCGGTCAGCAGCGCATTGCCCTTGCAGGCCGCCAACACTGCCGGATTGGACCCGAACCAAGCCGCAAGATCGCCCTGCAGCTTCGGATTGATCGAGTGCTCCAGCCACATATAGGCGCAATTCGGATGCGGCGCTTCCGAATGCATCATCGTGGTATCGGCCCATCCGGTAGCACCTTCTTCCGGCACCGTGCTGGCGATCGGCAAATTCTCCGCCTTCAACAGATTGACCTGGAACGGCCAGGACGAAGAAGCCACGACCCCTTCGTTCTTAAAGTCGTCGATCTGCACGAACGCGTCATGCCAATAGCGGCCGACGATCTGCCGCTGGCCGCGCAGCAGCTCGAGCGCCGCCTTGTACTGGTCTTCATTCAGGGCATAGGGATCGGCGATGCCCAGTTCCGGCTTGTGCTTCATCAGGTACAGCGCGGCATCGGCGATGTAGATCGGCCCGTCGAAAGCCTGCACGCGGCCCTTGTTGGATTTGCCATCCGGCAGATTCATCTCGCCGAACACAACGTCCCAACTCTTCGGCGCTTCCTTGAAGACGTTGGTGTTGTAGGCGAGCACATTCGGGCCCCATTGATAGGGCACGCCATAATGCTTGCCATCGACCGTGTGCCAGGGCGCCTTCTGCAGCCGTTCATCCACCGTGCTCCAGCTCGGCACCAGCGCCGTGTTGACTTCCTGCACCTTGCCGCCGGCGATCAGCCGCAGGCTGGCGTCGCCCGACGCGGTAACCAGGTCGAAGCCGCCCTCGTTCATCAGGGCGACCATTTCATCTGACGTGTTGGCCGTCTTGACGTTGACCTTGCAGCCGGACTTGCCCTCGAAATCGGTCACCCAGTCGAAGGCCTTATCGGTCTCGCCGCGCTCGATGTAGCCGGGCCATGCGACGATATCCACCTGGCCTTCGCCTTGTCCGACGCTCTGTAACATGTCGGCATTGGCCGTCGCGGCCAGGCCGCCCATCGCGATTGCGGCCGCGCCGCCCAGCGCGAACAAACGAAGACTCGTCCCTGTCATGATGTGCCTCCTTGATTTCAGGGTTTTCCGATCAGTGCGTTTTTCTGACTCCTAATCGTTTGGCCAAAAGCTAGCCCGCCGGGGGGCGGCTTCACAAGCGCCAAAGCGACGGCTCGCGGCGCCCGCGGGGGCCGGCCGCACGGCCTTGATCCCAAGGGCTTTTGCGCTGTCACCGGCGCGCTATCCGGCGACGGATTCCCATTTGCCGGAAAGGCCCGCCCGGAACAACGTGTCGATCACCCGCATGTTCGCCACGGAATCCTCGAGCGGAAACTCCAGCGCTTTGCCGGTGCGAATCGCCTCGGCCATGGCGTCGCCCTGCAGCGTGTATTGATCGCAGACCGGCAGCGCCTCTTGCTTGGCCGAGGCATCGCCCAGGCCGCTGCCGTCGTCGGTGAAGATGCGGCAGGGACGGTCCGGCGGCGCGTTGAACGGAATCTCGATTTCGATGCGGCCGGACGTGCCGAAGATCTGCATGCGCTGATAGGACACCAGCTGGGTCGAGCAGACGAAGCTGACCTGGCCCTTGGGGAAATCCATCAGGCAGCTCGCCATCCGGTCGGTCTTGAATACGGGATCGCGTTCGATGACGGCCGCCACCCGTGTCGGCTCCGCTCCGAACAGGAAGCGCGACGTCACCACGGGATAGACGCCGATATCCAGCAGGCCCCCGCCGCCGATGTCGGCCTTGTTCCGCACATTCGACGCGTCGGTGAGCATGTAGCTGAAAAATCCCTGGATCGCCTTCAGCTCGCCGATCTTGCCGCTGCGCACGATCTCGCGCGCGCGGCGCCACTGCGGGTGATAGCGCACCATGAAGGCCTCGGCGATCAGCTTGCCGCTCTTGTCGCGGGCGGCGACCAGGCGCTGCGCGTCCTTTGCATCGAGACCGAGCGGCTTTTCGCACAACACATGCTTGCCGGCTTGCGCCGCCTTGATCGAAAGCGGGACATGCAGGTGGTTGGGCAGCGGGTTGTAGACCGCCTCGATCTCCCTGTCGGCCAAAAGCTCATCATAGCTGCCATAGGCCTTGGGGATGCCGAGCTTGTCCGCCCATTTGCGGCCAAGGGCGAGATCGCGCGAGGCGATGGCGGCGATCTTGCAATTCCGGCTCTTCTGCATCGCCGGAATGACTTTCTCGACGCCGATTTTGGCGGTGCTGATCACGCCCCACTTTACCGGTTCCATTGCGCGCCTCCCGAAGAATAAAGCGCAAGTTAGCCCGACGGAATGAAGCTGGCTATGGCCTCTGGGGCCCTTGCTGCGTGACATGCAGCGACCAGAGCGCAAGCGTCCACAACACAACCGCGCCGGCTTGGTGCGCGGCCGCCAGCGGGATCGGCACGATCAGCAAGAGCGTGGCGATACCGAGTCCGGCTTGGATCACGGCCATGGCGGCCAGCAGCAGGATGGGCTTAGCTGTCGTGGCCGTGACAGTTCCGCGGCGTAGCCACAGGCCGATCGCCAATACCACGCTCGCGATCGCCAACCAGCGATGGATAAACTGGGCGGTCACGGGGTCCTCGAACGGACTCCAGGGAGTTTGAAACGCATCGGCGGGCAGCAGCCGGCCGCCCATCAGCGGAAAGCTGTTGTAGACCAGACCGCCGTTCAGTCCGGCGACAAAGCCGCCGAAGGTCAGGGTCAAGGCAATGGACAGCGCCGTCAGCCAAAGATGCGCGCGCAATCTAGCTGCTGACGGATCGGCGGGTGCACCGCGGCGCAGCAATGCCAGCGCCAGCCACAGCGCATAACTGAAGATCGCCAACGCCAGCAGAAAATGTGCCGTCAGCCGGTACTGGCTGACATCCGTGCGCTCCGCCAAACCGCTGCTCACCATGTACCAGCCGAGCGTGCCTTGAAGGCCGCCGAGTACGAACAGCGCGATCATGTGGGGGATCATCTCGCGGCGGACTTCGCGGCGCAGCAGCAGCCAGACGAACGGCACCAGGAAGACGACGCCGATGAGACGGCCCCAGACCCGGTGGATGAATTCCCACCAGAAGATGCCTTTGAATTCTTCCAGCGTCATGCCCCGGTTGATCTGCTGATATTCGGGGATTCGCTGATAGAGATCGAACTCGGCCTGCCATTGCGCCTCGCTCAGCGGCGGGATGATGCCGCTGATCGGCTTCCACTCGGTGATCGAGAGTCCGCTTTCGGTGAGGCGGGTGATCCCGCCGATCACCACCATGACGAAGATCATGGAGCAGCAGATCAACAGCCAGAGGGCGACGCGCCGGTCGGCGGCGGTGGGCGCGGGGGCGATGTCGTCGCGGGGCATCCCCGGCTTCTAGCCGCCGGCGATTGCAGCGGCAACGGGGAACGGTGTCGCGGCTGGCGCTGATGCCGCCGGATCGGCAGTGCGAAGCCGGCGGCGTCAGTGCAGCGTAAAGCTGGCGTTGGCCATCCGGAATTCCGCCGGCTTGATCAGTCCCGTGGAAGCCACCCGCACCGAGTGGATCTTGCCCTCGAGATTGAGCGTCCAGAAATTCAGGAACTTCTTGAGCACGGGAAAGCGCGGCGCGATATCCAGCTCCTGCCAGATAAAGCTCTGCAGGAGCGCCGGATGATCCGGCAGATGGTAGAGTATCTCCGCTGTGGTCAGCCGGTAATCCTTCAACTGCTTGGCGAAATCACTCATGGCCTTGCGACCTCATGACATTACTTCGCTGCGCCGAGATGACCGGAATCAACCCCGGCGCATCGTCTTTGATCCTGCGCGTAAACCATAAAGAATCAATTAAAACAATGCTGTAGCAGCCTTGCCCGGAGACTGCTGCCAACAAACAATTCTCGGACTTGGCTGACGTTTTTGCAGTGACGCCGCGCACCCAGCCCTTGACTCCCTGAGCGTCTCCCCTTACTTCCTTGGCACTCGTGAGGCAGGAGTGCTAGCAGCGCTCCCTTCGCTTAGAGATCCAGTAAGAATACAATTAAAACCGTGACTTAGGAGGTTACTTCCATGAAATTCAGACCGTTGCATGACCGGGTCGTCGTCCGCCGTATCGAGCAGCAGGACAAGACGTCCGGGGGCATCATCATTCCGGACACCGCCAAGGAGAAGCCGATGGAAGGCGAGATCATCGCCGTCGGTCCGGGCGGCCGCGATGAAAACGGCAAGTTGGTTCCGATCGATGTGAAGCCGGGCGACCGCATCCTGTTCGGCAAATGGTCGGGCACGGAAGTGAAGATCGGCGGCGAGGAGCTGCTGATCATGAAGGAAAGCGACATCATGGGCGTCATCGAAGGCGCCGTTGCCGGCAAGAAGAAAGCCGCCTAACCGGCCTCGCCGGAGGCAAACCAAAGACTGAATTCATTCGAGGGAAATAGAGAACCATGGCTGCAAAAGACGTGAAATTCGGTGCCGACGCTCGCGATCGCATGCTGCGCGGCGTCGACATCCTGGCGAATGCCGTGAAGGTGACGCTCGGCCCCAAGGGCCGCTGCGTCGTGCTCGATAAGTCGTTCGGCGCGCCGCGCATCACCAAGGACGGTGTGACGGTGGCGAAGGAAATCGAGCTCGCCGACAAGTTCGAGAACATGGGCGCGCAGATGGTGCGCGAAGTGGCGTCGAAGACCAATGATCTGGCCGGCGACGGCACCACGACCGCCACCGTGCTGGCTCAGGCCATCGTCCGCGAGGGCGTGAAGGCCGTGGCCGCCGGCATGAACCCGATGGATGTGCGCCGCGGCATCGACCTGGCCGTCGAGGCCGTAGTTGAGGACGTGAAGAAGCGTTCGAAGAAGGTGTCCACGTCAGAGGAGATCGCCCAGGTCGGCACCATTTCCGCCAACGGCGACCGCTCCATCGGCGACATGATCGCCCAGGCGATGCAGAAGGTGGGCAACGAAGGCGTGATCACGGTCGAAGAGGCGAAGAGCCTGGAGACCGAGCTGGAAGTCGTGGAAGGCATGCAGTTCGACCGCGGCTACCTCTCCCCTTACTTCATCACCAACGCCGAAAAGATGACCTGCGAGCTCGAGAACCCCTTCATTCTCCTCCATGAGAAGAAGCTCTCCGGCCTGCAGGCGATGCTGCCGGTGCTAGAGTCGGTGGTTCAGTCCGGCCGTCCCCTGCTGGTCATCGCCGAGGATGTGGAAGGCGAGGCGCTGGCGACCCTGGTGGTCAACAAGCTGCGCGGCGGCCTGAAGGTCGCGGCGGTGAAGGCTCCGGGCTTCGGCGATCGCCGCAAGGCGATGCTCGAGGATATCGCGATCCTCACCGGCGGCCAGGTCATCTCTGAAGACTTGGGCATCAAGCTGGAAAGCGTCACGCTCGATATGCTGGGCAAGGCGAAGAAGGTGCTCATCGAGAAGGAGAACACCACCGTCGTCGAAGGTGCCGGCAAGAAGAAAGAGATCGAGGGCCGCTGCAACCAGATCCGCGCCCAGATCGACGAGACCACCTCCGACTACGACCGCGAGAAGCTGGCCGAGCGGCTGGCGAAGCTGGCGGGCGGCGTCGCGGTGATCCGCGTCGGCGGCGCCACCGAGGTCGAGGTGAAGGAGCGCAAGGACCTGGTCGATGACGCGATGCACGCGACCCGTGCGGCGGTCGAGGAAGGCGTTGTCGCCGGCGGCGGCGTCGCACTCCTCTACGGCATGCGGGCGCTCGATAATCTGAAGCCGAAGAACGACGATCAGAAGGTGGGCGTCGACATCATCCGCCGCGCGCTGTCCTATCCCGCGCGTCTGATCATCGAGAACGCCGGCGATGACGGTTCCGTCGTCATCGGCAAGCTGCTCGAGAACAAGAGCGCCAACTACGGCTACGACGCCCAGAAGGGCGAGTACACCGATATGGTGAAGGCCGGCATCATCGACCCGACCAAGGTCGTGCGTTGCGCCCTGCAGGACGCGGCTTCGGTCGCTGGCCTGCTGGTCACGACGGAGGCCATGATTGCCGACCGTCCGAAGAAGGACACGCCGCCGGCCCCCGGCGGTCATGGCGGCATGGGCGACATGGACTTTTAAGCCAGTCCGTTTCGTCTTTCACTGGATCGAGGGCCGCGCCGCAGGGTGCGGCCCTTTTTCTTCACTTGCAATTTTTCGTTGCGTGAGTGCGGCCCCTTGAGGCCAATGGGCGCCGACTATGTCGGGTGCCCATGATCGCCGTCCTTAATGTTGTCCTGCCGGTCTTCGGCATCGTCCTCGCAGGATATCTCTGCGGCCGCTTCGGCGTGCTGGGTGCGGCCAGCAGCGAGGCGCTGAACGCCTTCGTCTACTATGTCGCGCTGCCGGCGCTGTTCTTCATCTCCATGGCGCGGGTGCCGCTGAGCGACATCCTCAACTGGCCCTTTCTCTTCGCCTATGGCGGCGGCGCATTGCTGGCGGCGTTGCTCGCTGTCTTCGCCGGGCGCCTGTGGTTCAAGAACCGCGTGGCGGAGCAAGGGCTGCATGGGCTGGCGGCGATCTTCTCCAATACCGGCTATATGGGCATTCCGCTGCTGATCACCGCCTTCGGCCAGGAAGCGGCGCTGCCGGCGATCATTGCCACCGTACTCAACGGCGCCGTCGTCATGGCCATCGGCATCGTCATTGTCGAGATCGATCTGAGCCCCGGCGAAGGGCTTGCTCATATCCTGGGCGATGCGGTCAAGGGCGTCATCAGGAGTCCGCTGGTGCTCTCGGCCGCCGCGGGAATCGCCTTCTCGCTATCCGGCTGGACGCCGCCGGTGGCGCTCGGCACCTTCTGCGACATCCTCGGCGCAGCGGCACCGCCCTCCGCACTCTTCGCCATCGGTCTCTTCATGGTCGGGCGATCGGTCACAGCCGGCGCTGCCGAGACCAGCTGGCTGGTGTTCGTGAAGCTGCTGGTGCAGCCGGCCATCACCGCCCTCATCGCCTACGGATTGCTAGACATGGCGCCGCTCTGGTCGGCATCGGCAATCACGCTGGCGGCCCTGCCCACGGGTGCCCTGGTGTTCGTGCTGGCGCAGCAATATGGCGTCTATACGCAGCGCGCGACAGCGGCGATCCTGGCGTCCACCATCCTGTCGGTGGCGAAGCTGTCGGCGCTGTTTGCGGTGCTAGGCGTGAAGTAGGGGCGGTCGAATCTCAGGCGGTGTGCCCGCGGCGCGATGACCTATACATGCATATGGCGGGCGCGGGCGCCGCGCTCGATCGCCGCGGCCGGCAGCCGGCCGATACTCAGGCGGAAGCGGATCATCTCCAGCAGGCGGGATTCTTCCGGCGACACTTTGCCGTCGGCCGCCGCCACCTCGCAGCCCAGCGCATAGGCCGTCTCCCGCAGTTTCTCCGGCAGGCCTTCCTTGATGGCGTTCAGCGCCTTCTCAAGCCCGTCCTTGTCCTGCAGCAGCTTGGCGCAATCGCCGGTGATCTGCGTCAGCTTGCTGCGGTCGAAATCGCGAAACACCGGCAGATGCATGACCATGTCGCCGATCGACTGCAGCTCCGCATCCGGCATGTTGTTGTCAGCGGCCGAAACCAGCACCATGGTGTAGACCAGCGCCGCGTGGTGCGTAATCATATGAATTCTCCTGGAAAATCCTGGTGGGCGAGCCTCGTTGGCGGCGGACTTTAGGGGCTGGGTGCGGGCGGGGCAAGAGTGCGATAGCGCTTGCGGCGGACGATGCGCGCCCCACGTCCTCGCCGCGCGAATTCCGTCGTGTTCCCAACTTGTCTCTTGCTTGTAACTCTTATCAGTTGTATTAACTCAGTTCAATACAACCTAATCTGAGCAAACGCGATGTTCTTCGGCCGGTCGTGCTCGAGGGGCTGCATTCTTGGCGGATTGGTCCTGCTGGCTGCGGCACCGGGACCAGCGCGAGGTGAGGAACTGGTAGCGCCCCCACATTGCCGCGCCGCCCAATCCGTGCTGCCGAAGGCGGGTCCAAGCGTATGAAAATGCGATGAAAGTCATCAGCTGCCGATCGGCCGCAAGGCGCAGCCTAATCTCCCAGCGATATGTTATCCTAGGTTCGCTTTGTTCCAAAGGTCAAGAATATTTTCATATGATGCCGCAGTACCGGTGGATCGTGTCGGCTTATGCCGCCGCCAGGAACGCCTTCGTCTCCGCCACCGCTTCCGCCAATCCCACGCGCCGCATCTCCACGCCAGGCGGAAAGGCACCGGCCAGCCGCGACGGCATCTGCCGGTCCAACAGCACGAACACGCCGTGATCGTCAGCGCGGCGCACCAGGCGGCCGAAGGCCTGCTTCAGCCGCAGCCGCGTGATCATATCGTCATAGGCCATGCCGCCGAAATGGGCGCGCCGCGCCTTGTGCAGGATATCGGGACGCGGCCAGGGTACGCGGTCGAACACGATCAGCCGCAGGCTACGGCCCGGCACATCGACGCCGTCGCGCACCGCATCGGTGCCCAAGAGGCAGGTGTCTTCTTCGGCGCGGAAGATATCCACCAGCGTCGAGGTCTCGATCCCGTCCACATGCTGCGCCAGCAGATGGATGCCCTCGGCCTCCAGCGCTGGGGCGATGCGCTTATGCACCGCGCGCAGCCGCTTGATGGCGGTGAATAACCCGAGCCCGCCGCCGCCGGCCGCCTGGAACAGCGCGCGATACGCAGCCGCCACCTGCTCCAGATCGTTCTTGCCGAGATCGTTGACCACGAACACGCGGGTCTGCGCCGGATAGTCGAACGGCGAGGTCACTTGCGCGCGCATCGCCTTCTTCGGCAGATGCCGCGCACCGGTGCGCGTTTCCGCAGCCCCCCAATCCGCCTCCAGATCGCCGCTGCCGTCGGTCAGCGTCGCCGAAGTCACCACCACGCCATGGGCGGGCAGCAGTACGCTGGCGGTGAACGGCACCATGGGATCGACCCAGTGCCGGTGCATCCCCACATCGATGTCGCGGCCATCGATGCGGTCGACGGCGAACCAGTCAACGAATTCCGGCGGCGTCGGCTGGCCCAGCGCCTGCAGCATCGAGCGCCACCCGCCGATTTCGAGCTCGCTGCGGCGCTTCAACCCCCGGATCACGGCCTCGAAGCGCAGCCGCGTCGCCGTGTCCAGGCTGTCAGCCTCGTCCCTCAGCCGCGCCGCGAGCCGCCGCACCAGCCGCCGCATCGGCTCCTGCAGCTTCATCAGCGCGCGCTCCAGCTCCACCGCCGCGATCAGCAGGTCGGGCAGGGCGGGGTTGGTCTCGGTCTCCAGCCCGTACGGCCCGTCCGCATCCTGGGCGCGGGCATAGACCTGCCGCCGCACCAGTGCCAGGTACTGCTCGGTCGCGCCGTCGGTTTTGCCGCCATTGACCCGCTGGCTCCAGGCATCGCCCGGCAAGGCCTGCGCCGCGTGGAGAATCTGCTGCAAGGCGCCGTCGGCGTCGGCATCGCCGGCGATCAGATCCTCGATCCGCCGCTTCAGTCCGCGCGCGCGGCTGCGGCCGCGGCCCTCGGCGCCCAGCAGCCAGCGCCGCATATCCGCCGTCTCCTGCCCGCTCAGCAAGCCGGCGAAGGCGCCATCGGCGGCGTCGAACACATGATGGCCCTCGTCGAACACATAGCGTGTCGGCGCCGCACCCGCCGCCGCTTCGCCCAGATCCTCGCCGGGCATGCCCCCCAGTGCTGCCTGGACCATGACAAGCGCATGGTTGGCGATGACGATCTCCGCCCGCCGCGCCCGCCGGATGCTGCGTTCGATGTAGCATTTGTGGTAGTGCGGGCAGGCGGCATAGACGCATTCGCCGCGCCGGTCGGCGAGGCCGATGCTGCGCGCCTTGCCGATCAGGTCGGGCAGCCAGCCGGGAAAATCGCCGCCGCTCATGTCGCCGTCGCGGGTCGCCCGCGCCCAGCGCGCCATCAGGCCGGTGCCCACCGCTTCCTGCGGCCGCATCGCCAGGCTCCGCGCCGTTTCCTCCAAATTCAGCAGGCAGAGATAGTTCTCCCGCCCCTTGCGCACCACGGCCTTCAGCGTCTTCTTCGCTGGCGACGGATAGAGCCGGTCCAGTTCGCCGTCGATCTGGTGCTGCAGGTTTCGCGTATAGGTCGACAGCCACACCGCGCCGCCGTTCTTCTCCGCCCACACCGAGGCCGGCGCGATATAGCCGAGCGTCTTGCCGACGCCGGTGCCGGCTTCGGCGATCACCATGTTGGGCTCGCCGATCTTCTGGCGCGGCAGGAATGCCGCCGACACCGCCGAGGCATAGTCCGATTGCTGGGGCCGCGCCTCCGCATTCGGCCCCAGCAGAGCCATCAGCCGCTGCCGCGCTTCCGCCGGCTCGACGGGGATGTGGCCCGCCGGCGGTTCGGGCGCGTGCTCCGACCACTCCGGTAGATCCTCCCACACCGCCATGCTGCCCGGCCGCGATCCATCCGAGAGATCTTCGGACATGCCGAGCGCCGACAGCACCGCCGGCCCCCAGCGCCAGCCGCCCCGCGCCATGGCCCAGGCGATCGCCCGCGCCCGCCGCGAGGTGGCGTCGTCGCTTTCGGCCAGCTCGGTCAGCAACAGCCGCGCCGCCTGGTGCAACACCCCCGCCTCGTCCTCCAGCGCCGCCGGCGCATCCAACTCCAGCGCCCGCGCCAGGCCGCGCGGCGTCGGCAGGCAGAACTGCGCCGGCCGCACGAAAGCATAGAGCTCCAGCAGATCGAGGGCGGGAAATCGCTCGATGCCCAGCCGCGCCGCCATCGCCGGCATATGGCAGGTGACCGGCGGCTCGTTCCGCGCCCGCACCGCCGCCTCCGCCAACTTCAGCAGCCGGATCTCCCCCGACGGCTCGATCCAGGCTGCGCCAGCCGCGCCGGCCGCCAAAACCGGCGAACGGGGCAGCCGGACCGTGCCGGCGGCGACGGGGGCCAGGGGGATGCTAACCATGGATTTTCAAGCGAATCACCGGGTTAAGGCCCGCCACAATGCTAACCTGTTATTGACACCGCAAGACCTAAGCTTTGGCTTAAAGCCGCGCCGGCCGTGGCATAGTTTGCACGCGCGTCCGCCGCCAGCTTCGACACCATGGACCAGACGATCACCAGCTTCGCTTCGCTTACGCCGCGCCATTTCCTGCGCGGCTGGGCGCTCACCGTGCTGCTGCCCGGCCTGGCCTGCGGCGGATTCGCCGTCGCTGTGGTCAACCAGAGCGTCGCTGTCGAGGACTGGATCTTCGTCTTCATTCTCGGCACGCCGGTGTTCTATTGGTTCGCCGTCGGTCTGCTTCAGGGCCGGTTGCTGCAGAAACTGATTGACAGGCCCAAGGTCTGGGCCGTGTCCACCTGGGGCGGTGGCTCGCTGGCGCTGATTGGCGGTTTTTCCACCTTCGGCTGGCTGACGGTGTGGATCGACGAGATCAGCCACTACGGTTTCGATCCCGACCATCCCGTGGCATTTCTGCTCTTCGGTTTCAGCGGCATCGTCGCCGGCCTGATCCTGGGATTTCTCCAGGCCGTCACCATGCACGCCAACTGGCGCGAGCGCGGCTATTGGCTCGCCTGGTCGGCAACCGGCGGTTGCTTGGCCTTCCTGGTGCTTTGGGGCGGCATCAATCTCATCGCCGTTATGAGCGAACGCAACTACATCGGTTTTCCGGAAGTGGGTTTCCTTGCGATAATTGCCGCCTGCCTCCTGGCGGGAGCCCTGGCGCACAACCTGCTGACGGGCATCGCCCTGCAACGCCTGCTTGCAAGACGCGCGAAGCGCAACCAGAATGCGCTGATCGGCCAGTTTGATTAGCAAGGGCGCCGCAGTCAGCGGCGTCGCCGCTGCCGTGTTCGGGTTTGGCCGCCATATAGCCTACGCGCGGAACATGCTCGAGATCTACCCGGCCGCTGTCTTCAGTGCGGACATTATTCCGGCGCTGATCGCCATTGCCGCCGGCGCCGTCGGCGGCATGATCGGCTACGACCCGCTCACCGGCGCCGTCCTGCGCCGCTTGCTCATCCGCGCCGTCCAGCGGCGAAAGGAGGTATTGATCGCGCAATTCGAGTAGAGTGCAGCGGAGCGTAAAGGGAGCACCCAACAGTATGGTAAACACCGCTGCAGGCAAGACTCACACCGTATCCCGCCGATTCGTCATCTCCTGGATTTTGAGCCTGGTGGTACCGGGGCTGATCCTGATGGCGCTGCGAGGACTGCTCCTCGCCGACCCGACATGGGAGCTCGGACGTCAGTTCGCCCTGATGGCGCCGTTGCCAGTCTGGTTTCTCATCGGGTTCATTCAGTACCGCCTGTTGCGGCCCTATCGGCGCCGCAGCCTTTGGTGGCTGGTCGCCACCTTCGCCGGCGGCATTCTCGGCATGTTCGTCGGCGGGCCTGCGATGATCATGATGATGCCGCCGAGCGAGATCATTGTCCTCAGCAGCACCACCACGCCGGAATGGATGTTTGCACCCTATCCCCTGCCGCCCGCCGCTTTCGCCGGCGCCATTGCCGCGGCCGTCCTCGGATCGGCGCAGGCACCGAGCCTGGGCCAGGGCTTCCGCCGCGGCATGTTCTGGATCCTGCTGTCCGCGCTCAGCGGCGCCGCTGCCGCGTTTGTCGGCGGGCTCGCCCATTGGGCCTATGCGCATGCGATGAGCGAGACATACCCCGCCGCAGTCGAAGCCAACATATCGACGCACACCATGATCGCCCTCTCGATCGCCATCGCCGCAGGACTCGGTATCTATGGCTTGGCAACGGGATTCGTCATGCGCTGGATGCTTAACAATGGAGTCACGGGAGCGCGAGCCTGAGACTAGCGCACGAAGTTTCCGAGTCTTGTCGATTGCTTAGTCGGCCGAACTCCCGCCGTTGACGCTACCGGCCGCGGCCCCTAGGTTGCCGGTCCCGTTGATCCCGCAGTGACTTCCGGAACCGCTCCGCCGCCATGACCAGCGAACGCGAACTTGCCTTGAAGGCGAAGGCTTGGCCCTTCGAGGAGGCGCGCAAGCTGCTGGCGCGCTACAGCGCGAAGCCGCCGGAGAAGGGCTATGTGCTGCTGGAGACCGGCTATGGCCCCTCGGGCCTGCCCCATATCGGTACTTTCGGCGAGGTGGTGCGCACCACCATGGTGCGCCAGGCCTTCCAGCGCATGTCCGACATCCCGACGCGGCTGTTCGCCTTTTCCGATGACATGGACGGCCTGCGCAAGGTGCCCGGCAACGTGCCGAATCCTGACATGCTGAGGGAGCATATCGGCCGCCCTTTGACGGTGGTGCCGGATCCCTTCGGCAAGTTCGAGAGCTTCGGCCATCATAACAACGCCATGCTCCGCAGCTTCCTCGACGGTTTCGGCTTCGAGTATGAGTTCCAGAGTTCCAGCGACTGGTACAAGAGCGGCCGTTTCGATCAGGCCCTGTTGAAGGTGCTGCAGCACTACGATGAGGTGATGGCGATCATGCTGCCGACCCTCGGCGAGGAGCGGCAGCAGACCTACAGCCCCTTCCTGCCCATCTCGCCGAAGACCGGCCGGGTGCTCATGGTGCCGATTCTCGAGCACAAGGCCGATGCCGGCACCATCGTCTACAAGGACGAGGACGGCGCGCTGACGGAGACGCCGGTCACCGGCGGCCGCTGCAAGCTGCAATGGAAGCCCGACTGGGCCATGCGCTGGTATGCCCTGGGCGTCGATTACGAAATGTCCGGCAAGGACCTGATCGCCTCGGTCGAAGTCGGCGGCAAGATCTGCCGCGCGCTTGGCGCCAAGCCGCCGGAGGGATTCAACTACGAGCTCTTCCTGGACGAGAACGCGCAGAAGATATCCAAGACCAAGGGCAACGGACTGTCGGTCGAGGAATGGTTGACCTACGGCCCGGCGGAGAGCCTGTCGCTGTTCATGTATCAGAAGCCGCGCTCGGCGAAGCGGCTCTATTTCGATGTCATCCCGCGCGCCGTGGACGACTATCTCAGCTTCCGCGACGCCTTCCCCAGGGAAGACGCGGCCAAGCAGATGGAGAATCCGCTCTGGCACATCCACAACGGCAAGCCGCCCTATGAGGACGCGCACCTGGCCTTCAACATCCTGTTGAACCTGACCAGCGTCTGCAACAGCGAGGACAAGGCGGTGCTCTGGGGATTCATCTCCCGCTATGCGCCAAAGGCGTCGCCGCAGGCGACGCCATTCCTCGACAAGCTGGTGGGCTATGCCGTTGCCTATTACCGCGATTTCGTGAAGCCTGAGAAAAAGTACCGCGCCGCCACCGAGATGGAACGCACGGCCTTCGAGGATCTGCTGCGCGAGCTGGAGAAACTGCCGGCTGGGGCATCGGCCGAGGATATCCAGTTCCAGGTCTACGAAGTCGGCAAGCGGCACCCCTTCGCCGATCTCAAGGCCTGGTTCCAGTCGCTCTACGAAGTGCTGTTCGGCACCTCCCAGGGCCCGCGCATGGGCACCTTCATCGCCCTCTACGGCATCAAGGAAACCATCGCCCTGGTCAAGCGCGCGCTGGCGGGAGAGATGGCGAGCGCATAAGGGGTCGGTCGGACTGCCGGCGGAGAGGAAGAATCCGCCGATGAACGCAGATAGAAGCAGATGAACGCCAATGCGCGGAGCTCTTAGTGAACCTGTGCGATATCTGTCGAGAATTGATTGATGGCCCGCCGCAATGCGGCGGGCCTAATCCAGATTCACGCCTCGGGCGTGTCGAGCCACGCTTGGCTCGGCAGACCGGCGTTTATCATTCTTCAATCTGCGTTCATCTGCGGTCTTCCTTTGACGCTCGTTAGACGCGAGGCCGCTAGCCTCCGTGCGCGAACTCCCAATAAAGCTCCCGCGCCCTGCGGAAGATGGGGCCGGGCTGCAGTGGCCGGTCCTCCACCTGGGTGACCGGCATCAGCTTGCCGAAATTGCCGCTGGAGAAGATTTCGTCCGCTTCCAGTATGTCCTTGGGCGTCAACGTGCGCTCATAGACCTCGACGCCGGCCTTGCGCAGCAGCTGGATGGTGCGCTGCCGGGTGATGCCGTTGAGGAAGGTGCCGTTCGGCACCGGCGTATGGGCGGCGCCGTCCTTGGCGATCCAGAGATTGGCGGCGCTGAACTCCGCCACATTGCCCATGGGGTCCAGCATGATCGCCTCGTTGAATCCGCGCGACCGTGCATCCTGGGCAGCCCGCCCGGCCTGGGCATAGAGGCTGACCGCCTTGGCGTTGGTTGGCGCCGTCTCCGGCGACGGCCGGCGCCATTTGGAGAAGCTGACGCTGCAGGGCTTGGTTGGATCGGGCATCGCGTACTCAACCACCGAGATGATCAGCTTGGTGCTCTCTGGAAAAGGCTCCATCCAGCCATCCTCGGAATACATGAATGGCCGCAGGTAGAGCGCCGTGCCCTTGGGAAATTTGGCGATGCCCTCCCGCAGCAGGTCCTCGATCTCGTTCGCCGACAGCGGCGATTTGAGGCCCAGCGCCTCAGCCGAGCGCAATGTACGCTGACAATGCAGTTCGATATCGGGAGTCACGCCCTCAAAGCAGCGGGCGCCGTCGAAGATCGCCGCTCCCATCCAGATGGCGTGATCCCAGACCCGCATAACCGTTGGATTTCCGTCGACCCACTTGCCGTCGACATAATGTTGACCATTCATGGCTAATCCTTGCTGCCTGCGCGCGCGCCGATCGCTTGGTTTTGGCTGATGGGCGCAGCATATCGCCTGATAAAATCTTGGCAACCGCCGGCGCGGTCGCCGCAGGTCAGGGCAGATTGCGCGCGGCCCCGGCTTTGCGGCAGGCGAGTGCTGCGGCGCGCCAGCGGCGCAGCTCGGCCTGCGTGTTCATCGGCGATACAAGGCCGGGTTGCGGCGCTGTCACACTCCTCAGCATCGATTCGCAGGATAGCGCCCGGCGTCGATCGGCAATGTCGGCCGATCGCTCAGGACCGCCCAGCCGCGCGGCAACCCGCGCCGCATCCGGCGGCGGTCCGTCATAGGCCCGATGCAAATCGCCGAGGAGACTCATCCCCAAAGCCCTTGCGAGCATGATTCCAGAAAATCCAATTATAAGAATATTTTACTATGCTTGGCAAGCAAAAACCCGGCGCGCCAGCCTGGAGATCGCTCCTGCCGCCGGCCGGGCTGTAAGTTTTATTGCTCGGCCCAGATGATGCGGGCCATCCACTGGATGTCGCCGCGGGGCACCGTCCGGTCCCCATGGTCGGGGTTGAGCGAGCGCAGTTCGACGCGCTGCGCGTTCTGGCGGACCAGTTCCTTCGCCATCACCTCGCCGCCGCGGGTCTTGAGCACGACGCGGTCGCCGGCGCGCAGCGAGGCTTGCGGCGATACGACAATGATATCGCCGCTGCGATACAGCGGCTTCATGCTGTCGCCGCTGATCTTCAGCGCATAGGCCCTGGCGTCGGAAATCCCCGGGAAATCCGCATCGTCCCAGCCGCGCCCGGCCGGAAAGCCCTGATCGTCGAAGAAACCCGCATTTCCTGCCTTGGCATAACCGAGCAGCGGGATGGAGCGCGGGGCGCCGGCGGCGGCCCTGTCACCCAGCAGGGTGATGAAGCTGCCCATGGTCTCGCCGGTCGCCGTCAGGATCTTGGCGACGCTTTCGGTGCTGGGCCAGCGGGGCTTGCCCGACGGACCCTTGCGCTTACTCTTGTTGAACGCGGTGGCATCCAGACCGGCGCGCCGCGCCAAGCCGGATGCGGTCAGGCCATGCTTCGCTGCCAGGCGATCGATGGCACGCCAGATTTCAGCATGTCGGATCATTTGACGAAACTCCTTGCCGGTCATGTCCGCTGTCTCAGGAATTTAGCCCTGAGCAATTGCGGATTGTGCTTTTATTTGGATTGATTACTTCTGTTGGTGTCCCATTACCACAGGTCGCACGCTTACAACTAGCTGAATTTATACAATGTCAGACGCATTTGCACTCGGCACCTCGGTCCTGCGGCGCTTGCCGCCTGAGTTGGCCCATCGCCTCGCAATATCGGCGCTTAAGATGCGATTATGGCCGTCGAAACCGATGTTCGATGATCCCGTATTATGTATGCGAATCTGGGATCGAATCTTCCCAAATCCAATAGGCATGGCGGCCGGTTTCGATAAAGATGCGGAAGTATTCGACTCGCTGACGCAAATGGGCTTTGGCTTCGTCGAAGTCGGCAGTATCACGCCGAAGCCGCAATCCGGCAATCCCAAGCCGCGCCTGTTCCGGCTTCCAGAGGATAATGCTCTTATCAACCGCATGGGCTTCAACAGCGGCGGCTTGCCGCAGGCCCGGCGGCGCCTGGAAAAGCGTCTGAATCGGCGCGATGGTATCGTCGGCGTCAATCTTGGCAAGAATAAGCAAGGCGAGGCGGAGGCCGACTATGCGGCCGGTGTTCGCGCCCTGGCGCCCTTTGCCGATTACCTGGTGATCAATGTCTCCTCGCCGAACACGCCCGGCCTGCGGGCCCTGCAATCGGCTGAGATTCTTGACTCATTGATCGCCGCGGTGCTGCGCGCGCGCGGCGACGCCGGCGTCGCGCCGCCGCTGCTGCTGAAGCTGGCGCCCGATCTCGGCGAGGCCGAACTGCGGGACATCGCGGCGGTGGCCGCGGCCCGTTCGGTCGACGGGCTTATCATCGGCAATACAACCATAGAGCGGCCTTCGTCGCTCCACGGTCCCCATGTGAGCGAGTTGGGCGGCCTCAGCGGCGCGCCGCTCTACACGCTGTCTACAGAAGTGCTCCGCCTGGTTTACCGCCTGACGGAGGGCCGCATGCCGCTGATCGGAGTCGGCGGGATTTTCAGCGGCAAGGATGCCTATGGCAAGATCCGGGCCGGCGCGTCCCTGGTGCAGCTCTACACGGCGCTGGTCTATCAGGGGCCGGGCTTGCTGCAGCGCCTCAAGGACGAGCTGGCGCAGCTCCTGCGCCGCGACGGCTTCGCCAGCGTGGCCGATGCCGTCGGCGCCGACCACCGCTGCCGGGCGGCCGGATAATGGCCGCTCAATCCTCACCCATGGCGCCCGGCCAATCGCAGACGATTGCCGGCCTCCAGGAGATTGCCGGCGCCTACGATGTTTATCTGCTGGATCTCTGGGGCGTCCTGCATAATGGCGTGAGGGCTTTTCCCGCCGCTATTGCCGCATTGCGGGAACTGAAGGCGGCGGGCAAGCGCGTAGGCATCCTGTCCAATGGCCCCCGGCGTGCCAGCGCCGTTGCGGAGCGCTCGGCGGAACTCGGCATCACGCCCGATCTCTACGATGTCATTCATTCCTCCGGCGAGGAAACCTGGCTGGCGCTGAGCCGCCGCGGCGACGGCCGGGGTGCCGGGCTCGGCCGCCGCGCCCTGGCCATCGTACCGCCGAAAGATCGCAGCCTGCTGGCGGGGTTGGATCTGGACTGGACCGGCGATCCGGCCGTTGCGGATTTCGCACTCCTCAGCGGCACCGACGGGCCGGCGGAGACCGTCGCCGACTATGAGCCGCTGCTGCGGCAACTCCGGGCGCGGAATCTGCCTCTGATCTGCGCCAATCCCGATCTGGTGGTGGTGCGGGGCGATATCAGGGAAATCTGCGCCGGCGCCATCGCCGCCCGCTACGAGGCGCTGGGCGGCAAGGTGCACTATTTCGGCAAGCCCCATCCGGAGGTCTATGAGCGCTGCCTGGCCGCGCTGGGGTCGCCGCCGCACGGGCGCATCCTCGCCGTCGGCGATTCCCTGCGCACCGATATCGCCGGCGCGACGCGGGCCGGCATCGACAGCCTGTTCATTCTTGGCGGCATCCATGGAGCGGAGCTGATCTGTGGCAACAGCCTGGATTTGCCGGCTTTTGCCGCCCTCTGCCGGCGCGAGGGCGCCACGCCGCGCTATCTATCCGGCGAACTCTGCTGGTAAAAGTGAGCCTGGGGATAAAGCATCCGCCGCGGGCCTTCGCCCGTATGTGAAGAAGCGCCGCCGGGCCTTGCGGCTGAATCAGGGCGAGGGACGTCATCCATGCAACGGGTTTGGGAGTGGAAATTCGCCTCGCCGCCGGCCGCGATCTGGCCGTCGATGGCCGACACCGCCCGCTTCAACGAGGCGGCGGCGTTGCCGAAGCACGAGATCATCGAGACGCCGCGCCCCGATGGTTCCGTGGATTTCGCCGGCCGCCTGCGCAAGGGGCCGATCACAATCGAGTGGCAGGAGCGCCCGGTAAACTGGATCTCCGAGCAGTGGTTCGAGCATTGCCGTGACTTCCGCAACGGCCCGTTCCGTACCCTCTGCGCCACCTTCGAGCTGACGCCGGAAGGCGGCGGCAGCCGCGGCGTCTATAAGCTGGAGGCGGTGCCCTCCGGCATTCTGGGCCGCCTGCTGCTGGCCGGCGGATTCCTGGAAAAGGCCGGCCGCACCTTCGCCAAGCTGGCGGCGGAGGCCGACGCCTTCGCCCAGGGCCAGCGGCCGGAGCCTTTCGCCTATGAGCCGCCGCCGGTCGATGCGGCCACGCAAGGCCGCGTGGCGCAGATGGTGAAAGCCATCGACGCCACGCCCAACGGCCATGGCTTGGGCCAGCGCCTGGCCGACTACGTGCTGAAGGCCCAGGAGGTGGATCTCTGGCAGGTGCGGCCGCTGAGGCTGGCCCGGGAATGGAAGATCGGCCAGCGCGAGGCGGTGGAGCTTTGCCTGCAGGCGGTGCAGGCGGGCTTGCTGGAACTGCGCTGGGATCTGCTCTGTCCCCGCTGCCGGGTGGCGAAATCGTCCTCGGCGTCGCTGGATCAGATGCCCACCGGCGCCCATTGCACCTCCTGCAACATCGACTACGACCGCGATTTCGCCAAGAACCTGGAAGCGAGTTTCCGCCCGGCGCCTGGCGTGCGCGACGTGGTGTCCGGCCAGTATTGCCTGTTCGGGCCGATGTCGACGCCCCACATCCGCCTGAACATCACCGTGGCGGCCGGCGCCACGCGGGAGGTGAAGGCGCTGCTCCGCCCGGGCGACTACCGCCTGCGGACGCTGGAGCCCGGGCCGGAGCTGGAGATTTCCTGGGCCGTCGGCGGTTTCCCGGAGGTGGTGATCGAGGACGCGGCGGTGCGCAGCGGCAGTGCGGCAACGCCGGGCTTCATCCGCCTGGTCAACCGCACGCGCCGGCCGCTCACCTTCATCATCGAGGACCGCGCCTGGGTGCAGGATGCACTGACCGCCGACCGCATCACCACATTGCAGGCCTTCCGCGATCTCTTCGCCAGCGAAGCGCTGCGGCCTGGCGACGATGTGGGCGTGGCGAAGATCGCGCTGATGTTCACCGACCTGAAGAGTTCCACCGCTTTCTACGAAAAGGTCGGGGATGCCCATGCCTATCGCCTGGTGCGCGACCACTTCGCCTTTCTCGCCGCCATCATCCGCGAGAACGACGGCGCCATCGTCAAGACCATCGGCGATGCGGTCATGGCCGCCTTTGCCGATCCGGCAAAAGCGGCGCGCGCCGCCATCGCCATCCAGAAGCAAGTCAGCCGGTTCAATGCCGACCAAGGCGGCGATGCCATTACTATCAAGCTCGGGCTTCATGCCGGGCCCTGCATCGCCGTCACCCTGAACGACCGCCTCGATTACTTCGGCTCGACGGTCAATCTTGCCTCGCGTCTGCAGGGCGAAAGCACCGGCGGCGATATCGTGCTGTCAGCGGAAATGGTTGGAGATCCGGCGGTCGCCGAGGTTCTGAGGGATCAGGAACTGTCCCGGGAGTCGGTGGACATCAGGGGCTTCGACCGGGCGATCGCCTTTCACCGCCTGCGGTCTCAACCGGCGACGGCTGCGCCGGCGCTGACGGTCAATTGATGCTGCTCTCGTCGCCGGCCGTCTGATCCGAGCCCGGCAGTTTCGCCGCATCGCTCATGGAGGCGGCCAGCGTGTCGACCGCGGCGCTGTAGGCCGCGAAAGCCTCGGCGCAGTCTTCCACCTGGGCGATCGGCAGCATCAGCACGACGGCGCTCGACAGGTCGGAGGCGAACTGCTCGAAGAAACCTGGATCCCGCGCAAACCGGTCAAACACGGCGCGATGCAGGAAGTCGCAGGCGGCGTTCTTGGTGTCTTCGGCCGCGTAGACCGGCATTTCCAGCCCGTTGCCGGCTTGCTCGGCGGAGACCACCAGCGGATCGGCCTCGGCCATGATCCGGCTCTCTTCCGAGAGCAGCCACATGACGTTGGTGCCGCAGCCCGTCAGGAAGAATGTCAGGGCCAGAAGCGGCAGCGCTCGAAACATGGTTAGCGGGCCGGTACGCACGGTAAGGGGTCCTTCGACTGTAATAGGTGGCGATCGCGGGCATAACTTGCCACGCCCCGGTTAAATGATTCTTGGGGCCGGCGGTTGCCTTCGATATGGTAAATAGTTCGTGGAACCGGGGTTTTCCTGCGGCATTCGCGGCAAAACACAAAATTGGCCCGCCCTTTCGTAGACGCCATCGCGGCGCCCGCGTTATACTTTCCAATCTGTTAATCAGGAGGCCGGCATTGGCGGATTTTCCGCGCAAGACATTGGCGGACTGGGGTTCTCTGGCCCGCAAGGAGCTGGGCGGAGAGGCCGCTGATTCGCTGGTCTGGCAGACTCCGGAAGGAATTCCCGTTAAGCCGCTCTATACGGCTGCCGATCTGGAAGCGCTCGGCGATGTAAGTACGCTGCCGGGATTCCCGCCCTACTTGCGTGGCCCGCGCGCCACAATGTACGCAAATCGTCCGTGGACCGTTCGCCAATATGCCGGCTTCTCGACGGCGGAAGAGTCCAACGCCTTCTACCGCGCCAATCTTGCCGCCGGGCAGATGGGCCTGTCGGTGGCGTTCGATCTCGCCACCCATCGCGGCTATGACTCCGATCATCCGCGCGTCGTCGGCGATGTGGGCAAGGCGGGCGTCGCCATCGATTCCGTCGAGGATATGAAGATCCTGTTCGACGGCATCCCGCTCGACCGCATGAGCGTGTCCATGACCATGAACGGCGCGGTGCTGCCGGTGCTCGCCGGCTACATCGTCGCCGCGGAAGAGCAGGGCGTGCCGGCGGAAAAACTCTCGGGGACCATCCAGAACGACATCCTCAAGGAGTTCATGGTCCGCAACACCTACATCTATCCGCCCGCGCCGTCGATGCGCATCGTCGCCGACATCATCGAATACACCGCGCGCAACATGCCGAAGTTCAACTCGATCTCGATCTCCGGCTATCACATGCAGGAAGCGGGTGCCACGGCGGTGCAGGAGCTGGCCTTCACCCTGGCCGACGGTCTCGACTATGTGCGCGCGGCGCTGTCCCGCGGCCTGAAGATCGACGATTTCGCGCCGAGGCTTTCCTTTTTCTTCGCCATCGGCATGAACTTTTTCATGGAAGTGGCGAAGCTGCGGGCCGCGCGGCTGCTCTGGGCGCGGCTGATGGCCGAGCATGCGCCGAAGAATCCGGCCAGCCTGGCGCTGCGCACCCATTGCCAGACCTCGGGCGTCAGCCTCACCGAGCAGGATCCCTACAACAACGTCATCCGCACCACGATCGAGGCGATGGCGGCCGTGTTGGGCGGCACGCAGTCGCTGCACACCAACGCCCTCGACGAAGCCATCGCGCTGCCGACGCCGTTCTCCGCCCGCATCGCCCGCAACACCCAGCTGATCTTGCAGGAGGAAACGGGAATTGCGCATGTCATCGATCCCCTGGGCGGCAGCTACTACGTGGAGTCGCTGACCGCCAGCCTCGCCGCCGAAGCAATGAAGCTGATCGGCGAAGTGGAGGCGATGGGCGGCATGACCAAGGCGGTCGAGTCCGGCATGCCGAAGCTGCGCATCGAGGAATCCGCGGCGCGGCGCCAGGCCCGTATCGACCGCGGCGAGGACGTGATCGTCGGCGTCAACAAATACCAGTCCGACGGCGAGCCCGCCAAGGACCTGCATCTGCTTGACATCGACAACACCAGGGTGCGGGATCAGCAGATCGCCCGGCTGCGCAATATCCGCGCCACCCGTGACGAAAGCAAATGCCGCGCCGCGCTGGATGCGCTGACCCACGCGGCCTCCATCGGCCAGGGTAATCTCTTGGCGATTTCCATCGACGCGACCCGCGCCCGCGCCACCGTCGGCGAGATCTCCGACGCCCTGGAGAAGATCTTCACCCGCCACCGCGCCACCACCCGCAGCATCTCCGGCGTCTACGGCGCTGCCTATGCCGGCGATATTGGCTTCCAGCGCATTCAAGCGGAAGTTCTCGGCTTCGCCGAGGAAGAGGGCCGCCGGCCGCGCCTGCTGGTGGTGAAGCTGGGCCAGGACGGCCATGACCGCGGCGCCAAGATCATCGCCACCGCCTTTGCCGACATCGGCTTCGACGTGGACATCGGGCCGCTGTTCCAGACGCCGGAAGAAGCGGCCCGCCAGGCGATCGAGAACGACGTGCACGTCATCGGCGTCTCGTCGCAGGCCGCCGGCCACAAGACGCTGGTGCCGCAACTCGTCGCCGCCCTGCGTGCCGCCGGCGCCGACGACATCCTGGTCATCTGCGGCGGCGTGATTCCGCCACAGGACTACGACTACCTGATGAAGGCGGGTGTCGCCGCCATCTACGGTCCGGGAACCAACATCCCGCTCGCCGCCTCCGAGATACTTGGATTTATCCGCCGCCGCCGGAAAGCGGCCTGAAGAGAACGCCGCCCCGAAGGCGGCATAGGACGGGATAACAATGGCATCGAATCGTACGGCAAGCCGCTACTGGTCCGCTTTGGCGCTCCTGGTCACAGCCGGTCTGCTCGGCGGCTTCGCCTATTATGTCCACTGGCTGGTCGGGCTCGACCGGATCCTGCAGCAGCCGCTGTCCGAGATGCTGCCGGTGGTCGCGGCGTTCGGCGCACTGCTGTCCTTCCTCGGCCTGCTCTGGGTGCTGGTGCTGCTGCAGCGCCACAACTCCGATGAAAAGCATCGCGATGCCGCGCTAAAGGCCGAGTTGGAGCGGCTGACCGCGCCGGGCACCGAGGCGGCGCAACATGCCGCCCACATCGCCGCTGACCTGCGCAGTCAAGCCGACGCGCTGAAGGCCTCGACCACCGAGGCGGCGCAGGCGCTGGATACCACTGGGACCCTGTTCCGCCAGCACTCCAAGGAGGTCGCGGATTCCGCCGGCAAGCTCACGGCGGCGGTGAACCTGATCAAGGACGCGATCGCCGCGCAAACCGGCGATCTGATCTCGATGTCCCAGAACATGGGCGCCCAGCGCGCCAGTCTGGTGGAAGCGGCGAAGAAGGAGACCAACGCCCTCGCCGAAGCGCTGAATCTCTCCGCGCAGGCCATCGGCTCGACGGTGCGCGGCCACGGCGAACAGCTCTCCGGCCTCGTCGGCCAGGCCAGTTCCCAAGGGGCCGCGCTGCAAAGCGCGATCAAGCAGCAGGCGGAGCTGCTCAAGAGCTTCGCCGACAAGCAGACCGCCGATTTCGCCGCCGCCATCGATGCCCTCAGCAAGCGCATCGAGGCCGCGACCCAGAATGCCTCCTCCCGCAGCGATCAGATGCAGGCGGCAGTCGAGGCGCAAGCGGGCCTGCTGTCGAAATCTTCCGCGGTGGCGTTGATCCAGTTGAAGGATTCGCTCGCCGATTTCGAGACGGCGATGAGCAAGTCCGTGGAATCCGGCGCGCAGCGCGCCTCTGTCATCCGTGAGTCCTTGCAGCAGCAGACCGACGCGGTCGGCGCCGCGCTGACCGGCTCTTTCGAGAAATTCCGCCAGGCGCTGGGCAATATCGGCCAGGTGGCGACCACGACCGCAGAGCAGGCGGCGCAGCGCACCAAGACTCTGGAAACGACGGTGCAGGGCCAGGCCCAGGCCTTGCAGGCCGCCGCCGGCGTGGCCGTCGATCATCTTCGCCAGGCGCTGATCAAGCAGGCGCAGCAGATCGCCGATGTGGTGGCCGGTCTGGAGCAGCGCATGACCAGCTTGCCGGCGATGGCGGCCGGCCATGCCGACAAGCTGCGGGAAGCGGCCGAAGGCACCACGGCAAAGCTCCATGCCCAGGCGGAGCAGCAGGGTGCGGCGCTGGCCGCGCTCGACGCCAAGCTCAGCGAGCGGCTGACCAGCCTGCAGCGCGTCTTCGGTGAACAGACCCAGGGCATCGCCCAGGCGGCGGGCGCCGCCGCGGCTACCGTCTCCGCCAAGCTGAACCAGGAAGCGGCCGGCGTGCGCACGGCCTTCGAAGGCATCATGACTTCCGGCGAGCGGCTGCAGCAGGCGCTGAAGGGCCAGAGTGAAAATCTCGCCGGCCTGGTGAACCAGGCCGAAGCGGCGCTTGCCGCCATGTCCGGCCAGTTCGACAGCCAGGCCGGTTCGGTGCGTAAGGCGCTTGATGAGGGCGAGACGCGGGCCACCACGCTGCTCGATAATCTGCGGGAGGGCTTCGCGCGCTACGCCGCCAATCTCACCCTAGCGACTCAGGAAGCCACGGCCCGCGCCGCCACGCTGCAGGAGGCCGTCACCAAAGAGCGGACGGAGATTGCCCGGCTGGTATCGTTGGCCGACGATCAGAGTTCGCCGCTGCGCTCGGCGCTCGACAAGCAGATGACGGAAGTCAGCACCATCGCCTCCCGCGTGACGCAGGAGGCCACATCCGTCGCCAACACTTTCCAGCTGGAGACCAAGCGCCTGGTCGAAGGCGCGCGCATGGCCGCCAACGAGGCGGCAAACCTGAAGTTCCTGCTGGAACGGCAGATCAAGGATCTGGCGGCGGTCGTCGACAATGCCGGCGAACAGGCGGCGGCACTGCAGCTCGCCACGGCGACCCAGGCCGAGCAGATCAAAACCGCAACCGAGTCCGCCGTGCAGCGGTCCCAGTCGATCGCCACGGCGGTACAGCAGGGCGTCGTCGGCATGGACCAGGTGATCGCCGATACGGAACTGCGGCTTTCCGCCGCGGCGGAGAACTGGAAACAGGGCTCCGGCGAAATCGCCGCCACCACCAACGGCGCGATGCAGAAGGTGGATATCGTGGTGAGGGCACTGCGCACCCAGGCCGAGGAGATTGGCCTCGCCGCGACCCAGGGCAGCGGCCGCATTGAGGAGCTGCGCACGGCCGTGCGCGGATTGGTGGGCGAGGTCGCCAGCGTTGCCGGAGAGGCAACGCGGCAGGCGACGCAGATCGCCCGGGATGCCGAGAGCGATTCCTCGTCGTTGCTGCAGACCTTGCGCGACACGCTGGCTGAGATCGGCACGGTCAAGGCCGCCATTGGCCGCGAGATGGGCGATCTCGCCAAGATCGCCGGCGAGGTGCGCACGGTCGCCACCACCTTCCGCGACGGCGTCGCCGGCCCGGTGCGCGAACTCACGGGATCCCTGGCGGCGGCGCGGACCGACGGCGAGGCGGCGCGCGATGAGTTGCGCAACCAGGCGGCGGATCTGGCCCAGGTGGCGGATCAGGTGGGACAGCGCCTGAGCGAAATCGGCGCCCTCATCGACTCCCGCGCCGAAAGCCTGGTCTCTTCCGCCGACCGGGCCCTGGCCCGCGCCAGCGAGCTCGGCACGGTGTTCGAACGCCAGTCGCAATTGCTCGGCAGTTCGGTGAAAGAAGCGGCAGTGGCCGCGGAAGATCTGGTCACCAAGCTGCGCACCGAGAGCGACAACCTGACCAAGACCGCGCAAAGCGCTGTCGAGCAGACCGCCAACATTCAGCAGCGGCAGCAGCGCACGGTGCGCGATCAGTTCCTGCGCCAGGCCTCCACGATGATCGACGAGCTCAACGGCCTCGCGCTCGACATTCATCAGTTGTTGGACTCGGACATCCCCGAGGAGATCTGGAAAAACTTCCGCGCCGGCGACCGCTCTGTCTTCGCCCGCCGCCTGTTCCGCCTCAAGGACAGCTACACCATCCCGGCGATCGAGCAGCGCTACGAACAGGACGATCGCTTCCGCGACATGGTCTCGCGCTATCTCAGCAAGTTCGAGGAGCTGCTGCGCGAAGCCAACGCTGCCGACCAGGAAAGCCTGCTCAACGCCACATTCATCACCGCCGATGTGGGCAAGCTCTACCTGGTGCTGCAACGCAGCCTGGAACGCGCGGGGCATAAGCGGGCGGGGTGATTGGTCGATGTCAGGGAGAATAGGTTCTGCCGAACATCACAAAAATTGTCATCCTCGCGAAAGCGAGGACCCAGGGTTGCAGAACTGGCTGAAGATAGTTTGACCACCGCACTCTGAAACTCTGGGTTCCTGCTTTCGCGGGAATGACAACAATGGGATGTAGGCGCTGAGCAATCTTGGCAAGCGCTACCCCTCCGCCTCAAACGCCGCAATCGTCTCCAAAAACTCCGCGCCATAGCGCTTGAGTTTGGATTCGCCGACACCGGGGATCAGCGCCAGGCTCTCCAGGTTTCGCGGGTTCGTGGTGGCCATGGCCACAAGCGTGCTGTCGAGGAAGATCACATAAGGCGGCACGCCCTGGGCCTTGGCCAGCGCCAGGCGCTTGGCGCGCAGCACATCGAACAGGGCCTGGCCCGCCGGATTGGCGTCAATTGTCGTTGCGGCCTTCCTGGCCTTGCGCGGCCGCTTCTCCCGCAGGGTATCGCGATGCAGTTCCACGCGGCGCTCCCCACGGAGGACGTCGCGGCACCCGTCGCCCAGGCGCAGGCCGCCATGGCCCGCCATGTCCACCTCCAGGAATCCGTGGGCGGCGAGCTGGCGGAACACCGAGCGCCATTCCGCCACCGACAGTTCCTTGCCGATGCCATAGGTGCTGAGATTGTCGTGGCCGAACTTCTGCACCTTCTCGCTCTCCGTGCCGCGCAGCACGTCGATGACATGCAGCGCGCCGAAGCGCTGGCCGGTGCGATAGACGCAGGACAGCGCCTTTTGCGCCAGCTCGGTGCCGTCGAAGCTCTCCACCGGCTCCAGGCAGTTGTCGCAATTGCCGCAGGGGCCCGCTGGCGATTCGCCGAAATAACTCAGCAGCACCTGGCGGCGGCATTGCGTGGTCTCGCAGAAGCCGATGAGCGAGTCGAGCTTGCGCCGCTCGATCTGCTTCTGCGCTTCCGGCGCTTCCGAGCCGGCGACCAGCTGGCGGATTTTGGTCACATCCTCCAGGCCATAGAGCATCACCGCGTCGGACGGCAATCCGTCGCGCCCGGCCCGTCCCGTCTCCTGGTAGTAAGCCTCCAGGCTTTTCGGCAGGTCGAGATGTACGACGAAGCGCACATCGGGCTTATCGATGCCCATGCCGAAGGCGATGGTGGCGACGACGATAACGCCGTCGTCCTTGATGAAGCGGTCCTGATGCCGGTCCCGTACCGCCTTGTCGAGTCCGGCGTGATATGGCAGCGCCGGCCAGCCGCGGTCCGCCAGCGCCTGGGCCACCCGCTCGACCGATTTGCGGGTCATGCAATAGACGATGCCGGACTCGCCCTTGTGGCTTTCGATGACCTCCAGCAGCTGGCCGCGCTCGTCGGACTTCGGCGGCACGCGGTAGCGGATGTTCGGCCGGTCGAAGCCGGCGACGAAGACTCGGCCTTTTTCCAGCTGCAGCCGTTCCTGGATGTCCCGGCGCGTCGGCGCATCGGCGGTCGCGGTCAGGGCGATGCGCGGGACTTCGGGAAAGCGCTCATGGAGCACCGTGAGGCGCAAGTACTCCGGCCGGAAATCGTGCCCCCACTGCGACACGCAATGGGCCTCGTCGATGGCGAACAGCGCCAGTTTGCAGCGGCCGAGCAAGGCGAGGAACGAGTCCGTCAGCAGCCGCTCCGGCGCGACATAAACAATGTCGATCTCGCCATCAGCCATCTGCCGCTCGATCCGCAGCGCCGCACTGAAGGCGATGGAGGAATTCAGCGCCGCCGCCTTGACGCCGAGCTGCTTCAGCGCCTCGACCTGATCGCGCATCAGCGCGATCAGCGGCGACACCACGACGGTCACGCCCTCGCGGCACAGCGCCGGGATCTGATAGCATAGCGACTTCCCGCCGCCGGTCGGCATCAGCACCATCGCATCGCCGCCGCCGACCACATGCTCGATAATCTCGGCCTGATGGCCGCGGAATGAATCGAAACCGAAGATGCTGCGGAGGATTTCGGCGGGCTGTCGGCGCATGTGGACTTCTAGCCGCCCGTTCCATTTGTGCCAATGCCCGCCATCGCCAGGGGCCAAGAACCCTGTAGGGGCGACCGGCGGTCACCCGTCCGTCCGCCGCATAATTGTGAAGGAGACTTGCCATGATTCAGGCCGGCACCGGCACGGGCGACCGGCGGTCGCCCCTACGGCTCGTTCGCTAATCTCGACTCACACCTTCCGGAAAAACATCCTATACTAAGAACAACGACTTCGGCCGCCGCGATGCTGTACATTGTGTATCGGAATACCGTCTGCTTCCTGTGTGGGACGCACCGCCGGCCGCCTGTTTTTTTGCCGAGGGTTGTTTTCGCAGAAAGCAAATTTTCCGAAAGATTCCTTTGGGGATCAGCCGCCTGCGCGATACCGCCATGGAAAACAACCCTCGCGGCCGGCCTACTTCGCCAGCTTCATCAGCACCGCCGGGCTCAGCAGTTCCCGCTGCACGTCGCTGGCAATCCAGCGGGCGGCCTGGTTGTTCAGCGCCTGGATTTCCTGGGAGCAGGCGACGGCGGCGCGGTTCAGCGTCCGGTTGCGCTTGCCGATCTGCCGTAGCGCCCAGGACACCGCCTTGGCCACATAGGGCCGGGAATCCACCGCATGCTCCCAGATCACCGGCAGCAGCCGCTTGAACGCCTCGTCATCGGCGGCCTTGTCATGTGCGGCCAGCGCAGCCATCAGGGCAAAGGCAGCGCGTTTCTCGAACAGTTTCTTGCGGCCCGCCCATTCCACCGCCTTGCCCCAGGCATGGCCGGACCGGACCACCAGATTGCCGGTGAAGGCGTCGGTGATGTCCCAGGAATCGAGGTCGCGCAGCCAGGCGTCCAGTTCGCGCCCGGGCATCGCCGCGGGATCGCCGACCAGCGTGGCGAGGATGCGCGCCTCATGCACGCCGGTCTCCCAGAGCTGCCGGGCGAGGCGGTGGTCGACGCCCAGCGGCTTGCTGAGCTGACGGATATCGGGGACCGGCACGCCCCACATCTGGGTGCCGGTGATGCCCACCCGCTGCATGGACAAGAGCCAGTCCTTCTTGGCGAGGCGTTTGAGATCGGCCAGCACCAGCTCCAGGCTGCGCGCGGCTGCGGGAGCGGCGCCTTTCGGCGGCAGGCCTGGCGAAATCATTGAAATTTCAGGGCGAGGACCATGATTCGGCGTCTGCCTCCGGCCATGCGCATTGTGTTTCCCCGTTCCATGCCTAGGTTATGAACATATGCCGTCGATGCAATGATTCTTCGGAGTTTCACCTATGGCTTCCATGGCCGCCGGCGCCCCCGACAAGGCCGCGCCGCTCCCGGGCGCCCGGCGCGCCGCGTTGCGCCTTCTCCTGCCCTATCTCTGGCCGGCCGGCGCGTGGGATCTGCGGGTGCGCGTGCTGATCGCGCTGGTCTGCCTGGCGGTCGCCAAGTTCGCCAATGTCATCATTCCCCTGATCTTCAAGGGCATGGTCGATGCGCTGACGGTGAAGCCGGGGACGGCGGCGGTGACGGTGCTGGCCGTGCCTGTGGCGCTGCTGCTGGCCTATGGCGCCGCGCGCATCTCCACCCAGGCCTTCGCCGAGCTGCGGGATGGCATCTTCGTCAAGGTGGCGCAGCGGGCGATCCGCCGCGTCGCGCTGCAGACCTTCGAGCATCTGCATAGCCTGTCGCTGCGTTTCCATCTGGAGCGGCAGACCGGCGGCCTCTCCCGGATCGTCGAGCGCGGCGCCAAGGGCATCGAGTTCTTCCTCTTCTTCGTGTTGTTCAACGTGCTGCCGACGCTGGTGGAGATCGCCCTGGTCTGCGGCATCCTCTGGGGCCTGTACAATTTCTGGTTCGCGCTCGTCACCTTCGTCACCATCGCCGGCTATGTCGCCTATACGCTGACTGTCACCGAATGGCGCATCAAGTACCGCCGCTACATGAACCAGGCGGACGAGGAGGCGAACACCAAGGCGATCGACAGCCTGCTGAACTACGAGACGGTGAAGTACTTCAACAACGAAGGCCATGAATCGCGCCGCTATGACATGGCGCTGCAGGCATATGAGAAAGCGGGGATCAAGAGCCGCGTCACCCTCTCGGTGCTCAATACCGGCCAGGCCTTCATCATCGCCGTCGGCGTGACGGTGATCATGGGGCTCGCGGCCCGGGGCGTCGTCGCGGGCACCATGACCATCGGCGACTTCGTGCTGGTGAACGCCTATCTGATCCAGCTCTATCTGCCGCTGAATTTCCTTGGCACGGTCTATCGCGAGATCCGCCAATCGCTGATCGACATGGAGAAGATGTTCTCGCTGCTCAACGTGCCGGTGGAAGTTCAGGATCGCGCCGGCGCGCCGCCGCTGGTGGTCGAGCGCGCCGGGATTACGTTTGATAACGTGATGTTCGGCTATGACGACCGGCGGCCGATCCTGAAGGGCGTGTCCTTCGCTGTGCCGCCGGGCAAGACCGTTGCCATCGTCGGCCCCAGCGGCGCCGGAAAATCCACCATCTCGCGCCTGCTGTTCCGCTTCTACGACGTCAACGAAGGCAGCGTCGCCATCGACGGCCAGGACCTGCGGGACGTGCAGCAATCCTCCCTGCGCGCCGCCATCGGCATCGTTCCCCAGGATACCGTGTTGTTCAACGACACGGTCTATTACAACATCGCCTATGGCCGGCCCTCGGCGACGAAGGAGGAGGTGGAGCAGGCCGCGAAGCTGGCGCGCATCCATGATTTCGTCAGCGGCCTGCCCGACGGCTACAAGACCATGGTGGGCGAGCGCGGGCTGAAGCTCTCCGGCGGCGAGAAGCAGCGCGTCGCCATCGCCCGCACCATCCTGAAACAGCCGGCGATCCTGCTGTTCGACGAGGCCACCTCGGCGCTGGACACCCACACCGAGAAAGAGATCCAGAAAAGCCTGCGCGAGGTCTCCGCCGACCGCACCACGCTGATCATCGCCCACCGTCTCTCCACGGTGATCCATGCCGACGAGATCATCGTGCTGGAGGACGGCCGCATCGTCGAACGCGGCCGCCACGCCGATCTTCTGGCCAAGGCCGGCCAGTACGCCGCCATGTGGGCCAAGCAGCAGGAAGCGGTGGCGAAGGATGGATCGAAGCTGGAAGCTGTGACGTCGCGATAGGCGCCTAGCCGCAACCCTCGACAAAGCCCACGCCGGGCAGGACGCCGGCGCGGTACTTCAGGACCTTCTTGCCGTCGGTCTCGAAGATAATCTGGTAGTTGAACCGCGTGTCGACGACGATGTCGCGCTTCGTGTTGTCATACTTGTTCGGAAACACCTTTGCGCGGTCGCCGTAAACCCGGAGGACATCGTCCTCGTACCAGCCGACCCGCGCGCCTTTGTCCGTCAGATAGCCATCGATCAGGATATCGACGCGCGCCACCCGGTCATTGATCAGCATGTAGGTGAACTGCTCCGGCCGGCCCTCGGGATAGACTATGGCGCATTCGAGGCTCTGACCTGCCGCGTCGCCGCCAAACGACTCCAAAGGCTCGGGAAACGCCGCTCTTGCCTCGGCCAGCGTCATGCCGATGCGCACGCCGCAGAACGCCGTGTCGCTGACCGGGCCGCAGACCTGCACAAAGCGGGGATCGGCGATTTTTGCCTCCTCGCTCGGCGCCTGTTCTGCCTGCTCGCCGCCGGAGCACGCCGTCAACAACAAGGCTGACAGCATGGGAACGAGACTTTGGATCGGCTTGGCCACGGGTTGCTCCTGAAGTTTCGATTTTGAACCGCGCGAAATTGGCGGCAGCCATTAGAACACAATTCTGCGGCCAAGGTTGCCGCTAAATCCTGGCGAATCGCCCCAGCATGGCCCGGTAGTAGGCGAGGTCGCGGACGGTGACGCCGGTGACCTTGCCGCTGTCGTCCCAGCGGCGCAGGCACACGGCGGACTCCAGATGCGGCGAGGCGGCGAAGGCGCGGACCTCGGCATCCGACATCGGCCCGCCCTGCTGCGACAGCGTGTAGACGGAGGCAGCGGACAGCTTGTCGAAGTAATCCCTCTCCACCGCGCAGAGATAGCGCTTGGCCGTCACATGCAGTCGCACCGGCTCGCTGACCTCCTGCGGGAAACGCTTGGCCAGCCAGTCGCCGCCGGAGCGGTCATGCTTGTGATAGCCGAAGCTGTCATCGGTCGGCTGCAGGAAATGCCCGACATCGTGGAGCAGTGCCGCGATGATAAGCGCCTCATCGGCGCCCTGGGACTCCGCCAGTGCCGCCGCCTGCAGCATATGGGCCAGCATCGTCACCCCCTCGCCATAGGATTTGTCGCCATGTTCGGCAAACAGCGTCTCGATCTCGGTGACGACGCCGGTCAAAGCTGCGCCTCAAGCGCCCGCAGCTTGCTCAGCAGGCTGTCCTTGTCGGCATAGGCGCCCTGGAGATGACGGCGTCCGCTGCCAAAGCCACGGCGGCCATGGAGCACCCGGCGGTTATCGACGATGAAGAGGTCGCCGGCCCTGAGCCGGAACCCGGCGGTGGCCTGGGGATCGTGCAGCAGCCGGCCGAAACGGCGATAGGCGCGGTAGTAAGGGATCACCAGCTCTTCCGGCAGGTCCAGCGGGGCAGCGGAGCGGTTGTTGTAGCGCACGGCATAGAGCGCGCCCTCGCTGTCCAGTTCGATCAGCGGCGATTTCGCCTGCAAATCCACCTGACGGCCGCCGTCGGCGTCTTCGACATAGCGGAACGGCACGGCGTGGCGGGTCAGCAGTTCGAAGTCCTCGGACGATTCGCGGCGCAGGCGTTCCGCGGCATTGAAGCCGTCGACCACCACGGACTCGCCTCCCTCGCTGGCCTGCGCCAGGCAATGCAGAAGCTGCAGTTGCGGCACGGGGTCGCGATAGGGATTATCGGTGTGGTTGCCCAGCGCCAGGCCGGTGAACGCCAGGTTGGTTGGCTGCTCGACTGACACCACATCAAAGAGCTTGCCGTAGTTGGTCTCCCGTACATAGCCGAACAGCGAGATGACCTGCAGCACCGTGCCGGGCTCTGTCGGCGCGTCGGTCAGCAGCGAGAAGCCATGGTCGCGCACATCGGCGAGCCAGCCGGCCAGCGCCCGGTCGTTCGTCGCGACGTCGCGGTAGCTGGCGGCGGGCAGACGTTGTGCCAGGGACTTGTCCCAGAGTTGCGGCGGATGGCGGCGCTCGGCCCGCGACGCCGGGTCCAGCGCATGCGCGCGCAGCCAGCCGGCGCCATAAATCAGCGCCGCATTCGCCGGCGCCAGGGTCACGGCGACATCGCCGCTCTCGGTCAGCGCGGCGGCAGCGATCCGCGGCTCCTCCGGCAATTCGGCGATGTCGAAGAGCCGCTGGCCCAGCGGGCCGTGGCGTCCGTCAGGGCGGTTGTCGAGCAGCCAGATGGCGGCGAAGCGACTCTGCCGGCCATCGGCCCAATTCACCACCAATTCGCCCTCGCTGTGATTGAGCGCGGCGATGGCGGTGTCCTGGGCTTGCGGTTGCGGCTGAAGTCGTGTTGTCATCGGACCCACATAATCGACAAGAAATCGCGGCTGCTTCGGAATTCCCATGATCATCGATGGCCTGCAATATTGCAATTGGTCGGAAGCGATATTCCGCCAGATGCGGGCCGCGGGGGTCACGGCCGTCCATGTCACCATCTGCTATCACGAGACATTGCGCGAGACGATCGGCGAGATCGAGCGCTGGAACCGCCGCTTCGAACGCCATCCCGACCTGATCTTCCACGGCCGCTCGGCCGACGACGTCCGGCGCGCCGAGGCCGAAGGCCGTACGGCGGTCTTCTACGGCTTTCAGAACTGTTCGCCGATCGAAGACGATATCGGGCTGGTGGAGATCTGGCATGGGCTTGGCGTGCGCTTCATGCAGCTCTCCTACAACAACCAGAGCCTTCTGGCGTCCGGTTGCTACGAGCCGGAAGATCGCGGCATCACCCGCATGGGCCGCGAAGTGATCAGGGAGATGAATCGCGTCGGGCTGGTCATCGACATGTCCCATTCCGGCGAGCGCTCGACGCGAGAAGCGATTGACCTGTCGGCCCGTCCGATCGCGATTACCCATGCCAATCCTCTTGCATGGCATCCGGTGGCACGCAACAAGTCCGACGATCTGTTGCGCGCGCTGGCGGCGTCCGGCGGCATGCTCGGTTTCAGTCTATACACCCATCATCTCAAAGGCGGTGCGGCTTGCACGCTGGCGGATTTCTGCGCCATGGCCGCGCGCACCGCGGACCTGATGGGCGTCGATCGCATCGGCATCGGGTCGGACCTGACTCAGGATCAACCCGACTCCGTTGTCGAATGGATGCGCAGCGGCCGCTGGACGAAGCAAACCGGTGGCGCATCCTTTCCGCCGCCGCCGCCCTGGTTCAAGGACAATAGCGGCTTCGCCAACCTGCAAACCGGGCTGCGCGCAGTCGGCTTCTCGGCGGAGGATTGCGGCAAGATCCTTGGCGGCAATTGGCTGCGCTTCTTTGCCGCGTCTTTCGGGCCGCCATGAACGCTGTACCCCTGCGCCCGCCGGATCAGGTGATGCGGCTCCAGCGCCTTGGCGCGTTTCATCAGACCCGGCTTAGTTTCACCCGGGCGCTGCTGCGCCGCCTGCGCACCGAGGACTGGCGGTTCGACCGGCCGCTCTGGCGCATCGACGGACGCGGCATGGGCGTCGCCCTGTACCGCGCATTCTCTGCACAGCGCGTTTATACGCTTGTCTGTTTTGGCCACGACCTCGATCCCACGCTTCGCACCGACCGCGTCATCGCGGAGGCCTGGGATGCCACCTTCGCATTGTTCGACGGCGAGCCGTCGACCGCCGACATCCAACGGCTGTCTGCAAATGTTCCAAAGCAGGAGGCCGGTCGCTACCGGCCCAGCGAGTTGGTGCTGCTGCGCGCCAACCGGAGCGTGCGCCTGTTCGAGCAGGTGGTCGCCGCGCTTGCTGCCGGCCGGCAACCCGACGCCGGTGACATCGCCAGGGTCGGCTATCTCATGCGCACGACGGCGGTCTATGGCAACGGCAAGTTCGGCATTGCCGATCGCGATCGAATCGCCAGCCGCCCCGAGTTCGCCGGCCCGTTCCGCGCCGAGATGCTGGCTGTCTGGCTGGTGCGCCAGTTCTGCGCCGATCTGGTGCAGGAAATGGCCCGCATCATTTCGCCGACGACCGCGATTGCGCTCGATCGCCAACTTCGCCGCCGACTCGGTATCGGCAATTCGACGGGCCTCGGCCTCGGCCCATTCGTTGTCAATCATCCGGCACTTTTCCACCGCTGGATTCTGGCCCGGGAGACCGCGCTGGCGAGGGTGCGCGGCCTCGCGCTGTCATCGGAGGCAACGCGGGAGCGTTTCGGCCGTCTGCTCGCCCGTGCGCGCGCCGCAGTTGCATCCTGGATCACCGGGGATCGCCGGCAAGCGGCACGTATCGCCGATCTGACCCGCGATCTGCAGCAAGTCGCCTCGATGATCGATGCCGGATGGCTGGAGTCGCCACGGCCGTGGGACGGGCTCTATTGCTGGGCCGAACAATCCTTGAGCCTTGAAGGCCAGGAGCTTCTGGTGAGCCTGTTGCTGGAGATTCACGGCGATCTTGTCGACGATCTCGCCGACAGCATGGCGGAGGACGAGGAGCGGTGCTTCGCGATCGACGGCAAGATGACGGCCGGCGCCTTGCTCGATCTTCTGCGTCGCAACTACGCCTGGGCGCTCGGCACCGATTTTCGCCATCCGCACGCCAATGCGCGCTTCTGGTACACCTCGATCGAAAAGCTCGAGCCACGCCTGGGCATGCGCTTCGAGGAGCCGGGCGGTGACCTGGAGCAGCCGCTGGCGGTGGCGCGGGATGCCGCTGCGCTGGCGGCGGAACTGGCTCAGCAAGGAAGGGATACGCCCATCGCTGCCTTCCTTCTCAGGCATCCCGAACGCCGTCACACCGTCCGGCGCGTGCAGCAGAGCGCCGGACGCATATATGGCGAAGTGCGGGAGAATCTTGTGGGTGACGGATTCATTCCCATCGATCTCCTGCGCTGCAAGCTGGCCTTTTTCGGCGCCATCCGCTTCGATCCGAAGTCCGATCGCTGGCTGCGCATCAACATGTACCAGGACGCGCCTTATCCCGATGAACTCGGGCTTGCGGATGCCGACGACTGGTTGTTTCCGCCATGCTCTGCTCATTGAACGAGATCGATCTGCAGGTTCGCAAAGCGGTGCGTGGCGCCGGTTATGGCTGGGGCTTGGCCGAGGAGGCCGGCAAAGCGGCGCGCTGGCTGTCCTGTCGTGAATTCGCGGCTGTGCCTGCGTTCCTCGGTCTGTGCGCAAGATTCGACCGCAGCGCTTATGAGGCAATCGCACCCGCATCGCCCGAAGGAGTATGGGCCGCGCCGGGCGGCATACTCTGCCCGCTGATCGCCGGCGTCACCCTGCGAGATTTCGCGCCCGATCGGATGGAAGGCGGGCCCATGGCGTTTCCGATCATCTTTGCCGCATTTGCCGTGCCCGCCGGATATGCGCTGGAGGGCGGCGAACTGACGGCGCCGGCTGTCGCCAGGTTAACCTGCCGCCGCAGGTCGCAACCGAGCCGGGACGGCGCGGAAATAGCGCCGCCGCCGGGCGTCACTGTCGACGATGATAACTGGAGGGGTATCGACAACTTTGCGCGCCGCACCTATGTGCCCGCCAGCGATGTCTCGCGCCGTACGGGGGCCGGGGCGGGGACCGTGGTCGACAATGATTGAGCGGCTGAGTCCTTGAGCCGATTCCACATTGCCCGGCGGGGCGATCCGGAAAGTCCACTGGCGATGGGCAAACACCCGACATGACCAAGCGGCCGGAGGCCGAATCGAAAGGCAAAGGGCTGGCTGACGCGATCATCGGCGGCGACCGGCGGGCGCTGATCCAGTCTGGTTCACTGAGACAATTTTGTGATCGGCAGGCCTGAATTGCACTAAGCCTTTGAGGAAACACAGACACCGAAACGTGGTTGCTTTGTGTCATACAGAGAACAGATACGTGTCGCCCCACGTTGTTGCAGTGTATCCAGCGGCGGCATGTCGCTCTACCGCGGCATTGGCCAGAAATCAGGGGAGCCCTCGATGATCCGGACCTTACGCAAGATAGCAACTCACCCTCGAGGTCGTGAGCCGCAATGGCGGTCTCGCCTGATGTGGCTGACAACTACCGCCGCTCTGGCAGCCCTTCTCGCGCTGCTGCCGGTCCATTTCGACCCGGATAGCTTCCGGCTGGAGGGTCAAAGCGCCTGGGCCGGCAAGAGCAATGGTCATGGCAACGGCAATAGCGCCGGTGCCGACAGCGGAAACGGCAACAGCAAGGCCGGCGACACGAAGACCGGTGAAAGCCAAACCGGGGACACGGGTGACGACGGCAGCGATGTTGCCGCGAGTGGCAACAGCGGGGGTCCGTCGAAATCCGCCGCCAAGGCGAAATCAGTTTCGGTTGCCGAGATAGATGACGAAACGACCGTGCGGTCGGTCGCGGTGGCGACCGCCAAGTCCAAAATCACCTACAGTCACCATGGGACAGTTGCGACTTTGACCACCAATACGCGGACAAAAACAAGAACGATCGCACACACAGAAGGTGCGGGCGCACCGACCATCGCCAAATCGGACGCGCGGTCGAAGACGAAAACGGTTGTCGACATTTCGGATGAGACAGAGGCGCCGTCGACAACGACAGCTGCTTCGGCTGAAGCGGCAACGTCAGCCGATGCGACCGGCGGCAGTGCGCTTGCCGGTGCAACGGCGGCTGCCACGCTAACCGGAGCCGATACCTCGGCAATTGGTGAGAGCGAAGCGCAATCCTCAACTTCGGTAAGTGCCGGCAGCGACATTGCCGTGGCGGATGCCGCGTCGTTCGCCTCCGCGGATGTTCAGGCAAGCGGCGATGTAATTGCCGCCGGAGCACAGGCCGATAGCGACTCTAAGGTTAGAGATGCCCTGGCTGAGGCGGGCTTATCTGAAGGGTTGCCACCGACACCATAGTCATTGCACCCGGACTGACAGGTCCGGGCCGATTTAGGCTTGTTCTGGCCACTGGATCATGACCGCGCCGGCGCCCTGGCGGCGCGGGCATCTGGAGTATGGCCGACAAGGATTCCCTGCGGTACGCTGGTTGAGATTTGCCGCGCCTGCGCGCAACCCATGAGATCTCCCGGCCAGCGATCGTATCAATGACCAAGCGGCTTACCGCAACAACGAACAGCGGGGACCACGCTGCCGCTATCATCGGCGGCGACCGGCGGGCGTTGGCCCGGGCGATCACGATGATCGAGTCCCAGCGGGCCGACCATCGCGCCGACGCGGCGGCGCTGCTGGATCGCCTGCTGCCGGCCAGCGGCAGATCGGTGCGGCTCGGAATCTCCGGCCCGCCGGGTGTGGGAAAATCCACCTTCATCGAGAGCTTCGGGCTGCATGTGATCGGCGAGGGCCACCGGCTCGCCGTGCTGGCCATCGATCCCTCCTCAAAGCTGGGCGGCGGTTCGATCCTCGGCGACAAGACCCGCATGGCCGAACTGGCGAAACATCCGGCCGCCTTTATCCGGCCATCGCCCGCCGGCGATACGCTGGGCGGCGTGGCCCGCCGCACCCGCGACGCCATCGTCGCCGTGGAGGCCGCCGGCTTCGACGTGGTGATCGTCGAGACCGTGGGCGTCGGCCAGTCGGAAACCGCCGTGGCCGAGATGGTGGACATGTTCCTGCTGTTACTGCCGCCGGCCGGCGGCGATGAATTGCAGGGGGTGAAGCGCGGCATTGTCGAGTTGGCCGATCTGATCCTCGTCAACAAGGCCGATGGCGATCTGCAGGCGGCGGCCGGCCGCACGGCTTCGGACTATTCCCATGCGATCCGCCTGCTGCGCGGCGCCACGCCGGGCTGGACGCCGGAAGTGCGGCAGGTTTCGGCGCTGACGGGCACCGGCATCGGCGATGTCTGGCAGTTGGTCCTGCGCTTCAAGTCGGCGATCGCAGTCTCGGGCCTGCTGGCGCGGCGCCGGTCCGAACAGGCGAAGGCGGCGCTGTGGAACGAGTTGTCCGATAGCTTGCTGACCGCACTGCGGGCCGATGCCGCCATTGCCGAGCGTCTGGCCGACTATGAGGTGCAGGTGGCGGCCGGCAGGCTCTCGACCGCCCGTGCGGCCCAGGATCTGCTAAACCGCTTCCTCAGCCGGGGATAGCCGCTTTTCGCAGGCTAACTATCTGATAACACTTCGATTAGTCGCTGAGTAGGCGGAGATCGGTGCTTTGCCCCGCCCTTGACGCCGCCCGGCCGGTAGCCTAGAAACCCCGGCCTGCGGGGCGCTGGTCGCCCCGCTCCCTATCTACTTATCGAGGATACGACGATGGCGCGGCGATGCGACATTACCGGCAAGGGCGTTCAGTATGGCCACAATGTCAGCCATGCGAACAACAAGACGCAGAAGCGCTTCATGCCGAACCTGCAATCGACCCGGCTGCTGAGCGATGCGCTGGGCCTGCAGGTGCGCCTGCGCCTGACCGTGAGTGCAATCCGCACTATCGAGCATAGCGGCGGCCTCGACGCCTATCTGCTGAAGACGTCGAATACCAAGCTGCCGGTCGAGGCGCGGCGCCTGAAGCATAGAATCGAAAAAGCGATGGCGCGCACCGCCGCCTAAAGCGCACATCGGTTCAGAAGACGACGAAGCCCGCGGCCCGCCGCGGGCTTCTTGCATTAGGGGACAGGAACAGGCGATGAATGAATGGCCAGCCCAGCTGGTGGCGTTGCTTAACGGCCTGCCGCCCGAGCTCGTCCTGGCTATCGATGTCGTCGTCTGCTATCTCGCCGTGCTGTTCATGCTCCGGCTGTTCGGCAAGCATGGACTCTACGCCTTCATCGTCGTCGCCATCCTGATCGCGAACATCCAGGTGCTGAAGGTGGTGAAGTTCGGCATCTACACCGATCCGGTGGCGCTGGGCACGGTGGTGTTCACCGCCAGCTACTTCGCCACCGACTGCCTGACGGAGTTCTACGGCCGCGCCGCGGCTGGGCGCGGCATCATGCTGGGCTTTGCCAGCTATCTGCTGGCGACGGTCTTCACGCTGATCGGCATGGGCTATCCGCCGCTGACGCCGGAGCAGGCGGGCGAGGGCTTTGTCTGGGCGTTGCCCTATCACGAGCATATCGTGGCGCTGTTCCTGCCCGCGCCGGCGTTCCTGATCGCCGGCATGACCTCCTACCTGGTCAGCCAGTTCAACGACCGGTGGGTTTTCCTGCTGCTACGGCGCTTCACCCATGCACGGCTGCTCTGGCTGCGCACAACCGGCTCCACGGCGGTTTCGGCGCTGATCGACAATACGGTTTTCAGCCTGCTCGCCTTCAAGGTGCTGGCGCCGGTGCCGGTGCCGTGGAGCGCGTTGATCTTCACCTACATTCTCGGCACCTATCTGCTGCGGTTGGCGCTGGCGTTCATGGAGTCGCCGTTCATGTATCTGGCGCGGCGCTGCCTGCCGCCCGAGGATCGCCCGGCCTACCGGGCGACTCTGTGAGAGAGATTTCGTGACCGACTATCCCGGCTTCTCCTTCGACATCACCGCCCGCGATCCCGCCGGCAGCCGGGCGCGCACCGGGCGCTATGAGACGCCCCACGGCACATTCGATACGCCGGCCTTCATCTTCTGCGGCACCAAGGCGGCGGTGAAGGCGGTGACGCCGGCGCAGGCGAAGGAGGCCGGCACCAGCATCATCCTGTCCAACACCTATCACCTGATGCTGCAGCCCGGCGCCGATCTGGTGGCGCGCATGGGCGGCTTGCACAGATTCATGGGTTGGGACGGACCGATGCTGACGGATTCCGGCGGATTCCAGGTGTTCAGCCTGGGCCACGGCTCGGTCGCGTCGGAGATCAAGGGCAGCCGCGACAATGCCCGGCCGCCGACGCTGATCAAGGTCAGCGAGGAGGGGGCGGAGTTCCGCTCCTACATCGACGGCTCGCGCCACACCTTGACGCCGGAAAGCTCCATCGAGATTCAGCAGAAGCTGGGCGCAGACCTGATCGTCGTGTTCGACGAATGCACCGCCTTCCATGACAGCCGGGACTACACCGCCAAATCCATGGAGCTGACCCACCGCTGGGCCAAGCGCTGTCTCACCGCCTTCGAACGCGCCCAGGAGAGCCTGGCGCTGGACCGCCGCCAGGCGCTCTACGGCATCGTCCAGGGCGGCGTCTATTCCGATCTCCGGCAGGTTTCGGCGGAGTTCATCAACGCCCAGTCATTCTTCGGCCTGGCGGTCGGCGGCTCCCTTGGCGGCAGCAAAGGCCAGATGCGCGAGGTCGTCGGCTACACCATGGCGCATCTCAACGGCCACCGCCCCGTGCATCTCCTGGGCATCGGCAGCTTCGCCGACATCATCGACAATGTGCAGCAGGGCATCGACACCTTCGATTGCGTGGCCCCCACCCGCATGGCCCGCCATGGCGGGGCGCTGCTGCCGGGCGAGCCGGGAGAGCGCATCAATCTGCGCAATGCCCAATACCGCGAAGATGGCGGGCCGCTCGATCCCGGTTGCGGCTGCCATTCCTGCCGCAACTTCTCCCGCGGTTACATCCATCACCTGCTGAAGGCGGGCGAGGGGCTGGCCGGGCAGATCATCTCCATCCACAACATCGCGGTCATGAACCGCCTGATGGCCGAAGTCCGTGCCGCGATCGCCGCCGGCAGCCTGGCGGAACTGCGCCGCCGTTGGGTCGTGGATTAAACACGGCCTGTTTGACGTTTATTTCTCCATGAGGCGGCGCCGAGGGCGCCCGCCGCGCTTGATCCTAGCGGAAACCGCGTCAGAGTCCGCCCAGACCCCATCAAATCCACGGAGAAAGAACATGACCCGCTTGGAAGCCGCTAAAGTCGCCCGCCGCACCCTGGTCACCGGTATCGCCGGCCTGCCGCTGGCCGCCATCCTGGCCGAACCGCGTCTCACCGCCATGGCCGCCGAGACCACGGAGATGGTCTCGCTCAAGACATCAGGCGGGCGCGAGGTTAAGGCCGCGCTGGCGGTGCCCGCGGCGACGCCGGCACCGACGGTGCTGCTGATCCATGAATGGTGGGGCCTCAATGACGAGATCAAGACCATGGCCGCCGAATTCGCCAAAGAGGGGTTCCTGGCGCTGGCGGTCGATCTCTATGACGGCAAGGTCGCCTCAGCACCCGCCGATGCCGAGACCTATATGAAGGGCGTCGATTCCGCCCAGGCCGAGGAAACATTGTCGAGCTGGATCGCCTGGCTGCGCGCCGACTCCCGCGGCAACGGCAAGGTGGGTACCATCGGCTGGTGCTTCGGCGGCGGCTGGTCGCTCAATGCTTCCATCACCACGCCTGTCGACGCGACTGTCATCTATTACGGCCGCGTCGAGCGTCCGGCCGACGATCTGAAGAAGCTGAAGGGCCCGGTGCTCGGTCAATTCGCCGAGCAAGACGAGTGGATCAACCCGGCGATGGTGCAGGGCTTCGAAGCCAACTTGAAGGCGGCGGGCAGGAGCGCCGAGATCTACAGCTACTCCGCCAACCACGCCTTCGCCAATCCGACCGGCGACAACTATGACAAGGAAAACGCCCAGATAGCTTGGGCTCGGACGCTGGAATTCCTGCGCAAGAACCTGGGTTGAGAGCCCGCCGCGTCTCCCGCTTCGCCCGATGAGGCGGGAGACGCGCTCCTTCTTTACGTTTCCTTAATCTTCACCACGATTCTGTGCTCTCAGCGCCACAGCGCGAAGTTTTTTCGGCGCTGGGAAAATTTTTTCTTGATTCTAAACTCAGGAATCATACTTTCTCGCTTCGAAGACGCACCCGCACGTGCCTATGGCCCCCGGGGGCGCCGGCAAGAGGAACCGCCGGCCGCTGCTCAGGGTTATGCTACGACGTTAGGCGTCCTTTTGTGGATCGACCGGTATTGTCGCCGGCATCTTTGGAAGGAACCAGATAGCATGGCTATGGCACTTCGGGCCTCGCGCCCGCGGACTCGCTCCCGCGCCATCTCCGACACCGCCGAACATGCCGCGCCCTACAAGGCCGCGAACCTCAATGCCGTGGCGAAGACCGGCGGCGCCGGCGGCGGCCCGGTGCTTCTGGTGGTGCAGAGCTGCCCGGTGACGCCAGTGGGTATCATCGGCGACTTCGCGCGCGCGCGCGGCGCCGTGCTGCGCACGGTGCTTATTCATCAGGGCCAGCGGCTACCGCGCACCACGGCGGGGCTCGATGGGCTGATCATCCTCGGCGGCCCGATGCATGCGGGAGACGATGCCGGCTATCCCGCCTTCAAGAAACTGCTGCCGTTGATTCGCCGGTTCCACCAGGAAGCCAAGCCGATCTTCGGCATCTGCCTGGGGGCCCAGCTCATTGCCCGCGCTTTCGACAGCCAGGTGTTCCCGTTCGGGGGGCTGGAGATCGGCTATCTGCCGCTGCGGCTGACGGCGGCGGCGCAGCGCGACCGGCTGCTGGCCGGGCTGGCGCCGGAGCAGCGCCTGATGCAGTTGCACCAGGACAGCTTCGATCTGCCCGAGGGCGCGGTGCTGCTGATGGCGAACGATACCTGCGCCCACCAGGCCTATCGCCTGGGCGAGACCACCTATGGCTTCCAGTTCCATCTGGAGGTGACCGAGCGCGACGCCCGGAACTTCCCGCGGGATTGCTGGGCCTCGGTGGAGACCCATTACGGCGAGCTGGCGGAAGCGGTGGAAACTCAGGTGATCGCCGAAGTGGCGGCGCATTTCGCGGCGGGCTACGCCTTCACCGAAACGGTGGCCAACAGCTGGATGGATCTGGTGGAAGAACGCCGGCAGGCTACGCCGGCCGCGGCAGCGCCGGCGATGGGACGCGCACCCCTACGACGCCGGGTCGCCTAGCGCCGGCTTGCGCCGCCAAGCCGAGTGCAGCAGCGGCCACAGCACGGCATGGGCGTTTTTTCCCGGCAGATCCAGGATGCGTTCGGCAAGGGTACCGTCCCGGTCATTGGTGACACCCAGCTCCAGCGCCATCGGCAATAGGGTGCGATAAACGGCGGCGACCAATTCCGACGCCTCAGTCAGCGTCGTCTGCCGGGCATGGACGCGGCCGCCATCGGCGGCGCCACCGGTGCCCGCGGCAAACAGCGTGCGCAGCTTCAACCCCAGCCGAATATCCCGGTCGGTCTGCGCCATGACCGCAAAACAGATGCGGCGGAACTCGGCGAACAGCTGATGGTGCGGATGGATATCCAGCGGCGCCAGGTCATAGTCCTGCACCACTAGGCAGCCGCCGGGCTTCACCCACTCAAACATGCGGCGCAGCGTGGCGGCGGGGTCGATCATGTGAAACAGCAGGAAGCGGCCGAACACGATGTCGAATGACTCCGGCGGGATTTCGTCGGTGCGGTTTACATCGCCGCGCAGGAACGACACCTGCTGGTAGCCCTGGCGATGGAGGTCCAAGAGCGAGAACTGACCGGCGCGGCTGTTGCTGTCCAGGCCGACCACCTGACCACCGAGGCCGACGCGGTCGGCCATGAGGCGGAGTACCGTGCCGATGCCGCTGCCGACATCCAGGCAACGCATGCCCGGCTGCAGGCCGACGTCGGTCAGCACCTGATTCGTGGCGGTCTCCCAGCCCATGGCCTGATGGCGCAGGCAATCCAGTTCGCTCGCCATCTGCTGCATGTTGGTGCCGGCGTTACGGATATCCGCGGCAGTGATGGCGGTCCGCGCTATGCTGCCCGGCGGCCGTTCCGGCCTGGCTGGGTTGCTCATGATCCCTTCGCTCCCGTCCCACGTCCGCCGGGCGGACTGGTGCTGCCTGTTTCCCGATGTCGCGCCTGATGCCGGTGCGGTTCATCCCTGGAAACAGCCGGCGGTCGGTTTTCATCCCCGGACATGCCCAAGCGTGACAGCCGTCACACCCGGGGTCTCAAACCATTCTGACGGCTTGGATTAGAGGGTCTTGCCGGATACCCGCGTGACTGCGGTCACATTCGGGCGAAATATCGCCGGTTGAGCATTAACCCCATCCGATGACCGGAAGTGCGGCTGCGGCCCGAACTAGGGCGTGTCGCCGCTGGCGGCAAGTCCCGGGGCGTAGAACTGCAGCAACAACGTCCGTTGCTGCGGGTTCTGATTGTTGTCGGATAGCAGGTAGATGTAGCGTCCACTTCCAGGGCCCGGCCGCACGGCGATGCACTCGAAGTTGTCGACGCTTAGCGGCAATCGCAGTACGGCGAGGCTGTAGGTGGCCTGCGGGCCGTCGGACGGGATGTTTGGCAACAAGGAGATACGCGCTGCCGGTCCGTCCTGCTCCGTGTAGCGTCGCTCCAGCAGGGCCAGCCGGCCATCCCCCGCATCGGCCAGATCGGTCGGCTCGAATCCGTCGAAACGCTCGATCTGCAAATCGCGCCACGCCGATCCCTGCTGCCGCCAGCCGCGGCTGACGCCCGGTGCGCCGCTTTCGGCTACCAGTGTGAGCGCGCCGCTGTCATCGGCCAGCAGCGCCTCGACACCGGAATTCTCCGGCAGCGCGGCGATCCCGGACGGTGCGGCGACCGCTTCGGCGACGCCGCCGGGAATGCCATCCACCGATGCGTAGCGCCAAAGGCGGTGATTGCGCTCGAAGGCGACGATGTAGGAACCGCCGGAGACGGCGGCGACCGCCTCCGCATCGCTCCATTCCTTGCCCGACACGGGCTGGCCCGCCTCGTCCAGCAGCGGCTCGATCTGCGCGGCACCGACGCCGGTCAGCTTGCCGTCGCCGTCAAGAATCAATTCCAGCCGCAGCCAATAACCGACATCGGAAACGGCGACGATGCGGCTGCCGTCATGGCTCATGACCATGCCGGAATATCCGCCCCATTCCGGCGCCGGCGAGGTCAGCTCGAATCCGGCTACGAACTGCAGGCTGTCGACCTGTGTCTGTTGCGTGTCGGCGGGGTTGAGGGGCACCGGCGTCGCGGTGACGGCGATGTCGCCCGCCTGTGTCGGCTGGGCGAGGAGGACAGCAGCGGCAGCCAGGATGAGTTTGTACATGGCCGGAAGATTAGCCGCGCGCTGTGACGAAACAATGGCGGCGCAAGCGGCTCGTCATTTTTTCCAGCGAAATTGCAGCAGCAAGGTGCGCTGTAGCATTCGCTGATTGTCATCCGATAAGACATAGATCAGCGTCGATCCATCCGGCGCCCGCCGCACGGCGACCGCCTCAAAATTGTCGACGCTGAGCGGCGCGGAGAGGATTGCCATTTGCCGCGGCTCCAAGATCGCGCCCGGCTTGACCGCGGCGCCCTCGATCATTGACAGCCGGCTGACGAAACCTTGCAGCAGGCTGACCCGCCGCTCAAGCAGCAGCAGATCGCCGTCCGGCAACAGCGCCAGATCGCTCGGCTCGAAGGAGCCCATGGGGGCGAGGCGCAGCTCGGCCCACTTGCCGCGGCGGCCGATCCAGCCGAGACGGTCGCTATCCGCCGTGATGCCGGATTCGCTGAGCAGCAGATACTCGCCCGAGGGCAACCGCGCCATTGCTTCGATGCCGCCGTTGCGGGGCAGCTTCGCGATGCCGGAGGGCGCACCGGCGACGACGGCGGTTTGCGCCAGGGCATTTCCCTCCACCGGCTGCTTGTAGAGCCAGAGCCGGTGCCTGTTCTCATAGGCTACCAAGAAATTGCCATCGGGCAGGGCAGTGATGGCTTCGGCATCGCCATGAACTTTTCTCTTCGGTGGCTGGCCCTTCGTATCCAGCAGCCAGCCGCTTTCCGCCCCCATGAAGCCGGTCAACCGTCCCGCCGAGTCATGCTCCATCCCGATCCGGTACCAGCGGCCCGTATCGGCGATAGCCGTCAGCAGTTTCCCATCGGCGCTGACCACCATCCCCGACAGCCCGCCCCAATACTCGCTCTCGCCGGACAATTCATAACCCGCCAGGAATTCCAGCGGACCGACGGTGCGTTGGCCGGGATGCAATGGATCGAGTTCGATCGATTGAGCCGAGAGGATTAGAGGATCGGCGGTTACGGGACCGGCGAGAAGGGCCAGCGCGAAAACCGCGATGGCAAATCGTGCGAGAAGGTCTCGCAGGCTACCGTCCCGCCGCGGCACGCTGCGCCTGAGCGCGGGGTGTCTTGCGGGTCTGGTGTACGGCGGCGGCTTTTTCCTCGAACAGCTCGGCCAACTTTTCCAGCATGGTGCCGCCGAGTTGTTCGGCGTCCACGATAGTGACCGCGCGGCGATAATACCGTGTGACGTCATGGCCTATGCCGATGGCGATCAGCTCCACCGGCGAATGGCTCTCGACCCATTCGATGACTTCGCGCAGGTGGCGTTCCAGATAGTTGCCGGGATTGACCGACAGCGTGGAGTCATCGACAGGCGCGCCGTCGGAGATCACCATGAGGATCTTGCGCTGCTCCGTCCGGCCCACCAGGCGGTTGTGGGCCCAGAGTAGGGCTTCGCCGTCGATGTTCTCTTTCAGGATGCCTTCCCGCAGCATCAGCCCCAGGCTCTTGCGGGCGCGGCGCCAGGGAGCGTCGGCCGCCTTGTAGACGATGTGGCGGAGGTCGTTGAGCCGGCCCGGATTGGTGGGCTTGCCGGCGGCGATCCAGCGTTCGCGGGACTGGCCGCCTTTCCACATGCGGGTGGTGAAGCCCAGCACTTCCACCTTAACGCCGCAGCGTTCGAGAGTGCGGGCCAGGATGTCGGCGCTCATGGCCGCCACGGTGATCGGCCGGCCGCGCATGGAGCCGGAATTGTCGATCAGCAGCGAGACCACGGTGTCGCGGAACTCCATGTCCTTCTCACGCTTGAAGGACAGCGGCGTCATCGGATTGACCACCACGCGGGCCAGGCGCGCCGAATCCAGTAGGCCTTCCTCCAGATCGAACTCCCAGGCGCGGGATTGCTGCGCCATCAGCCGCCGCTGCAGCCGGTTGGCCAGTTTGGCCACGACCGCCTGTAGATGGGACAGCTGCTGGTCAAGAAGTTGACGCAGCCGCGTCAGCTCGTCGGCGTCGCAAAGATCGACAGCCTCCACCACCTCATCGAAACTGGTGGTGAAGGCATGATAGGTCGGCTCGTTGCGCCGGTCGTCATAGGTCGGCGGCCGGCCGGGCTTGCCGGCCTGGTCCTCGCCGGCCTCGGCATCCATGTCAGCCTGGGCCTGAGCCGAGTCTTCCGCGTCCTCGTCGCCGGCATCGCCCTGTTCGCCTTCCATGGAGGCGAAGGTCTCCGCCGATTCCTTCTGGCCGCCTTCGCCCTTGCTCTTCTCGGGATCGTCCTGATCCTCGGTGTCCTGATCCTCGGCTTCCTGCTGTGTCGGGTCCATGTCCTCGGCGGTGGCGTCCAGCTCCAGGTCGGACAGCAATTGCCGGGTCGCCTTGGCATAGGCGCTCTGGTCGTTGATCAGTTCGGCCATGCGGTCCAGATCGGCATTGACCCGGTCGCTGAGCTGCTCCCGCCAGAGCTCCACCAGCTTGCGGGCTTCCTTCGGCGGCTTGTCGCCGGTCAGTGCTTGGCGCGCCAGCAGGCGCATCACCTCGGACAAGGGCGCATCCTCGCGCTCGGCGACGCGGGCGAAACCGCGCTGACGGCAATGCTCCCGCAGCGCCGCGCCCAGATTGTCGCGCACGCCCACCATGGCCCGCGCGCCGATCGCCTCGACCCGCGCCTGCTCGACGGCATCGAAGATGGTGCGGGCCAGTTCGCTGCGCGGCGCCTCGCGGCTGTGAACGGCCTCGTTGTGATAGCGCAGCTTGAGGGCGATGGCGTCGGATTCGCCGCGCACCTGCGCTACTTCGTGAGAAGGCAGATCGTGAGAGGGCAAAGGCAGCTTCGCCTCGCCGCCGAACAGGCCATGCTGGCCTGGCGCGAAGCTGACCGTCAGCTCGTTCTTGCGCGAGATGGCGCGCATGGTGGCGCCGGTGACGCGCTTGAACTCCTCGGTGCGGGATTCCTTGTCGGACATGGGGTCGATGCGCTGGCTATGCAGGGCGGGTTTCGTCCCCGGGTTTAACCTGGGAACCGCACCGGCATTCTCACACCAACTGCGCCTTGCCGTTGCCGGCCAGCTTCAATTCCGCCCCCATGCAGCGCTGGTAGTACTCGGCCACCACCGGCCGCTCCAGTTCGTCGCACTTGTTGAGGAAGGTGACTTTGAAGGCAAAGCCGATATCGTTAAAGATGTTCGCGTTCTCCGCCCAGGTAATCACCGTGCGCGGCGACATCACCGTGGAGATATCGCCATTGATGAATCCGGCACGGGTCAGGTCGGCCAGCCGCACCATGGCGCCGATGGCCTTGCGCCCGGCCTCGGTGTCATAGCTGGGCGCTTTGGCCAGCACGATGTTGACCTCGTCGTCATGGGGAAGGTAGTTCAGCGTCGCCACGATGTTCCAGCGGTCCATCTGGCCCTGGTTGATCTGCTGGGTGCCGTGATAGAGGCCGGAGGTGTCGCCGAGGCCGACCGTGTTCGCCGTCGAGAACAGGCGGAAGGCCGGATGGGGCCGGATCACCCGGTTCTGATCCAGCAGCGTCAGCTTGCCCTCCACTTCCAACACGCGCTGGATCACGAACATCACGTCGGGACGGCCGGCGTCATATTCGTCGAACACCAGCGCCGTGGGATTTTGCAGCGCCCAGGGCAGCAGGCCTTCGCGGTACTCGGTCACCTGCTTGCCGTCGCGCAGGACGATGGCGTCCTTGCCCACGAGGTCGATACGGCTGATATGGCTGTCCAGGTTGACGCGGATACAGGGCCAGTTGAGCCGCGCCGCCACCTGCTCGATATGGGTCGATTTGCCGGTGCCGTGATAGCCCTGGATCATGACGCGGCGGTTGTAGGCAAAGCCCGCTAGGATCGCGAGCGTGGTGTCGTGGTCGAAGCGGTAGGCATCGTCCACGTTGGGCACATGCTCGGCCGTCTGGCTGAAGGCCGGCACCTGCATGTCGCATTCGATGCCGAACGTCTGGGCCACGGAAATCGTAATATCGGGAACCGCCGGATTGTGGGCCGGGGTGGAAGTCTGGGTTGCCATCTTGCTCTTTCTGGTCGCTGTCCTGCCGGGTGCGGGGCTCCGCCCATGGTCCGGCTGTTTGGGTCCGACAGGCTTGCTGGGAGGTTGCGCAGCCCCTGCCTGTCGCGGTGAGGGATACGACGTCAAACCTTGGCTCGGCCTTTCAAGGCGCTATAGGCTAGATTGACCTCTTTTAGCCGTTCTTCGGCTTGCCTGTCGCCCCCGTTTGCATCGGGGTGGAAGCGCTTGGCCAGGCGCTTGTAGCGGGCCTTGATCGCCGGCCAATCGGCCTCGCTGTCCAGGCCCAGGGTATGCAGGGCCTTGCGCTCGGCCGCCGGAGCCTTCGGGCGGGGCGGGCTCTGCCGATGCCGGCGACCGTCGCCGGTCTCGCTCTCAGAGAATATCCCAAATACGTCATCAAATTCAACATTTACGCCGTGGGTGCCCTGGACGTTTTTCGGCCGGTGGGGCTTTCCAGGAGAATCTGTGGTCCATTCCCCCAGGCGCCAGGTCGGCCGGTCCCAGCAAAGCGCCCGGCGGGTTTCCGCCTCGATATCGTCGGCGCTCCAGCCGGCGCAATAGTCCCAGGCGCGGTTGTACTCCCGCACATGGTCCAGGCAGAAGCGGTAATACTCGTTCAGCCGCTGGGGCGATTTCGGCGCGCGGTAGAGTCCCTCGGCGGCACAGGCGGGATGATCGCAGCGGCCGTCAGAACTGCCTTTGCCGGCAGCATCCTGCGGCATTCCTGGGGACGCGAAATCGGACATCTAATGAATATGGCGAGTGGCACTCGCCGAGGCAAGCGAAGTGCATTCATATCAGCATTGCAGCTTGCATAGGCGCAGAAGTTGTTTTCACCACAAAGCCATGAAGGACACGAAGCGAATCGCGACGGTCAGCCACCCGGCAAATTGTATCCAGACAGTTGTTCCAAGCTTCGTCCCCTTTGTGTCCTTTGTGACTTTGTGATGAGACTCGTCCCCTAACATGCATAGGACTATGGGCATGAACCTCGCTCCTGCTCTCGATTGCATTCTGGACTCGACGGTGAAAGGCCTGCCACCTGCCGTTGGTACAACGCGGTTGTCTGATATCGGCGCGCGGGGATGGAATCTTTTGAAAGGCGATCTGCCGCTGCCCGCCGCTGTCATCGAGCGGGAGGCGCTGCATCACAACAGCAAGTGGATGCGCGGATTTGTCGATCTGACGAAGGTCGGTTTTTCGCCCCACGGCAAGACCACCATGGCGCCGCAGCTATTCGATCTGCAGCTTCGCGACGGCGCCTGGGCCATCACCGTGGCGACGATGCATCAGCTCAAGGTCTGCCGCGCCTTCGGCATTGGCCGGGTGCTGATGGCCAATCAGCTCACCGGGCGGCTTGAGATCGATGCTGTGCTTGATGAACTCGCATCCGATCCCGCCTTCGACTTCTACTGCCTCATCGATTCGCTCGAGGGATTATCTCTCCTCCGCGAAGCCGCAGCACGGCGTAAGATCGGCCGGCCGCTGCAGCTGCTGCTCGAAGGTGGAATCGCTGGCGGACGAACCGGCGCCCGCACGCTGGACCAGGCGCTTGCCGTCGCCCGTGCGGTGCGCGAGGCCGGTCCTCTGCTGGCGCTGCGGGGCGTCGAAGGTTTCGAAGGCCTTATCGGCGGCGCCACGGCGCAGGAGCAGGATACGAAGGTCGCTTCTTTTATCGATTTCCTGGTCGCCATCGCCCGTGCCTGCGCCGACGAGGATCTGTTCGCGCCAGGGCCGGTGATTCTCACCGCCGGCGGCTCGGCATTTTTCGACATGGCGGCGACCCGCCTGCATAACGAGCTCGGCGGCCGAGAGACCCAGGTGATCATCCGCAGCGGCTGCTATCTGACCCACGATTCCAAATCCTACCGCGAACTGGTTGAGCGGCTGATCGAGCGCCTTCCCGCCGCGCGCAGACTGGGTGAGGGGTTGAAGGCGGCGTTGTTCGTCTGGGCCTATGTGCAGTCGCGGCCGGAACCGGGCAAGGTAATCGCCACCATGGGCAAGCGCGATGTCGGTTTCGATGTCACGCTGCCGGTGCTCGACCGCTGGTACAGGGCCGGCCTGCACAAGGCGCCGCAACCGGCGAGCACGCTATCAGGCGAGCATAAGGTGGCGGGGCTGAACGACCAGCATGCGCATCTCGAGGTTCCCGATAACTCGCCGCTGCAGGTGGGCGACCGCCTCTGCTTCGGCGTCTCCCATCCCTGCACCACCTTCGATCGCTGGCAGCTGATCTACGAGGTCGATGCCGCGATGAACGTGGTGGGCGGCATCCGTACCTACTTTTGAATTCTTGGTCAGGTTTGTCGCGGCGTTGCGTTCGGCCGAAATCGCTTCGGCACGGCGGCATTATTCCGCGGCCTGCTCTGCCGCCGCTTTGCCGCCGTCGGCGAGATAGCCGAG
>JBJXDY010000057.1:0-23690 GCA_046154965.1 Dongiaceae bacterium | reverse complement strand
GAGATCGTGCGGCTGCACCGCACCTCGGGCACCACGGGGCGCGGCATGAACCTGGCCTATACCAGGCATGACGCGGATCTGGCGGCACGGCTCGGCGGGCGCGCCATGCATGCGGCGGGGCTGCGGCCGGGCGACCGGGTGGTGCATTGCCTGAATTACTGCCTGTGGACCGGCGGCGTCACCGATCACCTGATCCTGGAGGCGGCGGGGGCGACGGTGATCCCCTTCGGCGTCGGCAACACCGCGCAGCTGATCGACACCATCGTCGAGCTGAAGGCGACGGCGATCCATTGCACGCCGTCATATCCGGCGCTGATCGAGAAGACGCTGGCGGCGGAGGGCAGGCTGAAACCGCGCGACCTGGGGCTGCGCCTGGGCCTGTTCGCGGGCGAGGCGGGGCTGGACAACCCGGCCTTCCGCAAGCAGCTCGAAGACACCTGGGGCTTCGCCGCACGCAACGCGAATTTCGGCCTCTCGGAGGTCATGTCGATCCTGGGCAGCCAATGCGAGCATGGCAGCGATCTGCATTTCCATGCCGGCGATGCGGTATTCGTCGAGCTGCTGGACCCGGCGACGCTCCGGCGGCTGCCGATCGCCGAGGGCAGCGCGGGCGAACTGGTCTGCACCCACCTGGACAAGCGCTGCCAGCCGCTGATCCGCTACCGCACCCGGGATGTGGTGACGGTAACGGGCACGGGGGCCTGCAAATGCGGCCGCACCGCCTGGCGATTCCGCATCACCGGCCGCACCGACGACATGTTCAATGTGCGGGGCGTGAACGTGTTTCCCGGCGCGGTGCGGTCGATCATCGTGGAAAGGCCGGATCTGTCGTCGGGGCAATTCCGCATCCATCTGCGCGGCCCGGGTCCCTATGACCGGATCGAGGCGCGCGTGGAGGCGGCGAAGGATCTGCCGCCGGAGAAGTGGCCGGAGGCTGCTGCGATTCTGACCGAGGCGATCAAGCGGCGTCTGCGCGCCGGGGCGGAGATCGGCATGGTGGCGTTCGACTCGCTGCCGCGCACGGCGGGGAAGACGGTGTGGATCGAGCGTAGTACGGGGTAGATTTCAGCATCCGGAAGCATCGCGCGCTGCAACTCCTGGGTCCCTGCTTTCGCGGGGACCCCGGGGTGGCAGGGCTCGCTGCTCTGGCGCCATGGCCCGCGATATGTGAGGTTTGCGTACCTAGTGGAAGGGAGCCATGCATGAGCACCGTTACCGCCGAGCGCCGCGGCGCGATTGCCATCGTCACGCTGAACCGGCCGGAGCGGCTGAACGCCATCGGCGGCGCGCTGCTCCAGGATCTGCATCTGGCGCTGGTGGAGGCGGAGCACGACGAGTCCGTCGGCGTGATCCTGTTCACCGGCGCCGGGCGGGCCTTCTGCGCCGGCGACGATCTCAAGGAATTCGATCTGCAGACGGAGACCAGCGACGCCATCGAGCGCCACATCACGGGCATCCAGCAGATCACCAAGGACCTGATGTTCAGCCACAAGCTGGTGGTGGGCGCGGTGCATGGCTTTGCCGTGGGCGGCGGCTTCGAATGGCTGCTGAATTGCGACCTGACGGTGGCGGCCGACGATCTGGTGGCGTTCTTTCCGGAGATGGAGTGGGGCCAGTTCGTCACCGGCGGCGTGACGCACTTGCTGCCGCTGGCGGTCGGCTATCAGCGGGCGATGGAGCTGCTGGTGCTGGGCGAGCGGCAGAGCGCGGCCCGGCTCTGCGAGCTCGGGCTGGTGAACTGGGTGGTGCCGCGGGAGAAGATGCTGGCGCGGGCGCTCGAGGTCGCGGAACAGGCGGCGAAGAAATCGCGCTTTTCTGTCGGCAGACTGAAGCGCCTGATCAACAGCGAACTGTCCTCGGCGCTGCACAACGCGCTGAACCTGGAGGAAGGCACCACCATCCAGACCTTCCAGCGCGACGAGGCGAAGGAACGGATAAAGATGTTCACCGAGCGCAAGCGATAGGGCATCACGCCGGCGGCGGCTCGCTGAAGGACGTGATACGCAGGCGCATTGACCTGAGTAACCGGGGCCATAAGCGGCTGGGGCCGCCGGCGCTTGAGATCGGCAGCCGGAGCGGCTATCACGCTTCCGGGCGCAGCGGCATACACCGGGGAGTCTTTCCGCCATGGGCGCGAGCGATCTGCCGTTCTCGATGTCGCCGCTGGATGCGGCGGCGCTGATCTGGTTCGCGCTGGCCTGGGGCGGCTACAACCTGGTCATCGACCGGATCCTGGCACGGACCGGCGGCCTCAATTCCCAGATGCAGCTGATCCGCGAATCCTGGATGCGGCAGATGTTCGCCCGCGACGACCGGGTGGGCGACGCGATCCTGCTGGGGCAGCTGATCCAGAGCGTGTCGTTCTTCGCCTCCGCCACCATGCTGCTGATCGCCGCCTTGGTGGGCGTGCTGGCGACCGTGGGCAGCGCCTATGAGACCTTCATGGGGCTGGATATGATCGTGGAAACGCCGCGGCCGGTGTTCGAACTGAAGCTCATGCTGCTCACGGCCATCTTCGTCTTCGCCTTCTTCAAATTCACCTGGGCGATCCGGCAGTACAATTACTGCAGCGCCATGATCGGCGCCTCGCCGGCCACATCGGCGCCGGAGGATGTGCGCCTGCGCCTGGCCGACCACGCGGCGGCGGTGCTGTCCCTGGGGGTCACGACCTTCAATGGCGGCTTGCGCGCCTATTACTTCGCGCTGGCCGCCCTGGCGTGGCTGGCCCACCCCCTGGCCTTCATCGCCATGACCGCCTGGATGGCGGCGATCCTGGTGTTTCGCCAGTTCCGGTCCCGCGCCTATGACGCGATCAAAGGTGGCGGCCATATGATGGCGGCTGAAAGCGTTCGCGCGGCCGCCGACAAGTCCGGCGCAAACCGACATTATCTTGAAACCTGAGTGGCTTAGCCTTCAGGATGCGGGTGACCCGCCCGCCGATCGAACCCCATAGAGCCGGGGCATTGGGCGGCGGCGGGTTTTCGCCGTATCTTCGGGGGGTCGCACCGCCGAAACCCCGTCCCCGGTGTCAAATCCCTTTGGGCGGGGAAAATATTCAACCGGCCGCGGCGGCCGGGGCGCATTGTCCAAGACGCCCGGCCGCGGCGACAGATAGAGGACGTTTCCGATGGCTACCCTGGCTTCAAAAGCGGAACAGCAGAAGACCGACCTGATCGCCCGCGCCGCGGCGCTGGCCAAGGCGCGCCTGGGCGACGCCCGCGCGCCCGAGGTGGCCGAGTTCGTCCGTGTCCTCTACGCCAATGTGGCGCCCGACGATCTGGCGGGCGACAGCGCCGAGAATCTCTATGCCGCCGCCCTCAGCCTCTGGAGCTTCGGCGGCCAGCGCAAGCCGGGCGCGGCCAAGGTGCGGGTCTATAACCCGCGGCCCGACGAGCATGGCTGGGTCAGCCATCACACCATCATCGAGATGGTGAACGACGACATGCCCTTCCTGGTGGATTCGCTGACGGCCGCGCTGCACCGCCGCGACCTGACGGTGCATCTGGTGATCCATCCAATACTCCAGGTGAAGCGCGACATGGCCGGCAACCGCAGCGCCGAGGGCACGGAGTTCACCGAGTCCTTCATGCAGATCCGCATCAACGAACAGAGCTCGGCGGACCGGCTGAAGGAGATCGGCAGCGAAGTGTCGGCGGTGCTGGCGGATGTGCGCGCCGCGGTCGAGGATTGGCAGCAGATGAAGACCAAGGCGGCGGCGGCGATCGCCAGCCTGGCCTCGACGCCCAAGGGCCTGCCGCCGGAAGAGGTGGCGGAAGCCCACGAGTTCCTGAAATGGATCGACGACGACCACTACACCTTCCTCGGCTACCGCGAATATGATTTCAGCGGCCTGGGCGAGGACGCGACCCTGAGCATCACCGCGGGCAGCGGCCTGGGCGTGCTGCGGGACGATGCGGTGTCGATCTTCGATGGGCTGCGCAATTTCGAGAAGCTGCCGCCGGAGGTGCGCTATTTCCTGCGCCAGCCGCGGCCGCTGATGATCACCAAGGCCAACCGCCGCGCCACCGTGCATCGCACGGTGCATATGGACACCATCGGCCTGAAGAAGTTCGACGCCAATGGCGAGGTGATCGGCGAACGTTTCTTCATCGGCCTGTTTACATCGGCCGCGTACAGCCAGAGCCCGAAGGATATCCCGCTGCTGCGGCGCAAGGTGGCGGATGTGCAAAAGCGCGCCGGCTTCGCCTCGGCCAGCCATGACGGCAAGGCGCTGCAGCATATCCTGGAGACCTATCCCCGCGACGAGCTGTTCCAGGTCAGCGAGGAGGAGCTCTACAGCTTCAGCCTGGGCATCCTGCAACTGCAGGAGCGGCAGCGCATCGCGCTGTTCGCCCGCCGGGATCCGTTCGAACGCTTCGTCTCCTGCCTGGTCTATGTGCCGCGGGACCGCTTCAACACCGATTTCCGCCTGCGTATTCAGGAGATCCTGGCCCGCGCCTACAAGGGGCGCTTCTCATCCATCTATACCCATATGACCGACGCGCCGCTGGTGCGGCTGCATATCATCACCGCCACCGTGCCCGGCACGATTCCCGATGTGGATCCCGACGAGGTGGAGCGGCAGATCGTCGAGGCCGGCCGCTCCTGGGCCGACCAGCTTCAGGATGCGCTGATCGAGGCGCGGGGCGAGGAGAACGGCCTGACGCTGATGCGCAGATATGGCGACGCCTTTCCCGCCGGCTATCGCGAGCGCTTCATGCCGACGCTGGCGATTCTCGATATCGAGCATGTGCAGGAATCGCTGCAGAGCGGCGGCATGGCCATGAATCTCTACCGGCCGATCGAGGCGAAGCCGTCGGAGCTGCGGCTGAAGCTTTACAACACCGGCACCCAGATTCCGCTCTCGGACATCCTGCCGATCCTCGAGAACATGGGCCTCAAGGTGCTGGCCGAAGAGCCCTACCATGCGAAGCCGCGGGACAGCGAGAAATCGGTCTGGATCCATGATTTCAGCGCCGCAACCGCCGATGGGCGCGAGTGCGAACTCAGCTCGGTGCGCCGGGTGTTCCAGGATTCCCTGGCGCGCATCTGGCGCGGCGAGATGGAGGATGACGGGTTCAATCGCCTGGTGCTGGGCGCGGGATTGGACTGGCGCTCGGTCGCCATGCTGCGCGCTTACTGCAAGTATCTGCGGCAGGCCGGCGTGCCCTTCAGCCAGGATTACATGGAAGAGACCCTGAGCAAGAACGGCGACATCGCCGTGCTCTTGAGCAAGCTGTTCCACGGCATGTTCGATCCCGCGGGGCGCGAGACGGCCGAACAGCGGGCGCAGCAGATCGCCGCTGAGATCGAGGCGGCGCTGGAACGGGTCACGAATCTGGATGAGGACCGCATCATCAGGCGCTATCTCAACGCCATCCAATCGACGCTGCGCACCAACTTCTATCAGAAGGCGGCGGACAAGGGGCCGAAATCCTACATCTCCTTCAAGCTGGATTCCCGCGCGGTGACAGACTTGCCGCTGCCGCGGCCGCTGGTGGAGATCTTCGTCTACAGCCCGCGGGTGGAGGCGATCCATCTGCGCGGCGGCAAGGTGGCCCGCGGCGGCATCCGCTGGTCCGACCGGCGCGAGGATTTCCGCACGGAAATCCTGGGCCTGATGAAGGCGCAGATGGTGAAGAACGCGGTGATCGTGCCCACGGGATCGAAAGGCGGCTTCGTGGTGAAGCGCCCGCCGGCGACCGGCGGCCGGGAAGCGCTGATGGCCGAGGTGGTGGAATCCTACAAGACGCTGATGCGCGGCCTGCTGGATATCACCGATAATCTCTCTGGCGGCGCGGTGAAGCCGCCTGTTGATGTCATCAGGCGCGACGGCGACGATCCCTATCTGGTGGTCGCCGCCGACAAGGGCACGGCGACATTCTCGGACATCGCCAACGGCGTATCGCTGGAGTATGGCTTCTGGCTTGGCGATGCCTTCGCGTCCGGCGGTTCGGCCGGCTACGACCATAAGGGCATGGGCATCACCGCCCGCGGCGCCTGGGAAGCGGTGAAGCGGCATTTCCGCGAGCTCGGCACCGATATCCAGAACCAGGATTTCATCTGCGTCGGCGTCGGCGACATGGCCGGCGACGTGTTCGGCAACGGCATGCTGCTGTCCAAGCACACCAAGCTGGTGGCGGCGTTCAACCACCTGCACATCTTCCTCGATCCCGATCCCGATCCGGCGGTGAGCTGGCAGGAGCGCAAGCGGCTGTTCGATCTGCCGCGCTCAAGCTGGGCCGACTATGACGCCAAGCTGATCTCCGGCGGCGGCGGCATCTTCGAGCGCAGCGCCAAGGCGATCAAGCTGTCGCCCCAGGTAAAGGCGCGCTTCGCCATCGCCGAGGACACGATGACGCCGGCCGAGCTGATCCAGCGCCTGCTGAAGGCTGAGGTGGACCTGCTGTGGCTGGGGGGCATCGGCACCTTCGTGAAGGCAGCCGACGAGACCCATGGCGACGCCGGCGACCGGGCCAACGACGCGCTGCGCATCAACGGCGCCGATCTCCGCTGCAAGGTGGTGGGCGAGGGCGCCAATCTGGGCTTCACCCAGAAGGGCCGCGTGGAATACGCGCTCAAGGGCGGACGCATCAACACCGACGCCATCGACAATTCCGCCGGCGTGGATACCTCGGATCACGAGGTCAATATCAAGATCCTGCTGAACGAGATGGTCTCGGCCGGCGACATGACGCTGAAGCAGCGGGACAAGCTCTTGGCGGAGATGACCGGCGAGGTGGGCACGCTGGTGCTGCGGGACAACTACCTGCAGACCGAGGCGCTGTCGGTGGCCCAGGCCCAGGCGCCGGCGCTGCTCAACCAGCATGGCCGCTTCATGCGGGCGCTGGAGCGGGCGGGCAAGCTGAACCGCGGCGTCGAGTTCCTGCCGTCGAACGCGGAGATCGCGCGGCGCGAGGCGGCCGGCCTGGGGCTGACGCGGCCGGAGCTGGCCGTGCTGCTGGCCTATGCCAAGACCACCCTGGACGAAGAGCTGCTGCCGTCGGACCTGCCCGACGATCCGCAGCTCGTCGAGGATCTCATGCGCTATTTCCCGAATCCCCTGCAGGCGAGCTTCAAGGCCGAACTTGCCAAGCACCGGCTGCGGCGCGAGATCATCGCCAATGTGGTCACCAACAGCCTGGTGAACCGCGCCGGTCCCACCTTCGTCGCCATGCTGAAGGAGAATACGGGCATGCCGGCGGCGGCCATCGCCCGCGCCTATGCGATGACCCGCGGCGCGTTCGAGCTCAGGGACATCTGGGGCCGCATCGAGGCGCTGGATACCAAGGTGCCGGCGGCCTTGCAGACGGAGATGCTGATCGAGACCACGAAGCTGGCGGAATCCGGCACCTCCTGGTTTCTGCGCAACGGCGAACACCCCCTGGATATCGCCGCGAACCTCGCGGCGTACGGTCCGGGTATCAAGGCGCTGCTGGGGGGCAAGAATATCGTGTCGCCCCATGACCGGGAGGTGATCGACGCGCGCGCGAAGGCCTTCGCCGCGCAAGGCGCGCCGGCCGACCTGTCGGAACTGGTGGCGACGCTGCGCTATCTGGCGCCATGCCTGGACGTGGTGCGCATCGCCCGCGGCGCCAACCTCCCGGTGGAGGCGGTGGGCCGCACCTACTTCGCGGCCGGCGACCGGCTGGGGCTGGAGTGGCTGCGGCAATCTGCGGCGGCGCTGACGGCGGAGACCCACTGGCAGCGCCAGGCGGTCTCGGCCGTGGTGGAGGATCTGTATGCGCAGCAGCGCGACCTGGCCACCCGCATGCTGGGGGCGCGCAAGGCTAACGGCAAGATCGAGGGGCCGGAACTGGTGGGCGACTGGCTCGACGGCCGCGCGGCAGTGACGTCGCGGCTGGAGGGGCTGTTGGGCGAGCTGAAGCAATCGGGCACGGTGGATCTGGCCATGCTCACGGTGGCGAGCCGGGAGCTGCGGAGTCTGCTGGAGAGGTAGGAAGTTGGTTCACGCGGAGGCGCGAAGCCGCGGAGTTGGCCGCAAAGCGCTCCCATGCTAGCTAAGCCAACTCGTTTACGGCACTCCGATCCACCCTCTCTTGTCATTCCCGCGAAAGCGGGAACCCAGAGTTTCAGGGTGCGGCGCCGACATGCCTTGAGCCGGAGCGCGCTGCAGCCCTGGGTCCTCTGAGTTTGCCTGACACGCAGAAGGATCATCTCATTGCCGCCCGAGATCCTCAGCGATGACGATGTCGCGCGGCTGGTGCGGATGCCGGACATGATCGCGGGCATCGCGGCGGCGCTGGCGGCGACGGCCGACGGCAAGCTGATACGGGCCGAACGGCGGCGCCAACGGGTCTCGTCGATGATGCTGCGAATCTCGGGAACGCCTTCTCCGCCTTGCGGACGGCAGTCAAGGCAACGGAACAAGCGCCCGGCGGCGGCCGCACCCCCGGGGGATGCGACGGAACTCACCGGAATGGCGGCGGAGAGTCCTACTCGATCGTGACGGCGGTGCCGCTGGCGGCGACCATGAGCATGGAATCGCCGACGGTCTCGTAATCCAGGTCGACGCCGACGACGGCATTGGCGCCCTTCTCCCGTGCCGCATCGGCCATATCGGCCAGCGCCGCGGCCTTGGCCTCCTGCAGCGCCTGCTCATAGCCGGCCGCGCGGCCGCCGATGATGTCGCGCACCCGCGCGAAGAGATCGCGGAAGATGTTCACGCCGATGATCGCGTCGCCGCTGACGACACCGTGATACTCGCGGATGCGCTTGCCTTCGAGGGTGGGGGTGGTGGTCATGAGCATGGGAGGTTCTCCTGATCGTCGCTAGCGCAACGCCGCGATGGCAGCGCTGAGGAAGTCGTAGGTTTCGCATTCGCGGGCTTCGATCCAGGGGTCGGGCCATTCGCTCCAGACAGCCGCCACCATCCGCTCCCGCGGATTGATGTAAAGGAAGCGGCCGAAGATGCCCTGGCCGGTGAAGGCGCCCTCGTGATGCAGCGTGTGCGGCGCGCCGGCAATCTTCGGGAACGACCACCATTGATAGCCATAGCCCAGGGGATTGCCCGGCGTCGGCAGGCCATAGGCGACCTGGGGCGAGTCGGTGCGCGGGTGCGAGGCTTCGGCGATCCATCCCCGGGGCAGGTTGCGCTCGCCGGCGGCGATGCCGTCGGCGAGAATGAATAAGCCGAAACGCCCATAGTCCCGCAACGCCGCATTGACGCCGCCGCCGGTGGTTTCCTGGCCGTCCTCGCTTTCCAGCGCCCAATAGCCGTCGAACTCCATGCCGAAACGCGACCAGATGCGTTCGGCCAGATAGTCGGCGATGTGTTTTCCCGTCGCCGCTGCGATCAGTTCGCCCAGCACATGGGATTCGCCTGAATTGTAGAGGAAGCGCTGGCCCGGCGGCGCCTCCGACGGCAGCGAGGTCATCACTTCCATGATGCCGCCCTTGCGCCTGTTGATGGCGGCGTCAAACATTCGGGCAAAACTCGAGGTTCCGTCGCGATAGCCCTCCTCCCACTTCACGCCCGAGGACATCTCCAGGAGATTGCGGATGCTGCAGAGGTCGTAGCCCGACCCCTTCACCTGCGGCAGATACTTGGCCACCGGCTCCTCGATGCTGCGGATATGACCCTGATGGATCGCCGCCCCCAGCAGCGTCGACATGAAGGATTTGCCGACAGAGAAGGAATTCAGCCTCGATTCCGGCCCGTTGCCCAGGGCATAACGTTCCAGATGAATGCGGCCGTCCTTGACGATCAGCAGGCCGCTGACGCGATTCCTGACGATGAACTCATCGATGCCGAACTCGCCGCCATCGCAACGATAGCGGATGTCGAGCGGGCTCTCCGCCGGCGGGAGGGGATGGGCATAATCGCTGCGGCGGAAGACGCGCACTGGGCGGTATCGATCGACGGTGCGGTTGAGCTCCGGCTGGCGCTCGGGCGGCGCGTTCATCACGTCATGCAGGGTGAGCGGTGGCGCCGGCGAGAGGGAACCCGATTCCGGTGTGGTCATGATGCGTTCCGATTGTGTTGCTGAGGCCGCTGCCGGAAATGCTAGGGTGGCGCCCCCGACGACGCAATGCGGGAAATGACCATGGCCGCGGCACCGCCGACTCGCGTACCCGATGGCGGCGCCGCAGCGCCGGTGACGCGGCGCGCCCTGATCGCGTGGAGTCTCTACGACTGGGCGAACTCGGCCTTTCCCACGGTCGTGATCACCTTCGTCTTCGCCGCCTATTTCACCGAGGCGGTGGCGGCGGACCGGGAGTCCGGCACGGCGATGTGGGCCAACGGGCAGACCCTGTCGGCACTGATCATCGCCGTCTTGAGCCCGTGCCTTGGCGCCATCGCCGATCGCAGCGGGCGGCGCAAGCCCTGGATCTTCGGCTTCAGCCAGCTCTGCATCCTCGCCACCGCCGGCCTGTGGTTTGTGCGGCCCGATCCCGGCTATGCGACGGCGGCGCTGGTCCTGGTGGTGCTGGGCAATATCGGCTTCGAGCTGGGCATCACCTTTTACAATTCGCTGCTGCCGGAACTGGTGAGCGAGGACCGGCTGGGCCGGCTGTCCGGCTGGGCCTGGGGCCTCGGCTATGCCGGCGGTCTTTGCTGCCTGATCCTGACCCTGGTTATCTTCGTGGCGGCGGACCCGCCGCCCTTCGGCCTCGACCGGAGTGCTGCGGAGGATGTGCGCGCCGCGGCACCCTTCGCCGCCGGCTGGATGCTGCTCTTTATCTGGCCGCTGTTCGTTTTCGTACCGGATGTGCGGCGGCAGGGTCCGCCGCTGCTGACCGCGGCGCGGGAAGGGCTGCAGACCCTGTGGCACACGGTGCTGCGCATCCGCGACTACCGCAATGTCGCCCGCTTCCTGCTTGCCAACATGATCTATCTGAACGGGTTAAACACCCTGTTCAGCTTTGGCGGCATCTACGCCGCCGGCCAGTTCGGCATGGATGTGAGGGAAGTGCTCTACTTCGGCATCCTCCTCAACGTCAGCGCCGGGCTCGGCGCCGTCGCCTTTGCCTGGGTCGACGACTTTCTCGGCGCCAAGCCGACGATCCTGATTTCGCTTCTGGCGATGATCCTGCTGGGTGCCGGCATCCTGGTGGTGCGCGACAAGACCTGGTTCTACGGGCTTGGCATCCTGATCGGCATCTTCCTCGGCCCGGTGCAGGCGGCCAGCCGATCGCTGATGGCGCGGCTGGCGCCACCGGACATGCGGGGCGAGTTCTTCGGCCTGTTTTCCCTGTCGGGCCGGATGACGGCGTTCCTGGGCGCGCCGCTGGTGGGCTGGGTCACTTATCTTGCCGACAGCCAGCGGATCGGCATGGCGATGATCCTGCCCTTCCTCATCGCCGGTGCCGCAATCCTGCTGACCGTGAAACCGCGCCGGGAGCCTGGCAGATAACAATTGATTTACACTCCATTAACCGCCCCATGCTGAGATGGTCCGCAGAAAGCGGGCCATGGACAACAAGCAGCTCCTCATCATTGCCGGCGTCGCCGTCCTGGTCCTCCTGGGGATATCTCTGGGCCAGGTCTATTGGCGCTGGCGGATCGGCCGCTGGGCGCGCGCCCGGGGCTTCCAGCTCGTCAGCTTCCAAGGCGCAAAGTTTTATGAAGGGCCCTCGGCCTTTGGCCGCACCGAGAACCGCGACGAATTCCATATTGTGGTGCGGGATGCGCAGGGTAACGAGCGGTCCGGCTGGCTTTGCTTCGGCAGCAACTGGAATCCCTTCGGCTTCGCCGTCGAGATTCTCTGGGACGATGGCGGCCGCAACCATTAGCCCGTGTAAAGCGTTGCTAATGCGGGATCGTGTCTGCGGCGCCCATCGCATGGCGAAGTTCAAGCAATTTTAACGGCCCCCGCGGCATAGTCTGCGCCGCTCGGCGAGGGGATGATGGGCGCTGGCAATAACAGTATTCTGCTGGTTACCAGCTTCGCGGCTGTGGCCATGCTCTTGTGGATCAGCGCCCGTTGCTATTGCGGCTGGCGCATCGAGCGCTGGGCGCGGCGCAGCGGCTTCGTGCTGATCAGCTTCCAGGACGCCAAGTTTCACGCCGGCTACATCGCCTGGTACCGCAGCGAGAACCGCCGGGAGTACCGCATCGTCGTGCTCGACGGCGACGCGCAGAAGCGCCGCGGCTGGCTGCATTTCGGTCATTGGCTCCCCGTCGCCCGCGCGGTGAACATCGCCTGGGACGACGCGGCTTAGGCATTCTGATTCGCCTGCCAGCATTTCCTATAGAGCCGTTCTGAAATCACGGCGTTTCCGCAACCTTGCACGCACGCGCGGCCGCGAAGGCGCGAACCTGCGTCTTAACTTGATCTTTGAATTCTAATGCCGGAAATGCCGGATCCCCGTGAACACCATGGCGATGCCGGCCTGGTCGGCCGCGGCGATGATCTCGGCGTCGCGCATGCTGCCGCCGGGCTGGATCACGGCGGTGGCGCCGGCTTCCACGGCGGCCAGCAATCCGTCAGCGAAGGGGAAGAAGGCGTCGGAGGCGACGACGCAGCCCTTGGTGCGCGGCTCCTTTTCGCCCGCCGCTTCGGCGGCCTCGCGGGCTTTCCAGGCGGCGATGCGCGCGGAATCCACGCGGCTCATCTGGCCGGCGCCGATGCCGACGGTGGCGCCGCCCTTGGCATAGACGATGGCGTTTGACTTCACATGCTTGGCGACGCGGAAGGCGAACAGCAGATCGTTGCGCTCTGCATCGGTCGGCGCGCGCTTCGTGACCAGCTTCAGATCGGCGGCGGCGATCCGGCCGCTGTCCCGGGTCTGCAACAGCCAGCCGCCGGCGACGGCGCGCAGGACGTTGCCCGGCGCAATGGGATCGGGCATGGCGCCGGCATCCAGCACCCGCAGGTTCTGCTTATGCGCCAGGGCGGCGCGGGCATCGGCGTTGATAGCCGGGGCGATGATCGCCTCGACGAACAGCCTGCCGATTGCCTCGACAGTGGCGAGATCCAGCGGCCGGTTGACCGCGATGATGCCGCCGAAGGCGCTGACGGGATCGCAGGCCAGCGCGCGCCTGAAGGCCGTGGCGAGATCGCCGGCCACCGCCGCGCCGCAAGGATTGGCGTGCTTGATGATGGCGCAGGCGGGCGCGTCGAATTCCGCCGCCAGTTCAAAAGCCGCGTCGGTGTCGTTGAGGTTGTTGTAGCTCAGCTCCTTGCCCTGAAGCTGGGTCGCCGTGGCGATGCCGGGACGCGGCGCCCGGCCCGGTTCCTTCGACACATAGAACGCCGCTGCCTGATGGGGATTCTCGCCATAGCGCAGCAGCTGCTTGCGCTCGCCCGCGAAGACGATGGACTTGGGGAATGTCTCGTTCTCCTGCGCGGCCATCCATTGCGAGATCATGGAATCATAGGCGGCCGTGTGAGCATAGGCGGCGGCGGCGAGGCGGCGGCGCAGGGCCAATGTGGTGGCGCCTTGGTTCGCGGTCATATCGTTGATGACCGCGGCGTAATCGACGGGATCGGTGACGATGGCGACGAATTCGTGGTTCTTGGCCGAGGCGCGGATCAGCGCCGGGCCGCCGATATCGATATTCTCGATGCAGACGTCGCGCGAGGCGCCTTTCGCCACCGTCGCGGCAAATGGATAGAGATTGGACACCACGAGATCGATCGCGCCGATGCCATGGGCTTTCATGGCGGCCTGGTGATCGGCCATATCCCTGCGCGCCAGGATGCCGCCATGGATCAGGGGATGCAGAGTCTTTACGCGGCCATCCATGATCTCCGGAAAACCGGTGACCTCGGCCACGTCGCGCAGCTTGATGCCGGCGTCGCGCAGGGTCTTGGCGGTGCCGCCGGTGGAGAGGATCTCGACGCCGCTCTGCTGCAGGAAGCGGGCCAGCTCCACCACGCCGGTCTTGTCGGAGACGGAGATCAGGGCGCGGGCGATGGGCGATTCGGTCATGCGGTCTCCCGGGGGCGGCGTCGAGCGTCTCCATAGCCGCTGAGGGCGGCAGCCGCAACGGCGCCCGGACAAGGCACCCGCCGCAAGTTGACAAGCGCCGGGAAAGCCCGGTGAATGGCCCCGCTTTCGCAGACCACAGGAGCCACAGTGGCGGTAACATCGAGCCCGGCAGAACCCCGTCTCAGCGTCATCGGCCTCGGCTATGTGGGCCTGCCCCTGGCCGCTGCCTTTGCCGGCGCGGGCCTGGATGTCACGGGATTCGATATCAGCCGGGAGCGAGTCGCCGAGCTGAAAGCCGGGCGCGACCGCACCGGCGAGGTGCCGCCCCAGGATTTCCGCCGCCAGAATCTGCGGCTGAGCGACCGTCCCGCCGATCTCGTCGATCGCGATGTTCACATCGTCACCGTGCCAACGCCTGTGGATGCGGCGAACCGGCCCGATCTCGGGCCGCTGGATGCCGCCTGCCGCACGGTTGGTCAGGCGCTGAAGGCGAGCGCGCCCCACAATCCGGCGCCGATCGTGGTGTTCGAAAGCACGGTCTATCCCGGCGTCACCGAGGATATCTGCCGGCCGCTGCTCGAACGGGAATCCGGCCGCCGTGCCGGCGAGAATTTCTTTCTCGGCTATTCGCCCGAGCGGATCAATCCCGGCGACCGCGCCCATCGCCTGGACAGCATCGTCAAGGTGGTGGCCGGGCAGACGGCGGAAACGGCGGAACGGCTGCGCGATCTCTACGCACGCGTCGCCAAGGCCGGTGTGTTCGTCGCCAAGGATATCCGCACCGCCGAGGCGGCGAAGGTGATCGAGAACGCCCAGCGCGACATCAACATCGCCTTCATCAATGAAGTGACCATGATCTTCGAGCGGCTGGGCCTGTCGATCTACGACGTGCTCGATGCCTCGCGCACGAAATGGAACTTCCTGGATTTCAGGCCGGGCCTGGTGGGCGGCCATTGCATCGGCGTCGATCCCTATTATCTGGCGGCCTGCGCCGTCGCCGCCGGCCATGATCCGGAGATCATCCTGTCGGGCCGGCGCATCAACGACGCCATGGGCGATTACTTCGCCGGACGCATCGACCAGGAGGCGGCAAAGAACGGCGCCCGCACGCCGCGCACCCTGGTGCTGGGCCTGACCTTCAAGGAGAACGTGCCGGACCTGCGCAATACCAAGGTGATCGATCTCGTGCGCGGGTTGATCAGCCGCGGCCATCGGGTGGATGTGCATGATGCCCAGGCCGACGCGGCGGAGGCGAAGGCACATTTCGGACTGACGCTATTGCCGGAGTTGAATGCTTCGCAGCCCTATGATTGCCTGATCTGCGCCGTGCCCCACGACGCCTATCGCGGCTTCGACGGCGCGCGGCTCAGCGTCCTGGTGAAAGCGGGCGGGCTGGTTGCAGATTTGAAAGGCGTGTGGCGAAAGCTGGAATTGCCGCCGGGCCTGCGCCGCTGGCAACCTTAAGAAGAGTCTTTCACCACAAAGTCACAAAGGACACGAAGCCATAAGAGCAGCTGAACCACAGATGCGCACAGATAAACACAGATGCGTCGAACTCGACGTGAAACGGTCAGACTTGATTTCTTGCATGGGATGATTTGTTGCGCGCCGCAGGCGTACAAAAATCAGCCTCTGGTTACGGAGCGCGGCGTCCGCTGAATCGCACGAAGCTTATCCGTGTGCATCTGCGTTTTCAAAACTCCGCTTGCTTCTTGTTCTTTGTGACTTTGTGGCGAACCCTAATTTCCCACAGCCTCTTTGGTGATCGCCCAGCGCACCGTGCTGTCCTTGGCCTGAAGATCGGCGGTGACGACGATCTGTTGCGAGCGGCGGGCTTCGCCGCGCTTGCCCATGTAGATGCTGTCGGCAAGGGAAATGGCGCCGCCCTTGGCGCGCATGCGCCACCAGCCGCCGCCGGGCAATTTCAGGATCGCCGCCTGGGCGTTCTGCGCCACGGACACGTTCACATCGGGATGCAGATGGAAGCGCAGCACGAAGGGTTGCGGCGTGTCGCCGGCCAGACGGTCCTCGCCGCGCAGATCCTCGCCGCTGCCGGTGAGGTAGAGGCGGCGGTGATGGATCACGCCATAGGGCGCGGCATAGCCGTCATGGTTCATCTCCAGCCAGGTGGCGCCGTCGGATTCGTCGCGGTGGCAGGCCACATGGGTCGGTCCGCGCACCAGGCCGGTATCGGCGGCAAAGACACAGGCGTTGGTGTCGTTGACCACCAGCGCCGAATGGGCGGCGGTTGCGCGCTGGGCGGTCCACCATTCGCCGCGGCCTTCATGGGCGCCGCAATTGACGATCAGCCGGTCCTTGCCGACGCTCATCTCAAAGGACAGGGTGCCCGCATGGGCGTGGCGGTCGAAGCCCGGCAGCGGCGGCGGGCCGGCATCCACCAGGATCACCGTCCGGCCGGCGGCCAGGCGCTGGAAGCCGCCAACCGGCGCCTCCTTGGGCGGCAGGCCCTTGGTCCCCGTTTGCGCGGGGATGGCGCGGGCCAGGGTCATGTCGATCAGCCAGTCGGCTTCCTCATTGCTGTCGTTGAACAGCGCCAGCCCGCCATCGCCATGCTCGAAGAAGCGCAGCAACGGCGCCATGCGGGCGATGGCATCCGATATCGGCTCGGGCACCGCATGGTCGGCGGTGCCGAAGGCGACCCTTAAGCCCACCAGCAGTTGCAGCACCTCGAAATGCACCGACGGGCTGCGCTCGCAATGGCAGCCGTCGCTGAGAATCTGCCGCTCCAGTTCGTGAGATAACAAGATCACGCCACGCCGCATCCAGGCGCTGCCGCGGGGCATCACCAGTCCGGCATGGATCAGCCCGCCGATGGCGAACAGCAGGTCGCTGCCGCTGAGGCCCGCCGGCAACACCCGGCATAGGTGGCTGGCCTGCTGCGCGATGCTCACCAGCAGCCGGCCGCGGAACATCGCGTCGCCGGCGGCGCCGAGGAAATCGTAATGCAGGATCCAGGCGGCGAGGCGCCGGCCCGCGATGTCCGGCCGCCAGGCCAGGGGGTTCCAGCGGCCGTTGTCGGCGATCCAGCGGCCCACCAGCTCGCGGGCGGCGCGGCGGGCGCTCTCGCCGCTGACGGCCCGCAGGTCCCGCAGCCAGTCGAAGCCATGTACCGCCTCGCGCCAGGGATCGGTAGCGCCCACCGGGTCCCAGATCGGGGCCGGGTCGCGGATGGTCTGGCCGCCCAGCGCGAAGATGCCCTGGATGATGGCGCTGCCCCGTTCGGCATTGCCGGGCCAGATGTCGCTGCTGATGGCGGGACCGGGCGCGCCCGCCACCCGTCCCGGCAGCAGCCAGCGGTAGAAGGCGCTGCGGAACATCGGTTGGCGCAGGCTGTACCACAGGCGTTGCATCTGCAGGTCCCGCGGCAGGCGCATGCGCGCCCGCAGCACGGGCGCCATTGGTTCGGAGGGCCGGCGGGTGCCTGCGTCGGCCGTTTCCCCGGCCGCGTGGGTCACGGCGGGACGACCGCGGCGTCGCGCAGCCGGCGGATATTGCCGGCATAAGCCTGGGGACCGCCGGTGAAGATGGCAGTGCCGGCGACCAACACATCGGCGCCGGCCTGGGCGGCGATGGCCGCCGTCTCGGCATTGATGCCGCCATCCACTTCCAGGTCGATCGGCCGGCCCTGACGGCCCTTGGCTGTTTCGTCGATGCGGTGGCGCAGGTGGCGCACCTTGTCCATGGCGCCGGCGATGAATTTCTGACCGCCGAAGCCGGGATTGACGGTCATCACCAGGATCAGGTCGATGTCATAAAGCAGCTCTTCGACGGCCGTGGGTGGCGTCGCCGGGTTCAGGGACACGCCGGCCTTCTTGCCATGGGATTTGATCAGCTGGATGGTCCGGTGCAGATGGGGGCCGGCCTCCGGATGCACGGTGATGATGTCGGCGCCGGCCTTGGCGAAATCGGCGATGAACGGGTCCACAGGCGCGATCATCAGATGCACGTCGAAGACCAGCTTGGTGTGGGGGCGGATCGCCTGCACCACGGGTGCGCCGTAGGTGATGTTGGGCACGAAATGCCCGTCCATGACGTCGATATGCACGTAGTCGGCGCCGGCGGCGTCGATCGCCTTCACCTCATCGCCCAGGCGCGCGAAATCGGCGGAGAGAATGGACGGGGCAATGCGGACCTTCTGCGGCATGACCGTTAACTACCAGCTTCCGGGGCGCCGGAACAACCCGGCGGCCCTCCGGCGAGGATGGCGGGTGGGGGCGCGAAAGAAAGCAGAACGCCGATGAACGCAGATCAGACGGGATAGACGCCGATGTGCTGTGAACGTCCCCGACACCGTGCGCCCCCTTCTATTTCCGATGGCCCGTGCGGCAAGCCGGGCCGGCGGTAGCCCCTTCAGTTCATAGTCCGCCGGTAGCGTGACCGGACGCGGTGGATCTGTGTTTATCCCTTCTGATCTGTGTTCATCTGCGGCCAAACCCTGCTTGCTTTCTGGACCGCCAGCATGGCCGAACTGTGGCGCTAGAGTTTGCGCAGGCGGGCGGCGTAGAAGCCGTCGAGGCCGCCCTGATCGGGCAGGTGGCTGGGCAGGGTGCGGAGGTCGCCGTCGGCGGTGATCAGCTCCACCAGGCCGCCTACTTCGGCGGCGGCGATGGGCAGGCGCTGCACCGGCGCCCGCTCGGCCAGCAGCCGGGCGATTTGCTGCGGCCCTTCCTCGGGCTGCAGCGAGCAGGTGCAATAGATCAGGATGCCGCCGCTGCGGGTCATGGCCACGGCGGCCCGCAGCAGCCGCGCCTGCAAGTCCACCAGCTTCGCCATGTCCTCGGGGGTTTTCAGCCAGGCGACATCGGGATGGCGGCGCATGGTGCCGGTGGCGGAGCAGGGCGCATCCAGCAGTACCGCATCGGCCGCCGCGGCGGGCTGCCATTGGGTGGCGTCGGCGGTCACGGTTTCCGCCGTCAGGCCCAGCCGCGTGAGGTTCGCGGTCAGCCGCTCGAGCCGCTTGGCGCTGCGGTCGACGGCGGTGACCGTGGCCCCGGCGGCTGCCAATTGCGCGGTCTTGCCGCCGGGGGCCGCGCAGAGATCGATGACGGTCTTGCCGGCGACCGGGCCCAGCAGCGTCACCGGCAGCGCCGCCGCCGCATCCTGGATCCACCAGGCGCCGTCGGCAAAGCCCGGCAAGGTTTCAACGGAGCCGCCGTCCAGGCGGCGCAAGCTGCCGGTGGGGAGGATGGTGGCGCCCAATTGCTGCGCCCAGCTTTCCCCGTCCGCCTTCACCGAGAAATCCAGCGGCGGGTCCTGCAAATGGGCGAGGGCGATGCCGCGGGCGCGTGTTTCGCCATAGGCCTTGACCCAGGACTCCCAGAGCCAGGGCGGCGCGTTGAGGGCAGGCGCCGAGGTCGCTTTCAGGAGCTCATTCTTCTCCCTGCCGATGCGCCGCAGCACGGCGTTGATCAGCGCCTTGAAGCCGCCGGTCTCCGCTCCTTCCGCGGCCAGCTCGACGCTGGTGTCCACGGCGGCGTGGGCGGGCGTGTCGAGATAGAGCAGCTGCGCCGCGCCCAGCCGCAGCAGATCCTGGGCGGCCCGGGCCTTGGCGCCCAGCGGCCGGTCGAGGCAGCGGGACAGGATGGCGTCGATCTGGCCGAGACGCCGAAGCACCGTCGCCACCATCATGCGGACGAAAGCGCGGTCGCGGGCTTCCAAGGATTTCAGCGAAGGCTCACCCTCGAAGGCCTCTTCCAGCGGCAGCCGCTGCCGCAGGATACGCTCCAGCAGCAGCGCGGCCGAACGCCGCGCCGGCAGGCCCGCGGACTCGCGGCCGCGCGAAGGTTCTGCGGTGTTCACGGAAAACTCGAGCGGCCGGGAGCCTTAGCTCCAGGGGCCGCGGTTTCTCGCCGAGCGATAGGTTGCCATCGAATGGCTGCCATCGTTGGCGCTCGATTGCGCGGCAAGTTCCTGCAGCCGGCGGATGCGCTCCTCCGTGCTCGGATGGGTGCGGAACAGGCCGTCGACGGCATGGGCATGGAGCGGGTTGATGATGAACATATGGGCGGTCGCCGGATTCGCTTCGGCCCGATTGTTGTCGATCTGCAGCGACGCGTTATGGATCTTGGCCAGGGCCGAGGCAAGCCATAAGGGCTGGCCGCAGATCGCAGCACCGACGCGGTCGGCCTCGTACTCCCGCGAGCGGCTGATCGCCATCTGCACCAGAGCCGCCACCAGCGGTGCCAGTATCGCCGCCGCCAGGACACCGATGATCCCCAGGGGATTGTCGCGGCTGTCGCGGCCGCCGAAGAACATGCCGAACTGCGCCAGCATGCCGATGGCGCCCGCCAGCGTCGCGGTGATGGTCATGGTCAGGGTATCGCGGTTGCGCACATGGGCCAGCTCGTGGGCGAGCACGCCGGCGATCTCCTGCTCGTTCAGGCGATCCAGCAAGCCGGTCGTGACGGCGACGGCGGCGTTCTCCGGATTGCGGCCGGTGGCAAAGGCGTTGGGCTGCGCCGTCTGCATGAGATAGACCTTGGGCATCGGCAGATTGCCGCGCTTGGCCAGATCCCGGACGATGGCGAACAGCCGCGGTGCTGCGGCGGCGTCCACCTCCTGGGCGCCATGCATGCGCAGCACCAGCTTGTCGGAATTCCAATAAGCAAAGAAGTTCATGCCCAGCGCGATGACGAACGCGATGATCATGCCGCCTTGCCCGCCGATCAGATAGCCGACGGCGAGAAACAGGCCGGTCATGGCGGCCAGCAACAGGGCGGTACGGGCGAAGTTCATCTCTGGTTCGGTCTCCATCCGGCGATGCGGCAAGCGCCGCAACTCGCCTAGCAAGATGGCCCTATCTTGCCCGATATCAAGATCGCGGCGGGGACTGGCGGCCGCGCCGCGCCGGGCCTATGTATCAGCAATGGCAGGCGAAACGAAGATTCCGGCGGAGAAGTCCGGCGCTCCGAAACCGGAAGCGCCAAAACCCGGCGCCAAACCGGCCGAACATGGCGGCCCGAAGGGACCCGAACCCACGCGCTATGGCGACTGGGAGAAGAACGGCCGCTGCATCGACTTCTGATCGGGCGTCAGCATTGTCGCCGCCAAATCTTTCCCTCTCCCCTTGGGGAGAGGGGATTCGGGTTCTACCGATCGCCGTCGTAGCGCTTCAACAGTTCGCCGAAATCCGCGTCCTTCGTGAATGCGGCAAGATCTTTCGGCTTTGCCGTGCCGGGCGCCAGGCGGCCGTCGTCGCTGATGCCCGTGACAATCGTCTTCAGGCCGATCACGCCGGCCCAGATCGGCAGCGCATAATCCTCGTCATCATCGACCGGATTGCCGGTGCGGATTTTCGCCGAGGCTTCCGTCAGTTCCATGCCGAGGATGGTGGTCGCCTTGAATTCCTGCTTGTTGACCGGGCGCAAGCCGTCCCAGCGGCCGGGATAGAGCCGTTCGACGAAGGCGCGCATGGCGGCTTCCTTCGCCTTCGGTTCGTCGACGACATGCGCTTTGCCGAAGGCCATCACCGACCGGTAGTTCAGCGAATGATGGAAGGCGGATCGCGCCATGACAAGCCCGTCGATATGGGTGACGGTGAGGCAGACGGGAATGCCCTCCTTCTGCGCCCGCAGCATGCGGCTGGCGGAAGAACCGTGCCAATAGATGTGATCGCCCTCGCGCCAATAGGCCGTCGGCGTCACATAGGGCTGGCCGCCGATGACATAGCCGATATGGCAGACAAAGCCGGCGTCCAGGACATCATTCACCGCGCCGCGGTCGTAATGCGCACGCTTGGGCAGGCGCTTCACTCGGGTGCGTGCGGTGGGGCCTAGCGAGGCGGCGACCGGCTTGTCCATCTTCGTCTCCGTCGGTTTCCGGGCTGGCTGATACGGCAGAAAGTGGTACTTTGAAAAGTGCCATTATGTGTATTTTACTGGTACCACTTTGGAGCCGTTCCATGCCCCGCATCGCCACCGGCGGCGTCATCGGCCCGCTGGCGCTGAACCGGCAGGCGCCACCGCCGCTGTACCGCCAGCTCTATGAGGATTTGCGGGCGCTGATCCTGAGCGGCCGCCTGGCGCCCGGCAGCAAGCTGCCTTCGACCCGGCTTCTGGCGGCGGAACATGGGGTGTCGCGCAACACCGTGCTGCAGGCTTTCGATCAGCTGATGGGCGAGGGCTATGTCGAAGGCCGGCGCGGCGCCGGCAGCTTCGTGTCCCGCGATCTGCCGCACCGGCCGGCGCGGGCGGCTGCCGCTGCATCTGCGGCGCGGCCGCTGCGGGGGATTTCGGCGCGGGGCCGCGCCATTGCCGCCGAACATGGACGCCAGGACCCAATGCCTGTGCCGTTTGCGCCGGGCTCGCCCGACGTGGCGGCCTTTCCGGCCGATCTCTGGGCGCGGCTGGTGGCGCGGAGCTGGCGGCGGTTGACTCCGGCGGACTATGCCGCCGGCGACCGCGCCGGCTATCAGCCGCTGCGCGCGGCAGTCGCCGACTATCTCGGCGCCGAGCGCGCCGTGCGCTGCAGCGCCGACCAGGTGCTGATCTTCTCGGGGATTCGCCAGGCGATCGACCTGACGCTGCGGGTGCTGGCCGACGCCGGGGACGCGGTCTGGATGGAGGAGCCGGGCTATCGCGGCGTGCGCGCGACCCTGACCGCGGCCGGCTGCCGTGCGGTCCCGGTGCCGGTCGATAGCGAGGGATTGTCGGTCACGGCCGGGGCGCGGCTGGCGCCGCGGCCGCGGCTGATCTGCATCTCGCCGTCCCATCAGTATCCGCTGGGCATCACCATGTCGCTGGCGCGGCGGCTGGAGCTGCTGGCCTATGCGCGGCGGGTGCGCGCCTGGCTGCTGGAGGACGATTACGACAGCGAGTTCCGCTACAGCGGCAGGCCGCTGGCGGCGCTGCAGGGCCTCGATGACGGCGGCGCCGTGCTCTATGCCGGCAGCTTCTCCAAGGCGATGTTTCCGGCGCTGCGCCTGGGCTATCTGGTGGTGCCGGCGCCGCTGCTGGAAAGCTTCCGCCGCGCCCGCGCCGCGCTGGACGATTATCCGGGCCCGGGATTGCAGCCGGCGCTGGCGGCCTTCATGGTCGATGGCTATTTCGGCAGTCATGTCCGGTAGATGCGCCGGCGCTATGGGGCGCGGCAGGCGGCGCTTATCGAATCGGTGCGGCGCCACCTCGCTGGCCTGCTTGACGTGGAGCCGGATCCGGCCGGCCTGCATCTGATCGCGCGGCTGGGACCTCCGCTCAGCCAGCGGCTCACGGATTTGGATGTGGAGCGAACCGCCGCCGGCGCCGGCGTTGCCGCCGTGGCGCTGTCGCGCTTCTACGCCAAGCGCCCGGTGCGACAGGGCCTGCTGCTGGGCTATGCGGCGTTCGACGAAGCGGCGATCGATCGGGCGGCGCGACAGCTCGGCGCGGCCCTGGGGCCGGTTCTGGCCAGGGCGGCGCAGAATCGCGTAGAAGGACGGGGCGGCGTCACGCCCGTTGCCGACATCAAGACAAGATGAGCCAGCCACCCAAAGAAGCTTCGCTGCTGCCCGGCGATCCCGTCCCGGCCCTGCCGCTGAAAGGCCCGGGGGGCGAGCCAGTCAATTTATGGGACCAGTCCCTGGCGGGACGCACGGCGCTGCTGTGGTTTTCCGGTTCGGCGATGTCCATCGAGACCCGGCAGGAATTGTCGCGGCATCTTGCCGAGCTAGCGGCGCTTGAGACTCTGGTCTACGAAGTAGCCCTGCCTGGCGCTGAAGTGCCTGAACCATCGCTGCTCGAGCGGGCGAACGATGCCGGCGGCGCGGCGCTCCTTCTCGGCATTTCGCCGCCGGG
>JBJXDY010000056.1:0-89195 GCA_046154965.1 Dongiaceae bacterium | reverse complement strand
TGCAATATCACCCTGGAGCCGGGCGGCCAGTTCGAGCTGTCGGGCGCGCCGCTGGAAACCGTGCATCAGACCTGCGGCGAGATCGGCACCCACCTGAAGCAGGTGCGCGAGGTCGCCAGCGAGATCGGCGTCGATATGCTGGGCATGGGCTTCGATCCGAAATGGCGGCGCGAGGATATCGGCTGGATGCCCAAGGGCCGCTACAAGATCATGCGCGACCACATGCTGCGCAAGGGCAAGCTCGGCCTCGACATGATGCTGCGCACCTGCACCGTGCAGGTGAATTTGGATTTCAGCTCGGAAGCGGACATGGTGAAGAAGATGCGCGCCAGCCTGGCGCTGCAGCCCATCGCCACGGCGCTGTTCGCGGATTCGCCGTTCACGGAGGGCAAGCCGAACGGCTTCATGAGCTTCCGCAGCAATGTCTGGACCGACACCGATCCCGACCGCTGCGGGCAGCTGCCCTTCGTGTTCGAGGAGGGCTATGGCTTCGAGCGCTATGTCGACTGGATGCTCGATGTGCCGATGTATTTCGTCTATCGCGACGGCCAGTACATCGATGCCAGCGGCCAGTCCTTCCGCGATTTCATGCAAGGCCGCCTGCCGGCCTATCCCGGCCATACGCCGGGCATGGGCGACTGGACCGATCATCTCACCACCGCTTTCCCGGAGGTGCGCCTGAAGAGATTCCTGGAAATGCGCGGCGCCGACAGCGGCGCCTCGGACCGGCTCTGCGCCCTGCCGGCGCTCTGGGTCGGGCTGCTCTATGACGACGCCTCTCTTGATGCCGCCTGGGACCTCTGCAAGTCCTGGACGATGGAAGAGCGCGAGCAGCTCCGCGCCGACGTGCCCAAGGCGGCGCTGAAGGCCAGGTTCCGCGGCCGCCCGGTGCAGGAGCTGGCGCTGCAGGTGCTGGAGATCGCCCGCGCCGGCCTGAACCGCCGCGCCCGGTTGGACAAGCAGGGCCGCGACGAGACCCGCTTCCTCGATCCCCTGCATGTGATCGCCGAAACCGGCCGCTGCCCCGCCGAGGAAAAGCTCGCGCTCTATCATGGCCGCTGGGGCGGCAGCGTCGATCCCGCCTTCCGCGATTTCGCTTATTGGGATGCGGATCCCCGGGTGCCGGTGCCGGTGGCGTGCTGAGGCGGGCGCGGCGCAGGTAGTAAGTCATTTCTTGTCATCCCGGGGCCGCCGCTTCCCGAGCAAACGCGTAGCGTTGGTCTCGTGCGGCCGAGCCCGGGACCCCAACAAGCACACTGAATTCGTCAAGTTACCCCACCGCTTCCGGGTGTGCACGGGCCCCCAGATAACCTCGGTGACGCTCGGTTTCCGGGATGACAACATTGGCGTATTGGCGTCTTAATAGTTGACTGAAGCAACTATCTGCATGCTAAAATCAACAATTACCTTCCAGCCGGTACAACCCCGTGTCCGAACCCTTCGACAGCTCCGTCGCCGAGATCAGGCGATTCAACCGCTACTACACCGGCGTCATCGGCCTGCTGGACGAGCATTTCCTGAAGAGCTCCTTCACGCTGAGCGAAGGGCGGGTGCTCTATGAAATCGCGCACCGCGACGGCCTCACCGCCAGCGACCTCGTGCAATCCCTGCGCTTCGATCCCGGCTATCTCAGTCGCATCCTCGCGCGGTTCGAAAAGAAAAAGCTGCTGAAGCGCACACCACGGGCCGAGGACCGGCGGCAGGCGGCCCTTAGCCTCACCGCCGCCGGCAAGGCCGCCTTCCGTCAGATCAACAAGACCTCCCAGGACGAGATCGGCGCGATGGTCGAAGGCCTGGACGAAGGACAGCTCCGGCGCCTGACCCAATCCCTGGCCCAGGTGCGGCGCATCCTCGCCCGCAGCCGTGACGACGGCCCGCCGCTGTTCGTGCTCAGGGACCATCGCGTCGGCGACATGGGCTGGATCGTCCACCGCCAGGCGCGGGTCTATGCCGAGGAGCATGGCTGGAACGATGAATTCGAAGCCCTGGTCGCCGAGATCACTGCCAAGTTCATCCGCAATTTCGATCCCCAAAAGGAGCGCTGCTGGGTGGCGGAGCTGGACGGCGAGGTCGTCGGCGCGGTGTTCCTGGTCAAGGATTCCGACGAGGTCGCGCGGCTGCGCATGCTGCATGTGGACGCGAAGGCGCGCGGGCAAGGACTCGGCCGCCGGCTGGTGGAGGAATGCATCCGCTTCGCCCGCGCCAAGGGCTACAAGACCCTCGCGCTATGGACCAACGACATCCTGGTCTCCGCGCGCAAGATCTACGAGGCGGCGGGGTTCAAGCTGATCAAGGAAGAGACGCACCACTCCTTCGGCAAGGACCTGGTGGGCCAGCACTGGTGCCTGTCGCTATAGCGGCCGGCTATTCCGCGATGGTGGCTTCTGGCCTTGCGGCATGCGGGCGCCTACCAATCCAGATCGACGGCCTCGGTGAGGAACTGCATTAGCGGTGCCCGGGCGCGGCAGGCTTCGGCGCAGCGGGCGAGGAAGCGCGGGCTGCAGACCTCCGCCTCGCTGAACGCGGCGTGGGAAAAATGGCTTTTGCGCTTGAGGTCGTCGATGAAGGGATGGGCGGGATCATAACCCTGGGGCGGCCGGGTCAGCCCGTCGCCCTCGATGTCCGTGATCTTGCGTTTCACCTTGCGCCAGCCCTCCGCGTCATAGGCGATGGCGTCGCGCAGCTTTTTCAGGGTTGCCGCCTCCGGCAGCCAGATTCCGCCGCCGATGAAGCACTCGCCGGGCTCCAGATGGAGATAGAAGCCGGGCGCATGCACGTTGCGGGTTGCCTGGGTATGGCGGAAATGGGCCGACGCGTGGGTCTTGTACGGCGTCTTGTCGCGGGAAAAGCGGGTGTCGCGATAGACCCGGAACATCGAGCCGCCCACCGGCTTGGGATCGGCGATGAAGTTCTTGGATATCTTGCGCAACGGCTCGGCGAAATCGGCGATGAAGCGTAGCATCGCCTGCTGCACATCGGCGATATAGCGCTCCTTGTTGGCCTGGAACCAGGCACGCTCGTTGTTGTGCTTAAGCGCGCGGAGGAAGGTGAAGAAGCGGGGGGTGAAGTGGGGCTCGGACGACGCATTCTTCATGACTGCCTTTCTAAGCAGCCCAGTTCCGCCACGCCAGGCCGCGGACTTGGCTGAACTCGCCGGTGTTAGCGGAGACAAGCGTGGCGCGACTGCGAAGGGCCTGCGCGGCGATCAAGAGATCATAAGGACCGATTGGCTTGCCCTTGGATTCGAGTTCGGCGCGAAGTTCGCCGGCCACTGCGGCGTCATCTTCCTGAAAGGGCAGCACTCGAACGGCGCCGGCCAGAAAGGCCCGCAGTCGATCGGCATTCTCTTTCTTGTGCTGGCTTCTCGCGACACCATACCAAAGCTCGTAGAGGACCACCGAGGATGTTACGATCGCACTGCCCCGCGCTAGCGCGCGCCTCAGGTGGCTGCGGACCGAAAGCGGTCTGTTATTGAGGATTGCGATGACGGCGTTCGTATCGAGAAGATACACCATTAGAAAAGATCTTCAGGTTCGGGCATCGGCGGCTGACGCCGGCCCTCTTTCATGAAGGGGACATCGCTGAATTGATCGATCGCCGCGAACCAGGAGTCGACATCAGTGGACATGGGTTCCAGCAGAATGCCGCTTTTGACCCGGCGAACGCGCACCTGCGTGCCGGGCAAGCGGTAGGCCATGGGCAATCGCACCGCTTGGCTGCGGCCATGCATGAAAATTTTCGCGACATCTCGGTCTGACATTGGAGGACCTGTAAACACGGGACAAATGATATATACCAAAAGTATATATCAAAGGCCCGGTCAAATCAAGTCAGCCGACAGCCTCGTGGACCCAGCGCATCGGCGGCATGCAGTCTTATCAGGTGTCGTAGGCGATTCTGACGACCTCGATCGCCTCCGGCCCGGCCGGCGTGCGCACTTTCACGCTGTCCCCGACGCCGGCGCGCATCAGGGCGCGGGCGATGGGCGAGACCCAGCTGATCTGGCCTTTCTCGAAATCGGCTTCGTCGACGCCGACGATCTTGACGGTGAGTTGCTCGTCCTGGGCCGTTGCGTAGGTCACGGTGGCGCCGAAGAAGACCTTGTCGCGGTTGGTCTGCTGCGCCGGGTCGACGACTTTGGAAGCCTCCAGGCGCTTGCGCAGGAAGCGGATGCGCCGGTCGATCTCCCGCAGCCGCCGCTTGCCGTAGATGTAGTCGCCATTCTCCGACCGGTCGCCATTGCCCGCCGCCCAGGACACCACCTCGACGATCTTCGGCCGCTCGACTCGGCTGAGCTGCTTGAGCTCTTCGTCCAGGCGGCGGAAGCCCGCCGGCGTCATGTAGTTCGGCGAGCCCGCCGGCAAGGGGGCGAGTTCCTCATCGCCGTCACTGTCATCGGGCGCTGCGTTGCTCGGCATGTCCAGTTCAGACGGAACGGCGATATCGATGGAGGGCTAAGCCGCCGTGCCGCCCACCGTGATCGCGTCGATCTTGAGCGTCGGCTGGCCGACGCCCACGGGCACGCCCTGGCCTTCCTTGCCGCAAGTGCCGATGCCGGGATCGAGCATCAGGTCGTTGCCGATCATCGACACCTTGGTCAGCACGTCCGGGCCGTTGCCGATCAGGGTCGCGCCCTTCACCGCCGGGCCGATCCTGCCGTCCTCGATCTTGTAGGCCTCGGTGCAGGAGAACACGAACTTGCCGTTGGTGATATCAACCTGGCCGCCGCCGAAATTCACGGCATAGAGGCCCTTCTTCACCGAACCCAGGATCTCCTTCGGGTCGTGGCTGCCGGCCATCATGTAGGTGTTGCGCATGCGCGGCATCGGGATATGGGCGAAGCTCTGGCGCCGGCCGTTGCCGGTGGATTTCGTGCCCATCAGCCGCGCGTTCTGCCGGTCCTGCATGAAGCCGACGAGAACGCCGTCTTCGATCAGGGTGGTGTTCTGCGTCGGCGTGCCCTCGTCATCGACGGTGAGGGAGCCGCGGCGGTCCTGCAGCGTGCCGTCATCCACGACGGTGACGCCCTTGGACGCCACCCGCTGCCCCATCAGGCCGGCAAAGGCCGAGGTCTTCTTGCGGTTGAAATCGCCCTCCAGCCCATGGCCGATCGCCTCATGGAGCAGGATGCCCGGCCATCCCGAGCCCAGCACCACCGTCATCTCGCCGGCAGGTGCTGGAACGGAGGTGAGATTGACCAGCGCCTGGCGCAGCGCCTCGTCCACCGCGCCCCGCCAAGTGCCGGGCTGCAGGTAAAGGCTGTAGCCGGTACGGCCGCCGGTGCCGTGGCTGCCGGTCTCCTGCCGGTCGCCATCGCCCACCATGATGGAGACGCTGAGCCGGACCAGCGGCCGGATGTCGGCGACCCGCAGGCCGTCGGGGCGGATGATCTGCACCGCCTGCCAGACGCCCGACAGCGACGCCATCACCTGGCGCACCCGGCTGTCCTTCGACCGGGCATAGGCGTCCATGTCGGTCAGCAGCTTCACCTTCTGCTCGAAAGGCGCCTCGGCCAGCGGATTGACGTCGGTATAGAGCGACCGGTTGGTGCCCTGCGGCCCCACATCCAGCTTGCCGCCATGGCCGGCATGGACAGCCTTAACCGTCTCCGCCGCGCGCTTGATCGCGGCTTCGCTGAGTTCGCTGGCATGGGCATAGCCGGCCGCTTCGCCGGCGATGGAGCGCAGGCCGAAACCCTGGGAACTGTCGAAGCTGGCGCTTTTCAGCCGCCCGTCATCGAAGGCCAGAGACTCCGACTGGCTGTACTCCAGGAACAGCTCGCCATCGTCGGCGCCTTTCAAGGCATCGCCGACAATTCCCTCGACCCGGCCGCGATCCAGGCCGGCGCGGGTGAAGAACAGATCGTCGGTGCGGGCAAGATCGCTCATAGATGCTCCTTTGGGCCGCTCCTTAAGGGAGGCCAAGATCGGATGGGGACGGCAAATCGTCGGGCATTCGTACATCATATAGAGCGTCGCCTCGCTTCCTGCATCACCCGCTGGCGACCGATTCCCGCGCGGCCGGCCCGGAACCCGCCGGGCGATGCGACAGAGTGCCGCATAATTACTCTAACTCCGCGCCCCAATTGGTTTTTTGAGCTACACAGACTCTTGGCAGGACACCCGGGACCGCCAGCCTCGGACTCTTGTTAGGATAGGTTCACCGGTGTAGCTTCCGGGCCGCGCGTCGCGGCGTTTGTTGCCGGAAGGGGCGGGGCAAGCGTGGATCAGAGGCAAGTCGGGCGGCGCCCCAGTCAAAGCGGAGCAAAGATGGTAGTGGCAAGTCGTAAGGCCTTTTGGGCGGCGCTGTGCGCCTTTGCGGTCACAGCCTTCGGGCTGTTGGGGATGGCGTCCGGTGCCTGGGCGGCAAAGCCCGAGCCCTGGCAGATGGGATTCCAACCGGCGGCTTCGCCGGTCATGGAAGAGATCGAGAGTTTCCACAATATCCTCCTGGTGATTATCACGCTGATCACCATCTTCGTGCTCGCCTTGCTGCTCTATGTCATGTGGCGCTTCAGCGAGAAGCGGAACCCGACGCCGTCGAAGACCACCCATAACAAGCTGATCGAGGTCGTCTGGACGGTCGTGCCGGTCCTGATCCTCGTCTACATCGCTTTCAAGTCCTTCCCGCTGCTTTACTTCACGGATGTGACGCCGGAACCGGACATGACCATCAAGGCGGTCGGCCATCAGTGGTACTGGTCGTACGAATACCCCGACAACGGCAACTTCACCTTCGACTCCTACATGATCCAGGATGCCGACATCGATCCGTCGAAGGGCCAGATCCGGCTCCTGTCGACGGACAATGAGGTCGTTGTGCCGGTCGATTCGACGGTCAAGGTGCTGCTGGCCGCCGAGGACGTGATCCATGCCTTTGCCATGCCGGCCTTCGGCGTGAAGGAAGACGCCGTGCCCGGCCGCCTCAACGAGACCTGGTTCAAGGCGACAAAGGAAGGCGTCTACTACGGCCAATGCTCCGAGCTCTGCGGCAATGGCCATGCCTATATGCCGATCGTTGTTAGAGTGGTCTCCAAGGCCGATTTCGATAACTGGGTGAAAGAGGCGCAATCCAAGTTCGCCAAGGTCGACGGCGCGCCGCCGGCGGCCGATGTCGCCCTCAACGAACCCTCGAATTGATGCGACGGGAAGGAAGAAACAGATGAGCCCCGTTCACGTACAGCATGCCGGCCACGGCCACGACCATCATCCCACCGGCTGGAGACGCTTCGTCTATTCGACGAATCACAAGGACATCGGCACGATGTACCTGGTATTCGCCATCTGCGCCGGCCTGCTCGGCACCCTGTTCTCGGTGATGATGCGCTATGAGTTGGGCGCCCCCGGCATCCAGCTCTTCGGCACATCGGACGCGCCCGACGGCCAGTGGTGGAACGTGGTGATCAGCGCCCACGCCCTGCTGATGATCTTCTTCATGGTCATGCCGGCGATGATCGGCGGCTTCGGCAACTGGTTCGTGCCGCTGATGATCGGCGCGCCGGACATGGCTTTTCCGCGCATGAACAATATCAGCTTCTGGCTGCTGATCCCCTCGATCATCCTGCTGCTGCTGTCGGCCTACGTCGATACCGGTGCGGGCACGGGATGGACCATCTATCCACCCTTGTCCTCGGCGCTGGGACAGCCGGGATTGTCGGTGGATTTCCTGATCTTCTCGCTGCATCTGGCGGGTGCTTCGTCCATCATGGGCGCGATCAACTTCATCACCACCATCTTCAACATGCGCGCGCCCGGCATGACGCTGCACCGGATGCCGCTGTTCGTCTGGTCGGTGCTGGTGACCGCGTTTCTGCTGCTGCTGTCGCTGCCGGTGCTGGCGGGCGCCATCACCATGCTGCTGACCGACCGCAATTTCGGCACCCATTTCTTCGAGCCCTCCGGCGGCGGCGATCCGGTCCTGTTCCAGCATCTGTTCTGGTTCTTCGGCCATCCCGAAGTGTACATCCTGATCCTGCCGGGCTTCGGCATGGTCAGCCAGATCATCGCTACCTTCTCGCGCAAGCCGGTGTTCGGCTATCTGGGCATGGCCTATGCGATGGTCGCCATCGGCGTGGTCGGCTTCGTCGTCTGGGCGCACCACATGTTCACCGTGGGTATGGACGTGGACACCCGCGCCTATTTCACCGCGGCGACAATGGTGATCGCGGTGCCCACGGGCATCAAGATCTTCTCCTGGATCGCCACCATGTGGGGCGGCTCGCTGCGCTTCGACACGCCGATGCTCTGGGCGATCGGCTTCATCTTCCTGTTCACCATCGGCGGCGTCACCGGCGTGGTGCTGGCCAATGCCGGCGTCGACAACGCTATGCACGACACCTACTACGTGGTCGCGCACTTCCACTACGTGTTGTCGCTCGGCGCCGTGTTCTCGATCTTCGGCGGCTTCTATTACTGGTTCGGCAAGATGTCCGGCCGGCAATATCCGGAATGGGCGGGCCGGGTGCATTTCTGGCTGTCCTTCGTCGGCGCCAACCTGACCTTCTTCCCCCAGCATTTCCTCGGCCTCGCGGGCATGCCCCGCCGCTACCCGGACTATCCCGATGCGTTCGCCGGCTGGAACCAGGTGTCGACCATCGGCGCTTACCTCGGCGCGCTCGGCGCCGTCTGGTTCGTGGGCGTGGTGATCTACACCCTGACCTCCGGCCGCCGCGTGGGCGAGAACTACTGGGGCGCGGGCGCCACGACGCTGGAATGGACGCTGCCGTCGCCGCCGGCCTTCCACTCCTATGAGGAACTGCCGGTGATCAAGGGCTCGGCCCATTGAGGCCCGTCCCCCGCGATCGCCGCTGCCGAAGAGGCGCTGATTGACCGACATCTCTCCGTCATTTGCCGCCGCCGACGCCGTTGTTCCCGACCGGACAGCGGCGTCGGTGCGCGACTATCTGCAGCTGATGAAGCCGCGGGTGATGTCGCTGGTGGTGTTCAGCGGCTTTGCCGCGCTGGCGGTGGCCCCGGTGCAGCCCCATCCGCTGCTCTCGGCGGTGGCCATCCTCTGCATCGCCATCGCCTCCGGCGCGTCCGGCGCCATGAACATGTGGTACGACCGCGATATCGACGCGGTCATGCCCCGCACCTGCAAGCGGCCGATTCCCGAGGGCCGCGTCGACCCCGCCGAGGCCCTGGCCTTCGGCATCGTGCTGGCCATCGGCTCCGTGGTCATCATGGGTGTCGCGCTCAACTGGCTCGCCGCCGGGCTGCTGGCCGGCGCGATCCTGTTCTATGTCTTGGTCTACACCGTCTGGCTGAAGCGCCGCACGCCGCAGAACATCGTCATCGGCGGCGCCGCCGGCGCATTCCCGCCGATGATCGGCTGGGCGGCGGCGACCGGCACGGTCACCGTCGAATCCATCGCCCTGTTCCTGCTGATCTTCATGTGGACGCCGCCGCATTTCTGGGCGCTCGCGCTCTACCGCGCCGGCGACTATGAGAAGGCCGGCGTGCCGATGCTGCCGGTGGTCGCCGGCCCGCGGGCGACCAAGATTCACATGCTGATCTACACAGTGCTGCTGTTCCCGCTTGGCCTGGCTCCCTGGTACCTGGGCATGACCGGCGCTCTTTACGGTGCGGCAGCGGTGCTGCTGGGCGGCCTGTTCATCCTCGCGGCCGTGCGCGTGCTCAATGATGAGAGCGACCGCAGCGCCCGCAAGATGTTCGCCTATTCGCTGTTTTATCTTTTCGCGCTATTCGCGCTGCTGATCCTCGACCGCGCGCCCGGCCTGTTCGCCGGCGGATTCCCGGCGGGGGTAGCCGCATGAAGCCCGATCAGGCCAATCCCGTCTCCCCGGGCGAGGCGCAGCGCCAGCGCCAGCGGGCGAAGAACTGGGCCATGTTCGCGGCCCTGGCCGCCTTTGCCCTGCTCGTCTATCTGATCGCCATCGTGCGCATGGGCGGGGGCTAGAGCCGGACATGGGACAGCATCGTCAGCGCTCGCGGCGCAACCGCCTGGTCGTCGGCGGCTTGGTGGGGCTGGTGATCGCCATGGGCGGCCTCGCCTTCGCATCGGTTCCGCTCTACCGGCTGTTCTGCCAGGTCACCGGCTATGGCGGCGCCACCCAGCGCGCCGAAGCGGCGCCGCAAGCCGTGCCCGGCAAGACCATCACCGTGCGGTTCAACGCCGATATCGCGCCGGATCTGCCCTGGACCTTCCAGCCGATGCAGCAGGAGGTGACGCTGGAGATCGGCGCCACCGGCCTGGCCTTCTATCGCGTGCACAACAATTCGAATATGCGCCTCGTCGGCAGCGCCACCTTCAATGTCACGCCCTACGATGTGGGCTTCTACTTCAACAAGCTGGAATGCTTCTGCTTCCAGGAGCAGCTGCTTGAGCCCGGCCAGAGCGCCGAGCTGCCGGTCACCTTCTTCGTCGATCCGGAGATCCTGAAGGACGCGGCAACGGAGGATGTCCAAACGGTGACACTGTCCTACACCTTCTTCCTGGCGCCCGATCAGAGCGGCGCGCAGCAGAAGATCAGCGACGCCGGCGACGGCGCCGAAACTGTGAATTGAACCGCTGATACGTGAATCACGAGTACCGGCCACGCAGCCGCAGGGAAAAAGAGGCATTAGGGAACAGGCCATGAGCGACGCACACGGAAGCCACCCCGCTAGACACCCCTATCATCTGGTCGATCCCAGCCCCTGGCCGATCGTCGGCGCGATCGCCGCCCTGGTGCTCACGGTCGGCACCGTGCTGTACATGCATGGCAAGCCCGGCGGCATGATCGCCATGCCGCTTGGTATACTGGGCATTGTCGCGACGATGTTCTTCTGGTGGCGCGACGTGGTGCGCGAGGGCGAGTTCCAGGGGCATCACAGCCCGGTGGTGCAGATCGGCCTGCGCTACGGCATGGCGCTGTTCATCGCCTCCGAAGTGATGTTCTTCGTTGCCTGGTTCTGGGCCTATTTCAACGCCAGCCTGTTCCCGACCGCGGCGATCGGCAATGTCTGGCCGCCGGAGGGCATCCGCACCTTCGATCCCTTCGAGTTGCCGCTGCTGAACACGCTGATCCTGCTGCTGTCCGGCGTCACCGTCACCTGGGCGCACCACGCGCTGCGGGAAGGCGACCGCAACGGGCTGATCCAGGGATTGTCGCTGACGATCCTGCTGGGCCTGACCTTCACCGGCGTGCAGGCCTATGAGTATAGCCATGCCGCTTTCGGCTTCAAAGACGGCATCTATCCCTCGACCTTCTTTATGGCCACCGGCTTCCACGGCGCCCATGTGATCATCGGCACCATCTTCCTGATCGTCTGCTGGTTCCGCGCCACCGCCGGCCATTTCAAGCCGGATCATCATTTCGGCTTCGAGGCGGCCGCCTGGTACTGGCATTTCGTCGACGTGGTCTGGCTGTTCCTGTTCATCTGCATCTACGTCGCCGGCGCCGGTCAGACTGCCGCACACTGACGCCGGACCAGATCGATCGCCAAAGACGGGACGGCTTCGCCGTCCCGTCTTGTTTTTTCAGGGCATTTCCGCCGCCATTGGCCTAGAGTCCCGCGATGTCCGACCGCCATTACCCCGCGCTCTCGCCGGTAAAGACCGGCCTCGCCTGCCGCTGCCCGCGCTGCGGCCGGGGCAAGCTCTATAGCAGTTTTCTCAAGGTGGCGGAGACCTGCCCGGTCTGCCATCTCAACCTGGCGGAAGCGGATTCCGGCGACGGCCCCGCCGTGTTCCTGATCTTCATCCTCGGCGCCATCGCCGTGCCCCTGGCCTTCGTGCTGCAATTCAAGCTGGCGCTGCCCGAATGGCTCACCATGTCCATCCTGACCGCCGTCGTGCTCGGCGGCGCGCTGCTGCTGCTGGGCCCGGCCAAGGCCATCATGGTGGCGCTGCAGTACCGCAACCGCGCCGGCGAGAACCGCGGCAGCTTCGACTCATAGAGCATGATCGGATCGTGCTACTCTGGCGCGATCCGTGAATCATGCTCTAACTCAACAAAGCAGACCAAGATTGACGTCTCGGAATGATTCAATCCGAGACGATCTTGTTCTAGAGTTCCGCGCCAATGTTCCGGGGATCAACGATGCCCTTCCGTCCCACCTTCTGGCCGACGCTGTTCACGGTTCCGGCGCTGATCCTGCTGCTGGGCCTCGGCAGCTGGCAGGTGCAGCGCCTGTTCGAGAAAGCGGCTGTTATCGCCGAGCGCGAATCGCGCATCGCCGCCGCACCGGTCGAGCTGCCGGCGCCGGGCGCGGCCGCGATTGAAGCGCTGGCGCCGCTCGAATTCCGCCGCGCCGTCGCGTCGGGCGAATTCCGCCACGACAAAGAGCTCTACGTCGCCGCCCGCACCATGCGCGGCAATGTCGGCTACCAGATCGTGACGCCGCTGCGCCTGAGTTCGGGTGGCACGCTCCTGGTCAATCGCGGCTGGGTGCCCGAAGCGCAGAAGGACCCGGCCAGGCGAGCCGAGGGGCAGGCCGCGGGACTGGTGACGGTCGATGGCGCGATCCGCCTGCCGGGGCATCAGAACTGGCTGCAGCCCGATAACGAGCCGCAGAACAACATGTGGTTCTGGCTCGACCTGCCGGCGATGGCGGCTCAGGCCGGAATTCCCGCCGCCGAACTCGTGCCGGTGTTCCTGGAAGCGGGCCCGGCGGCCAATCCCGGCGGCATCCCCATCGGCGGCCAGACCAAGGTGACTCTGCCTAATGATCACCTGCAATACGCCATCACCTGGTACATCCTCGCGGTGGCGCTAGCCGTGATTTATGTCGTTTATCACCGCCGGCTGAAGGCGGCAGCACCATGACGGTCGAAGAGATCTCTGATGGCAAGCCAGCTCTCTGCCGGTCAATTCTGGAGGGCCTGCCCGACTGGTTCGGCATCCCCGAGGCGATCGATCGCTATGTTGCCGAGGTAGCTCATTTGCCGATGTTCGGCGTCCGGCGGGATGGCCAGGTTGCCGGCCTCATCACCATCGAGACGATCAATCCTCATGTCGCCGAAATCCATCTGATTGCCGTGCGGCAGCCTTATCATCGGAGCGGGTTCGGGCGCGTTTTGCTCGGCGCCTGCGAAGACCGCTGCCGTGCCGAGGGAGTGGAAATCCTGCTGGTCAAGACACTGGCGGCGAGTGGCAACGACCCGTACTACGACGCCACGCGCCGGTTCTACACGGCCATGGGTTTCCGCCCGTTGTTGGAATCGGCCACCTTCTGGGACGCAGAGAATCCCTGTCTGCTGATGGGGAAAGTGGTTGGCCGGTAAGTACTTTCGGGCAAGTGTGCCGGACCTCGTTTTTTCTATGCGAACGGGCTAATATTCGCTCAATGATAATCTCCCGCCCGCGGGATCGGTTAGTCTGCGCCTCCCTCTCAATTGCCGCCCGAGTTCCCCCCATGTCCCCCTACACCGATCTCGAGGCCCGCTTTCACCGCCTGCAGGCGCTGCGCAATGCGCTGGGCGTGCTGCATTGGGACATGGCGACGATGATGCCGCCGGGCGGCGCCGAGGCCCGGGCGGAGCAGCTCGCCGCGCTCAATGTCGTTTGCCACGGCATGTTGACCGAGCCGGTCATGGGCGATCTGCTGGATCATGCCGAGGGCGGCGCGGCCAATTTCGACGAGTGGCAGCGCGCAAACTTGCGGGAGATGCGCCGGCAATGGGTCCATGCTACGGCGCTGGATGCCAAGCTGGTGGAGGCGCTGTCCAAAGCCTGCTCCGCCAGCGAGCAGGTCTGGCGCGACGCGCGGCCCAAGGGCGATTTCGCCATGCAGCTGCCGGCGCTGACCGAGGTGCTGCGCCTGACCCGCGAAGCGGCGGCGGCGAAATCGGCGCGGCTGGGCGTCGGCGCCTATGACGCGCTGCTGGACGAGTATGAGCCCGGCGGCCGCGCCGCCGATATCGACCGGGTGTTCGACGACCTCGCCGCCTTCCTGCCGGGCCTCCTGGCGCGGGTGCTGGAACGTCAGGCGCGCCAGCCCGAACCGCTGGATCTCCCCGGCCCCTTCCCGGTGGAGAAGCAGCGCGATCTGGGCGAGCGGATCATGCGCGCCATGGGCTTCGAGTTCGAGCATGGCCGCCTCGACACCAGCCTGCATCCCTTCTGCGGCGGCATGCCCGACGATGTGCGCATCACCACCCGCTATGCCGAGGACGATTTCGCCTCCGCCGTGATGGGGGTGATCCACGAGACCGGCCATGCGCTCTATGAGCGCGGCCTGCCGCAGCCGTGGCGCCACCAGCCGGTCGGCCAGGCGCGGGGCATGAGCCTGCATGAAAGCCAGTCGCTGCTGATGGAGATGCAGGCCTGCCGGTCCGCTCCCTTCATCACCTTCCTGGCGCCGCTGGCGCGCGAGGCCTTCGGCGGCAGCGGCCCGGCCTGGGAGGCCGAGAATTTCCGGCGGCTCTACACCCGGGTGACGCCCGATTTCATCCGCGTCGAGGCCGACGAGGTGACCTATCCCGCCCATGTCATCCTGCGCTACCGGCTGGAGAAGGCGCTGATCGGCGGCGAAATGAAACTCGGCGATCTGCCGGCGGCTTGGAACGAAGGGATGAAGAAACTCCTGGGCATCGTGCCGCCCTCGGACCGCGAGGGCTGCCTGCAGGACATCCACTGGTATGACGGGGCCTGGGGCTATTTTCCCACCTATACCCTGGGCGCCATGACGGCGGCGCAGCTCTTCGACGCCGCCTGCCGCGCCCAGCCGGAAATTCCCGCCGCCATCGGCAAGGGCGATTTCACGCCGCTGCTGGCTTGGCTGCGCGCCAATGTCCATGGCCAGGGCTCCCGCCTGCCGGCCCGCGAGCTGCTCACCGCCGCCACCGGCCGCCCGCTCGACCCCGCGGTGTTCAAGGCCCATCTGGAGCGGCGGTATCTGAATTAGCCAATTCGCCCGCGGCGACCGGCCCAATGAACCCTCTCAGCCTCATGATCGCCGTGCTGCGGGAGATCGTCGTCCCGCAGCAGGACGATGGTACCGGGTCGTTGCGAACGTTCCGCAAGGGGCTGCTGCCTGTGCGAATCACCGAAGCGGAACGCTGGTTCATCGCCGATGTTGTAGCCGGTCATGTTCGCGTTACGCTGTTTCTTGCGCTCGGCGCCGGCGTAACCGTGTGGCTGCTCCAATCAGACGTGCCTATGGCGGTCGCAGCCGGCGCCATCATCGCTGCCGCAGGCTTTGCTGTACATCGACGGCGCATGCGCGCGATTCAGCGCCGTCTGGAAACGCCAGCCGGTCTGGGAATAGAGGATCAAACGCCGGCGCGGCGGTTGGATCTTGTGGTCGGCTGGTTTACCGCAAATCCGGTGATCCTCCCCCTGCTCATTGCCGCTGCATCGGCCGCTCTGTATTTCGGATTTCACTTGGATCTCGCCATAGATCAAATCGGCGGTTCCTGGATCGCCGCGGCTGTTGTCACTGGCGCGTGGCGCCGATTTCTGACCGATCCTATTCGACTGAGCCACGAGTAAGCGCCGACCCGGCGGCGCTTCTGGCAGGGCAAAAGCCGATGCAACCAGCTTCCCTGCTTGTTGCCGCTGCCGCCGAGGACTACCGTAAGCTGCCGGGTCAATGAACCTAGGGAGGGAATCATGGCAGTCGCACGGGTCACCAAGCTGACGGCGTCCTCAGGCAAGGGCTTCGAGGCGGCGGTGCAAAGCGGCATCAAGCGCGCCGCGAAGACGGTTCGCGGCATGACCGGCCTGCATGTGCTCGAACAGAAGGCCAAGATCGAGAAGGGCAAGATCACCGAGTATCGGGTGACGATGGAAGTGACCTTCGTGCTCGAGGACTAGCCCCGCGGGGCGGCATCGCCTGCGACCCTAAGCGTTTTGACGAAAGCCGGCGGCCTGGCGCAAAAAAGGCCCGATACAGGGTGAGACGCGATGACAGACCGGATGCCCAAGGCCATCGAGCAGTTGCAGATCGACCACCGCAACATGACGCGGCTGTTGCATCTGCTGCGCCGGGAATTGGATGCCTATCGCGGCGGCGCGACGCTGGATTTCGAGCTTCTGAACAGCATCATGAATTATACCCTGAACTATCCGGATCTCTGCCATCATCCGGCGGAGAATCTGATTTATGAGCGGATGGTCGCGCGCGATCCCCAGGCGAAATCGACTGTCGGCGACCTGTTGAAAGAGCACGCCCATCTGGGGGAGTTGACGCGCAAGCTGGCCGCGGCCCTGCAGAACATCGCCCGCGATAGCGAGATTCCGCGCTCCTGGTTCGAGAGCATCGTGGAAGACTATCTCACCAGCAACGAACGGCATATCGCCGGCGAAGAGAAGATCTTCTTTCCGCAGGCGGCCCTGGCGCTGCGGCCGGAGGACTGGGACGCGATTGAAGCTTCCGCCGGCGGAAAGGAAGACCCGCTCTTCGGCGGCAAGGTCGCCAAGGACTATCGCGCCCTCTACGAGCGCATCATGCGGTCGGCCGTCCAGGCCGCGCCCGCAACCGCGTCCCGCCCATGATTTGCGCTCGACGGCTGGCAATGCTCGGAACGCTTCTGGCGCTGTTGCCGATGCTCGCCGCCTGCATCTCGCCGCAAAGCCAGGAGGCAATGCGCGTCCTCTCCGACATCGACGCGGGGAGCGGCGGGAGCGATCTGAAATCAATCACGCCATTGCCGGTTCGGACGACGATCGCCTATGAGATCGCCGGCCGCGCCTATCTCGCCGATCTGTATGATCCGGCCCAGCCGATCGGCGCCGGCCTGGTTCTCGTTCCCGGCTTCACGCCCCACGGCAAGGACGATCAGCGGCTCGTGAACCTGGCGCTCAGCCTGTCGCGGGCCCGGTTCCTGGTCCTGGTGCCCGACCTCCGGGGACCGCGGGAGATGCGCGTCCGGCTGGAAGACAGCCGCGGCATTGCGGATGCCGCATTCCACCTCGCGCAAATGGATTTGCCGAATGGACAGCAGGGGGTCGGCGTGGTCGCGATTTCCTACGCCGCCGGATTGGCGATCCTGGCCACCATGGAGAGCGGCGCGCAGCCGCCGATCCGCTTTCTTGTCTCCATCGGCGGCTACTATGACACGGCCGCCCTGGCGACATTCGTCACGACGGGAAAGTTCCGGCGATCAACAGCGGACCGATGGCAGGCGCGGAATCCCCATCCCGCGGCAAAATGGTTCTTCCTGGCTGGCAGCATCGACCTGCTGGACGATGCCGGCGATCGAAAAACTCTGCTGGCAATCGCCGAACGCCGCATGGACAAGGCGGATGCGCCTGTGGGCGATCTGGCGGCCCGCCTCGGTCCGCAAGGCCGGACATTGCTCGACCTCCTGGAGAATTCCGACCCCGATCGGGTCGAGGCGCTGCTCCGGAGGCTGCCGCAAAGGATACAGGCGCAACTGCAACAACTCTCGCTCAGAAACCACAACCTGTCCCATCTCGCCGGCCGCCTGCTGCTGGTGCATGGGCGGGAGGACAGCATGATTCCCTATACGGAAAGCATGGCCCTCGCCTCGGCCGTACCCGGCTCGCAGCTTTTCCTGATCGACGGATTTTCCCACATCGACCCGGACGGCGTCGGATTCACCGGGCAGTTGCAGCTCATCGACGCCATGCAGGCGCTTCTCGAACGGCGCATCGAAGCAGACGGCTCGTGACTGCCATCACAGAGCCCGTCAGGTCTCGTGCGCTCATATTGGCAACCCTGCCTTCCGCATGCCATCGAGCCACAGTTGGTAGTCGACCACCTTCTTGTGTGTTCGAAGGTCGGCGTCGAGTGCGCTAGTAAGAGTCTTCAGGGGATCGGGTTGGCCAGGGACAAGTGCGCCAGATGTACTCCTGGCCTGCCGGATATACTCCGCGGTCTCAGCCTGTGCTTCATCCAGGCGGCCTAGCTGAGCGTAACAGGCGGCGAGATAGGCATGGGCCCAACTCGTGAGTTTGCGCATGTGGTGGAGCGCTGCTACTGCCTCATCGAAGCGGTGAGCTAAATAGTAGGCCATCCCGAGACTCTCGTGATAGTAGTCGGGACAGAAGGGATTGTGCCTTATGGCCGTCTGCAGCCGCTCGATGGCGGGCAACGGCAATCCCGCGTAAATCAGGCAGAGTCCCATGGTACAATACGTGTCGGCGTCATTGGGATTCAGTTCGATAGCTCTTTGCATGTGATATTCCGCGCGATCGTATTCGGCGCGTTTCAGATGTATTACCCCAAGCGTCGCGTGGCACCAGTCGTCGGCATCGTCAATGTTGACTGCCATCCGCGCGCACCTGACTGCCTTATCAAGGTCCTCGCTGGCGCCGCGATAGAGCCAATCGCAGAGATGTATGAATCCTAAGCAGGCGTGGGGCCGGGCATATCTAGGATCAAATTCTATAGCCCGGTTGCACATTTTCCGGGCCGCTGTCAGGCCCTCGCGAAGATATGCCTCGGTGTCGTAATAGAGGCGCCACATGTCATCGTGAGCGCGCAAGTAACAGTCGTACGCTGCGAGGCTATCGGTCGGCTGACGCCTTGCCCGTTCCCTGGCAGCGTATTCGAGGTGGCCTGCGAATGTTCCAACGATGGCTTGAACGACCTCGTGCTGGATAGCGAATATTTCTGAAGCGTTGCGGTCATAACGCTCGGCCCAAAGATTCACATCATCCAAGGCGTCGATCAGTTGGGCGGTAATACAAATGTTGTCACCAATCCGCCGGACGCTACCTTCAACAATGTAACGCACGCCCAGCTCTCGTCCGACATGTTTGACATCAGCGGCGCTATCGCGGAATCGAAAGGAAGAATGGCGGGCTATGACGATGAACTCTCGAAATCGCGACAGGCCGGTGATGATATCCTCTGTGATACCGTCGCTGAAGTACTGCTGCTCGGGGTCGCTGCTCAGATTCGTGAATGGCAGGACCGCAACCGATGACTTCGACGACGATGGCATTTCGGTCGACTGACCTGTCGCGGCGAGAGCCGACGACGAGTCCTTGATGATGGGCTGCGGCGCTGTAGGTGTTCCAAGGCGGGCCCGGATCGCGCTATTTAGCTCCTCTGTTTTTTGCGACGGAGCAATATTCAGCTCGCGCTTCAGAATGTCGCGGCAGGCTTCATACTGTCGCAGCGCTGCACCGGTTTCACCGGCCTCTGCGTGCAAACGCATCAGCGTCTGATGACCCTCCTCCTGCAGCGGATCGAGGGCGACCAGCCGCTTTGCGACCGCGACAGCCACTTGACCCGTCTCAAGTGCAAGCAGCTTCTTGACCGCGGTCACCGCGAAGTCGCGCAGGCGTTGCCGCTCGAGCCGCAACCAGTCCTCAAAATTAGAGTCAGAGATGTCGATGCCGTCGAGCAGATCGCCGACGAAGAGTTCGTCCGCCCGGCGGAGATCCTCGGCATTGCCAGCGGCCGTTAGCTGCTCGAACAGCAGCGCATCGACCTCGACGGCACCTGCGTCAAGGGCAATGGTGTCATGGTCCTTGATGAGCAGACCAGGTTGGCCGGTGCCGAGCGCACGGCCGAGCTCGGTGAGCGCCTGCCGCAGGCTGTTGCGCGCCTGCTCGTCGCCGCGGTTGCTCCAAAGCAGATTGACCAGCTTGCTGCGGGCATGCACTCGGCCGGCAGGCAGCGCGAGATAGGCCAGCAGCGCTCGGGTCTTCTTGGTCGCGATTTCGAGAGCCGGACCGGACGCCCAGCGGGCGCCAAATCCGCCGAGAAGCTTGATCTGCAGACGAGGCATAGGTGCCACGCCTCCCGCCTTTCCGTTCGTGCCAGTCGCGGCGCCAATAGTAGCTTTTCACAGCATTTTTGCGGCGCGTGCAGGCGTTAACGCAAGAATACATGCCGCTTTCACAGCCGCCAAGCGCGCTGTTCACGGTACGTGGGCTACACAGCCACTTCCAAGGCACCCGACTAGATCCGAGGATGGAGGACTACGATGATGCACCAAACGGCGAGTGCCCGGGCCACGTCTCGAGCGCATAACTGGCACTTGCCGTGGCTGCGTCTCGCCGAGGGGGTAGTTGCCATCCTGCGCTGGCTTCGTCCACTGATTCTAAAGCCGCAGCAGGTTGCGCCTCTTTCTAACAATTCAATTGAGCAGCTTCGCCTCGAGCGGATGCGGGCGCGCCTCTCGCATGACGATTTGAGAGTTTCGGCGCGACGTATCCTTTGAACCGCTTCCTATGTGATTCAACGGGTTTGGCCATCGTACACTTGAAATAGCCCGGGCCTTGATCCAGTGCGATGGTGATCGTCGCGCTGCTGCTATAAGGCTGTATCGCCTGAAGCACGGCTTGTCCGCTTTGGGGCAAACTGCGGCGAGTTGGCGAGTTCAGAGAAAGTTAGCTTGCTGACGGGTGTCGTCTGCTAGATTCTCAGCAGCGGATACTGCTCGCCGCCGCCAGGTGTCAGTGCAGCCAACGGGGGATTGACCTAGGCCGCCAGGCTGTATTCCAGCGTCTCGCCCTTGATCTCCAGGCGGCTGCGCACCCAGTTGCCGGCAAGGTCGTACCACAGGCTGCCGCCGACGAAGGGCGTCAGGATGCTGTGCCGCTCCGCCGTTCGATCCTTGCCCTTCACGACGACATGCTCTTCGCCCAGAGGCTTGGACACCAGGCTGACCAGTTCGCCCTTCTGCGCATCGATGATCTTCTTCTCATCCACCAGCTCGGGCAGCCACATGCAGTTTGTGGTCAGCACATCGGCCGGCGCGGTAAAGGCGCCCTTCGGACCGACCGCCTTGAATCCCGCGGCGGTGGCTTCGCCATTCAGCGCGAGATCGTCGCCGTCGTCATGGGTCTTGCTGACCAGGCTTTGCAGCAACCCGTTGCGCCAGGCTTCGGTGCTGTCATGCTCAAAGCGGAACGCCGTGAACGGGCCGACCTTGACCTTCATCCGGATATTGGTCACCACGGTCATGCCGTCGCCATCCGCGGTCGGCGTGATCGTGACATTGTGGTGGCCAATTTCGTCGCCCTTCCAGAGCACACGAAAACGAAGGGCCTTCGGGTCGGAGGGAACATCCACTTTGCCGATGGCGGCCCGTGCGGACGATAGTGCAGGCATCGGGGCAATCGCCAACGCGCCGATGCTAAGTGCGGCAAGACGCAGCAGTTTTCGCCTGGGGTAAGTCATGATCTATCTCTCTGCCAATTCTCTGCTATTCCCGTCGATTCCGAAACTCGCCAGCGACTGCGCGGGTTCCCTGAGTGAGCCACGCCAAATGCCGCAGGGAACCGGGCGATTGATGCATCAAAGGAATCCTGCACGCCGATAAACTCACGGTGCCGCGAGGATTTCTATGAGGCCATCGGCTTCCGCGCCGATGATCGTCCTGCTGTCAGCTCTTGGCAGTGACCAGGAACACATAGCCGAAATAAGCTGAATGGAGCCTGAACAGCTCGATTTCGCCGCTGCTCTCCAAGAGAATTGCATTGGCCACTGGATCGCTTGCGTATTTTGGCGCGAGTTCGAGCAAGCGATTTTCCATGGGACCGTAATAGTCATCCCACCACGCCGCATCCGGCAGCACGAAATCGCCGAGCAACTCGTAGCCGCAATCGCGCACCAGCTTGCGGTTGGTCTCGATGTCAGCCATCGCCGGATACTCCGCCCAGCAGCGTTTGACCGGCTCCGGCGGATCGGGCTTCAGCCACACCGCGTCGGTCAGCGCCAGCTTGCCGCCCGCGCGCAGCAGTGGCCGCCAGACGCGCAGCGCGTTGCCCACGCCCATGATGTAGGCGGCGCCCTCGCACCAGATCAGGTCGAAGCTGGCGGGCGGGAAGGGCAGGGCCGCCATGTCGCCCCGCAGGATCTCGATGCGGTCGGCAACGCCGGCCGCCTTGGCGCGGCGGCGGAGTTCCTCCAGGAAAGGCTCATGCATGTCCACAGCGGTGATCCGCGCCGCCGGCAGCAGCGAGGCCAGATCCATTGTCTGCATGCCCGGCCCGCAGGCGATGTCGAGGATGCGCGGCGCCGCCGGCAGCACCCCGGCCAGCGCCAGCGCCCGCGCCGTGCTCTCGCGATTGCCCGGCCCCTCCCGCGGCAGGCCGCTATGGAGCTCGAAGAAGATGGCGCGCTGATGGGGATCGGAGAAGTCCAAGATGAGAGTTACTGAACTTGGAGCACGATCTACGCAAGTTGAATCAACGCCACACAAGATTGTCGTCCCCGCGAAAGCGGGGACCCAGGGCCGCACAGCGCCCTGCTTCTCGTGGATCCCCGCTTTCGCGGGGAAGACAAATGAGAGGCATTGAAGCCGAGCGAATTCTGCCCGATGTGACGACAACCGGCTGTACCCGGACCGCCTGTCATCTCACCAGCGCATCAGACTTGGCTTCCGCGCGCATTTGAAAACATTCCTGTAGCGGTTGGAAATTCCGTACAATTGTGCTATAATTCCTATTGCGGTCCGGCTGCGGCCGGGTCGCCGCGATGTTGGAAATTGTGTATCGGAACACCGCGCACCAGGACCGGGGGCAGGACGGCGCGCGTTCTCTTGCGATAGCGGCTGCCCCTCAAGGGGGAATTCCCTTGCATGGCATCGTTCCCCGGATCGCGGGTCCCCCAGAAACCGCAAAACCCGGCCTAACCTGCTGATCCGGAGCAGAAAACTGCGGCGGGAAATATGCAAAAATACACTGGAAATGCCGCCGGCCCCGGGCAGCGCAACGTCTTCGGCAACTGCCGATGGAACGAGGTCCGGGGCTTTTGGGCGGCGCCGGGCTTCGTTGTAAAACCCAAGCATATTCAAAGACTTGGCCGCCGCTCCCGGCCCTTGCACCGCCGCGACCGCGCCAGTAGGGTGACACTCCGCGCCACGCATCCGAGCCCTCCCAGGAGTCCGCCTTGCGCTATGTCAGCACCCGGGGCGCCGCCCCGGCGCTCGCCTTCGATGATGTCCTGCTCGCGGGCCTGGCCCGCGACGGCGGCCTTTATGTGCCGGAATCCTGGCCGCGCCTATCGCCGGCCGACCTGAAATCCTTCCGCGGCCTGGAATATGCCGAGCTGGCGGTGCGGGTCATGGCGCCTTTCATCGACGGGCGGGTGGAGGCCGACGCCTTCGCCCGCATCGTCCGCGACAGCTACGCCACCTTCGGCCATGGCGCGGTGGCGCCGCTGCGGCAGCTCGACGGCAAGACCTGGCTGATGGAGCTGTTCCACGGGCCCACCCTGGCCTTCAAGGATGTGGCGCTGCAGCTCCTGGGCCGGCTCTACGACCATGTGCTGCGCCAGCGCGGCCAGCATGTCACCATCGTCGGCGCAACCTCGGGCGATACCGGCTCGGCGGCGATCGAGGCCTTCCACGGCCGGCCCTCGGCGGAGATTTTCATCCTCCATCCCTATGGCCGCGTCTCCGAGGTGCAGCGGCGGCAGATGACCACGGTCGACGCCGCCAACGTGTTCAACATCGCCGTCGAAGGCACCTTCGACGATTGCCAGGACCTGGTGAAGGCGATGTTCAACGATCTCGCCTTCCGCGACGAGCTGAACCTCTCGGCCGTCAACTCCATCAACTGGGCGCGGGTGATGGCGCAGATCGTGTATTACGTCTGGGCCGCGGTGGCGCTGGGCGCGCCCGACCGCGCCGTCTCCTTCGCCGTGCCGACCGGGAACTTCGGCAATGTCTATGCCGGTTATGGCGCGCGGCAGATGGGCGTGCCGGTAGCGCGGCTGATCGTCGGCTCCAACCGCAACGATATCCTGACTCGCTTCTTCGGCACCGGCCGCATGCAGATCGAAACCGTGGAACCCTCCTTGAGCCCGAGCATGGATATCCAGATCTCCAGCAACCTGGAGCGGCTGCTGTTCGATCTCTATGGCCGCGACGGCGCCGCCCTGGCCCAGGCGATGGCCAGCTTTCGCCGCAACGCCCAGCTCGCCGTCGGCGACGAGCGCCTGCAGGCGGCGCGGGCGCTGTTCGACGCCTATCGCTGCGACGACCAGGAAACCCTGGCGGCGATCGCCAATCTGCACCGCCAGACCGGCGAACTGATTGATCCCCACTCCGCCATCGGCATCGCGGCGGCCCATTTGGGCGCGCGGGGCGACGGCATTCCCGTGGTGGCGCTGGCCACCGCCCATCCCGCCAAATTTCCCGACGCGGTGGAGCGCGCCACCGGCCAGCGGCCGGTGCTGCCGAAACGGCTTGCCGATCTGTTCGACCGGCCGGAACGGGTGGAGATGCTGCCCAACGATCTGCGCGCCGTGCAGGCCTTCATCCGCAGCCGCCGTCTCAAGGGTGCCGCCTGATGGCCGGCGTGACTGGCGTGCAGGTGACGCGTCTTGGCAACGGCTTGACCGTGGCGACCGACCGCATGGCCGGCGTGGAAACCGCGTCGCTGGGGGTCTGGGTCGGCGCCGGCACGCGGCACGAGCCGCGGCCCATCAACGGCGTCGCTCATCTGCTGGAGCATATGTCGTTCAAGGGCACGGAGCGGCGCAGCGCCCGGGACATCGCCGTGGAGATCGAGGCGGTGGGCGGCGTGCTCAACGCCTATACCTCGCGCGAGCATACCGCCTACTACGCCCGCGTGCTGGCCGGTGACGTGCCGCTGGCGCTGGATATCCTGGCCGACATCCTCCAGCGTTCGACGCTGGCCGACGAGGAGCTGAATCGAGAGCGCACGGTGGTGCTGCAGGAGATCGGCCAGGCGGAGGATACGCCCGACGACATCGTCTTCGATTACTTCCAGGAAACCGCCTATCCCAACCAGGCGCTGGGCCGGCCGGTGCTGGGAACCGTCGACACGGTGACCGCCATGCAGCGCGAGCAGATAAGGGGATATCTGCGCCAGCATTATACCGGCGAAAGCATGGTGCTGGCGGCGGCAGGGCAGGTGGACCACGACGCGCTGGTGGCGGCGGCAGGGCGGCTGTTCGGCGCGCTGCCGCAGTCCAACGCCGAACCGGCGGAGTCGGCACGCTATGCCGGCGGCGACCGGCGGGAGACGCGGGAGCTGGAGCAGGTGCATCTGGTGATGGGCTTCAACGGCATCGGCTACCGCGATGACGACTACTATGCCAGCACAGTCTATTCGACCTTGCTGGGCGGCGGCATGTCCTCGCGGCTGTTCCAGGAAGTGCGGGAGAAGCGCGGGCTGGTCTACAGCATCTACACCTTCGCGGCGCCCTATAGCGACGGCGGCCTGTTCGGCATCTATGCCGGCACCGGCCCGGATCAGCTGAAGGAGCTGATCCCCGTGGTCTGCGAGGAGATCCGCAAGACGCCGTCCACCCTGGACAAGGCCGAGATCGACCGGGCGCGGGCGCAGCTCAAGGCCGGCATCCTGATGGCGCGGGAAAGCAGCTCGTCGCGCTGCGAGCAGCTGGCGCAGCAGATGCTGATCTACGGCCGGCCGATGCCGACGGACGAGATCATCGCCAAGGTGGAGGCGGTGGACAGCGCGGCGATCATGCGCGTCGCCAAGCGCATCGCCGCCACGCCGCTGACCCTGACCACGCTGGGCCCGGCCGACGGCCTCGAACCCTATGCGGCGATCACTGCCAGGCTCGGCTGAGCCGAACGCATCGCGGGGTTCATGAATGCGTTTTCGTTTTCCGCACTTCATCGTTCCGCGCGGCAACCGGCTGGAGGGCACGAACATCTATGTGCAGCCGCCGCGCTATCGCGACTGGCGCGCCTGGGCGGCGCTGCGCAGTTCGAGCCGGGAATTCCTGACGCCCTGGGAGCCGACCTGGCCGGCGGATTCGCTGTCCCGCGCCGCCTATCGCCGGCGCATGCACCAGGCCGCGGCGGAATGGCATGACGATGCCGGCTATGCCTTCCTGGTGTTCGGCCGCGGCGACAACAGGCTGCTCGGCGGCATCAATCTCAGCAACGTGCGCCGCGGCGTGGCCCAGGCCGCCAGCCTCGGCTATTGGATCGGCGGACCCTTCGCGCGCCAGGGCATCATGACCGAGGCGCTGACCTGCCTGATGCCGTTCCTGTTCGACCGCCTCGGCCTGCACCGCATCGAAGCCGCCTGCATGCCGCACAACACGGCCAGCCGCAGCCTGCTGCGCAAGATCGGTTTCCGCGAGGAAGGCTATGCGCGCGACTATCTGCGCATCAACGGCGTCTGGCAGGACCACGTGCTCTATGCGCTGCTGCGCAAGGATCTGGCGGGGGCGGCCCGCGCGGCGGGCGCTCAGGCGTGACCGGCTTCGCCGGACAGCATGCTGAAATCGACGCCGAGCTTGCCGATGGCGCGCTCCCACTTCTGCTCGAGATCGGCATCAAAGACGATGGCGTCGTCGGCCGGCGCCGACAGCCAGCCATTGGCGTGGATCTCGGCGTCGAGCTGACCCGCGCCCCAGCCGGCATAGCCCAGCGCGAGGATGCTGCGTTTGGGGCCGCCGCCGGCCGCAAGGTCTTTCAGGATGTCGATGGTCGCGGTCAGCGCCACATTGCCGCTGACCAGCATTGTGTTGTTCTGCACATAGTCGGCCGAATGCAGCACGAAGCCGCGGCCGGATTCAACCGGGCCGCCGAAATGCACGCGGATCTCCTCGCTGCGCCGGTTCGGGCCGATATTGAGCTGCTTCAGCAGTTCGGTGAAGGTGAGGGAGCCGACCCGGCGATTGACCACCAGGCCCATCGCGCCGGTCGAACTGTGGGCGCACATATAGATCACCGTGCGCGTGAAGCGGGGATCGCGCATCTGCGGCATGGCGATCAGAAGCTGCCCCGTGAGATAGCCTTCCAGCTTACTCTTGTCCGTGCTCATCGTGAATCACCTAGGCAATCTCTTCAGGCTAGGCAAGCGTCCAATTTTGTTCATCGCCGCCGCGGGACGCGATCCATTTTCATTAACTCGGCGCCCGCTCTACACGGAATCTTGACGGTGGCGCCGCTAAGACAAGGGTATACTAGACCCCATCAATGGTTATGAAACAGTTGAAATCGGCATCGGCTCCGGCAGCAGCCCGCATCGGCGGGTGTTACAGCTTTGTACTCGCCGGACTCTTGTTCCTTGTTTCCGGCGGCATTTCCGCTGCCGCCGAATCCGCTTCCACGGAATGGGTGCGCGACAATGAATCCGCCGTGCGGATGGTGTCTACCGTGGCCGGAGCCGGTACGGAAAGCGAACTCCGCACGGGCATCGAATTCGAACTGCAGCCGGGTTGGAAGACCTACTGGCGCACGCCCGGCGATGCCGGCTATCCGGTCACTGTCGATTGGCAGGGCTCGGTTAATGTGGCGGCGGCCGACATCGCCTGGCCGGCGCCCCATCGCTTCACGCTCTTCGGCCTCGATACCTTCGGCTATAGCGAGGCCGTGCTGCTGCCCGTGATGGTGAAGCCGCAGCGCGCGGGCGAAGCGGTGAGCCTGCGCGCCGCCGTGAGTTATCTCGTCTGCGAGGAGATCTGCATTCCCAAGACGGCGAGCCTGGCGCTGGACATTCCTGCCGGCGCGGCGACGCCGTCGGAATTCGCGCAACTGGTCGCCCGCTATCAGGCCCAGGTGCCCGGTGACGGCGCGCGTCACGGTCTGTATGTGGATAGCGCGGTTCTCGGCGGCAGCGCCGGGAAACAGACGCTGGAGATTGCGGCGCGATCGGCGCCGCTGCCCTTCGAACATCCGGACGTGATCGTCGAAGGGCCTGACGGTTTTGCCTTCGGCGCGCCCGAGATCGCGCTGTCGGCCGACGGCGCCGCCGCGAGTTTTTCGTTGCCGGTCATCGTCAATGCCGGTATCGATGCCGGCTCGCTGGCAAAGTCGAATGTGACCTTGACACTGTTCGACGGTCAGCGCGGCCTTGAGCAGAAGATCACTCTCTCCGGCGCTACGCTTGCCACAGCAATCCCGGCGACGACATCGTCGCAGACTTCATCCCTGCCGATCATCCTGATCGCCCTGCTCGGCGGCCTTGTACTCAACTTCATGCCCTGCGTGCTGCCGGTGCTGTCGCTGAAGATGCTGGGGCTGGTCGGCCATGCCGGCGAACGGGCAGCGACGCGTCGCGGATTCCTTGCTTCCTCGGCGGGCATCGTAACGGCATTCGTCATTCTCGCGGCGGCGCTGGTCGCGGTGAAGCAGGCGGGCGGGGTCATCGGCTGGGGCATCCAGTTCCAGCATCCCTGGTTCCTGGTGGCGATGACGCTGGTGCTCGTGCTGTTCGCTGCCAATCTGCTGGGCTGGTTCGAGCTGCCGCTGCCGGCTTGGATCGGCCGCATCGCCGGCGCCGAGCATGGCAACGGCCTTGTGGGCCAGTTCTTCACCGGCATGCTGGCGACGCTGTTGGCGACGCCCTGCTCCGCGCCCTTCGTCGGCACCGCCGTGACCTTCGCCTTCTCCCGCGGCGCCGGGGAGATTTTCATGATTTTCGCCGCGCTCGGCATCGGCCTTGCGTTGCCTTATCTGCTGGTAGCGGCATTTCCAGGCCTCGGGAACCTGTTGCCGCGCCCCGGTGTTTGGATGATCTGGCTGCGGCGGATCCTCGGGCTGCTCCTGACGGGTACCGCGGTCTGGTTGATAACGATCGTCGCGGCGCAGCTAAGCGAATTCGCGCTGGCGCTGGCCGTGGCTGGTATTGTCATGCTGGCGCTGTTCCTGGCCTTGCAGGGCAGGCTGCCGTCCAGAGGGCGTATCGCCGGCAGCGTCCTCGGCGCCACGATTGCGATGGCCTCTGTATTCCTGCCCGGGACATCCCGCGGGCCCGTGGCCGCCATCGACGATGTCTGGCAGCCCTTCGCGCAGACGGAAATCGACGGCCTGGTGCAGAGCGGCAAGACGGTATTCGTCGACGTGACCGCCGACTGGTGCGTCACCTGCATCGTCAACAAGCAGCTGGTGCTGGATGTCGGCGCCTCGGCCGAACGGCTGCGGCGGCCGGAGGTGGTGCCCATGAAGGCCGACTGGACCAAGCCCGATGAGAGTATTGCCCGCTACCTCGCGTCTTTCGGCCGCTATGGCATTCCCTTTAACGTCGTATATGGCCCGGCGGCACCCGGCGGCATCCTGCTGCCGGAACTGCTGAATGAGTCGGCTGTCGTCGACGCTTTCAACCGGGCGTCGGGCGGCTAGGCGGCCCGAGCGAAGCCCCTAGACTCTCTCCGCCGACTGACTATCTTTGTCGGAGCGGCCCGGCGTTTCGCGCCAGCGGCTGTCCCGGATATACACCCGACGGAGAAGAGGAAGGACACATCATGGCCATCAAGGTAGGCGACAAGATTCCGGCTGCGTCCCTGAAATACAAGAATTCCGACGGCATCCAGACGATTTCCACCGCCGACCTGTTCAAGGGCAAGACGGTGGTCCTGTTCGCGCTGCCGGGAGCCTTCACGCCGACCTGCTCGGCCAAGCATCTGCCGGGGTTCATCAATCATGCCGGCGATTTCAAATCCAAGGGCGTGGACACCATCGCCTGCCTGTCGGTGAATGACGCTTTTGTGATGGACGCCTGGGGCAAGGACCAGAAGGCCGGCGACAAGGTGATGATGCTGGCCGACGGCAACGGCGAGTTCTCCAAGGCCGTCGGCCTGACCATAGATGCGTCGGGCTATGGCATGGGCACACGGTCGCAGCGCTATGCGATGGTGGTGAAGGACGGCGTGGTCAAGGCGCTGAATGTGGAGGCGCCGGGGGCGTTCGAGGTGTCCAGCGCCGAAGCGGTGCTGAAGGCGATCTAGCTTCCGTTGACATCCTGCCGCCGGATTCATCGGCGGCAGGCCGGAGCCCGCGCGGGGCAGGAAAGGGCCGCGCGCAAGTGACGGGGTGGTATCATGGGGTCCTGGGGACCGGGTTCATTCGAAAATGACACTGCCGGCGAATGGCTGTTCCGGCTGGAGAAGACGGAGGGGCTGGCCTTCGTCGCGAAGACGCTCGCCGCGGTGAATCTCGACAGCGAGGATGAGCTGGAGGCGCCCCAGGCGGAAAAGGCGCTGGCCGCCTGCGAGGTGCTGGCGGCCCTTCTGGGCTCGCCCAGCGACGATCTGCCGCCGGAAGCGGAAACCTGGGCCGAGGACAATGCGTCCGATCCCTCCGGCGAACTGATCGAGCGCGCCATCGCCGTGATCGACCGCGTACTGGAAAACTCGGAACTCCGCCAGCAATGGGAGGATTCCGACGACGGCGAAAACTGGCAGACGGCGGTAGACGATCTGCGCGGCCGGCTGGATGAGAATTTGCCGTAGCACACGAGACGCTCAAACAGATCCAATCTCGTATCCTCGCACGGAAATGCGAATGCCGCCTCGCCCGCGCAGCGGGAGAGGGTGCACAACATTCGCGTTCAGCGAGTGTTGTGCGGGTGAGGGAGCGGCGCACGAGCCTTGCTTGGCTGGCGCTGGCGACGAGGCTAAGGAGCAGAGCCGATTGTGAAAATCGGCGGCGATACATGCGGGTCCGGCAAGATCGGCGCCGCCCCGCACCTGCAATATCCGCTGAACGCGGATGTTGCATGCCTCTCCCACGAAGTGGGGAGAGGCGTCATCTTGTTACGGATAAGCTTACAGCGGCAGCAGTTCCGCTATCTCGCGTTTGAACGGCAGGCCGTCGCCGATTTCGGGCGCGTCCAGTTCCTGCGCATAGCGGTGGCCGGCATAGACGGCGGCGGCGATCGTGCCGGGGGCGTTGGCGTCTCCAATGATACGCACGGATCTGATGCCTGCGGCGTCCCACTCGCTTTGACGCGCGCGCAGGTCGCGGTACAGCTCGTCGCGGGAGTTGCGGGCAGTAACCAGCAATACAGAATCGGCAAGCACCGTCTCTATCCTGCCGGTGAATACGCACGTTAGTTCGGCCTGGTTATTGTCGATGCGCGTGACGGCGCGATGCGAAGCAATCTCGACGCCGATCTTCAGTAGGCGAGTCTGGATCTTCTCCTGCTCTAGGGTATTGCGTGTCCAGTTGGCCACTTCGGCCGCCGGCGTGACGAAGACGACGCTATGACCCTCCTTGACCATTAGCTCCGCCAGCACGCTGCCCAGGTAGAAGTGATCGTCGTCATAGATGACGACGCGGCCGCCGTGCGGCCGCTTGCCGGCGAAGATGTCGTCGGGTGTGAGGATTTCTGCCGCGCTGTCGATCGCCAGCGGACTCTGGTGATGGCGCGCCGTGCCGTCGCGGCGCCATTCGCCGCCGGTGGCGATCACTACATGCTCGAAGCCGTACTCCAGGACATCGGCTCCACTCAGGCGGCTGTCGAGATAGGTTTCGACATTCGTCATTTGCTTGAGCTGTTGCAGCCGGTAGTCGCGCACCCGCGCCCAGGCGGAGAGGCCGGGCAGGCGCGACTCCCGGCTGACGCGGCCGCCCAGCTCCTGGCCCGCTTCCGCCAGCGCCACCTGATAGCCGCGGCGGCCGAGCGCGCGGGCGCATTCCAGGCCCGCGGGGCCGCCGCCGACGATCAGCACCTTGCCGTCTGACTCCCGGCCGCGGATCAATTCCGGATGCCAGCCCTTGCGCCACTCCTCGCCCATGGTGGGATTCTGGGTGCAGCGGCTGGGCGACATGGTCATGTCGCCGGTGATGCACATATTGCAGCCGATGCACTCCCTGATGTCTTCCAGCCGGCCTTCCTCGATCTTTCGCGGCAGGAAGGGATCGGCAATGGAGGGCCGCGCCGCGCCGATGAAATCCAGGATGCCGCGGCGGATCTGCGACACCATCGTATCCGGCGAGGTGAAACGGCCGACGCCCACCACCGGCTTCGTGGTCAGCTTCTTGATCCCCGCGACATAAGGCTCCTGAAAGCCTTCCTCGGCAAAGCGCGACGTGCCGGAATCGTTGTCCCAGCCTGACAGCGTCAGGTCCCAGAGATCGGGCAGTTCGGCCATCAGGCCGATGGCGTCGTGCATCTCTTCTTTGTGCAATCCCGCCGGGCCGATCAGTTCATCCATGCTGACGCGCACCGACACCGCGCAGCGGTCGCCGATCGCGGATTTCACATCCTCGGTAATCTCCCGCAGCAGCCGTGTGCGGTTCTCCAGGGAGCCGCCATATTCGTCGCCGCGGCGGTTGAATCGCCGCGACAGGAAATGCTGCGGCGCGCCGAAGCCGTGGGCGGCATAGATGCAGACGAGATCGAACTCCATCTTGCGGCAGCGCAGCGCGGCGTTTCGGTACCAGCGGCGGAGGTCGGCGATATCCTGCTTGTCCATCGCCCGCGCCTGTACCGGATCGTTGTAAAAAGTGATGATGGGGGTGGCGCTGGGCGCTATGGGAATCTCGCGGGTGTAGAGATTTGAGCCGTTCATGCCGGAGTGGACCAGCTCGATGCCTGCCAGCGCGCCGTGGCGATGCACCTGTTCGGCCACGCGGCTCAGCGCCGGCATGTCGCGATCGTCCCAAAGATGCTGCTCGATGAAGGGCGTAATGTCGGAGGAATGATGCACATCGGCCTGCTCCGTGCAGACCACGGCCCAGCCGCCCTCGGCTTTGATGCCGCGCATGACCGCACCCGCCGTTGGATCGCGATAGCCGAGGCCATTGCAATGGGGCACTTGGAAGAAGCGGTTCTTCGCCGTGACCGGGCCGATCTTCACCGGTTCGAACAGGATGTCATATCTGGCGTCGCGTCCCATTGATCCCCCCGCAGCTAATCGTTCTTGTGGGTTAGTCGTTGGTAAGCGCCGGCTGCTCGCTCATGCGCAATTCCGCGATCGCCTGCCGCGCCAGGGCGTCGGCGCGCTCGTTCTCGGGATGGCCGGCATGGCCTCGCACCCAGAGCCACTCGACGTCATGTCGTTCCAGCGCCGCTTCCAGCCGCTGCCAGAGATCGATGTTCTTCACCGGCTTCTTGTCGGCGGTACGCCAGTTGCGCTTTTTCCAGTCATGGATCCATTTGGTGATGCCGTCCCGCAGATAGGTGCTGTCGGTGTGAATGCGGACCTTGACCGGCCGTTTCAGCGTTTCGAGGGCGACGATGGCCGCCATCAGCTCCATGCGGTTGTTGGTGGTGGCTGACTCGCCGCCATAGAGTTCCTTTTCCACGCTATCGTAACGCAGCAACGCGCCCCAACCGCCCGGGCCGGGGTTGCCGCTGCAGGCGCCATCCGTAAAGATGTCGACGATCTTCGGGGCGCCGGTCATCGCCGCTCACGGGGCGGAAGTACGAGTTCAGGGGAATTGGTGCGCATGGGCGGACGTTTAGACGGAAAAACGGCTGTTGTCATCGGCGCCGCGCAGGGCATCGGCGCGGGCATCGCCGAAGTCATGGCCGAGCAGGGCGCGCGGCTGGTGATCGCCGACCGCAACGCCGATGTGGGCCTGGAAACCGCCGAGCGTCTGAACCATCACAGCCCGTCGATCTTCGTCAAGGCGGATGTCAGCCAGAAGGCCGATATGGTGGCAGTGGCGTCAACGGCGCTGGAACGTTTCGGCCGCATCGACATCCTCTGCCAGAATGCCGGCATCTTTCCCTATCACCTGATCGACGAGATCGACGAGGCGGAATGGGACCAGGTGCTGGCGGTGAATCTGAAGGGCGCCTTTCTCGCCTTCCAGGCCTGCTACGAACCGATGAAGCGCCAGCGCTATGGCCGCGTCATCTTCACCTCCTCAATCACCGGCCCGCGGGTCAGCGTACCCGGCCATGGCCATTACAGCGCCAGCAAGGCGGGCATCATCGGCTTCATCCGCGCAGCAGCCATCGAAGCGGCGTCGTTCAACATCACCGTCAATGGCGTCGAACCCGGCAACATCCTGACCGAAGGCATCAAGCGCGACCGCTCGCCGGAGTATGCGGAAGCCATGCGGCGTTCGGTGCCGCTGGGCCGCCTTGGCACGCCGCGGGATGTCGCCTATGCCTGTCTCTATCTGGCGTCCGACGAAGCCTCCTTCGTCACCGGCACCACCATCGTCGTCGATGGCGGGCAGATCCTGCCGGAAGCGAAAGTGTGAGCCCATCCGCCGCCGTCCCCGCATTTGAAAAAGGTGCAGCCCCATGAAAACCATCAAAGGCCCTGCGATTTTCCTGGCTCAGTTCGCCGGCGATGCGCCGCCCTTCAACACGCTGCCGGCGATCGCCAAATGGGCCGCCGGCCTGGGCTTCAAGGGCGTGCAGATGCCGTCCTGGGACAAGCGCCTGTTCGATCTGGAAAAGGCGGCGGAGTCGAAGGCCTATTGCGACGAGGTGAAGGGCGTCCTATCGAAGGAAGGCCTGCAGATAACGGAGCTGTCGACGCACCTGCAAGGGCAGCTTGTTGCGGTGCATCCGGCTTATGACGCGGCGTTCGACGGCTTCGCAGCACCCCAGGTGCGCGGCAATCCCAAGGCGCGGCAGGAATGGGCCGTCAGCCAGTTGTATCTGGCGGCCAAGGCCTCAAAGAATCTCGGCCTCGACCGCCATGTGACTTTCTCCGGCGCGCTGGCCTGGCCCTATTTCTATCCGTGGCCGCAGCGGCCGGCGGGCCTGGTGGAAACCGCTTTCGACGAGCTGGCGAAGCGTTGGAAGCCGATCCTCGATACGTTCGACGGCGTGGGCGTCGATGTCTGCTACGAGATCCATCCCGGCGAGGATCTCCATGACGGCGTCACCTTCGAGATGTTCTGGGAACGGGTTGGCAAGCACAAACGCTGCAACATGCTGTTCGATCCCAGCCACTATGTGCTGCAGGTGCTGGATTACCTGGAGCACATCGACATCTATCACGATTTCATCAAGATCTTTCACGTCAAAGATGCGGAACTGAATCCAAACGGGCGCTGCGGCGTCTATGGCGGCTATCAGTCCTGGGTGAATCGCGCCGGGAGGTTCCGCTCCCTCGGCGACGGGCAGGTGGATTTCAACGGCATCTTCTCCAAGCTGGCGCAGTACGGCTATGACGGCTGGGCGGTGCTGGAATGGGAATGCTGCCTGAAGCATCCGGAGGACGGCGCGCGGGAAGGCGCAATCTTTATCCGCGACCACATCATCCGCGTCACCGAAAAGGCGTTCGACGATTTCGCCGGCGCCGGCACGGATCTGGCCGCCAACCGCCGCATGCTCGGCATCGCGTAAGGGAAGATCAGGTCATGCCCATCGAAGGCAGAAGCGACGGCGCCCAGCGGCGGGTGCGGCTGGGCATGGTGGGCGGCGGCGAGGGCGCCTTCATCGGCGGCGTGCACCGCATCGCAGCACGTCTCGACGATCACTACGACCTCGTCGCCGGCGCGCTCTCCAGCGAACCGGCGCGGGCGCAGCGGTCGGGTGCTGCGCTCGGCCTCGATCCCGCGCGCAGCTATGGCAATTTTCAGGACATGGCGGCGGCCGAGGCCAAGCGGCCTGACGGCATCGAAGCCGTCGCCATCGTCACACCGAACCATATGCATGCGCCGGTGGCCACGGCCTTCCTGCAGGCGGGCATCCATGTCATCTGCGACAAGCCGCTGACGGCGACGCTGGAGGAGGCCAAGGCGCTGGCCGATCTGGCGCGCAAGAGCGGCCGGGTGTTCGCCGTCACCTACAACTACAGTGGCTATCCCATGGTGCGGCAGGCGCGGGCCATGGTGGCCGACGGCACGCTGGGCACCGTCCGCGTGGTGCAGGCGGAGTATCCCCAGGACTGGCTGACCGAGCGTGTGGAGACCACCGGCCACAAGCAGGCGGAGTGGCGCACCGATCCCAAGCGCACCGGCGCCGGCGGCAGCATCGGCGATATCGGCACCCACGCCTTTCATCTGGCGAGCTTCGTCAGCGGGCTGGAGCTGGACAGCGTGCTGGCCGACCTCACCACCTTCGTGGCGGGGCGGCAGGTAGATGACAACGCGAACGTATTGCTGCGCTTCAAGGGTGGCGCCAAGGGCATGCTCTGGGCCAGCCAAGTGGCGCCGGGCAACGAGAATGCGCTGCGGCTGCGGGTCTATGGCACCAAGGGCGGCTTGACCTGGAGCCAGGAGAATCCCAATTATCTCCGCTATGCGCCGTTCGGGGAGGCGCCGCGGGAGCTGTCGCGCGGCGGGGCGGGGGCGGGCCCCGCGGCGGCGCGGGTGACTCGCGTGCCGCCGGGCCACCCCGAGGGCTATCTGGAGGGCTTCGCTAACATCTACAGCGAGGCGGCGGCGGCGATCCGCGCGGCGGCGGAGAAGAAGCCGGTGCCGGCCGAGGTGCTGTTCCCCACGGTGGAGGATGGGCTGAAAGGCGTCAGCTTCGTGGACGCCGTGGTGCGCTCGTCCCGCGACGGCGGCGCCTGGACGAAGCCGGCCTAATCCGCCGGGGCCGTGGCGGCGGCGAGCGCCTTGGCCCGGCGGTCGGCGAGATTGACCAGCACCACGCCGGCCAGGATCAGGCCGAAGCCGCCCAGCAGCGTGGCGTCCAGCGTCTCGCCCAGGCTTAGGGTCGACAGCAGCACGCCCATCATCGGCACGGCGAGGAAGGACAGCGAGCTGGTCATTGCCGGCAAGGCGCGGGTAATCGACGTCGCCGCCCAGAAGCAGAAGGCGGTGGCGATAGGGCCGTTATAGATCAGCGCGCCGATCAGCGGCATTCCCCAGTCGAAGCCGGAGAAACCGTCATGCCAGAGCGCGACCGGCAGCACGGCGAGCCCCGCGAACAGCAATTGCCAGGGCGTGAGCTGCAGCGGCGACAGATGCCAGCGGTGGCCGCGGATATGCAGGATGCCGAAGCCCCAGATCATCGCCGCCAGCATCAGCAGCAGGCTGCCGAGAATCATGCCGCTGTCGTTCCAGTCGACGCCCAGGGGATTGAACAGCACGGCGATACCCAGCACGCCGGCAACCAGGCCGGCCGCCTTCAGCGGCGTCAGCTTTTCGCCGAACAGCAGCACGGCGCCGGGCACCACCCAGAACGGCGTGGTGTAGACCAGCACTGCCGAGCGGCCGGCCGGCACCTGCTCGAGGCCGAAGTTCACCAGCGGCTGGAACACCGCCATCTGACACAGGCAGACGCTGATCACCACGGGCCAATCCTGCCGCGTCGGCCAGGCGAGCTGTTTCTTGTAAGCCAGATAGGCGAACAGGCACGCGGCGCCGGTCAGCATGCGCGTCACCGTGAACCACAGCGGCGTAATGTGGGTCAACGCCATCTTCATGGTCGGCCAGTTGGCGCCCCACAACAGGACCACCAGCGCGAGCAGCCAATAGGCGCTCCGCGGGCTCACGGGCGCGGATGAGGAAGCGGTTGCCTTCACGGGTCGAGACTTTTAGGGAGTATGATTGCGAAGGCGCCATCATCCCCATCGCCGCCGCGAAGGCAAGGAGCAAGCCCCATGACCGCAGGGCCGATCGCCGCCCGGATCGAGGCCAAATTGACGCAGGCGCTGAATCCTGCGCGCCTGACGATCCGCGACGACTCAAACCGGCATAAGGGCCACGCCGGCCACAATCCCGAGGGCGAATCCCATTTTCATGTGGAGATCGTCAGCGCCGCTTTTGCCGGGCAGAGCCGCGTGGCGCGGCAGCGCATGGTCTATGGCATTCTCGCCGATGAGATGAAGGGGCGCGTGCACGCGCTGGCGCTGACGACCCTGACGCCCGAGGAAGATCCGGCGCGCGCCTAATCAATCAGGTCATGGCCGCGGCATGGCGCACCGGCAGGGCATCGCCGTCGCGCAGGATTTCCACCCGCGACATTTTGCCATCGCCGAGGCTGGGCGTCGATAGCAGCATGCCCTGGCCGGGCGCCAGCACGGTCTCGAAGCGGACCGGCTTACCGGTCTCGCCTTGTGCCAGTGTGGCGACGACGCGATAGCCAGCGGGCTCGACGGTGTAGTAGGCGACCCCGGAGACCTCACCGAGATCGATGCGGCTGGCAATGGATGGGGCATCGTCGGCCAGGGCCGCGCCGCTGAGGACGACGCCCGATAGCGCGGTCAAGACGACTCGACGAAGGGACATGGTTCTCTCCTTTGCCAGGCAGTCGGCTGCAGCCGAGCCGCTGCGAGTAACTCAGTATGGGAAAGATGAATCTCCAAATCCAATCGATTGCGGTTATCGCCCGCATCGGTAGAACGAATGCTGCTGTAATTGCTCGATGTTCAGCGCGTCGCGCCGCGCGCGCCTGCGACAAACTGCGTCACTTCATTTTCCTGTAAAGAACGCCGGCCAATGCTGCTTGACCACCGGACCGTCGCTGGCCAGCGCATGGCAGCTGTCGATGAAGGCCGGGCGCTTGGTCTTGCCGTCGAGATCGTCCCACTTCTTCCGTGCCGCAAAGACGGTCTGATAGGCGACCGTGGCGATAGCCACCAGCATCTCCGTCTGGTGGGTGCAGCCACCAGGGCCGCCGAACGCATCCTTCACCCGCTTGCTCCAGCCGGGGCCGATGCGCTGGCCCTTCATCGCCGCATACTTCGCGGTGATGTTGCCGCAGATCTCGAAGGGGCTGGCGGCGGTGGCGACCTCGATGTCATGAATCAGCAGATTGTCGTCGATGGTCAGCCGCAGCCACATGTCGTGGATCGGCTCGCCGGCCTTGATGTCGCCGCGCCAGTCATTGGGGAAGCCATAGGTCTTCACATCAGTCATGTTGCCTTCGATATCCCAGAGGCCGTCCTGACGGCGATAGCCGCGGAAGTCGTAACGGCGCGTATGCAGATGCTCGCGGGGCATGGGCGCAGACAGGGGCATCGATCAAACTCCCAAGCTGGATCGTTAGAGATCAGGCGGCCGCGGCCTCGATGAGCAGGGCCTTGACGTCGGCGATGTTCACATCCCTGGCGATGAAGACGCGGCCGATGCCGCGCGCCAGGATGAAGGTGAGGCGGCCGCCGCTCAGCTTCTTGTCGTGATGCATGTTCTCGATCAGCCGGTCGGCATCCCAGACGCGGCCGCCGATGGCCGTCGGGCTGGTGGGCAGGCCTATGGCGGCGAGATGCCGCTCCACCCGCGCCGCGTCTTCGGGCGGGCAGAGGCCGAGCTGTGCGGAGAGATCGAACGCCATGACCATGCCGATCGCCACCGCTTCGCCATGGAGCAGGTCGCTGCCGTAGCCGCACTCAAGCTCCAGCGCATGGCCGAAGGTATGACCCAGATTGAGCAGCGCCCGCGCGCCGGACTCCCGTTCATCCTCGGCGACGATGGCGGCCTTGGCGGCGCAGCTGATGCGCACGGCGCGCTGCCGCGCGGCATCGTCGCCCTCGATGACGGCGGGGCCATGCTCCTCCAGCCAGGCGAAGAACGCCGGATCGTTGATCAGCCCGTATTTCGCCACCTCCGCATAGCCGGCCAGCAATTCGCGGCGCGGCAGCGTGTCCAGCGCGCCGGTATCCGCCAGCACCAGGCGCGGCTGGTGGAAGCTGCCGATGAGATTCTTGCCCCAACGGGTATCGATGGCGGTCTTGCCGCCGACAGAACTATCCACCTGCGCCAGCAGCGTGGTGGGTATCTGCACGAAGTCGACGCCGCGCAAAAGGATACTGGCGGCAAAGCCCGTGAGATCGCCGATGACGCCGCCGCCCAGCGCAACCAGCATAGTGCTGCGCTCCGGCTTCTCCGCCAGCAGCTGGTCCAACAACTGCTCCAGATACTGGAAGCTCTTGGTCTGCTCGCCGGCGGGCAGAACGATTTCCCGGTGAGCGATGCCGCCCTGATCCAGCGCCCGCGTCAGCACGGGCAGATGCAGCCGCGCCACCGGTTCGTCGGTGACGACGATGACTTTCGGATGCTTGAGCAGTGGGCGCAGATGCGCCGCCGCCTGTGCCAGCAGCCCGCGGCCCACCAGGATGTCGTAGCTGCGCGCCCCCAGCGCGACAGTCAGCTTCTCGGCCCCGCTCACGATGCTGCGCGCTCCTCGGCCGCCGGCGAGGATTCATGCTGGCGAAGATGCGCCGACAACGCCTCATAGACACGCTCGACCGTCACTTCCGGCGGCGCGTCGACGCTGTCGACGGTGATGTCGGCCAAGGCATAGACGGGATAGCGCAGCGCCATCAGCTCCTGCAGCTTGGCGCGGGGATCGGCCACCTGCAGCAACGGCCGGTCGTTACGCCGGGACACGCGCTTCAGCATCAGGTCGAGATCGGCGCGCAGCCAGACGGAGATGCCGCGCTCGGCGATGCGCGCCCGGGTCTCCGGATCCATGAAGGCGCCGCCACCGGTGGACAGCACATGCACCGGATTTTCCAACAGCCGCAGGATCACCCGCCGCTCGCCGTCGCGGAAGCTTTGCTCGCCATGGCGCTCGAAGATCTCGGCGATGGAGCAGCCGGCCGCGGCCTCGATCTCCTTGTCGGCGTCGACGAAGCCAAGATCCAGCTTTTGCGACAGGCGCTTGCCGATGGCGGTCTTACCGACGCCCATAAGCCCGACCAGGACGACGGTCTTCGGCAGTTTCAGGGTTGCAGGTTCGGCCATAGGCTGATTCAAGGTTGCCGGTATCGCCGCCGGCCCGGGCTTGCTTTGTCAGGATTCACAGTGACCGATAGAGTGCCGCATTGTCGCCACAGTCAAGACTTAAGCTGAAAAAATGATAGAGTTGCAATCCCTTACAAATGATTCACGGATGCGGCACCGCCGCGTTCCCGCGGGAGCCGGCGCGCGATGAGGCGGCTGGTTTTCGGCTTTTTCACCCTCTGCCTGATCGTCGTCGTCGTCGGGTTCGGCGTTCTCGCCTTCTGGGAAGTGTCGCCGCCGACCTCGACCATCGAGAAAACCGTCCCCAATGACCGGTTCAGCCAGTAGTGGCTGCCGCGCGGAAGTCTGGCTGCGGACGTCCGTCCTAGGATTGGCGGCCGTGGCGGTACTGGCGACGGCGCCCGGGGCCGCCGCCCAGACCCTGCTGGGCCAGAGCGAGCCGGTCAATCTCCTACCGCTGACCGAGCCGGAAACCCAAACCGGCGAGGACACGTCATCAGGCACGGCCTCCGGCGCGCCGCAGGGGTTCGAAATGGAGACCCTTGAAGAGGTCGGCGGCGATTTCGCCGGCCCACTTACGCCTCAAAATGGCGGGCTGCAGCCGTCGCTCTGGCGCGGCAGCAGCCGGAGTAAGGTCGAACGGCTGCTGGCGCGATTGCCGCTGCATCATTCGCCGGCGCTGGCATCGCTGACCCGCACCGTGCTGCTGACCAATGCCGGCCCGCCGCCAGGCCAGGGTACCGGGGTCAATATCCTGGCGCTCCGCGCCCGCATCCTCGCCGAGATGGGTTTTCTGCAGGATGCGCTACAGTTGTTGCGCATGGCGCCCGCACGGGCGATGGATAGCACGGCCTCTCGGGTTCTCGTGGCTCTCTCCTGGCAAGCCCTGGATGTGGACGGTGCCTGCGCGGCGCTGTTGCTGCCTGCCGTCCCGTTCGAGATCAACAGGGAATTGCAGCAGCAGCGCGTGTTCTGCCAATGGCGCACCGGCAGAGAGGGCGATGCCCAGTTGGGCATGGACCTGCTGCGTGAAGAGGGTGCCGCCGATCCATTCTTCGCGGCCGTCATGGATCGTCTCGGCGGCAGTTCCGAGGTGAAGGTTCCCCCGCCGCCGGAGATTACGCCTGCCCGCATCGCCATGTATCACGAGAGCCAGGAACCGCTGCCCGGCAACGCCTTCGATCTCGCGTCGATCCAGGCGGTGACCTCGCTGGCGATGGATACGCGGATCGATCCGGAATTGCGGTTGTCAGCCGCCGAAGCTGCAGCGTCGCAAGGCGCGCTTGCAGCCCAGGTGGTGCGCGACGTCTATGCGGCCCAGACAATCAAGCCGGAGGATCTGCAGGGCGCGGCGGCGCTGCCGGAAACCGGCGCCAGCGCGCGCGATCGCGCGGTGTTGTATCAGGCCGCCGCCGCGGCGCCGGTGCCGTCGGTGCGGGCTTCGATCCTGCAGGTGGCGCTGGGTCCCACCGGCTGGGCCGACAACGACAATTGGCGGCTGCAGGTATTCGCGCCGTTCCTGATGGATCTGCCGCCGGCGCCGGAGCTGTCCTGGTATGCGCCGGAAGCGGCGCATTATCTGTTCGCCCTCGGCGAATTCGAGCAGGCCCGCGCCTGGATCGAATTGACCCAGGGCGATCAAAGCTTCGGCGAAGGCTCGGTCGATACGAACTCGGCGATCATGCTGCCGTCGCTGCTGGCGCTCGACTATCTCGCCGGCGGCTATGAGTCAGTGCCGGTGATGGGGTCCTTCCTGGCGCAGGGACAGGTCAATGCCAGTCCCGACAGCGTCGAACGGCTGCAGGCGATTTTCTCCGCCTTCGATGATTCGCTGCCGGATTCTGCGGATGGCGCCTTCGTGGATTCGGGTGACGGCAACGCGCCGAAACTGCCGAAGGAGAATCTGAACCTCTGGCTTGATCTCGGCGATGTCTCCGCCAAGGGCATGCAAGGCGAGACCGGATTGCTGGCGCTGGTGGGCTTGCGCGATCTGGCGACGGTGGACCCGCTGTGGCTGCAGCGCGCATTGGCTGGCCTGCGCCGTGTGGGCCTGGAGAAAGACGCCCGCCGCATCGCCGTCGAAGCGGCGATCGCCAACGGCCTGTAGACATGAAAGCGATCAAGCAGGACATGCAGATCGGGGGACCGGCGGCGCCCGCCGACCGCCTGCTCGAACGTTTTTTCGAGATGCTGATCGCCGAGCGGCAATCGGCGGCGAACACGATCGACGCCTACCGCCGCGACCTCAACGATTTCGCCGGCTTTCTTGGGCGGCGCGACCGTTCTCTGGCCGATGCGGATGCGGCGCTGGTGCGCGCCTATCTGCAGCGCCTGGATCAGGCAGGCATGGCGCCGCGCACGGCAGCGCGGCGGCTGTCGGCTTTGCGGCAGTTCTACAAGTTCCTGATCGGCGAAGGGCTGCGGAGCGACGATCCCCTGGGAACCGTCGATGCGCCGCGGCAACCCAAGGCGCTGCCCAAGCTGCTGAGCGAGGAGGATGTGGCGCGGCTGTTGGCCGCCGCCCGCGCGCTGCCGGGCGATGACGGCCTGCGCGCCCTGGCGCTGCTGGAGCTGCTCTACGCCACCGGCTTGCGGGTTTCGGAGCTGGTCGGCATGCCCGTGGCCGCCGTGATGCGCGATCAGCGCGTGCTGATCGTCCGCGGCAAGGGCGGCAAGGAGCGGATGATCCCGCTCAATGACGGGGCACGGCAGGCGATCGCTTGTTGGCTGCCGGTGCGCGCCGTCTGGCTGGCCAAGGCCCGCGCCGGCGGCGGCACCTCGCCCTGGCTGTTCCCGTCGCGGGGCAAGAGCGGCCATCTGACCCGCCACCGCTTCGCCCAACTGCTGAAGGCGATCTGCCTGGCGGCGGAAATCGATCCGCGCCGGGTCTCGCCCCATGTGCTGCGCCACGCCTTTGCCACCCACCTCCTGGACAATGGCGCGGATCTGCGCAGCGTGCAGCAGATGCTGGGCCATGCCGACATCGCCACCACCCAGATCTACACCCATGTGGCGGGGGAACGGCTCAAGACCCTGGTCAATACCCACCATCCCCTGGCCCGGCCGCGGCGCCCGGAATCGGAATAACCCCGCCGATTGACAGCCCCCGCAGATTGACAGCCTAGGCGGCGATTGGCATCAAGGCGGCGCGGACCGGCCCTGAACGGCCGGACGCGGCCGGATTGCCTGAATCCAAGTCTTCTCAAACGCTTTTCGGGGGCAGCATGAGCTTCAAGGTTGTGGAACAGGCGCCGGCGCGGCTTAACCGCAGCGAACTGGCGGTCCCCGGCAGTCAGCCGCAATTGTTCGAGAAGGCCGCCAAATCCGCGGCCGATGTGGTGTTCCTCGATCTGGAGGATGCGGTCGCGCCCGACGACAAGGTGCAGGCGCGCAAGAACGTCATCGCCGCCATCGGCGATATCGACTGGGGCAGCAAGGTGCTGTCGGTGCGCATCAACGGCCTCGATACCCACTACATGTACCGGGACGTGGTCGATGTGCTGGAGCAGGCCAGCGAGCGGCTCGACCTGATCATGATCCCGAAGGTGGGCACCGCGTCCGATGTCTACGCCGTGGACATGCTGGTCACCCAAGCCGAGACCGCCAAGGGCCGCAGGAAGCGCATCGGTTTCGAGATGATCATCGAGACCGCGCTCGGCATGCAGAATGTGCATGAGATCGCCGCCGCCAGCCGGCGCAATGAATCGCTGCATTTCGGCGTCGCCGACTACGCTGCCTCCACGCGGGCGCGCACCACCAATATCGGCGGCGCCAACAAGGAATATTCGGTGCTCACCGACAAGAGCGACAAAGGCGACCGCGCCGTCCACTGGGGCGACATGTGGCACTACGCCATCGCCCGCATGGTGGTGGCGGCCCGCGCCAACGGCCTGCGCCCGGTGGATGGGCCGTTCGGCGATTTCTCCGATCCCGAGGGCTATCGGGCCGGCGGCGGCCGCGCCGCGGTGCTGGGCTGCGAAGGCAAATGGGCGATCCATCCGTCCCAGGTCGCCCTGGCCAACGAGGTCTTCAGTCCCAGCGAGGCCGAGGTCACGCGGGCGCGGCGCATCATCGTCGCCATGGACGAAGCGGCGAAGGCCGGCAAGGGTGCGGTGTCGCTCGACGGCCGCCTGATCGACTATGCCTCGATCCGCCAGGCCGAAGTGTTGGTCAAGAAAGCTGATCAGATCGCCGGCAGCGCGCGCTAGGCGGAAGCCGGGCGGTCGCGCCGGTGGCGGCGCAGAAAGCATAGAGGGGAATGCCCACCTATCTCGATTTCGAGCAACCGATCGCCGAGCTTGAAGGCAAGATCGAAGAGCTGCGCCATCTGCCCAATGCTGGCGACCTCAACATCGCCGAGGAAGTGGCGCGGCTGCAGCAGAAGGCCGACAAGCTGCTGCGGCAGATCTATGGCAAGCTCACTCCCTGGCAGAAGACGCTGGTGGCGCGCCATGTCGAGCGGCCCCATTTCAGCGACTATGTCGCCGGCCTGATCGAAGATTACACGCCGCTGGCCGGCGACCGGCTCTATGCCGACGACCGCGCCATCCAGGGCGGGCTCGGGCGTTTCCGCGGCCGCTCGGTGCTGCTGCTCGGCCATGAGAAGGGCACGGCGACCACCCGCATGCAGCATAACTGGGGCATGGCCAAACCGGAGGGCTATCGCAAGGCCCAGCGGCTGATGGAAGTGGCCGACCGGTTCAACCTGCCGCTGCTGGCGTTCGTCGATACGCCGGGCGCCTATCCTGGGGTCGAGGCCGAGGCGCGCGGCCAGGCCGAAGCCATAGCCCGCAGCATCGAAGTCTGCTTGAAGGTCCGCATTCCCTCTATTGCCGCAATCATCGGCGAAGGCGGCTCCGGCGGCGCCATCGCGCTTGCCGCCGCCAACCGCGTGCTGATGCTCGAGCACGCGGTCTATTCGGTGATTTCGCCCGAAGGCTGCGCGGCGATCCTCTGGCGCAATCGGGACGAGGGCAAGGAAGCCGCGGCCGAGGCGCTGAAACTGACGGCGCAGGATCTGGCCGCATTCGGCATTATCGATCAAGTCGTGCCGGAGCCCCTGGGCGGCGCCCACCGCGGCAAGGCCGAAGCGATAAATGCGCTTGGCGACGCGCTGGAGCGGGCGCTGGCCGGCCTCACCGGCGGCAATGTGCGCGACTACCGCGCCGACCGCCGCAGCAAGTTTCTCAGCATGGGACGCAAGGGGCTGGCCTAAGCGCAGCCCCCGGTGGGGTCACGCCTTGCCGTGGCAATACTTGTACTTCTTGCCGGAACCGCAGGGACAGGCCGCGTTGCGGTTCACGTTGGTCCAGGTGGCGGGATCGTCGGGGTTGATCAGGCCGCGTCCCATCTGAGCCGCTTGCGCCGCGGCGGCCGCAGCCGGCATCGCCACCGGCCCGGGCCCGGCACCCGCCAGCGCGCTCGCCGGCTCCGGATGGCTGGCCCGGATGCGCTGCGGCGCCTGTGCCGGAAAATCCTCCGGCCGCTGCACCCGCACTTCCACATGGCTGATGAACTGGCTGACAGTCTCGCGCAACCGGTTCAGCATGCCGGCGAACATCTCGAAGGCTTCGCGCTTGTACTCGCTCAGCACATCGCGCGAGGCATAGGCGCGCAGGCCGATGCCATGGCGCAGATATTCCAGCGCCTGCAGATGGTCCTTCCAATGCTGGTCGAGGATATCCAGCAGAACGCGCTTTTCGACCATGCGCATGACTTCCGGCCGGAAGCGCTCATCCTTGTCCGCCATCTTCTCGTCGGAGGCCTTGGTGATGCGCTCGAGGATGACGTCGCCGTCGATGCCCTCTTCCTTCGCCCAATCGGAAATCGGCAGGTTGATGCTCAGAAGCCGCAGCGTTTCCTCATGCAGTCCCTTGGTGTCCCACTGCTCGGGATAGCTGTTGTCCGGGATGTACTTCGCCATCAGGTCGCCGATCACCTCATGGCGCATGGTGGTGACGGTCTCCGACACATCCGGCGTCTGCATGAGATCGCGGCGCTGCTCATAGATGACCTTGCGCTGGTCGTTCATGACGTCGTCGTACTTCAGCAAATTCTTGCGGATCTCGAAGTTGCGCGCCTCGACCTTTTGCTGCGCCTTCTCCAGCGCCTTCGTCACCCAGGAATGGGTGATGGCTTCGTCTTCCTTGAGGCCCAGCCGCTTCAGCATGGTGTCCATGCGCTCGCTGCCGAAGATGCGCATGAGATCGTCTTCCAGCGACAGGAAGAAGCGCGAGGCGCCGGGATCGCCCTGGCGTCCCGAACGGCCGCGCAGCTGGTTGTCGATGCGCCGGCTCTCATGGCGCTCGGTGCCGATGACGAACAGGCCGCCGGCATCCAGCGCGATCTGCTTCAGGTTCTGCACGTCGCTGCGGATCGCCGCCGCCTTGCGCTCGCGCTCGCCGGGATCGGCGATGCCTTCCAGCTCCTGCCGGATGCGCATGTCGACATTGCCGCCGAGCTGGATGTCGGTGCCGCGGCCGGCCATGTTGGTGGCGATGGTGACGGCGCCCGGCGAGCCGGCCTGGGCGATGATGAAGGCCTCCTGCTCATGGTAGCGGGCGTTCAGCACCTGATGGGGGATCTTGTGCTCTTTCAGCAACGCGCCCAGCGTTTCGGATTTCTCGATGCTGACCGTGCCCACCAAAACCGGCTGCTTGCGCGCCCGGCATTCCTCGATCAGCCCGATGATCGCCTTGTTCTTCTCGCGCGCCGAGCGATAGACCTCGTCCTCCGCATCCTTGCGGATGCAGGGAACGTTGGTCGGAATCTCGATCACTTCCAGGCTGTAGATGTCGGCGAATTCCGAGGCTTCCGTCATCGCCGTACCGGTCATGCCCGCCAGCTTCGGATACATGCGGAAGTAATTCTGGAAGGTGATGGAGGCGACGGTTTGCGACTCGCGCTGGATCGGCACGCCTTCCTTGGCCTCGACGGCCTGGTGCAGCCCTTCCGACCAGCGGCGGCCTTCCATGACGCGGCCGGTGAATTCGTCGACGATGAAGACTTTCTCGATGTTGTCCTTGGGGTCGGCCTTGACGATGTAGTCGGTGTCGCGCCGGTACATCTTGTGGGCGCGCAGCGCCTGGTTGATGTGATGCACCAGGCTGATGTTCTGCAGATCGTAGAGGCTGTTGCCCTTCAGCAGATTGGCGGCGCGCAGCAGCGCTTCCACATGCTCGGTGCCCTGATCGGTCAGGGTCACCTGGCGCCCTTTCTCATCCTTTTCGTAGTCGCCCTCGATCAGCTTGGGGATGAACTTGTCGATCGAGACATAGAGCGCCGAGGAATCCTCGGACATGCCGGAGATGATCAGGGGCGTGCGCGCCTCGTCCACCAGGATGCTGTCCACCTCGTCGACGATGGCGAAGTTGAAGGGACGGTGCACCATCTCCTCGGTGCGCGATTTCATGTTGTCGCGCAGATAGTCGAAGCCGAGTTCGTTATTGGTGGCATAGGTGATGTCGGCGGCATAGGCGGCGCGGCGGTCCGGGTCCATCAGGTTGGGGACGATCACGCCGACGCTCATGCCGAGGAAGCGGTAGATCTGTCCCATCCATTCGGCGTCGCGGCGGGCCAGATAGTCGTTCACCGTCACCACATGTACGCCGGTGCCCTCGAGGGCGTTGAGATAGACCGGCAGGGTCGCCACCAGTGTCTTGCCTTCGCCGGTTTTCATCTCCGCGATCATGCCGCGGTGGAGCACCATGCCGCCCTTGAGCTGCACGTCGAAATGGCGCTGCCCCAGGGTGCGCTTCGCCGCCTCACGGACCGTTGCGAAGGCATCGGGCAGCAAGTCATCCAGGGTTTCGCCGGCCGCCAGCCGGCCCTTCAGCCAGCCGGTCCGCGCCTTCAGCTCGTCGTCGGAGAGCGCCACCAGGGAGGGCTCCAACGCGTTGATCTTATTGACCGTTTTGTCGAGACTCCTGATGAAACGGTCGTTGGCCGACCCGAATAGCCGCTTGGCAACAGAAGCAAACATTCAAACCAGCCTGATTAAGGATTTGAGGCGCGATTTCGGCAGAATCAACGGCCCGCCGGGACCCTGTCCTGGCGAGGGGACCGCCTGACAGATAGGCGCGGCGCCATAAGCTGTCAACGACCGGACCGCCGCAGCCAAGTATTTCAACTGCATTCCGATTTTCCGGTATCTGCGGCGAAATCGGCGGCCCGGACGGGCGGACTGCCGGCGGTCACATCGGCCCTTGTCCCCGATAGTCGCCTGTGCATGATGGCCGCGCTCTTCACCGCATCGGCCGCCAGCGCCATCGGCGCGCAGCCTCCAGTCAGCGAGAACCCATGAAACTTAGACAGATTATCCCGCTCGCGATCGTCCTCAGCGGATTTGGCCTCTGGATCGATCCCGCGCCGGTCCTGGCGCAAGATCAGGCCACCGAACCGGCGCCGCCCGCGACCGAGCCGCCGGCGGCGCAGGCGCCGGTCCCCGAGCCGCCGCCGGAGACCGTGGTCGCCATCGTCAATGGCAAGAAGATCACCCGCGCCGACGTCCTCGCCTCGGCCAAGCAGCTGCCGGCCGAATATCAGAGTCAGATCAATCAGGTTTTCCCGGCGCTGATCGACCGGCAGATCGATCTCCTGCTGATCTCCAACGCCGGCGCCGAGCAGAAGCTGGCGGAGGATCCGGAGGTCAAGGCGCAGATCGCTGAGATGACCGAAAACATCGTCCGGCAGGCGGTGCTGGATCGCCTCTTGCGCGAGAAGATGGGCGACGCCGCGGTCAAGGCGCGCTACGACCAATTCGTCGCCGCCCTGCCCAAGCAACAGGAGGTGAAGGCGCGGCACATCCTGGTGGACCTGGAAGAGGATGCGAAGGCGATCGTCGTCCAGCTCGACGGCGGCGCCGATTTCTCGGCCATCGCCAAGGAAAAGTCCAAGGACCCCGGTTCGGGTCCGAAGGGAGGCGATCTCGGCTATTTCGTTGCCGGCCAGATGGTGCCCGAATTCTCCGACGCCGCCTACAAGCTGGAGAAGGGCCAGTACACCAAGACGCCGGTGAAGAGCCAGTTCGGCTGGCACGTCATCATTCTCGACGACAAGCGCGACAAGCAGCCGCCGACCCTGGAGGAGGCGCGCAGCACCATCGAGCAGATTCTGAGCAATGAGGTGGTGACATCCTATGTCGACGGCCTGCGCAAGACGGCGACGGTCGTGAAGTTCAATCCCGACGGTTCGCCGGTCGCGCCTCCCTCCGGTACTGGAGAACCGACGCAGCAGTAACAGGGCCATCGATCGCCGTCCGTCATCAGAGATTCCCGTCCATGCCGCCACGCTCACCGCTCGCGCCCGCGCAACAGCCTGTCCTGCCGCCGATCGCCGGAGTGCGCGCGGCGACCCGCGCCTGCGGCATCCGCTACAAGGACCGCACCGATCTCTGCGTCATCGCCTTCGACAAGGGCACGACGGTGGCCGGTGTGTTCACGCGCTCGCTGACCGCGTCGGCGCCGGTGGATCGCTGCCGCGCCAACCTGAAGGGCGGCAAGGCGAGGGCGATCGTCATCAATGCCGGCAATGCCAACGCCTTCACCGGCAAGCAGGGCAAGGCATCGGTGGATCGAACGGTGAAGGCGACGGCGGCAAAGCTGGGCGCCACGGCCAAGGAGATCTTCGTCGCCTCCACCGGCGTCATCGGCGAACCGCTGCCGGACGAACGCATCACCGGCAATCTCGATGCGGTGATCGCCGATCTGCAACCTGACCGCTGGGCGGCGGCGGCCGCGGCCATCATGACCACGGACACTTTCGTGAAAGCGGCAACCCGCACAACCAAGATCGACGGTGTGCCCGTGACCATCAACGGAATTTGCAAGGGTTCGGGCATGATCATGCCCGACATGGCCACCATGCTGGCGTTTGTTGCCACCGATGCGGCCATCCCGGCCAATCTGCTGCAGCGGCTGCTGCGCGAGGGCAACGACCGCTCCTTCAACTGCATCACCGTCGACGGCGACACCTCCACCAGCGATACGCTGCTATTGTTCGCGACCGGCAGGGCCGCCCACAAGCCGGTACGCTCGGCGGCGGACAAGCGGCTGAAGGATTTCCGCGCCAGGCTTAACGACCTGCTGGAGGATCTCGCCTGCCAGGTGGCGCGCGACGGCGAGGGTGCCAGCAAGTTCATCACCATCGATGTCTCCGGCGCCGCGTCCGATAACGCAGCCCGGCGCATCGGCCTCGCGGTCGCCAATTCGCCGCTGGTGAAGACGGCGATTGCCGGCGAGGACGCGAATTGGGGCCGCATCGTCATGGCCATCGGCAAGGCCGGCGAAAAAGCCAACCGAGACCGGCTGAAGATCGCCATCGGCGGCGTCACCATCGCCGAGAAAGGCCAGCGCCGCGCCGGCTATGACGAAACGCCTGTCGTGCAGCATATGAAAGGGCAGGAGATCGCCATCGCCTTCGATGTCGGCGTCGGCAAGGGCCGCGCCCGCGTCTGGACCTGCGATCTGACCCACGGCTATATCGACATCAACGGCAGCTACCGCAGCTAGCCGCAGCCGGCTTGCGCCGGCAACGCCGGCAAGCGATCTTCCGGACATGAGAGTTCCCACGCTGCAAACGCCGCGGTTGATCCTGCGGCCACTGACCGCCGGCGATGCGGGCGAGATAGAGCGCCATGTCGGCGATTGGGAGGTGGCGCGTTGGACTTCTTCCATTCCCCATCCCTATCCGTCCGGCGCCGCCGCAACCTGGATTGCCAGCCTGTCGGCGGGTCCGGAAATGGTGCTGGGCATCACCGAACGCGGACAGGATCCGGTGATCGGCTGCATCGGCCTCCGGCTCGACAAAGACGGCCGCAGCGGCGAATTCGGCTATTGGGTGGCCAAACCGATGTGGGGCAGGGGCTATGCGACCGAGGCGCTGCGGGCGTACTCCGAGCACGCTTTCAAGGCCCTGGCGCTCGACAAGCTGATCTCCGCCGCGATGCCCGCCAATGTCGGCTCGATCCGCGTGCAGGAGAAAGCCGGCTTCCGCAAATCCGGCGAAGAGAACCGGCCGGCGCCGGCGCGCGATAGCGACATGTTTGTCGAACTCCGCGAACTCGATCGCGCGACCTGGGAACGGATGCAGGCCGGTGCATCGACGCCGTTGCCGACGCTCCTGGTCGCCGCGGTTGCCTTGATCGACACCGATGGCCGCGTGCTGCTGGCGCGGCGCCCGCCCGGGAAACAGATGGCGGGCTTGTGGGAATTTCCCGGCGGTAAGATCCATGGCGGCGAAACGCCGGAAGCCGCGCTGATTCGCGAACTGAAGGAAGAGCTGGCGATCGACGTGACGGAAGCATGTCTCGCGCCTTTCACCTTCGCGTCCCATCGTTACGAGAAATTCCATCTGCTCATGCCGCTCTATGTCTGCCGCCGTTGGAACGGCGTGGTGACGCCGCAGGAAGGGCAGGAGACGGTGTGGGTAATGCCGCAGCGCCTGGCCGACTATCCGATGCCGCCGGCGGACAAGCCGCTGGTGGCGATGATTCGCGATTTCCTGTAAGCGCCGCCGATTCCGCCCTCGGCGGTGTTCTTTCGCAGTTATGTGATGGCGCTCACACTTTCTTGCCGCCTTTTCGGGCGCTTCCCGGAGTTTCTTGTGACTGCGCTCACAGCGACCGCCGATCTCTTCATGATCTATTAACCGTGACAGGCCCATGAAAGCTTGATGATGATGGGGATGTAAAATGAGCGCGGCGAAGAAAAAACTCACACGGCATTTTCTGGCTTCCAATCGCGAAGACGGCGGACAGGGCGATGACGCCCCCTGCATGGTCTCTCCGGAAGAGGCTCTGCGGCTGACAGGCTATTTCGACAGCCAATGGTGCGCGGTGCTGCGCGGCGATATCTGGATGGTCAACCACGCCGACGAAACAGCCGGCCGGACTCTCGTCCATGGCTGGGAAGTCGAACCCAAGGCCCGCGAGGAGAGCTGGCAGGCCTTCCTCGAGCGCGCGAACAGTTTTGCCGCCCGCATGATCACCTCCACCACCAGCGAATCGCTGGGCGCTGCGGTTGGGCCGTTTTCCCCCGTGGTCAGCCTGGGGGTGGTCAGCGAAGTGGATCATGCGCGGCTGCGCCGCGACCGTCTGCGGCATTTGCGGCGCCAGCGGGGCTAGCGCCGATCAGGCCGGCCTAGTCTTGTCGCCGGCTTTGATCTCCAGAGCGCCGAGCGCATCGGCCAGCCGCGACTTCGCGCTCCCCGGACGGAGCGCCTTCTGCTGCCCCTCATGGGGCGCCCATCCGGTCAGATAAATCACCTGGAACGTGGCCATCAGCCGTCCTTCGCTGTCGATATGCCGGCGCCGGTAGAGTTCGTCGGCCTGGGCCAGCACGGCGCGGGTCAGCAGCCTGCCGGGCCGCGCCAACAGCGCATTGGTCTCGCCCATGCCACGGAGATCGCGGAGCAGCGCCGGCAGGTCCGCATAGGTCACGGTCAACTTGTCGGAATCGGCGACGGGCAGGGCAAAACCGGCGCGTTGCAGCAAGGCGCCCGCATCCCTGAGATCAACAAACGGCGATACCCGCGGACCGGCGCCGCCATGGACAGCCAGCTCCGCCTCCATCAGCACATCGCGCAGTTCCTGCAGCGTGGCGCCGCCGAGCAGCGCTCCCAGGAACAGCCCGTCGGGCTTCAGCGCCTGCCGGATCTGCAGCAGGCAGCCGGGCAGATCGTTGACCCAATGGAGACTGAGATTGCTGACGGCGAGATCGAACGATTCCGGCGCAAAGGGCAGAACATCCTCGGCCGCCGTCAGGCTCGGCTTGCCGTTGCGCGCCGCTTGCCGCGTCATGGCGAAGGAACTGTCGCACTGCACCATCAGCTCGATGCCCTTGCGCCCCTCGATCGCCGCCGCCATTTCGCCGCCATGGCAGCCGAGATCGAGTGCCGTAGGGAAGCTCTTGTTGACCAGATCCAGCCGCTCTGCGAGCCTTCCGGCGATCTCCCGCAACAGGAAATCATGCTGCGCCAACCCCGCGGCCGCGCGGTCGCGATGCAGCCGCGAGAGCCGGCGGTCGAAGATGTTCATCGCGTCGGTCATGGGACCATGACTTTAGAACCGGTCGATGACGGTGATGCCGCTGCCGGTATAGCCATTCATGGCCTCGATGGCGGCGCCCGCTTCGTCCAGGGAAATCCGGTGGGTCACCAGCTGCGACGGCGCGATGCGGCCGGCGGCAATCATCTGGAACAGCGCGGGAAAACGGCTGGCGGGAATTCCGCGCGTGCCCATGATGCTGATCTGCCGGGAATAGACGAGCTCCAGCAGCGGCAGCGATGGCTCGGCATGGCGGCCCAGCGGCATGCCGATCTGCACATGACGGCCCAGCTTCCGCAGGCCGCGGATTGAATTGTGGAACGTCTCGGTGATGCCCAGCGCATCGACAGACACATGGGCGCCGCCGCCTGTGGCGTCGCGCGTGGCCTGCCCGACATCGCCGGCCGTCCTGGCATTGATGGATGCAGTTGCGCCGAGCGTCTTGGCCAGCTTGAGCGCTTCTTCATTCACATCGATCGCCAGCACCTGCGCGCCAATGGCAGCGCCGATCATCACGGCCGACAAGCCGACGCCGCCGCAGCCATGCACTGCCAGCCATTCGCCCGGTTGCAGGCTGGCGCGGTCCACCAGGGCGCGGAACGACGTGGTGACCCGGCAGCCCAAGCCGGCGGCATCGACGAAATCCATCGCTTCCGGCAGCGGCACCAGATTGAAATCCGCCCGCGGCACGGCGATGCGCTCAGCGAACGCGCCCCAACCGGAGAAACCGACGACGAATTGGTGATGGCAAACCGTCGCATCGCCGCCCAGGCAATCGGGGCAGGCGCCGCAGGCCAGGATGAACGGCGCCGTCACCCGGTCGCCGGCTTTGAACCGCCGGCAATCGGCTCCGATTTCCTCGACCACGCCGGCGAATTCATGGCCGGGCACATGGGGCGCGCCGACATCGGAATCCGCGCCGGTCCAGGCATGCCAGTCCGACCGGCAGACGCCGCAGGCCTTCACCCGCACGATCACACCGTCGGCCGGGCAGGCCGGATCGGGAACCCGGCGGACTTCCAGGGGAGCTTTGAACTTTTCGAAGATCGCGGCGCGCACGGACAACTCCTGGAAAGAGGCGAAGCAGGAGCAGGGCGCTCCCGGCCCGCCTTCTATCCCACGGCCAGAGCGGCCGGAAAACCTCAGGCGTTGGGGCTGATGACGATGTCGAACTGACCGCGCAGCGCGCCGCTCTCGATGGCATCGTCAGGCGTCAGCGCAACGATTACGCCGGTGCGCGCCGCCGGATCGATGCGGTTGAGGACGCCGTCCCGCTCGTTCTGCGGTTCGCCCGCCACGTACATCTGCGTGACCAGTTCGAAACCCTCGCCGCGGATGGCGAAATGGATATGGGGCGTGCGGCCGGGATAGGCGACCGGCTTGATGGTGCGGAAACGGTAGGCGCCATCGGCGGCGCTGGCGGCCTGGCCATAGCCCTGGAAACCGCTGGGCAGCGGTCCCATCCCGCCGGAGCGGGGATGGAGATAGCGGCCATTGGCGTCGCACTGCCAGATCTCCACCCTGGCGCCCGCGATCGGCTGCCCGTTGATATCCAGCACGCGGCCGAAGACATGGGTGACTTGGCCGATTGCCCGGGTCGCCGCGCCGGTCATCTGCACCAGGTCGTTGTCATGATCCAGCGGCAGCTCCGGCGGGTAGAACGGCCCAAGGGTTTGTTCCGGCGTGGGGATGAGGGCTGCGGCACGGGCGGCCGGCGAAGCTGCCAGCAGTGCGGTTCCGGCAGAGAGCAGGGCGGTGCGGCGGGCAAGCGGACGGGTCATGCAGGCTGTCTCCGCGACGGCTGATTTTGCTGTATTCCCTATTATATGGGATGCAGCACGGCCCCCGACAACCGCCGCCCGTTGACAGGTCCGTGAGGGCCGGGTCCGATGGACGCCATGGTCTTCGCCCAGATGCGCCCGCTGCTGCGCCGGTCCGCCCAGGGGCTGCTGACGGCGATCCTGCCGCCGCGCTGCCTGAAATGCGGCATCGTTGTCGATACCGCCGGCGCGCTCTGCCCGGCCTGCTGGACCAAGCTCAGCTTCATCGATCCGCCCTGCTGCGCCTGCTGCGGCTTTCCCTTCGAGTTCCATCAGGGCGACGGCGCGCTTTGCGGCGCCTGCATGCGCGAACCGCCCGACTTCGCCCGCGCCCGCAGCGTACTGCGCTATGACGAAGCCAGCAGGGAACTGGTCCTGCGCTTCAAGCATGCCGACCGCACCGGCTCCGCACCCGCCTTCGCCGCCTGGCTGAAGCGGGCCGGCGCCGAATTGCTTGTTGATGCGGATCTGCTGGCGCCGGTGCCCCTGCATTGGACCCGTCTGCTGGCTCGCCGCTACAACCAGGCGGCGCTGCTGACCCGCGAGCTGGCACGGCTGACCGGCAAGCCGGCAGTCCAGGATCTGCTGATCCGCCGCCGCCGCACCCCATCCCAGGGCGGGCTTGGGGCCGCCGGCCGCGAGAGCAATGTCACCGGCGCCTTCCGGGTCCATCCCCGCCATGCCGCCAGGCTCAAGGGGCAGCGGATTCTGCTGGTGGACGATGTCTTGACCACGGGCGCCACGGCCGCCGCCTGCACCCGCACGCTGCGCCGCGGCGGCGCCCAGGCCGTTGATGTGTTGACCCTGGCGCGGGTGGTCCGGCCGGCCGCTTAGACCTCCGGCGGCCCCGGTGACAAATCGCCGGACCCATGCCACCTATAATGGGCAAGGTTCACAGCGTCCGGACCGCCCATGGCGAAGGTCGAGATCTACACCACCCAGTTCTGCCCCTATTGCCACCGCGCCAAGCGGCTGTTGCAGGAGCGGGGAGCCAGCTACACGGAGATCGATGTCATGATGGATGGCGCCAAGCGGAAGGAAATGATGGACCGCGCCGGCGGGCGGCGCTCCGTGCCGCAGATTTTCATCAACGGCCATCATGTGGGCGGCAGCGACGATCTCTATGCGCTGGACCGCGAGGGCAAGCTGGCGCCGATGCTGCAGGCCGCATCATGAGCGCCGCCTTCAAGGTCGCCTGCGTTCAGCTCAATGCCGGCCGCGATCTCGCGCCGAACATCGCCGCGGCCGGCGCGCTGATCCGCGAGGCGAAAGCGGCGGGTGCGCAATTCATCCTGACGCCGGAGAATACCGGCTGGATCGAGCCGAAACGGGCGCTGCAGCTGGAGAAGGCGAAGCCGGAGGCGGGGCATCCGGGGGTTCCTGCTTTCCAGGCGCTCGCCGCCGAACTGAAGACCTGGCTGCTGATCGGCTCGCTGTCGATCAAGCTGGACGCCAACAGCTGCGCCAACCGCTCCTTCCTGTTCGATTCCCAGGGGCGCATCGCCGCGCGCTACGACAAGATTCACATGTTCGACGTGGATCTGGCCAACGGCGAAACCTATCGCGAATCCGCCACCTTCCGCGCGGGCGAGCGCGCCGTGACCGCCGATCTGCCGTGGGGCCGCGTCGGCCTCACAGTTTGTTATGATCTGCGGTTTGCTTATCTCTACCGCGCCCTGGCGCAAGCGGGGGCCAGCTTCCTGACCGTGCCGGCGGCGTTCACGCGGCCCACAGGACAGGCGCACTGGCATGTGCTGCTCCGCGCGCGGGCGATCGAAACCGGCTGCTATGTTTTCGCGCCCGCGCAATGCGGCGAGCATGCGGAAGGGCGCAAGACCTACGGCCATTCGCTGATCGTCGCACCTTGGGGCGAAGTGCTGGCCGATGGCGGCGAGGATGTCGGCATCATCTATGCCGATGTCGATCCGGCCAAAGTGGCGGAGGCCCGGAACATGGTCCCGGCGCTGCGGCACGACCGGCCTTTCACCGGTCCCGAGTTGCCGGTCGTGCCCGTACGCAAGGCGGCGGGCGGCTGAAAAATCGCGACGGCGGTAATCATTGCTGACAAGATGCTGTCAGCAGCAGGTCTGTATGAACGGGCCTAGTCAGCCGTTCAAACATCCGGAGGAGACCTGAGATGACCGCCCCATTCGCCAAGCGCGCCAGCCGCGTCGTCTGGTTCGAGATCCCCGCCACCGACCTCAAGCGCGCCACAGCGTTCTACGAGTCGATTCTCGTGACCGAATTGCGGCCTGAGAATGCCGGCAATCACGATCTCCGCGTCTTCCCCTATGAGGAACCGAGTATCGGCGGCTGTTTGATGGCAGGCCCGGGCTGCGTGCCCGGAAAGGACGGCCCGGTCGCCTATCTCAATGCCGATCCCGTGCTGGGCGAGGTGCTGAAGCGGGTCGCGCCGGCGGGCGGCAAGATCGTCGTGCCGCGCACCGACCTGCCCGAAGGCATGGGCTGCTTCGCCCAGATCATTGATTCTGAAGGCAATCGCGTCGGCCTTCACGCCATGAGCTGAGCTGCGGTTCGATGCGCCGCGCCGACAGGCTGTTCCAGATCGTTCAGCATCTGCGGGCGCGGCGCCTCACCACGGCCGCCCAGCTTGCCGAATGGCTCGAAGTCACGCCGAGGACGATCTATCGCGATGTGCGGGATCTCTTGCTTTCCGGAGTGCCCATCGATGGCGAGGCCGGCGTCGGCTACCGCCTGCGGCCCGGCTATGACCTGCCGCCGCTGATGTTCACCTTCGATGAAGTCGAAGCGCTGGTGGCGGGGGCCCGCATCGTCGAGGCCTGGGGCTCGCCGACACTGGCCGATGCGGGACGCTCGGCGCTGGTCAAGATCGCCAATGCCCTGCCGCCGGGGCGGCGCCACGAGATGGAAAAGACGCGGCTGTTCGCCCCGGGCTTCCGGTTCGATCCGGCCGTCGGCGCGACGCTGGAGACGATCCGCCAGGCCATCGGCCATCGCCGGGTGCTTGATCTCGATTATGTCGACGCCAAGGGTGCGAACTCGCGGCGCAGCGTGCGGCCGCTCGGCCTCTATTTCTGGGGCTCGGTCTGGACGCTGGGCGCCTGGTGCGAGTCGCGCAACGACTTCCGCAATTTCCGCCTGGACCGCGTCACCGGCGTCATCGACTCAGATCGCAATTTCGCCGACGAGCCGGGCAAGCGGCTCGAGGATTTCATCAAGGCGATGGAAGCGCAGGACTAGGCCGCCGGCTTCTTCACATACACCAGCAGCGTTTGCGCCCCGGTGCGGCTGGAGCTTTGGTGCGGCACGCCGACGGGCCGGAAGATGTAGTCGCCCGCCTTGTACGTCACGCCGTTGCATTCGAACTCGCCGCTCAGCACGTAGATATGTTCTTCGGCATCGTCATGTTGATGCATGTGGTCCGAACCGCCGGGTGCCAGCTTCCACATGGAGACGGACACGCCTTCGGGCTCTTCATGCAGGTTCTTCGATGTCCAGGCGCTGAATTGGCCGGTGAACTCGCCGCCGGGCGGCGTCCAGGGCATCTCGCCGGTCTTGATATGCTTCAACGCCATCGCTCGCTCCCGCAAAAGAAAAGAAAGGGCCGGCGGTGATCATCCGCCGGCCCTGCGTTCCTTGTCCAGACCTGGGACGCCGCGTCAACCTCGCGGCTGCGGTATGATCCGGAGATAGGGCTTCAGCGTCTTCCAGCCGTTCGGATACTTCTGCTTCGCCGCGTCGTCGGAGACCGACGGCGGGATGATCACATCCTCGCCCTGCTTCCAGTTCACCGGCGTGGCGACGGTGTGCTTCGCGGTGAGCTGGCAGGAATCCAGCAGGCGCAGCACCTCGTCGAAATTGCGGCCGGTGCTCATGGGATAGGTCAGCGACGCCTTCACCTTCTTGTCCGGGCCGATGACGAACACCGAGCGCACGGTGGCGTTGTCGGCGGGCGTGCGGCCTTCGGAGCTGTTGCCCGCTTCCGCCGGCAGCATGTCATAGGCCTTGGCGACGCGCAGATCGGAATCGCCGATCAGCGGATAGTTCACCGCATGGCCTTGGGTCTCCTCGATGTCTTTGGCCCATTTCGAATGGTTGCCGACGGGATCGACGGAAAGGCCGATGATCTTCGTGTTCCGCTTGTCGAACTCCGGCTTGAGCTTGGCCATGTAGCCCAGCTCGGTGGTGCAGACAGGCGTGAAGTCCTTGGGGTGGGAGAACAGGATGCCCCAGCTATCGCCGAGCCATTTGTGGAAGTTGATCTTGCCCTGGGTGGAGTCCTGCTCGAAATCCGGGGCGGTATCGCCAAGACGAAGGGCCATGGTTTTTCCTCCTGCTATTTTCTGATGGGTGGGTCGGCGGATGCTTGCCTAGATCGGGTGGGGAAGGTGCATCCGCAAGCTGTTCTGGAAAAATCATGGCATCAGCGGCGGACGGCGGCAAGCCGCTGGACTTTCGCCTGGCGGGGCTGGCTGACGATCCGGTGCTCATAGGCGACGACCTCCAAACGCCCGCGCACCGCCTCCAGCAGCTCGCCCGGCTGCAGCAGGAAATCCGGATTGCTCGGTTTGCCGAAGGTCTCGTTGCCGGCGGCAAAAGTCTCGTAGATCAGCGCGCCGCCGGGCTCCACCGCGGCCACGATGTCGGCCAGGATAGGCCGGTGCAGATAGTTGGTGACGACCACGCCGCCGAAACTGCCGGCGCCGAATGGCCAGCGTGCCCCGGTCTCCAGATCGGCCTCCAGGACGGTCAGGCCCGGCCGGGCCGCCAGCGCCGCGATGCCCGACAGGTCCCGGTCGACGGCCGTCACCGGAAGCCCGGCGGCCAGAAACACCAGGCTATGCCGGCCGCTGCCGCAGGCCAGGTCCAGGACCGGCCGCCCGGGCGGCACCAGCCCGGAATGGCGCAAAACCCAAGGCGAGGGCGGCAGGGGGTCACCGGCCATAGACTGTAAACTCCTTGACTCCAGAGCCTTGGCACTCAAGTTAACAGAGTGCTAGACCGGTTGCCCGTTAGCAATCTCCTAACGAATCCGGTCCGAGAATATGGTGTGCAGGCAGACCGCTCATGATTCTATTCGACCTCAAATGCGCCAGGAACCACGTGTTCGAAGCCTGGTTCCCCAACAACGCCGCCTACGAAAAGCAGGCCAAGGCGGGCGCTGTGGCTTGCCCCACCTGCGGCAGCCGCAAGATCGAGAAAGCCCCGATGGCGCCGCGTATCGGCAAAGCCGCGAAAGCCAGCGTTCCGGCCGTCGCCGCCGAGCATGCGGAGATCCGTAAACAACTCACCGACCTGCGGGCGAAGATCGAGGCCAATTGCGACTATGTCGGCGACAAGTTCGCCGAAGAGGCCCGGCGCATCCATTACGGCGAGACCGAGCGGCGCGACATCTATGGCGAGACCAGCGATGACGAAGCCAAGGAACTGCACGACGAGGGCGTGCAATTCGCCCGCGTCCCCTGGCTGCCGCGCCAGGACAGCTAGGCCCTAATCACCATCCCCTAGGGATTTCCAACGCTTACGAGCCGCCTGTGACGGCCGCCACATAGGCGCAGCTGGCGGCCGGCCTGTTTTTGAACCCCTCCGATCCGCACGCCGACCAAGAGCCGGCACCGAACCCCGGTGGATTTTGGAGGGCGTCATGGCTGTTTTCGTCGGCGGCAACAAAGCGGCAAGTCTTGATAGCTTCAGCTTCAACGAAATCAGCGCGGGCGAGGTCACGGTGGCCAACGCCACCACCTACCGCATCACGCGCGGCGCCAGCTATGACCAGTTCGCCGGCAATCTGATCTATACGAACGGCGTCCTGACCGGCGGCACCATCACCAGTTGGACCCGGGTCAGCGCGGGCGGCAGCGAGTTCACGGTCACGGGCCTTGCCCTGCCGGTCGCCACACTGCTCGGCGCTCTGAACGCGACCGACGATGCGGCGTTTCTCGAGGCCGTGTTCGCTGCGTCCGACACGCTGACCGGCACTGCGCTGAACGATGTGCTCTCGGGATTCGGCGGCGATGACAGCCTCGATGGCGGCGCTGGCAACGATCTGTTGGTCGAGTTCGACGGGTTCGACACGATCAACGGCGGCCTCGGCAATGACCAGATCCTGGGCGGAGACGGCAATGACAGCCTGACCGGCGGCGCGGGCAACGACACGCTGGCCGGCGAAGGGGGCTCGAACACGCTGGCCGGCGGCGCGGGCAATGATCTCTACAGCATCTCGGCCTTCGGCACCGTCATCCAGGAGATGGGCGGCCAGGGCATCGACACCGTCTGGAGCTCGATCAATCACGGGCTTGCCGACAATGTGGAAAATCTCGGCCTGCTGGGCACGGCGCTGGTCGGCCAGGGCAATGCGCTGGCCAATCAGATCACCGGCAACGCCCAGGACAACAATCTCGACGGCGAAGATGGCAATGACACGATCGACGGCAAGGCCGGCGCCGATACCATGACCGGCGGCGCCGGCAACGATATCTTCCTCGTCGACGATGCCGCCGACGATGTGGTGGAGCTGGCCGGCGAAGGCAAGGACATCGTGCAGAGCAGCGCCGCGGCTTACACTCTGGCGGCCGAAGTGGAGAATCTCACGCTGCTGGACGGCGCCGATGACGGCACCGGCAACAGCATCGCCAACGTCATCACCGGCAATGACGGCTGGAACAAGCTGCTGGGCGCCGGCGGCAACGACACCATCCTGGGCGGCGATGGCATCGATCTTCTCGATGGCGGCAGCGGCGACGACTCCATGGCCGGCGGCGAACAAAGCGACACCTACATCGTCAATTCCGCCGGTGACAAGGTCGGCGAGGCCGCCGTCTATGGCTTTGATGAGGTGCAGTCCTCCATCGACTACACGCTGGGCGCCAATGTGGAAGACCTGGTTCTGACCGGCTTTGCCACCAAAGGCACCGGCAACGCGCTCAACAACTACATGACCGGCGGCGCGCTAAACAGCACGCTGAATGGCGGCAGTGGCGATGACTCGCTGACCGGGCAGAGCGGCGACGACAGCCTGATCGGCGGCGCGGGCAATGACAATCTCGATGGCAATGCGGGCGAAGACACGATGGCCGGCGGGGCCGGCAACGACTACTACCATGTCGATGACGCCGGCGACAAAATCGTCGAGGGCCTGGGTCAGGGCGCCGATCATGTCTTCAGCACGGTCGATCATCAGCTTGCCGACAACGTCGATGATCTGAGCCTGTTCAGCAACGCGATCGTCGGCAGCGGCAATGGGCTCGGCAACGACATCCTCGGCAATGCGAAGGACAACGAGCTGAACGGCTTCGCCGGCAATGACTCGCTGCGCGGATTGGGCGGCGACGACACGATGGCCGGCGGCGCGGGCAACGATATCTACATGGTCGAGGATATCGGCGACGACGTCCAGGAGCTGCTGAACGAGGGCAAGGATACCGTGCAGCTCGGCAACGTCGTCGGCTACGCCCTCGCAAGCAACGTCGAGAACCTCGTGCTCCTGAACGGCGCGACCACCGCCAGCGGAAACATCCTGGCCAATCTCATCACCGGCAACGACGGCGACAACGTCCTCAACGGCGCCAGCGGCAACGATACCATCGACGGCGGCAAAGGCGATGACGAACTGCTCGGCAGCGCCGGCAACGATTCGCTGATCGGCGGTGACAGCCGCGACACGCTCGATGGCGGCTCCGACGCCGACTCGATGGCGGGTGGCGCCAGCAACGATCTCTACGTGATCGATGAGTCCGGCGACAAGATCGCCGAAGCTGCCAATGGCGGCGAAGATGACAGAGTCGAGTCCTTCATCACCTATGCCCTCGGCGCGAACCTGGAGCGGCTGACGCTGCTGGGGGGTGCTGCGATCGATGGCGCCGGCAACAATCTGGACAATCACATCTTCGGCAATGGCGGCGACAACAAGCTCTCCGGCGGTGCGGGATCCGACTGGCTCGTCGGCGATGACGGTGAAGATACGATCGATGGCGGCGCCGGGGACGACTATCTTTTCGGCGGCAAGGACAATGACAGCCTGGTCGGCGGCGCCGGCAACGACAGCCTCCACGGTGAAGATGGTGGCGATACGCTGGCCGGCGGCGTGGGCGACGATGCCTACACCCTCGACGATGGCAGCGACACGATCGTCGAGATCGCCGGGCAAGGCCGTGACGGTGTCTACGGTTATGTCTCCATCAATACCCTGGCCGACAACGTCGAAGACATCAATCTTTATGAGGGCGCGGCGATCGCCGCCAAGGGCAACAGCCTCGGCAATCTCATCGACGGCAACGCGAATGACAACGACCTCTGGGGCTTTGACGGCAACGACACGCTGATCGGCGGCGAAGGCAAGGACAGCATGACCGGCGGCGCGGGCGACGACAGCTACTACCTCAGGGACATCGCCGACGAGGTTACGGAACAGGCAAATGAAGGCGACGACACCCTCGTCAGCAGTCTCGGCTTCACCAGCATCGACAGCTACAATGTCAATATCGAGAACCTGACATTGAGCGCCTTCTCAGCGATCACCGGCGTCGGCAATGCGCTTGATAACAAGATCACCGGCAGCTCGGGCGACAATAGCTTGGCCGGTGTTCAAGGCAATGACACCATCCTGGGCGGCATCGGCGATGACGTGCTGGATGGCGGCAGCGACAATGACAGCCTCGATGGCGGCACCGGCAACGACAAGCTATTCGGCTCCACCGGCAAAGACACGCTGATCGGCGGCGACGGCGATGACAGCCTCGACGGCGCCGGTGACACGGATGTGCTGACCGGCGGCAAAGGCAACGACAGCTATGAGATCGAGGCGGCGACTGATAAGATAACCGAGCTGGCGGGACAGGGCACCGATACCGTCATCGCCTCGTTCGATTATACGCTCGGCGCGAATCTTGAAGTGCTGCAGCTCACGGGTGCGGCAACGAAGGGCACAGGCAATGCCCTCGACAACATCATCGAAGGCAATGCCGCCGCCAACACGCTCGCCGGCGGCGACGGCAATGACTACCTGTTCGGCGACAGCGGCATCGACACGCTGAATGGCGGCGCCGGCAATGATTTCCTGGACGGCGGCGCCGGCAGCGACAGTCTGATCGGCGGCGCCGGCAATGATGTTCTGGTGGTCAACAGCGCTGGCGATAAGGTGTCGGAACTGGCGGGCCAGGGCCTCGATACCGTGCAAAGCTCGATCGACTTCGATCTCGCGGCAGCGGCCAATGTGGAGAATCTGGATCTGGCGGGTGTCGCCGATATCGACGGCCAGGGTAGTGCCGGGGCGAACAAGATCACCGGCAACAGTGGCAAGAACGAGCTCACCGGCCTCGCCGGCAACGATACGCTTGATGGCGGCAGCGGCGTGGACACGCTGATCGGCGGCCTCGGCAACGACCTCTACCTGGTCAATGATTCACTCGATGAGGTCCATGAGTTGGCCGGCCAGGGCAAGGATACGGTGCAGTCTACCGCCAACAGCTATGTGCTGGCGGCGGAGATCGAGAACCTTCAGCTCCTGGGCTTGGCGGCCGCCGGCACGGGCAACATCCTGGACAACAGCATCCTTGGCAATGACAGCGACAACACGCTCGATGGCGATGCCGGCAACGATGCGCTCTCAGGCGGCAAAGGCGACGATCTGCTGAGCGGCGGCACTGGCAACGACACCATGGCCGGCGGCCTGGGCAATGACCGCTTCGTCGTCGATGTGGCCGCGGACAAGATTTCGGAACTGGCCAACCAGGGCACCGACGAAGTGTTCAGCCTGATGGCGGCCTACAGCCTGGGCGCCAACCTGGAAAATCTGACGCTGATCGGCACGGCGGTGAATGGCACCGGTAACGGCCTGGCCAATGTCATCACGGGCAACGGCTTGGCGAACAAGCTGTCGGGCCTGGCCGGAAATGATGCACTGAACGGCGAAGCCGGCAACGACACGCTCGATGGCGGCGGCGGCAATGACGCGCTCGATGGTGGAACTGGCATCGACAGCCTTTTCGGCGGCAACGGCAATGACACGCTGGATGGCGGCGCTGGCGGCGACGATCTGGCCGGTGGCAAGAACGACGATACTTACACTGTCGATAGCGGTGTCGATGACGTGATCGAGGCGGCGAACCAGGGCACGGATACCGTCATCGCCTCGGTGAGTTACACGTTGGATGACAATGTGGAGAACCTGACGCTTCTCGGCTCCATCGATGGCACCGGCAACGATCTCGGCAACAGCATCATCGGCGCCTTCAGCGGCGACAACAGCCTCGATGGCGCCGGCGGCAATGACACGCTGACCGCCGGCTACGGCACCGATACGCTGACCGGCGGCGCGGGCCAGGATCGGTTCCAGATCAACATCGTCAATGACGGCGTGGAGCAGATCACCGATTTCCAGGCCGGCGTCGGCGGCGATGTGCTGGACCTGTCCGATCTCCTGGACAATTTCAACCCCGGCCAGAGCGACCCGAACGATTTCGTGCAGTTCGTCAATGCCGCCGGCGACACGACGGTGCGGATCGATGCCGACGGTATCGCGAACGGCGTCAGCTTCGTCGATGCGGCGGTGCTGCAGAACGTGACTCTGAGCAACGTTGCCCAGGCGATGATCGAAGGAAACCTGGACCTCGCCTGACGTGGGTCAGGCGGCGGTGCGGGTCACGGTGGCCATGTAGTTGACGTCAAGGTCCCGGCTCAGGCCCCAGCTGTCCCGCAGCAGGTCGTAGCTGACGCCGGTCAGGCTGCCGATCTCCGCGTCGGCCCGCCTGGCCGCCGCCGCCAGTTCCGAGGGGCGCACGAACTTGCGCCACTCGTGGGTGCCGCGGGGCAGCCAGCGCAGCACATACTCGGCGCCGACGATGGCGAACAGGAACGATTTCGGCGTCCGGTTCAGGGTGGCGACGAACATCACGCCCTGGTGCGTCAGCAGCCGGCAGCAATCGGCGATGAAGGCGTCGAGGTCGGCCACATGTTCCACCACCTCCATGTTCAAAACCACGTCGAAGGTCTCGTCGGCGGCCGCCAGGTCCTCGGCGGTTTCGATGCGGTAATCGATGGCGAGACCCGATTGCGCCGCATGCAGGCGGGCGATGCCGATGTTTCTGGCAGTCGGGTCGATGCCCGTGACCTTGGCGCCCAGCCGCGCCATCGGTTCCGAGAGCAGCCCGCCCCCGCAGCCGATATCCAGCAGCCGCAGCCCCTCCAGCGGCCGGGGCGCCAGCGGATCGCGGCCCAGCCGTTTGGCCAGGGCGTCGCGGATGAAGGCAATCCGCGTCGGGTTAAACTTGTGCAATGGCCGGAATTTGCCCCGGGGATCCCACCAGGATTCCGCCATGCGGGTGAATTTATCCAGCTCGGCCGGATCGACCGTGGCACCGGCGGCATTGCGTTCCGTTTCGGCGGGTGAATTCATGACAAATCCATCGGTTAGGAGCTGATTAACGGCGCTGCAGTCGCCTTGCTTCGGCCATCTCGAATGAGTATGGATACGCGCCGCTCGGACGGCAACCGCGGGGGTGCCAGGGCGGTTCGTCGCACCGTCAGCGAATCCAACGGAATCAGGTGAGGAGTTGATGTCCAAACAGCCGCGCAAGCCGCGGATTGTGATGAAGTTCGGCGGCACCTCGGTGGCCGATACCGAACGCATCAAGGCCGTGGCCCAACGGGTCAAGCGCGAGGTGGATGGCGGCGCGGAAGTCGCCGTCGTGGTGTCGGCCATGGCCGGCGCCACCAACCAGCTCGTTGACTGGACCCGGGCCATTGCGCCGCTCCATGACGCGCGGGAATACGACGTGGTGGTGGCCGCCGGCGAGCAGGTGACCAGCGGCCTGACCGCGCTGGCGCTGCAGGAGCTGGGCGTTTCCGCAAGATCATGGCTGGGCTGGCAGATACCGGTCCGTACCGATGACGCCCACGGCAAGTCGCGCATCCAGAAGATCGAGACGGCGGAGATCGAACGGCGCTTCGCCGACGGCCAGGTGGCTGTCGTGGCGGGCTTCCAGGGGCTGGGCCCGGACAAGCGCGTGACCACCCTGGGCCGCGGCGGCTCCGATACCTCGGCGGTGGCGCTGGCCGCGGCGTTGCAGGCCGACCGCTGCGACATCTTCACCGATGTGGATGGCGTCTACACCAGCGATCCCCGTATCGTTGCGAAGGCCCGCAAGCTCGATAAGATCACCTACGAAGAGATGCTGGAGATGGCCTCTCTCGGCGCCAAGGTGCTGCAGATCCGCTCGGTCGAGATGGCGATGAAGCATGGCGTCCGGCTGCAGGTGCTGTCGAGCTTCAACGACAATCCCGGCACGCTCGTCGTCGATGAGGAAGAGATCTTGGAACAGGAAATGGTAAGCGGCATCGCCTATAGCCGCGATGAGGCAAAGATCACGCTGACCCGCGTGCCCGACCGCCCCGGCGTTGCCGCGGCGATCTTTGGGCCGCTGTCTGACGCTAACATCAACGTGGATATGATCGTGCAGAACGTGTCCCAGGGCGGCGAGACCACCGATCTCACCTTCACCGTGACCAAGGCCGATCTCGACCGCGCCATGAAGGTGCTGAACGATAACCACGCCACGCTGAAGTTCGCCGAGCTGCGGCCGGACTCCAATGTGGTGAAGGTCTCCGTCATCGGCGTGGGCATGCGCAGCCATGCGGGCGTCGCCCAGCGAATGTTCAAGACGCTGGCGGAAAAGGGGATCAATATCCAGGTCATCTCCACCTCGGAAATCAAGGTGAGCGTGCTGATCGCCGAAGAGTACACCGAGCTTGCCGTGCGCAGCCTGCACACGGCCTACGGTCTGGACGCGGCCTGAGCCGATGAGCCGGCGCGCCGCCCGCGACCATCTGGACAAGCTGTGGGAGCGCGGCCGGCGCTTCCTCGGGTCCGAGCTCGCCATCATGGGCGGCGCCATGACGTGGGTTTCAGAACGCAACCTTGTGTCAGCATTGTCCAATGCCGGCGGCTTCGGCGTCATCGCCTCCGGCTCCATGTCGCCGGACCTGCTGTCCAGGGAGATCGCTGCCACCCGGGCGATGACCGGCCGGCCGTTCGGCGTCAACCTGATCACCCTGCATCCGCAATTGCTGGAGCTGGTGGAGGTCTGCCTGGATCACAAGGTAGGCCATATCGTGCTGGCCGGCGGCCTGCCGCCCGGTGCGGCCATCGCCCGCATCAAACAGGGTGCGAAGGTGATGTGCTTCGCCCCGGCGCTGGTCATCGCCAAGAAGCTGTTGCGCTCCGGCGTCGACGCCATCGTCATCGAGGGCATGGAGGCCGGCGGCCATATCGGGCCGGTTTCCACCAGCGTCCTGGCCCAGGAGATCCTGCCGATGGTCCGGGAAGTGCCGGTGTTCGTTGCCGGCGGCATCGGCCGCGGCGAGGCCGTCATCAGCTATCTGGAGATGGGCGCTTCGGGCTGCCAGCTCGGCACCCGCTTCGTCTGCGCCACGGAATCCATCGCGCATCCGAAGTTCAAGCAGGCTTTCCTGCGCGCCGCCGCACGGGATGCAACGCCGTCGGTGCAGCTCGATCCGCGCTTCCCGGTCATTCCCGTCCGCGCCCTCAACAACAATGGCACGCGGCGCTTCACCGAATTCCAGCGCCAGATGATCGGCCGCGTCGACCGTGGCGAAATCGAACAGAAGGCTGCCCAGCTGGAGATCGAGCATTTTTGGGCGGGAGCGTTGCGCCGCGCGGTCATCGACGGCGATGTGGAGAACGGCTCCCTGATGGCCGGCCAGAGTGTGGGCATGGTGACCGCCGAGCAGCCGGTGAAGGAAATCCTGGCCGAACTGGTGGACCAGGCGGTCGCCGCTCTGGCCGAGCGCGCCCATGTGGTGTGCGCCGAAAAACCGCGTCCCCGGATAGAGGTCGCCGGCTGATGCCACAGCCGGGTGGGGTCTCGGTTTCCCGCCTGCTCCTGCGTCGTCTGCGCGATGTCATGGCGGGGGGCGGCAGCGCCCAGGACCGTCTTGCCAAGATCGTCACGCTGATCGCCGGCGAGCTGGTGACGGAGGTCTGCTCCGCCTACATCATGCGCCCCGGCGAGGTGCTGGAGCTGTTCGCCACCAGGGGCCTGAAGGCCGAGGCGGTGCATAAGACGCGGCTGCGGGTCGGCGAGGGCCTGGTGGGCGACATCGCCGCCAACCAGCGGCCGCTGGCCCTGGCCGAAGCGCAATCCCATCCCAACTTCGCCTACCGCCCGGAGACGGGCGAAGAGATCTACCACTCCCTGATGGGCGTGCCGATCCTGCGCAGCGGCCGCGTGCTGGGCGTGCTGGTGGTGCAGAACCGCACGCCCCGGCAATACACCGACGAGGAGATGGAGACTCTCGAAACCGTCGCCACCGTGCTGGCCGAATTGGTGGCCGGCGGCGAGCTGGTGGCGAAGGACGAGATGCAGAGCAGCGAGGGCATCGGCCTGCTGCCGACGCGCCTCGAAGGTACGCCGCTCAATGCCGGCCTCGCCATGGGCCAGGCGCTGCTGCACGAGCCGCGCATCCTCCTGCGGCAGATGGTGGCCGACGATCCGCGGCAGGAGCAGTTGCGCTTCCGCGCGGCAGTGGACGGCATGCAGACGGCGCTGGATGACATGCTGGCCTCGCCCGATGTCGCCGCCGGCGGCGAACATCGCGACGTGCTGGAAACCTACCGCATGTTCGCCGAGGACCGCGGCTGGCTCGGCCGCATCACCGAACTGATCGACACCGGCCTCACCGCCGAGGCGGCGACGCAGAAGGTGAAAGACGACATGCGCGGCCGCATGGAGCAGATCGTCGATCCCTATCTCAGGGAGCGCATCCATGATTTCGAGGATCTGGCCAACCGGCTGATCCGCCATCTGGTGGGCGATTCCCCGACGGCCCAGACCATGCCCGAGGACACCATTCTGGTGGCGCGCAACATGGGGCCGGCGGAACTGCTGGATTACGACCGCCGCCGCCTGCGCGGCGTGGTGATGGAGGAGGGGTCGCCCACCGCCCATGTGGCGATCGTGGCCCGGGCCCTGGATATCCCTGTGATCGGCCGGGTCGAGGGCCTGCTGCGGCGGGTGGAGCCGGGGGACATCCTGGTGCTGGACGCCGACAACGGCCAGGTCTTCGTGCGGCCCGCCGACGACATCCGCAACCGGGTGGCGGAGAACATGCAGGTCCGCGCCCAGCGCCGCGCCATGTTCGCGGCTACCCGCGATTTGCCGGCGGTGACGCTGGATGGCGCGAAGATTTCCCTCAACATCAATGCCGGCTTGTTGATCGATCTGCCCCATCTGGCCGATAGCGGCGCCGACGGCATCGGTCTCTACCGCACCGAGATCCCCTTCATGGTGCGGGAGGAATTTCCCGATGTGGCCACGCAGACCGAGATCTACCGCCGCGTGCTCAACCAGGCGGGGGGCAAGCCGGTGGTGTTCCGCACCCTGGATGTGGGCGGCGACAAGGTGCTGCCTTACTGGCGCGGCGCCGCCGAGGAGAATCCGGCGATGGGCTGGCGCGCCATCCGCATCGGCCTCGACCGGCCGCTGATGCTGCGCCAGCAGATCCGCGCGCTGCTCGCCGCCGCGGCCGGCCGCGAGCTTCACGTCATGTTCCCGATGATCGCCGAGGTGACGGAATTCGATGCCGCACGCCGGCTTGTGGAGCTGGAGCGGGCGCGGGTGGAGCGGAACGGCATTGACGCGCCGTCTTCGGTCAGGATCGGCGCCATGTTCGAGGTGCCGGCGCTCGCCTTCCAGATGGATGCCCTCTTGAAGCGCGTCGATTTCCTTTCCATCGGCAGCAACGACCTGCGGCAATTCCTGTTCGCCAGCGACCGCGGCAGCGCGCGGCTGTCCGGCCGCTATGACAATCTGTCGCCGGCCATGTTGGAGCTGCTGCGGCGGCTGACCGGCCATGCAAGGCCGGCCGGCGTACCGCTCAGCCTCTGCGGCGAGATGGCCGGCAATCCGCTGGATGCCATGGCGCTGCTGGCCATCGGCTTCCGCAGCCTGTCCATGGCCGCACCTTCCATCGGCCCGGTGCGGCAGATGATCCGCAGTATCGATCTTTCCCTGCTGACACCCTATGTGATGGATGTGATGAGCCGCGGCGGCGGCGGCATGCGGGCCAAGCTGGCGGCCTTTGCCCGGGATCATGGGGTGATGATCGGCTGAACCGGCGGAAAACCCGCCTTTCGCCGCTGTTTACCATAACTTCCGGCCGGTTTTGGACTCGTCAGCGGTCTTGAACTCCGGCGCGGGCTGGCCGATTGTCGAAGGCGCTGAGGGACTGGATCGCGGGACCGCGCAAAAAAAGATCGCAACGACAAAAGTATGAACTGACGCAATGGCCAAACGAGGGTTGCAGTTCCTGCCGCAGAGAGGGGTTACCGAAGTGTCTCCTCTGGGTGCGTCCATCGAGTTGGGTGTCGGCGATATCCTGCGCTTGAACCGCGAGCGCCGGGGGCTGGAGCTGCAGTCCGTGGCCAACCAGCTGCGCATCCGCCTGGCCTATCTCGAGGCGATCGAGGACGGCCGCTACAAGGACCTGCCGGGGTCCACATATGCCGTCGGTTTCGTGCGCAGCTATGCCGATTACCTGGGGCTGGATGGCGCCGACATCGTGCGCCGCTTCCGCGAGGAGGTGGCCCGCATCCATGGCCGCACCCGGCTGATCTTCCCGGCCATCACCGCCGAGGGCACCATTCCGCCGGCTGCGATCCTGCTGCTGTCGGTCATCGGCATCGGCATCGGCTATGGCACCTGGTACTACCTCTCCAGCACGGATCAGGCCGACATCGCCACGGTACAGGAAGTGCCGGACAGGCTGATCAACGCGCCTGAGGCCGAGGTGGCGCCGTCGGCCGGATCGAACCAGAGCGGTGCCGCAGCCGAGGCGCCTTCAAGTTCGAATACCGCGCCACCACCGGCGGCAACGCCGGAAGCAGCGTCCACGGCGCCTACCGCGGAGCCACAAACCGCCACGGAATCGCCATCCGATGGGGAGGGGGCGACCACCGGCTCCACCCTGTCCACCATCATGGCGCCGGAGCCGCTGCCCAGTGCGACTGACGGCGGTTCTTTGGAAACCGACCTCGTGCCGCCGGAATCTGCGTCTCCCGAGACCACGCCGCCAGCAGCAACCGCCGCTGATGGCGGCGCGATCACCCAGCCGCCGGCCGCCCCCGCCGCCGAGTCGAGCGTTTCGGCTCCGGCAACGGCGGCTGCGCCGTCCGGTTCGGATGCCCCAGCGGCCCCCGCGGGCGCCGAGGGGATAACACCGCCTCCCACACCGGGGAGCGACGCCACGGCCACAGCATCTGCGCCGGCCGCTCCCACGGCTCCAGCCGCCCCTGAACTGGCGCCGGCCGCCCAAACCGGCAGCGTGATCCCGTCGGCCCCCACCCTGCCGGCGGCGCCTGAAACCACCGACGATGCCGCCCCGCAAGTGGCCGCAGCCCCCGTCACCGCCACCCGGATCCGCATCAACGCCCGGCTGGATACCTGGATCAAGATCACCGACCATAACGGCCGGACGGTGTTCAACCGGGTCCTGAACGCCGGCGAGGGCTATGACGTGCCCGGCGAGCCGGGCCTGAAAATGATCACCGGCAATGCCGGCGGCATGGATATTCTGGTGGACGGGGCCGCCATCGCCCCCCTGGGTGAGCCCGGCAAGGTGCGCCGCGACGTGGAACTGGACCCCGACAAGCTCAAGGCGGGAACCGCGATACCTCAATAGCTTGGCCGCCTTTGCTTGACATCGGCAGCCGGTTGGGCAATTTGCTCTTTAAGTATCCCTGATTTCAGCATTTTTTGCCCCGGGTGGACCCGGGGCGGGATAGGATGACCGATGTCCGTTCGCGCTTATCGCGACATAGCCAGGCGGAAGAGCCGCCAGATCCGCGTCGGCAATGTGCTGGTGGGCGGCGACGCGCCGATCACCGTCCAGTCCATGACCAATACCCTGACGGCCGATCCCAAGGCGACGATCGAGCAGATCCGGCGGATCGAGGCGGCGGGGGCGGACATCATCCGCGTGTCCTGCCCGGACGAGGAATCCACCAAGGGCCTGAAGCAGATCGTCCGCGAGGCCCAGGTGCCGATCGTGGCCGACATTCATTTCCACTATAAGCGCGCCATCGAGGCGGCCCAGGCGGGTGCGGCCTGCCTGCTCATCAATCCCGGCAATATCGGCTCGGCCGACCGGGTGAAAGAAGTGGTGAAGGCGGCCAAGGATTACGGCTGCTCCATGCGCATCGGCGTCAATGCCGGCAGCCTGGAGAAGGACCTGCTGGAGAAGTACGGCGAGCCTTGCCCGGAGGCGATGGTCGAGAGCGCCCTGACCCACGCCAAGATTCTCGAGGACAACGACTTCCGCGAATTCAAGATCAGCTGCAAGGCGTCCGACGTGTTCCTTGCCGTCGCCGCCTATCAGGGGCTGGCTGACGCCTGCGACTATCCGCTGCATATCGGCATCACCGAGGCCGGCGGCCTGCGCACGGGCACGGTGAAATCCTCCATCGGCCTGGGCATGCTGCTCTGGTCGGGCATCGGCGACACCGTGCGCGTTTCGCTGTCCGCCGAGCCTGAGGAAGAGATCCGCGCCGGCTTTGAGATCTTGAAGAGCCTTGGCCTGCGCCATCGCGGCGTGAACGTCATCGCCTGCCCGTCCTGCGCGCGGCAGCAGTTCGACGTCATCCGCACCGTCGAGGTGCTGGAGAAGCGCCTGGCCCATATCACCACGCCAATGACCGTGTCTGTCATCGGCTGCGTGGTGAACGGCCCCGGCGAAGCGCGGGAAACCGATATCGGCTTCACCGGCGGCGGCAACAACACGCACCAGGTTTATATTGCCGGCCAGCCCCATCACCGCCTGAAGGATGCCGGCATCGTCGACCATCTGGTGGAGCTGGTGGAGAAGAAGGCGGCGGAACTCGAAGCCGCGAAGAGAGCCGCGGAGCAGGCCGAGCCCGTCCGGGCCGCTTCCTAGATTTCCGAACTCCGGAGGTTTCGCTTGTCGTCCTTGCAGCCGGTTCGCGGCACGCATGATATTTTGCCCGAGGAGATGCGCAAGCACCGGCGCGTCATCGATACCGCGCGCGCGGTGGCCGAGCGCTATGGCTATCTGGAAGCGCAGACGCCGATCTTCGAATTCTCCGAAGTGTTCAAGCGCACGCTGGGCGATACCTCCGACATCGTCACCAAGGAGATGTACAGCTTTACCGACCGCGGCGGCGAGCCCCTGACCCTGCGACCGGAAGGCACGGCCAGCTTCGCCCGCGCCCTGATCTCCGAAGGACTAAGCCAGGACCTGCCGCTAAAGTATTTTTATCAGGGGCCGATGTTCCGCTATGAGCGGCCACAGAAGGGCCGCCTGCGCCAGTTCCACCAGACCGGCGTCGAGTTGCTCGGCGTGGCGCAGCCCCAGGGCGATGTGGAGATTCTCGCCGTTGGTGCCGCGATCCTGCGCCAGCTCGGCGTGCTCGACCGCACGCTGCTGGAGCTCAATACGCTTGGCGACAATGAAAGCCGCCAAGGCTACCGGAAGGTTCTCGTCGACTATCTCGGCAGCCACAAATCGAGCCTGTCGCAGGACAGCCTCGACCGCCTGGAGCGCAATCCGCTGCGCGTGCTCGATTCGAAGGACCCGGGCGACCAGAAACTGGTGGCCAACGCGCCGCTCTATTCCGACCACCTGAACGACGCCAGCCGGGCCTTTTTCAATGCGGTGAAGTCCGGGCTCGATGCGCTGGGAATCAGCTACTCCCTCAATCCGCGGCTGGTGCGCGGACTCGACTACTATTGCCACACCTGCTTCGAATTCACCGCGCAGGAACTGGGCGCGCAGAAGACGGTGATGGCCGGCGGCCGCTATGATGGCTTGGTGGAGATGATGGGCGGACCGCCGACGCCGGGCGTCGGCTGGGCCTCGGGCATCGAGCGGGTGGCGATGATGCTGGCCGAGGGCAATGCAGCGCCGCATCCGATTGCCGTGATACCCATCGGCGAGGGTGCCGCGAATCTGGCCGCGCGGATTACCGAGACTCTGCGGTCCGAGGGCCACGCCGTCGATCTCGGCTTCAGCGGCAATCTCGCCAAGCGGATGAAGCGGGCGAACAAGCTCAATGCCCGCGCGGCCATATTGCTGGGCGATGACGAGATCGCCAAGGGCGTCGCAACGGTGCGCGATATGACCACGGGCGCGCAGGAACAGGTTTCGCTGGAACAGCTCGCGAGCCGGCTTGCCGCCTTCGGGCGATAGCGCCGTGACCGCCGCCGCTGGGCTGGCCTTGCGCACGGTGGGCGTCAGTCACCGCAGCGCCACCGCCGAACTCAGAGAACAGCTGCTGCTGGACGAAGCCGCCTATGGCGCCCTGCTGCAGGCGCTGAAAGCTGCCGGGTTCAGCCAGGCTCTGGTGCTGTCCACCTGCGATCGCACCGAACTGACTGTTGCCGGAGCCGATTGCGAGAGTGCAGTCGATGTGATTTGGCAGCGCTTGGCGTCCATCGGCCAACTACCGGCGGAGAGCGTGAGAGCCCAGGGCTACGACCTCCAGGGCGAAGCGGCGCTGCGCCATTTGTTCGCCGTGGCTTCGGCGTTGGACAGCGTGGTGATCGGCGAGCCCTTCGTGCTCGGCCAATTGAAGACCGCCCATCGCGAGGCGCAGGCGGCCGGCACCGCCGGACCGGCGCTCGAGGCGGTGATCCAGGCCGCTTTCCACACGGCCAAGCGCGTGCGCAGCGAGACTTCGCTCGGCGAGCGGCCCGTGTCCCTGGCCGCCGCAGTCCTGCAACTCGCCCGCCGGGTCCATGGCCAGCTCGACAAGGCGGGCGCCACGCTGCTGGGCGGCGGCGAGATGGGCGAACTGATCATTGAACAATTGCGCCAGGGCGGCTTGAACCGGATCACGGTGCTGCACAAATCCGAAGCGCGCGGCCGGCTGATCGCCCATCGCCTCAGCGGCCATATGCGGCCCTGGGGCGAGATGGCGGCGGCTTTGGCGGGCGCGGACGTGCTGATATCGGCCATCGGCGACGACAGGCAGGCGGTCGGCGCGGCGATGCTGCAGGCGGCGCTGAAGGCCCGGCGGCAACGGCCGATCCTCTGCATCGATTGCGCCATCCCCGGCGACGTGGACAAGGGCGCCGACAAGCTTGATGGCGTGTTCCTGTTCGACCTCGCCGATCTCGAGAAGATGGCGCTGGAGGGCCAGCAGTCGCGGCAGGCCGCGGCGGCGCCGGCCTGGAAGATCGTCGATGACGAGGTTGCCGCCTTCACCCAAGGCCTGGCGGCCGCCGGCGGCGATGGGTCCATTGTCGCGTTGCGGCAACACTTCGACGAGGTCCGCCGCCAGGTGCTGGCGGAGACGGGAGGCAATGCCGAGGCGGCGACCCGCTTGCTCGTCAACAAGCTGTTGCATACGCCATCGGCGGCGCTGCGCGCCCTGGCCGCCGAGGGAAACCGGCAAGGGGCGGCCGAAGAACTTCTCTGCCGCCTGTTTGGCCTCGCGCCGCCGGGGCCAGGGCTGGATCGTAAGGAGGATAAATCGTGAGTGCGGGTCTTTCCGCGAAGCTGGCCGACAAGCTCGGCCGCATCGTCAGGCGGCATGAGGATCTGGCGGGATCGCTGGCCACGGAAGGCCGGGTCGATCCCCAGGAATTCAAGCGCGTCTCCAAGGAGTATTCGGAGTTGACGCCCGTCGTCGAGAGCATTCGCGAGCTGCAGCGCGTCGAAGGCGAGATCGAGAGCCTGGGCGCCATGCTGGCGGACGCCGGCACCGATCCGGAAATGAAGACGCTGGCGGAAGAGGAAATGCAGACGCTGAAACAGCGGGTGCCCGGACTGGAGCAGAAGATCCGGGTCCTGCTGGTCCCTAAGGACGAGGCCGACGACCGCAACGTGATCCTGGAGGTGCGGGCCGGCGTCGGCGGCGACGAGGCGGCGCTGTTCGCCCGCGAGCTGTTCGACATGTACCGCAACTACGCCCTGCTCAAGCGCTGGAAGTTCGAGCCGATGGATGTCAGCGAGACCGGCCTCGGCGGCTATTCGAAGGCCACGGCGGAAATCAACGGCCGCGGCGTGTTCGCGCGCCTGAAATTCGAATCCGGCGCCCACCGGGTGCAGCGCGTGCCGGCGACCGAAGGCGGCGGCCGCGTTCATACTTCCGCCGTCACTGTGGCGGTGCTGCCGGAAGCGGAGGAGGTCGATATCAAGATCGAGGACAAGGACCTGCGCATCGACGTGTTCCGCGCCGGCGGCCCCGGCGGCCAGTCGGTGAACACCACCGACAGCGCGGTGCGCATCACCCACATCCCCACCGGCGTCGTGGTGCAGCAGCAGGACGAGAAGTCCCAGCACAAGAACAAGGCCAAGGCAATGAAGGTGTTGCGCGCCCGGCTCTACGAGGCGCAGCGGGCGGCGCTGGCGGCCGAACGCGCGGCGGCGCGCAAGAGCCAGGTGGGCTCCGGCGACAGGTCGGAGAAAGTGCGGACCTTCAACTTCCCGCAGAACCGCGTCACCGATCACCGCATCGAGCTGTCGCTGTACAAGATCGACCGCATCCTCGCCGGCGAGCTGGACGAGCTGATCGATCCCCTGATTGCCAATGACCAGGCCGAGCGCCTTGCCGAAATCGAATGACCCCAATGCTGGAAGACATGGACCGCCGCGCGGCGCTGGATTGGGCGGCGCGCACGCTGCGGGACATGGGCATCGAGGACACGCGGCGCGAGGCGCGGCTGCTGCTGGACCATTGCGCGGGGCCGCCGGCCGCCGATGGCCAGCCGCTGCCGCCGGACGCGATCGCCAAGCTCAAGGCGTGCATCGAACGCCGCCGCAATCGCGAGCCGGTGTCCCAGATCCTCGGGCAATGGGAATTCTGGAGCCTGCCGATCTACGTGACCGCGGCGACGCTGACGCCGCGGCCGGACACGGAAACGCTGGTGCAGGCGGCGCTGGATCTGCTGCCCGGCCGCGAAGCACCGCTGCGGCTGCTGGATCTCGGCACGGGCAGCGGCTGCCTGTTGCTGGCGCTCCTCCACGAACTGCCGGCGGCCCGCGGCCTGGGCATCGACAGGAGTCCGGAGGCGCTCGCGGTCGCCCGGCGCAACGCGGCGGCTCTTGGCCTGGCCGATCGCGCGCAGTTCGCCCTCGGCGACTGGGCCGAGGGATTGAACGGCAGCTTCGATCTCATCGTCAGCAATCCGCCCTACATTCCCCAGGACGAAATTCCGGGCCTCATGCCGGAAGTGTCGCGGCATGAGCCGCGCATCGCCCTCGATGGCGGTAGCGACGGCCTCGATTGCTACCGGCAGTTGGCGCCGCAGATCGCCGCGCGGCTGGCGCCCGGCGGCCTGGCGCTGCTGGAGGCGGGGCTGGGACAAGCGGTTCACGCGGCGTCGATTCTGGCCGCCGCCGGGCTCCGGCCGGCCGGCGTGAAGGCCGACCTCGGCGGCCGGGAACGCTGCATAGTGTTCCAAAAAATATAATGATAACAAAATCTTGTATAGACAAAGGCGGCCGCAAAATAACATTTGGCAAGCTTGAACCCGCCGCGTAGGGTGGCGTCGTTAAAGAACGAACCCGCAGGGGTCGAGCGCCGAGAAGGCGCCTTTTCGTTCCCCATTCGTCGATCCGGATCAGCAGCGGCTTGTGCCGCCTCCCAAAGATGGCGGCGCTGATTGCGGTAGTAGGGGCAAGAGCCGGCCAGCACGAGTGAAGGTGATATGAGACAAGGTCAGAACAACAGGCGTTCGCGCGGCCGTGGCCAGCGACGCCAGCACCAGAATCCGCGTCAACAGACCTTCGATTCCAACGGACCGGATGTACGCATCCGCGGCAACGCCTATCAGGTCCTGGAGAAGTACCTGGCCATGGCCCGCGATGCCACGGCCGCCGGCGATCGCATCGCCGCCGAGAATTTCTATCAGCATGCCGAGCATTATTTCCGCATCGTCAATGCCAATGGCGATCAGCAGGGCGCCAATGGCCGCCTTCGCCCGAATGGCCCCGGCAATGACGGGCAGGAAGGCCAAGCGCCGGATGGCGACCAGCAGCCGCCGGAAGCTGAAGTTTCCGTGCGCAAGCCCAACGGATCCTCGGTGCCGCCGGGCCTGGGCGACCAGCCGGACACGGACGACAACTCCCAGAACTAGCCACCGCCAAGCGTTTTCGTTGGCCTCGCGTTAACTCGCTCGTTTTTAACGGTTTTCTGACGGTTACATTTTCGGCCCGCGCCAGCCTGCCGCTCTTGCGCCGGGGCTCAGCCGCCCCATATCCAGCCCAGGACGGCGACTCCATTGCATCGTCCCGGCGTGCCTGATGGGGCGCGGGGACAGAGGGCGGAAGAGATGGACATCGAGAAATACACCGAGCGCTCGCGCGGCTTCCTGCAGGCTGCGCAAACCCTGGCTCAGCGGAGCGGCCATCAGCGGCTGACCCCAGAGCATCTACTCAAGGTACTCCTGGATGATCGCGAAGGCCTGGCGGCCAATCTGATCCGCGCCGCCGGCGGCGATCCCGCACGCGCCCTCGGCGCGACCGAAGCGGCGCTCGGCAAGATACCGCAGGTCGAAGGCGCGGGGGCCGGCCAGCTCTACATGGCAACCGAGACGGCGCGCCTGTTCGAGCAGGCGGAGAAGCTGGCGGACAAGGCGGGCGACAGCTTCGTCACGGCCGAGCGGCTGCTGCTCGCCTTGGCAATGGCCAGCGGCTCGCCGGCGGCCGACGCGCTCAAACAGGCGGGCATCACCGCCCAATCGCTCAACGCCGCGATCAACGATCTGCGCAAGGGCCGTACCGCCGAATCCGCTTCGGCCGAGGACAGTTACGATGCGCTGAAGAAATACGCCCGAGACCTCACCGCCGCGGCCCAGGAGGGCAAGCTCGACCCGGTGATCGGCCGCGACGAGGAGATCCGCCGCACCATCCAGGTGCTGGCCCGCCGCACCAAGAACAATCCCGTGCTGATCGGCGAGCCCGGCGTCGGCAAGACCGCCATTGTCGAAGGCTTGGCCCAGCGCATCGTCAAGGGCGACGTGCCCGAAGGGCTGCGGGACAAGCGGCTGATGTCGCTGGATCTCGGCGCGCTGATCGCCGGCGCCAAGTTCCGCGGCGAATTCGAAGAGCGGCTGAAGGCGGTGCTGCAGGAGATCTCCGCCGCCGCCGGCGAGATCGTGCTGTTCATCGACGAGCTGCATACGCTGGTCGGCGCCGGCAAGGCCGAAGGCTCGATGGATGCCTCCAACATGCTGAAGCCTGCCCTGGCCCGCGGCGAGCTGCATTGCGTCGGCGCCACCACGCTGGACGAGTACCGCAAGCATATCGAAAAGGATGCGGCGCTGGCCCGCCGGTTCCAGCCGGTGTTCGTGTCCGAGCCGAACGTGGCCGATACCATTTCCATCCTGCGGGGCCTCAAGGAAAAGTACGAGCTGCATCACGGCGTGCGCATCACCGACGGCGCGATCGTCGCGGCGGCGACGCTGTCGAACCGCTACATCACCGACCGCTTCCTGCCGGACAAGGCCATCGACCTGATCGACGAGGCGGCGAGCCGGCTGCGCATGGAGGTGGACTCCAAGCCCGAGGAGATCGACGAGCTGGACCGGCGCATCATCCAGCTCAAGATCGAGCGCGAGGCGCTGAAGAAGGAAAACGACGCCGCGTCCCAGGAGCGGTTGAAGACTTTGCTGGACGAGATCGCGCAGCTCGAATCCCAGTCGGGGGAGAAGACCGCCCGCTGGCAGAAGGAAAAGGACAAGCTGCAGGGCGCGCAGAAGCTGAAGGAGCAGCTGGAGCATGCCCGCGTCGAACTGGAGCAGGCGCAGCGCCGCGGCGACTGGACCCGCGCCGGCGAGTTGACCTACGGCCATATCCCGGACTTGGAGCGCAAGCTGAAGGAAGCGGAAATCGTCGGCGGCGACCAGATGCTGAAGGAAGAGGTCACCGACGACGAGATCGCCCAGGTGGTGTCGCGCTGGACCGGCGTGCCCGTCGACCGCATGCTCGAGGGCGAGCGCGAGAAGCTGCTGCAGATGGAAAAGGCGCTCTCCGCCCGGGTCATCGGCCAGGAGGAGGCGATCACGGCCATCTCCGACGCCGTGCGCCGCGCCCGCGCGGGCTTGCAGGATCCCAACCGCCCCATCGGCTCGTTCCTGTTCCTCGGCCCCACCGGCGTCGGCAAGACCGAGCTGACCAAGGCCCTGGCCAATTTCCTGTTCGACGACGATCAGGCGATGGTGCGCATCGACATGTCCGAATACATGGAGAAGCACGCGGTGGCGCGGCTGATCGGCGCGCCACCGGGCTATGTCGGCTAGGAGGAAGGCGGTGCCCTCACCGAAGCGGTGCGCCGGCGGCCCTATCAGGTGATCCTGTTCGACGAGGTTGAGAAGGCCCACCCCGACGTGTTCAACGTGCTGCTGCAGGTGCTGGATGACGGCCGCCTGACCGACGGCCAGGGCCGCACGGTGGATTTCAAGAACACGCTGATCATCCTGACCTCGAACCTGGGCAGCGAGATCCTCGCCAACCAGCCCGAGGGGCAGGACTCTTCGGCCGTGCGCGATGGCGTGATGGAAGTGGTGCGCGGCGCCTTCCGGCCCGAGTTCCTTAACCGGCTGGACGACATCCTGCTGTTCCACCGGCTGACCCGCGCCCAGATGAGCGGCATCGTCGATATCCAGCTGAAGCGGCTGCTGGCCCTGCTGGCCGACCGCAAGATCACGCTGAAGCTCGATGACCGCGCCCGCACCTGGCTGGCCAATGCCGGCTATGACCCGGTCTATGGCGCCCGGCCGCTGAAGCGGGTGATCCAGCGCGAGCTGCAGAATCCGCTGGCCGGCATGATCCTGGCGGGGCAAATCCGCGACGGCGAGACGGTCCGGGTCGGCGTGCTTGACGGCAAGCTGTCCCTGAACGGCAAGCTCGCCGCAGCGGCCGAATAAGCGTCATTACCGGAGTTAAGGCCGCAAACATCGGCAATTTCGGCCTTTTTTCCTGTCGGGGGCCGGTTATCGGGGCTGTGATACCCCCTGTCCGCCCCAAGGCGGGGGGTGATTCTTCGCTCTTGCCTTCCCGCGGGTAGAATCGGGATACTCGGCCATCATTCTGTTCCGGACCGCCGACCTGCCGACCTTCGGGGCTGTTAGATCGTTGCCGTTCCAATCCACAGTCTGATGCGTCGCATATGGGATGCGGCGCCACCCCGCTTACTCGGAGAACTGAAATGCCAATCGGCACCGTCAAATGGTTCAACAGCACCAAGGGCTATGGTTTCATTAAGCCGGACAACGGCGGCGCGGATGTGTTCGTGCACATTTCCGCTGTCGAGCGCGCCGGCATGGGAAACCTGGCCGAAGGTCAGAAGGTTTCCTACGAGGAGCAGCGCGATCCCAAGCGCGGCAAGACCTCGGCGGAAAATCTGAAGGCGGTCTAACCGTCGACAATTTCGCTTTTGGACGTTAAAGGGGGGCACCGGATGACGATCCGGTGCCTCTCTTCTTTTTTCACACTGGTCTGCGCTCGGCTTGGCGCGGGCCGCCTCTCTTTCCCATAAGGAGCCGCCATGGCCTTCAAGCCCAATTACAACCAGGAACGCCGCGAGCGCTCCCGCGTCAAGGATCAGCGCAAGGCGGAGAAGCAGCAGCGGCGCGACGAAGCGGCGGCCAAGCGCAAGGCCGAGCGGGAGGGAACCCCGGCCGCTGCCGATGACGTCAAGCCCGCCGACGAATCGCGAGAACTGGAGTAACTCCGATGGCCCGCAAGAAGACCCCCGTCGACAAGGGGACCGTTCTGTTCGATGTCGTCTATGAAGACGGCGTCCGCACCTCGAACCGCAAAGTGCCGGCCGCTGGCCTGGGCGGGCTCGACGGCGACGAACCCGCGCGCGCTTTTATCGAAGAGCAAGACCGCAAGATCGGCGCCATGTCCGGCAGTCGGCGCGCGCCGATCAAATCGATCACGCGCTCGCCGCAGTAGGCACTGCGCAGACCGATTCACAACAGTTGAATCGCTGTCTCTCAGGATTGTCTTCCCCGCTTTCGCGGGGATGACAATTATTGGTGGTTCAATTCGAACGGATTTCACTCCAGTCCTCAGGACTCCGCATCACGCCGCATCGTGGAAGATGATGCCGAGCGTGTGTCGCTGCCCGCTGCGCAGGCGGCTGACGCCGTGGCGCATGGTGACGCGGTAGGTGCCGCGGGTGCCCTGGGCCGGCCGCTGATGCACGGCGAAGATCACGCCGTCGCCCTGGCGGAGCGGCACCACCTCGGCGCGCGACTGCATGCGCGGGCGCTGCTCGGTCAGCACGAACTCGCCGCCGGTGAAATCCTCTTGCGGCCGCGACAGCAGGATCGCCAGCTGCAGCGGAAACACATGCTCGCCATAGAGATCCTGGTGCAGGCAATTGTAGTCGCCGGGCCCATAACGCAGCAGCAGGGGCGTCGGCCGCGATTGCCCGGCGGCGTGGCAGCGCCTGAGGAACGCCTCATGTGAATCAGGAAAGCGCGCCGCGACCTTCATCGCCTGGTGCCAGCGGTTGGCGATGGGCACCAGCTTCGGATAGAACGCCGCCCGCAGGGTCGCGACGTCGGGCGGCAGCGGATAGGCGAAATACTTGTACTCGCCGCGGCCGAAGCCATGGCGGGCCATGACGACGCGACTGCGGAAGCGGTTCTCGTCTTCATACAGCGCCGCCAGCGCGCGGCAAGTCACGGGCGGCAACAACCCCTCGATCACGGCGCAGCCCTGGGAGTCCAGATCGGCCGAAGGCCGCTGCCAATCCAGCGCCGTTGCGCGGCCGGCGATGGCGTTCGCCGGCGCGTGCGTGGCCTTTACTAGTGCCGGACGCGCACTCATTCGCTGTCCACCGCGCAATCGCCCAGGGGCAGGGCGGTGATGGTCTGATAGAAAGTCATGTTCTTGCCGCCCAGCTTCACATCCAGCCGGCCGCGAAGCTGATGCTCGCCCAGACGCCAGACGGCGCCGCCGGTCGTCCCATGGCCGCCGGAGCAATCCAGCCGGAATGAGGCCTGCTGCGCCGCGCGGCTTTCCGGATCGAGCTTGCAGTCCCGGAGCGCTACGTGATGCAGGACAGGAAAGCGGACGAAGAGCTCGTCTTCCGACAGGCATTTCTCTTCCCGCGTGATGGCATAGCGGAGATTCTCTTCCAGATGGGGCATGCCCGTCGCGGTGGTGATCTCGAAGAGCTGGCGCGCTGAAGATTCCTTCGCGTCCGCTCGGTTAAATGTTAGCAACGCTGAAACCATCATCATGCAAAGGCCGACAAAGTAGTGACGCGCAAAACATAATTCCCCTCTCCCCACCGGGGGAGAGGGGGCAGGGGGTGAGGGGGCTGGCGCGGAGCGCACAGCGACTCGTGCCGTTGAATGATGCAATGCTCGCCGGCGATGTTTCGTTTGCATCAAGTGCTTTCAATAGGGAAACGAGTCTATTTGTCGCGATGCCGCGCGTGCAAACCTCACCCCCTGCCCCCTCGCCCGAACGGGAGAGGGGATCGAACGGACGATACGCTCCCCCGCCGCCGGCCACACTCCGTTTCTTGCGCCCCAATTCCCGAGAAACCCCGCAGCTTGGCAGGGGCCGGAGGCTGGACTAACGTCCCCTCCAACCAACAAAGGGAACAGGCGGCATGGCAACCGAAGAAGCCAAGAAATCCGGCGGCGCGGCGAAGCTGGTGATCCGCAATATCGGCCTGCTGCTGAGCGGCGATCTGAACCGGCCGATCCTGGATGCCGACACCATCGTCGCCATTGGCGGCAAGATCGCGGCGGTCGGCAAGGCCAAGGATCTCGACCAGTCGGGTGCCGCCACCATCGTCGACGCCAATGGCACCACGGTCGCACCCGGCCTGATCGACAGCCATGTGCATCCGGTGTTCGGCGACTGGACGCCGCGGCAGCAGCAGCTCAACTGGATCGACAGCTTCCTCCATGGCGGCGTCACCACCATGATCTCCGCCGGCGAAGTGCATCTGCCCGGCCGGCCCAAAGACGTAGTGGGCGTGAAAGCGCTGGCCATCACCGCCCAGCGCGCCTTCGACGGTTTCCGCCCCGGCGGCGTCAAGGTCCATGCCGGCGCGCCCGTGATCGAGAAGGGCATGGTGGAGGAGGATTTCAAGGAAATGGCCGCGGCCGGCGTGAAGCTCCTGGGTGAAGTCGGCCTCGGCAGCGTCAAGGCGGGCGACGAGGCGAAGAAAATGGTGGCCTGGGCGCGCAAATACGGCATCCAGAGCACGATCCATACCGGCGGCCCGTCCATCCCCGGCTCCGGCCTGATCGACAAGGATGTTGTGCTGGAGGCCGACGCCGACGTCATCGGCCATATCAATGGCGGCCATACCGCGCTGCCGCTGGATCAGATCCGCTGCCTCTGCGAGCAATGCGGCCGCGCCATCGAGATCGTCCATAACGGCAACGAGGCGGCGGCGCTCTACGCGCTGCGCACCGCCGATGAGATCAAGCAACTCGACCGCGTCATCCTCGGCACGGACTCGCCGGCGGGCTCCGGCGTTCAGCCCCTGGGCATCCTGCGCATGATCGCCATGCTCAGCGCGCTCGGCGACGTGCCTGCGGAAATCGCCTTCTGCTTCGCCACCGGCAACACCGCGCGCCAGCGGAAACTGGATTGCGGCCTGATCGAAGCGGGCCGCGTCGCCGATTTCGTCATCATGGACAAAGCCCAGCACACCGCCGGCAAGGACATCCTGGAAAGCGTCGCCATGGGCGATATCCCGGGCGTCGGCATGACCATCATCGACGGCGTCATCAGGACACAGCGCAGCCGCAACACCCCGCCGGCGACCAAGGTGCCGGAAGTGGTGGGGGCATGATGTTGAACGTCTATAGTTGCGCCACATCGCGAGGGAAGCCTGATGCGTGACCAGCTGCTGATGAAGGCGACGGCGATCAAGATCGCACAGATCTATATTCCCGCCGCGCTGCGCAAGCCGGTCGATCCCAAGAAGGTGGAGGAGCTCGCCATGAGCATCGCCGAGATCGGCCAGCAGGAGCCGATCCTCGTGCGCGCCGACAAGGAGCGCTATGTGCTGGTCAGCGGCCTGCACCGGCTCGAAGCCTGCCGGGCGCTCGGCGAAACCACGATCTACGCTAATCTGGTGCAGGCGCGGAAGCACTAAAGTGTGAGCCGGTGCAATTGGATCGCCCTTTCTAGAGCTCCAATAACTGTTTTCCCCGCGAAAGCGGGGACCCAGGAGAAGCCGGGCGTTCTATAATCCCTGGATCCCCGCTTTCGCGGGGAAGATAATGGAGGGAACTTCAAGTGATGTGGTATTCCTGAGTGCGCTATCACATCGTACATACCGTCGACTTATCCGGAGTGTGTTGACACTTGTTCGCCGTCATGACCAGACGCCAGCCTACAGACCCCTCGCCCGCGTAGCGGGAGAGGGATGCAGCATCCGCGTCCAGCGGATGCTGCGGGGTGAGGGTCTGGTGCCGATGTCTGTGCTGTCGCAAGCGTTGCTACAGGACACACGGCTTTACTCGTGGGCGGTGCCTCCGAACCTTCCTCATTCCGACGGGTCAGTGCGCCCCAACCCCTCACCCGATTAACGACCGCTTCTCGGTCGCTGATCGCCCTCTCCCCTTCGTTGAAGGGGAGAGGGGTCTGTTTGGGCCGCACGGTGAGTACATCTCTCCCCGCGTTCACAGGAGACGGCAGTGGGGCGGCACTCTTTGGCAAACGCATAATAGGAAAATGATCTTGATAATTTGGAAAATATCCCTATAATGAAACTGCCAGAGATCGCCGCCGGCCTCGATGTTGGACATTGTGTATCCGCCTATGCCTCAACCGCCGTCGCAGCGGTTGAGTTTGCTTGCGTGAGTTCAGGCGCAAGCGCCGAGTCCGCGCCGGCTCCCTCCCTACCCCCGGATCAAGTCCGGGGCGGGGAAGCCATGTGCGGAGTCCGTTACTGATGAAAGGTGAGGGGGCGGCGCACCGGTGCGGGAATTCCCTTGCATGGCATCGTTCCGCGAAATCAGGGACCCTGGGAACGGCCTGTTTTGGCCGGAATCGCCTTGCGCCACAGCCGCTTACCTGCGGGGAAAATGCGCGAAAATATGCGGAAATTGCGCAGCGCTGGAGCCGGGTGCCGCTGTCACGCCAGCCGGTGCAGCAGGGCCAGAAAATGCTTCTGCTCGTCCGCGGACAGCGGCGCCAGGGTCTTGCGGGTGATGGCGCTGGCGCGGGCGAGGGATTTCTCCACCGCCTGACGGCCCTTCTCCGTGAGAGCCACGACGCGCCGCCGGCCGTCGCCGGGATCGGCGCGGGTCTCGATCAGATGCAGCTTCATCAGCCGGTCGACCACGCCCTTGATGGTGGCGCCATCCATCGCCGTCCGCCGGCCCAGCAGGTTCTGCGAGGTCGGTCCGCCTTCATAGAGCTTGGCCAGCGCGGCCCAGCGGGTCGGGGTGATCTCCTTGTCGATATGCCGGGCGAAAATCGCCACATGGCGCTGGCTGGCGCGCCGCAGGATGAAGCCGACTTGCTCCTCCAGGCGGTAGCCAGCCGCGCCATGGCTCCGCCGCGGCCGCGCCGGCGGCGGCGTCATTTCTCCGGCCGGAGCTTCCGGCTCAGCGGAGGCCGTCTTCGCCCTTGATCTCATGTTTCTGCAATCCGCCGACCCGCGGCAGCGGCCGTCCGCTGTCGGTGACGGCAATGGCGACCAGGATCTCGTTGGCGCGCGGCGCATCGGCGATCCGCACCTCGACCGCATCGAAATGGCTGCGCACGAAAGCCGCGTCCTTGTGGCCCAGCGGCACGTCGACTGGCGTGCCCGGCCCGCCGCGCTTTTTCGCCGAAGGGATCAGCGCCGCACCCTTCTCCAGCACGGCGCGCACCGGCTTGCCCATCTGCGGATGGAGGATCGCGGCGGCATGCTCCAGTTCGCCGTTCTCGCCGACGATCGCCGCCTTGCCATAGCTCTCCGCCTTGCCGCCGGGAATGCCCAGCGCCTCGACGCAGCGCCTGGTCAGCAGCGCGCCCAGCTCCTCGCCGATATCCATCAGCGGCTTCAGTTCCTGCACGAACTGGCCGGCGTAGGGATTCTCGATGACGGCGACGGCCGTTGCTTTACGCGTCGGCGGCGATACCGGCATGCCCATCTCAGCTTGCGTCTCCTCGACGCTGACGATGATTTTTCGGATTTTTGCGGTCATGTTTCGATCGCTCCCAACAGGTAACCAGAATTGTCATGCCCGGGTTTGACCCGGGCATCCAGGAGAAGCAGAGCGCCCTGGCAACCCTGGGTCGCCGGGTCAAGCCCGGCGATGACAACAAGGGGGATCAAAGAACTTGCGATGAAGAACTGCATGCTACCTCAACCCATCCTCCCCCTTGATCTCGCTCGCCTTCAGGCCGCCGGCGCGGTCATGGATCCGCGCCCCCGTGCTCATCGTGAGGATGAACACGATTTCATCCTCCCGCGGCGCATCCGGCAGCCCCACCTCCATGGCGCCGAAATGGCTGCGCACATAGGCGGCGTTGATATGAGCCAGCGGCACGTCGAGCCGCGCACCGGCGCCGCCGACCTTCTTGGTCGAAGGCACGATCGCCTTCGTACCGCCGAGCACGTCGCGCATGCCATAACCGCCGGGCGCATGCCACAGCGCGCCATGCTCGATCTCGCCCGCCGTACCGACGATGGCACCCTTGCCGTAGGCCTCGATCTCCTTCGGCGTCACGCCCATCGCGGCGATCAGCCGTTTCGCCATCTCCACGCCCAGCGGCTCCAGATCCTTCATGAAGGGCTGGATGTCGGGCTCGTACCGCCCGGCAAAGGGATTGCGGATCACGGCGAGGCACGCGCCCTGCTTGAACGGCTTGGCGGCGACCGGCCCGCCCTCGTGGAAGACTTCTTCGACGACGGTGGCGAATTTGCGGACTTGGACCAATGGCATGAACACTCCTCAGGCGGCGCGCAGCAGACGGATGTCATTGCTGCAGACTTTGTGATGGCCGCGCAGCAGCAGAACGGCGCCGAATATCAGCCCGGCCTGGCGCAACGCTTCGGCCTTGGCCATGCCGGCCTGCAGCGCGGCGCGAATGTCGGACTCGAACAACCTGCCCACATTCAGCGTGACCGGCCGGTCGCCGAGATCGCTGTCGGGATCGATCTCGCTGGCGGGCACGCGGCGTATCGCCGGATGGCCGGGCAGATCGACGTCATTGGCGATGATCGTCGCCGCCGCATCGGCCGCGGC
>JBJXDY010000055.1:0-129106 GCA_046154965.1 Dongiaceae bacterium | reverse complement strand
TGGTTCATCCCCGGCCACACGATCGAGAGCTATCCGGATATCTGCGGCGCGGTCGCGCGCGGCGCCCATGAGATCGGCCATCACGGCTGGACTCACCGCATCCCCGCCAGCCTGAGCCGCGAGGGCGAGGAGCGCGAACTGATGCGGGGCAATGAGTCGATCAAGAAGCTGACCGGCCAATATGCCCGCGGCTACCGCTCGCCCTCGTGGGACCTGAGTCCCCACTCCATCGAGCTGCTGCTGAAGCACGGCTTTGTCTATGACAGCAGCCTTATGGGCCATGACTACCTGCCCTACCAGGCGCGCGACGGTGACGTCGTCGCGCCGGAGGAGCCGCTGATCCATGGGCCCGATACAAAGCTGGTGGAGATGCCGGTCAGCTGGTCGCTCGATGACTTTCCGGCCTTCGAGTATTACCATGTGGACCGGTATCACAACCAAGGGCTGAGCAACGCCGGCCTGGTAATGGAAAACTGGCTCGGCGACTTCTCCTACATGCGCGACAACTACGACTGGGGCATAATCACCTATACCTTCCACCCCGACGTGATCGGCCGCGGCCACCGCATGATCATGCTGGAGAAGCTGATCCGCGCGCTGAAAGACGGCGGCGCCAGCTTTGTTACCATGGAGGAAGGCGTCGCCGAGTACTGGATTAAGTTCCCGGAAGGGCGCAGCGAGCGGGGACGAAAAGCCTTGTGACGGGTTTTTGACGCCGGATGTGATTTGCTGGCCGCGCAGTCGTTTTTTCCCGGAGATGCATCATGAGCAGCAACCCCCGTCGCAATCCCCTGAGCAGCCAGCCGGAACCAGCGCCGTCGCCAACGAAACCCGGCCTCACCAAGATCGACCAGGCCGGCTGGGCCGGCACGAAGCAGCGGGCCACCCTGCCCAACGGCATCACCATCGCCTATGCGGACAAGGGCAATCCCGAGGGCCGCCCGGTGCTGCTGGTCCATGGCTATACGGATAGCAGCCGGTCCTGGTCGCTGCCGATGGCGCATCTGGCGCACCGGTACCGGCTGATCGCGGTCGATCTGCGCGGCCATGGTGCGTCATCGGCGCCGGAATGCTGCTACACGGTTCCCGACATGGTCCACGATCTCTGCCTGCTGCTCGATCATCTTAGGATCGAGAAGGTGGATTTCGTCGGCCATTCGCTCGGCAGCATGATCGGCCAGGTCTTCGCCCAGCGCCATGCCGACCGCCTGCGCAAGCTGGTGCTCGTCGGCTCCACCCTGTCGGCAGCCAAGGCGACAGCGCCGGGATCATGGCTGTCCGGCAACGTCCGGGCATTAACCGATCCGGTCGATGAGAATTCGGCGTTCATCACCGAGTGGACCACCAACCCGACGCCGGTCGATGCGGAATTCATCGCCCATGCGCGGCGCGAAGCCTGCGCCATCCCGACGCGAATCTGGCGCGCGGTTCTGCAGGAACTCCACACGGCCGAGTATGGCCGGCTGTCCTCGACGATCACGGCGCCGACCATGATCCTGTGGGGCGGCCAGGATCCGCTGTTCAGCGCCGAGGATCAGCAGGCGCTGCGCGAAGCCATCAAGGACTCCGAGTTCGTCGCCTTCAACAAGCTCGGTCACAATCTGCAATGGGAAGATCCCGCGGGCGTCGCCGCCCTGATCGCTCATTTCCTGAATTGAGGAGCGGCTAGCCAGCGCCGCCGACTCGCGTTATCAGCGGCCATGCCCGATTTCTCGCTCGAGCGCCGTTGCAAGCGGGGACCGGTGGCCGGCATCGACGAAGCCGGGCGCGGGCCCTGGGCCGGGCCTGTCGTGGCCGCGGCTGTCATCCTCAACGAGAAGACCCTGCCGCGGGACATCGCGGCACGACTCGACGATTCGAAGGTAGTGGCGGCGCCGCTGCGCGGCGAGCTGTTCGGCCTGCTGCCGCTCTACGCGTTGATCGGGGTCGGCCAGGCGACCGTGGAAGAGATCGACAGCCACAACATCCTGCAGGCGACGATGCTGGCGATGGCGCGCGCCGTGCAGCGCCTGCCGGTGGCGCCGGCCATCGCCCTGGTCGACGGCAACTGTGCGCCCACCCTGCCCTGTCCGGTGCGGCCGGTGGTGAAGGGCGACGGCATCAGCCTCTCCATCGCCGCCGCCTCGATTATCGCCAAGGTGACCCGCGACCGGATCATGGCGGATCTGGCGCGGCGACATCCCGGCTATGGCTGGGAGCACAATGCCGGCTATGGCACGGCCGAGCATAAGGCGGCCCTAGAACGTCTGGGCATCACCCCTCACCACCGGCAGTCGTTTCGACCCATTTCAGAGAGTCAGACCACAATATATTGATTCAATTATTTTATTGACGGTTATCCACAGAAGAAACATGCTCGGCGCCCTGAGTTCGCAGGGGGGTCACGATGCCGAAGCAGACCAAGGCCGCGCGCCCGGCGCCGGCCGCCGGTGAGGATGCGCCGTCGAATTGCATCATCCAGGGCGACTGCATCGCGGCAATGAACGGCCTGCCGGCCGGTTCCGTGGACATGATCTTCGCCGATCCGCCCTACAATCTGCAGCTCGAAGGCGATCTGCTGCGGCCCAACAACAGCAAGGTTGACGGCGTCGATGAGGCCTGGGACCAGTTCGCCGATCTCGCCGCCTATGACAATTTCACCGAGGCCTGGCTCTCAGCGGCGCGGCGCGTCTTGAAAGAAGACGGCACGCTTTGGGTGATCGGCAGCTATCACAACATCTTCCGCGTCGGCGCCAAGCTGCAGGATCTCGGATACTGGATTCTCAACGACGTCATCTGGCGCAAGACCAACCCGATGCCGAACTTCCGCGGCAAGCGTTTCACCAATGCCCATGAGACCATGATCTGGTGCGCGCGGGCGCGGGAGTCGAAATATTTGTTCAACTACGCGTCGATGAAAGCGCTGAACGAAGACCTGCAGATGCGCAGCGATTGGCTGTTCCCGATCTGCGGCGGCGGCGAGCGGCTGAAGGACGATGACGGCAAGAAGGCCCATCCGACCCAGAAGCCGGAAGCGCTGCTCCATCGCGTTATCATGGCGGCGACGAAGCCCGGCGACATCGTGCTCGATCCCTTCTTCGGCACCGGCACGACCGGCGTGGTGGCGAAGCGGCTGGGCCGCCGCTACATCGGCATCGAGCGCGATGCAGACTATCTCAAGGCGGCACACGAGCGGCTGAGCCGCACGCAGCCGGCGGACCCGGAGGCGGTATCGCCCATTCCCTCCAGGCGCGAGGAGCCGCGCATTCCCTTCGGCTGGCTCGTGGAGCGCGGCTACCTGACGCCGGGCACTGTGCTGGAGAGTCCCGACGGTCGCCATCAGGCAAAGGTGCGCGCCGACGGCACGCTGATCAGCGCCGAGCATCGCGGCTCGATCCACCAGGTGGGAGCCCTGGTACAGGGTGCGCCGGCCTGCAATGGCTGGCAGTTCTGGTGCGTGCCGACCGACGGCAAGCGCCTGCCCATCGACCTGTTCCGCCAGAAGCTGCGGGCGGAGCTGAACTGATCATTGAGCACCGATGCCGGACGCGGCATTCACGCGGCTCGAAACAGGGCGGTTGATAATCAGGCGTTTCCGGCCGGACGATCTCGACAGTTTCGTTGCCTATCGCGCCGACCCCGATGTCGCGCGATTCCAGTCCTGGAGGAGTTTCACGCGGGCGGACGGTCTCGAGTTCATCGCGGAGATGGCGCGCCGGCATCCGGATACGCCGGGCGAGTGGTTCCAGTTCGCCGTCGAACTGAAGGCCAACAGCGCGATGATTGGCGATTGCGCGCTGCATCCCTTTGCCGACAGGCGAACCGGGGCCGAGATCGGCTTCTCTCTCGCATCCGCCTATCAAGGTCATGGCTATGCCCGTGAAGCCTTAGCCGGCTTGCTGGACTACGCATTCGGCGCCCTGAAAAAATCCCGAATCGAAGCGCTCACCGATGCGCATAACACCAAATCGATCGCCGTGCTCGAGCGGCTCGGCTTTGTGCGCGATGCAGCAATGCGCGAACCCGTGGAATACAAAGGTGAAGTCTGTAGTGAGTTCTTGTTCCAGCTGTCCCGAGACTCATGGCGCGCGGGATCGTGACACCGATCACATTATTTTCGGACAGCGGCTGTCATATTCCGTATTGTGTCCCACCGATCCGATTCTGCCGCTCGGGCTTACCGTTCCGTCTACAAGGCGCCAAGTCCGATGAGCATCGACCGCAGCATTGCCCAGCATTACGCGCATGGCGATCTCGAGCGTGCGATCCTCGACGCGCTTGTCGCCATGGGCAAGGACCCCGACCGCTTGACAATCGAGGATTTGGCTCCGGTCGACGAGTTCCATATCGGTGGCCGTCCGGCAACGGCGGAGTTCTTCGGAAAGCTCGACCTGAAATCCGGCATGCATGTGCTTGATATCGGCTCCGGTCTCGGCGGGCCTGCGCGATTCGCCGCACAGGCTCATGGCTGCGAGGTGACGGGGATCGACCTGACGCCGGAATACATCGAAGTCGCGAACTCGCTGGCGCGTCGCGTCGGCCTGGACAAGCGGGTCACCTATGTCTGCGGCAGCGCCGTCGACCTGCCGTTTCCCGATGGAAGTTTCGACGCCGCCTACATGCTGCATGTCGGCATGAATATCGAGGACAAGGCAAAGCTGATGGGCGAAGTGCGCCGCGTTCTAAAGTCCGGCGCGCCGTTCGGCATCTTCGACATCATGCGCACCGGCGACGGCGACCTGGCGTTTCCCGTGCCGTGGGCGAAGTCATTGAAGACCAGCTTCGTCGTGCGGCCCGGCGCTTATCACCGGCGGCTGGATTGCGCCGCGTTCGACGTCATCCATGAGCGCGACCGCGGCAAGTTCGCGATCGAGTTCTTCCGCAATCTGCGGGCACGCATCGCCGCCAAGGGCACGCCGCCGCTCGGCCTGCATATCGTCATGGGCAAGGATTTCCAGGACAAGACCGGCAACATGATCGCCAATCTCGAGCGCGGCCTGATCGCGCCCGTCGAAATGATCGGCCGCGCCCGCTAGCTCTGCTCCAGCTCGTCGATAAAGCCCTTCACCACGCCCAGGCCCTTGGCCCAGAAGGCGGGGTCGGCGGCGTTCAGGCCGAACGGCGCTAGCAATTCCTTGTGCCGCTTGCTGCCGCCGGCCCGCAGCATGTCCAGATATTTCGCCGAGAAGCCTGACGCCGCATTCTGATAAACCGCATAGAGCGAGTTCACCAGGCAATCGCCGAAGGCATAGGCATAGACATAGAACGGCGTGTGGACGAAATGCGGGATGTAGGTCCAGAACACCCGGTAGTCGTCGTCGAAGCGTAGCGCCGGACCCAGGCTCTCGGCCTGCACCGCCATCCAGATATCGCCGATCTGCTCGGCCGTGAGTTCGCCCTCGCGGCGCTGATCATGCAGCCGCCGCTCAAATTCGTGGAAGGCGATCTGCCGCACCACCGTGTTCAGCATATCCTCCACCTTGCCGGCGAGGAGGATGCGGCGGCGCTTGGCATCTTTCTCCTGCTTCAGCAGCGCCTGGAAGGTCAGCATCTCGCCGAACACCGATGCGGTCTCCGCCAGGGTCAGGGGAGTGTCCGACATCAGGGCGCCCTGCGGCCCCGCCAGCACCTGATGCACGCCATGGCCAAGCTCATGTGCCAGCGTCATCACGTCCCGCGTCTTGCCGTGATAGTTGAGCAGCAGATAGGGATGGGCCGACGGCACGGTGGGATGGGCGAAGGCGCCCGGCGCCTTGCCGGCCTTCGGCGGCGCGTCGATCCAGGGCTTGTCGAAGAACTGCCGGCCGATGCCCGCGAGATCGGGCGAAAAGGCGGCATAGGCATCCAGCACGATCTTCGTCGCATCGGTCCAGGGAATGGTGCGGTCCGAATCTTCCGGCAGCGGCGCATTGCGGTCCCAATAATCCAGAGTGTCGCCGCCGAACCACTTGGCCTTCAGCTTGTAGTAGCGGTGGGAGAGGTCGGGATAGGCCGCCGTCACGGCGGAGGCCAGCGCATCCACCACCTCGTCCTCGACGAAATTGGCGAGATTGCGCGACGACACCGGCCGCGGAAATTTGCGCCAGCGGTCTTCGATCTCCTTGTCCTTGGCCAGGGTGTTGGTGATCAGCGCGAATTCGCGCTTGTGCTCGCCCAGCACATGGCCGAGGGATTTCGCCGCCTTGCGCCTGGTCTCGCCATTGCTGTCGGTCAGCAGGTTCAGCACTTCATTGCTGGTCAGGTCCTTGCCGTCCAGCGGGAAGCGCAGAAAGGCCATGGTCTCGTCAAACAGGCGGATCCAGGCGTTGCGGCCGGCGATCGCCTTTTCATGGAGCATCTGCTCCACATCGTCGGAGAGCTGGTGCGGCCGGAAGCTGCGGACATCCCGCAGCCAGGGTCCATAGTAGGCCAGCGTGGGCGCCTTGAGCTTGGCCGCGAGATCGGCGTCCTCCAGCTTGTTCAGCTCCAGGATGAAGAACAGCAGCTCGCTGGAGATGTCCGTCACCCGCTCCTGGGTCGTCTGGTAGAAGCGGCCGATCTCCGGGTCCATCATATTGCCGGCATGAACCAGCTGGGCATAGCTCATGATCCGGCCGAGCACGTCCTGTAGCACCTCATAGGACTTTATGGCCTCGCCGAGCGCGGCGCCGTCGATCCCGGCCAGCTTACCCTGATAGCGCTGCTTGAAGGCCTTCGCCTCCTGCGCCGCCCGCTTGAGGTCGGTCGCCAGGGCCGGCGAGTCCGGCGCCGTATAGAGATCCCGCAGATCCCACTCGGGCATCGGGCCGATGGCGGCTTCGGCGGTCGTAGCGGTTGAATCAGGGCTCATCTGGTATCCCTCATGGTGGAATGACATAAGCACATGCTAGCGATATATTGAGAAATCCTGGAGACGCCAAGCCGAACCGGTCAAAATCGGCGCAGCGAGGGGCGATTTGAGTTACGTATCCGCGGACAATCTTCCAGCCTTGCTATTCAAGCAAGCGGCGCGCCAGGGCGGCCGGCCATTCCTGTGGCGGAAAAGCGATGGGGCCTGGCGCGCGACAAGCTATGGCGAGGCGGCGCGCCAGGTCAATCTGCTGGCACGGTGCCTGGTGGGGCTGGGAGTCGAGCCCGGCGACCGCATCGCCCTGGTCTCGGAGAACCGCCCGGAGTGGCTGATCGCCGACCATGCCATCATGGCCGCGGGCGCGTTCACCGTGCCGCCCTATGTCACCAACACCACGGCCGACCATGCCTATATCCTGACCCATAGCGGGGCTAAGGGTGTGATCGTGTCCACGGCGGCCCTGGCGCAGCGGCTGCTGCCGGCGGCGATCGAATCGCCTGACATCAAGTTCGTCATCTCCATTGAAAACCCGGCCACCGCCCAGCGGACCGTGTTCCGTCAATTGAGCTGGGAAGACGCCCTGCGCGACGGCGCGGCGCGGCCTGACGATATCGCCGCGCGAATTGGCCGCCAGAAACGGAGCGATGTTTGCTGCCTGATCTACACATCCGGCACGGGCGGCCGGCCGAAGGGCGTGATGCTCAGCCATGGCGCCATCCTGCACAACTGCCGTGGTGCCCATGAAGTGCTGCAGCAGATCGGCCTTGATGACGAGGTTTTCCTCTCCTTCCTGCCGCTGTCCCATTCCTATGAACACACGGCCGGTCAATTCTTCCCGGTGTCGCTGGGGGCACAGATCTATTATGCCGAGAGCGTCGACAAGCTGACTGACAACATGGCGGAGGCGCGGCCGACGCTGATCCTGGCGGTGCCGCGGCTCTATGAGGTGATGCATCAGCGGATCGTCAGGGCGATGGAGAAGATGCCGCCCTTTCGCCGCCGCATGTTCGAGATGGCACTACGGCTGGGGCGGAAGCGCCATGAGAATCCGCGCGGTCTGTCCTTTGGCGAGAAGGTCCTTGATCGGCTGTGCGATGTGCTGGTTCGGCGCAAGGCGGCGCAGCGTTTCGGCGGCCGGCTAAAGGCCTTCGTTTCCGGTGGCGCGCCGCTTAACGAGGAGATCGGCCTGTTTTTCACGGCGCTCGGCGTTCGCATCCTTCAGGGCTACGGACAGACCGAATCGGCTCCGGTGGCCAGCGTCAATCCGCCGGTGAAGGTGAAACTTCACACAGTCGGGCCGCCGCTGCGGGATACCGAGTTCAAGATCGCCGATGACGGCGAGATCCTGATCCGCGGCGAATTGACGATGTCCGGCTATTGGCGCGACTCCGAATCGACGGCAATGGTGCTGCGCGGCGGCTGGCTGCATACCGGCGATATCGGCCGGCTCGATGCCGACGGCTATCTTCAGATCACCGACCGCAAGAAGGATATCATCGTGCTGTCGGGCGGCGACAATGTTGCGCCCGCGCGGATCGAGGGCTTCCTGCTGCTGGAGCCGGAAATCGCCCAGGCCATGGTTATCGGCGACAAGCGGCCTCACCTCGTGGCGCTATTGATCCCCGAAATGGAATTTGCCCGGCGTTGGGCACGGGAGAACAAGGTGGCCGGCGAGATCGCTGATTGGGTGGCGCTTGAGCCGTTTCGCAAAGCCATGGCGGCGGCCGTCGAGCGCGTGAATAAATCCCTGTCGAACCTGGAGAAGATCCGGCGCTTTACCCTGGCGGCCGAGCCTTTCACCATCGAGAATGAGATGCTGACGCCGTCGATGAAGATCCGGCGCCACAAGATACGGGAGCGCCATGGGGCGGCGCTCGACGCTTTGTATGAAAGGGCCAGGACATGACTAGCAAATTCCGCGTAACCGGCGGTTGCCAATGCGGCTCCGTTCGTTATGCCGTGACGGCGCCGGCGACCGATCTCTATCATTGCCATTGCAGCATGTGCCGCAAGGTGCATGGGGCGGTGTTCGGCTGCTATGCAGTGATTCCGCAGGATGCCTTTGCCATCGAGAAAGGCCAGGATGTGCTTGCCTTGTTCGAGAGCTCGCCGGGCGTCTTTCGCTATTTCTGCCGGAATTGCGGTTGCCCGATCTATTGCGACACGGTGAAGCCGCCAGCGTACCGCGTCTACACGGCGGCAACACTGGATGACGGCGCCTCGCCGGGACATCCGCCGGAGCGTGAGCGCCATATCTACACGGCGTCGAAATCCTGCTGGTATGGGATCGACCGCAAGCTGCCGGAAGTCGCCGAATTCTAGAGCGCGTCTAAACGACGACGAGCTTCTCGATCCCCTTGGGCGCCGCCGGATATCTCGGATTCAGGTCCTCCAGCGTCGTCCGAACGATGCGCGCCACCAGCGCATTCCGATACCAGTTCCGGTCGGCGGGGATCACATACCAGGGCGCCCAGGGCGTGCTGCAGCGGGTCAGCGCCAACTCATAGGCCGACATATACTGTTTCCACAGCTTGCGCTCGTTGAGATCCGCCGGATTGAACTTCCAGCGCTTGGTCGGATCGTTGATGCGGTCCTGTAGCCGTTCCTTCTGCTCCTCTTTGGAAATGTTCAGGAAGAACTTCAGGATGGTAACACCATTCTCCGCCAGATGCTTTTCGAACGCATTGACCTGGTCATAGCGCTGCTCGATCTTCTCGGGCGGTGCCAGGGCGTGCACGCGGACAACCAGCACGTCCTCATAATGGGACCGGTTGAACAGGCCGATCATGCCGCGCGGCGGTACCGCCTGGTGGACGCGCCAGAGATAGTCCTGGGCCAGTTCCTTGTCCGTGGGCTTCTTGAAGCTGGTCGCCATCAGTCCTAGCGGATCCACAGGACCGAAAACCTTCTTGATCGTGCCGTCCTTGCCGCCGGCATCCATGGCCTGGAAGACCACCATGACCGCATGGCGGGCCTGGGCCCAGAGAGTGTCCTGGAGTTCGTCGATGCGGGTAATGTCGGCGGCCATTTCTGCTTCCGCCTTGGCCCGATCCGAGAACGCCTTCTTATCGCCGGGGTCGCGGTCCATCAGCTTGAACCCCTTACCGTAATCGGGCACCCGGCAATGCTTGCGCAGATCCCTTGGCCGCTTTGCCGCACTCTTCGACATTTTCCCCATCGCGCCGCCTCCCCGTACGTTCAGGGCTCAGGCTAGGGCTGCCATCCCCGGCGGGCAATGGCGGCTGCTCCGCCCCCGGCCATGCGACAAATGCCCGCGCAGGCTATGGTTTTCTATGCTTCCGGCGGCTGCTTGACCTGGATCAAGGCGGCTTCGCTGCACCTGCGAAAAAAAGAAGCGGGAAAACGGAACCGGTGGCCCACGCTGCCGGGAGGAGAGTTACAATGGCAACGATGGAACAGCCGGCAGGCAACGGGGGGGCCCTGTCGCTCCCGGTCCGCAAGGTCACGGTCGATCAGCCTTGGATCTGGCTGTCCAAGGGCTGGCGCGATTTGCGCCGCGCCTGGCCGGTCAGCCTGTTCTATGGCGCCGGTTTCGTCATCGTCAGCTTTCTGCTCACCCTCGGCCTATGGATCGCCGACGTCTTCTACCTGGTGCTGCCGCTGGCGGCCGGATTCATGTTCCTGGGACCCGTGGTCTGCATCGGACTCTATGAAGTCAGCCGCAGGCTGGAACACGGGCAGCCGGCAACGCTGCGCGACGCCATCATGGCCTGGCGCGGAAATCCCGGTTCCATCGCCGTGATGGGGCTGGTGCTGATGCTGTTCCTGCTGGCCTGGGTTCGCATCGCCTTCCTGATCTTCGCGCTGTTTTTCGGCGGCCGGCCACCATCTTGGGAATTCCTGATCAACACGCTGTTCTTCACCACCGACGGCATACCGTTCCTGTTCGTGGGAACCCTCGTGGGCGGCGCGCTGGCCGTCATCGCCTTCGCCATCAGCGCCGTCGCCATGCCGCTGCTTCTCGAGCGGGATGCCGGCGTGCTGCGCGCCATCGTCACCAGCGTTGCCGCGGTGACGAAGAACTGGCGTGTGCTGATCGGCTGGGGCGCGCTCATCGTGCTGTTCACGGCGGCGGGTCTTGTCACCTTCTATGTCGGCCTGGCGGTGACGCTGCCGCTGATCGGCCACGCCTCCTGGCATGCCTATCGCGATCTCGTCAGCACGGAAGAAAGCTGAGACATAGGCAAGTTGAGGGCATCATGGCGAACAGCGGAAAATGGATCGTTGGCGGATTCGTCAGCCTGCTGGGTGTGATCGGGCTCTTCCTCGCCGCCAACGCGAAGGACAACGGCATTTATCTCTTTGGCTTCGCGATCGCCGCCTTCGCGATTCTCTATGTCTTTGCCGCTATCAAGCAGAGTTACGACCGTAGACCCGCTGACGATAGATCCGCGGCGCGGACAGCGAAAACAACATAAGCAACCGATTTCAGTCCAGGAGGGGGTCCCGGTGACAGCCACAACATTGAACCGCGATCTGGGCGCGGACATCGCAGGCTACAACGAAGAGGTCGTGCGCAAGTTCGCGATCGCCACGGCGTTCTGGGGAGTAGTCGCCTTTCTCGCCGGCGTCTTCATCGCCCTGCAGCTGGCATTCCCTGCCCTCAATCTGGGCCTGGAGTGGACCACCTTCGGACGATTGCGGCCGGTACACACCTCGGCGGCGATCTTCGCCTTCGGCGGCAATGCCCTGCTTATGACCTCGCTCTATGTCGTGCAGCGCACCTGCCGCGCCTCGCTGTTCGGCGGGCGGGCGCTTGCCGATTTCCTGTTCTGGGGCTACCAGCTGTTTATCGTGCTGGCGGCTTCCGGCTATGTCCTGGGCATCACCCAGAGCAAGGAGTATGCAGAGCCGGAATGGTACGTTGATCTCTGGCTGGCCATCGTCTGGGTCGTCTATCTCCTGGTGTTCCTGGGAACGCTGATGAAGCGCAAGGACCCCCACATCTACGTCGCCAACTGGTTCTATCTCGCCTTCATCATCACCGTCGCCATGCTGCATATCGGCAATGGCCTGGCGGTGCCGGTCTCGTTCTTCGGCGCAAAGAGCTACTCGATGCTTGCGGGCGTGCAGGATGCGATGCTGCAGTGGTGGTATGGCCACAATGCCGTCGGCTTCTTCCTGACCGCCGGCTTCCTCGGCATCATGTACTACTTCATCCCCAAGCGCGCGGAGCGGCCGATCTATTCCTACCGCCTGTCCATCGTGCATTTCTGGTCGCTGATCTTCCTCTACATCTGGGCCGGCCCGCATCATCTGCACTATACCGCCTTGCCCGACTGGGCGCAGACGCTGGGCATGACCTTCTCGATCATTCTGTGGATGCCCTCCTGGGGCGGCATGATCAACGGCATCATGACGCTGTCAGGCGCGTGGGACAAACTGCGCACTGACCCGGTGCTGCGCATGTTGGTGACGTCGGTCGCCTTCTACGGCATGTCGACCTTCGAAGGCCCGGTGATGTCGATCCGCGCCGTGAACTCGCTCAGCCACTACACCGACTGGACCATCGGCCATGTGCATTCCGGCGCGCTCGGCTGGGTCGCCTTCGTGTCCTTCGGCGCGCTCTACGACCTCGTGCCGAAGCTGTGGAAGCGCGAGCGGCTCTACAGCCTGCGCCTGGTGAACTATCACTTTTGGATCGCCACCATCGGCATCGTCCTTTACATCACGGCGATGTGGGTGTCCGGCATCATGCAGGGCCTGATGTGGCGCACCTATGACGATCTCGGTTTCCTGCAGTATTCCTTCATCGAAACGGTCGAAAGGATGTACCCCTACTATGTGATTCGTGCGCTCGGCGGGCTGCTGTTCCTTACCGGTGCGCTGCTCATGGTCTACAACCTCTGGCGCACGGCGCGCGGCGATCTGGCGGATGAGCCGGCGCAGGCGGCCCTGCAACAGCCCGCCGTCCGCGCGGCAGCCGAGTAAGGAGAGACCCCATGGCATTCCGTCACGAACTCTTCGAGAAGAACTCGCTGCTGCTGCTGGTCGGCATCCTGATTACCGTCTCCATCGGCGGCATCGTGCAGATGGTGCCGCTGGCGACGATGGACAGCACGATCGAAAAGGTGGAGGGCGTGCGGCCTTACACGCCGCTGGAGCTCGCGGGCCGCAACATCTATGTCCGCGAGGGCTGCTACAATTGCCACAGCCAGCAGGTGCGGCCCTTCCGCGATGAGGTGGACCGCTACGGCCACTACAGTCTGGCCGCGGAGAGCCGCTACGATCACCCGTTCCAATGGGGCTCGAAGCGCACCGGCCCCGACCTGGCGCGGGTCGGCGGCAAATACTCCAACGAATGGCAGGTCGAGCATCTGATCTACCCCCAGGGCGTCGTGCCCGGCTCTGTCATGCCGCGCTATCCCTTCCTCGCCGCGCGGGCGTTGAATTTCGACGACGTCGCCGACCATCTGCGCACCCTGCGCATCGTCGGCGTGCCTTATGACGACGCCATGATCGAATCCGCCCTCGGCGATCTCAAGAGCCAGGCCGATCCCGATGCCGACAACGCGGCCCTATTGACGCGCTATCCCAAGGCCGTGGTGGCGAATTTCGACGGCGATGCCGCGGAGCTGACGGAGATGGATGCGCTGGTGGCCTACCTCCAGGTGCTCGGCACGCTGGCGGACTTCTCCACTTACGACGAATCCAAGGCGCTGCGGTGAGGAGGCCATCGTGATCAGTCCCGAACTTCATTCCGATCTGTTCGTCATCTGGATGGTGCTGTCGGTCATCGCCTTCGTCGCCCTGATGGCCTGGACGCTGTGGCCAAGCCATCGCCGCAAGCTGGAATCCTATGCCGACATCCCGCTGCGCGACGACAGCCTCAACGACAAGGAAAAAGGGGTCAGGTGATGAGTGGCGCTCAGGAACGTGACAAGGTCACCGGCCGGCAGACCACTGGTCATGAATGGGACGGCATCAAGGAACTGAATACGCCGCTGCCCAGCTGGTGGCTCTATGTCCTCTATGCGACCATCGTCTGGGCCATCGGCTATTGGATCGTCTATCCGGCCTGGCCCAGCCTGAGCAGCTACACGGCCGGCCTGTTCGGCTATTCCACCCGCGCGGAGTTCAGCAAGGATATGCAGGCGGAAGCGGCCGCGCGGCAGGTCTGGACCGACCAGCTCAAGGGGCTGCCGGTCGATCAGGTCGCGGCAAACCCCGATCTGCTCAACTATTCCATGGCGGGCGGGCGCGCGATCTTCGCCGTGAACTGCCAGCCCTGCCACGGCGCCGGCGGCCAGGGCGCGCCGGGCTATCCGGTGCTGGCCGACGACGATTGGATCTGGGGCGGCGATCTCGCCAGCATCGAGCAGACGGTGCGCTTTGGAGTCCGCAGCGGCCATGAGTCGACAAGGTTCTCGGAGATGCCGCGGTTTGGCGCCGATGCCATGCTGACGCCGGAACAGATTGCCGATGCCGCCGACTATGTCGTCACGCTGTCTGGCGGCCAGTCTGATGCTGCTGCGGCCGAGCGGGGCAAGGCTGTTTTCGCCGAACAGTGCGCCGCCTGTCACGGCGAGGACGGCAAAGGCTTGCTCGAACTGGGCGGTCCGAACTTGACCGATCAGCTCTGGCTCTATGGCGGCAGCCGGGAGCAGATCATCGCCCAGATCACCTCACCGAGGCAGGGCGTCATGCCCCATTGGGAGGGCAAGCTGGACGACAATACGGTGAAGATGCTGACCGTCTACGTGCATTCCCTGGGCGGCGGCCAGTAGCCGGAGAGCGGGCCGGGAGTGGACAAGATCTTGACCAATGGCGAAAGCGGCGCGCTCGAGCAGGTTTACACCCATGTCGAGGGGCCGCTCTATGCCGACCGGGTCAAGGTCTATCCGCAGCGCATCGCCGGCCTCTTCCGCCGCTTCAAATGGGCGGTGCTCGGCCTGCTGCTGACGATCTACTACGTGACCCCCTGGCTGCGCTGGGACCGCGGGCCGGGTGCGCCCGACCAGGCGGTGCTGGTGGATATGCCGGGGCGGCGCATCTACGTCTTCTGGATCGAGATATGGCCGCAGGAAATCTATTACCTCGCGGCCGTTCTGATTCTGGCGGCGATCACGCTATTCCTCGTGACGTCCCTGTTCGGCCGGGTGTGGTGCGGATTCAGCTGTCCGCAAACCGTTTGGACCGATCTTTTCATATGGGTGGAGCGCGCCATCGAGGGCGACCGCAACAAGCGCATCAAGCTCGATCAATCGCCGCTCAACGGCGCCAAGGTCGCCAAGAAAGCGATGAAACACGGCGCCTGGCTGCTGATCGCCTTCGCCACCGGTGGCGCCTGGATTATGTACTTCAACGACGCACCGACGGTCGTTCGAAACATCCTTACCGGCCAGGCGAGTTCCACGGTATACGGTTTCACGGCGCTGTTTACGGCCACGACCTACGTCCTGGCGGGTTGGGCGCGTGAGCAGGTCTGCATCTATATGTGCCCCTGGCCGCGCTTCCAGGCGGCGATGTTCGACGAGCACACGATGCTCGTCACGTACGAAGCCTGGCGCGGCGAGCCAAGGGGCAAGGCCAAGGCCGGCTCGTCGCCCGAGGGCCGCGGCCACTGCATCGACTGCGGCCTTTGCGTTCGCGTCTGCCCCACGGGGATCGATATCCGCAAAGGCCAGCAGCTCGATTGCATCGGCTGCGGCCTTTGCATCGACGCCTGCAACAGCGTCATGGAAAAGATGAATTGGCCGAAGGAGCTCATCACCTACGACTCGCTGTCGAACCAGGCCTGCCGCACACGCCGCGAGCCGGAGAGCCTGCATCTGCTGCGTCCCCGGACATTCATCTATGTCGCCATATTGCTCGCGGGCGTGACCGCCATGCTGACATCCCTCTTGCTGCGGAGCGGCCTGGAGGTGACGGTGCAGCCGGATCGCGCGCCGCTGTTCGTGCAACTCAGCAATGGCGGCATTCAGAACGGCTATACGGTCAAGATCATCAACAAGACACGCCAGGACCGCAACTTCGCACTCAGCCTCAAGGGCCTACACGGTGCGTTCATCAGCGTCGTCGGCCATGAGGATGACGGCCAGCTGCCGAAGCTGCCGGTGAAGGGTGACAGCGTCGGCACATTCCGGGTCTTTGTCCGCACCGCGGCGGGCGCAGATATCGAATCCTCAGTGCCGGTAAGCTTTATCGTGTCAGAAGTCGAGGACGGCGAAATCAACAGCTACGGGACTTATTTCCATGGCCCTCAGAGACAATGAAATGCCGCCGGCCGGCGCGGGAAAGCCGCTTTCGGGCTGGCATGTGTTGGCAATCATGTTGACCGCCTTCGTCGTCATGCTGCTGGCCAATGGCGCTCTCATTTACATTGCCACTGATGGCGAATCCGATTTCCGGGCCCTGATCGAGGCGCTCTGCTGATCGCCACGCGTTAGACGCCGTGATAGTCCCGGTACCAGGCGACAAAGCGCGGCACGCCCTCGTCGATTGACGTCTTGGGGGTGAAGCCCAGATCCCGCGTCGAACTCTCGATATCGGCGAAAGTCTCCCGCACATCGCCGGGCTGCATCGGCTGCAAGTCCAGCTTCGCCTTCTTGCCGCAATTCTTCGCGATCACTTCGATGAACCGCATCAGCGGCTCGCAACGGTGGTTGCCGAGATTGTACAGCCGGTGCGGCGGCTCGCCTTCGGCCGTGACTTCAGGCGGATGATCGAGCGCCGCGACAACACCGTCCGCGATATCATCGACATAAGTGAAATCCCGCTTCATCTCGCCCTGGTTGAACACCCGGATCGGTTCGCCGGCCAGGATCGCCTTGGTGAAGATGAACAGCGACATGTCCGGCCGCCCCCAGGGGCCATAGACGGTGAAAAACCGCAGGCCCGTCATCGGCAGGCGGTAGAGGCGGCTATGGCTCAGGCTCAGCAACTCACCAGCGCGTTTAGTCGCCGCATAGAGCGAAATCGGTTTGTCTACTGGGTCGGTGACCGAGAACGGCAGTTTCGTGTTGGCGCCGTAGACCGACGAGGAGCTGGCATAGACGAAATGCCGGAGCCGGTTGAGCTTGCGCGCCAGTTCCAGCATGACAAGCTGCCCGGTGACATTGCTGTCGACATAGGCCTGCGGATTGATCAGGGAATAGCGGACGCCGGCCTGGGCGGCGAGATGCACGATCTGGTCGACATCGGGCGCCGCCGCGGCGATCGCCCCCATGGCCGCCCGGTCGGATAGGTCAGCGCGATGAAACGAGAAGTTGTTGCGTTTCCGGAGTTGCACCAGCCGCGCTTCCTTCAGGCGCGGATCGTAATAGTCATTAACATTGTCGACGCCGATGACCTCCTCCCCGCGATCCAGCAGGCGAAGGGCGGTATGATAGCCGATGAAGCCGGCGGCGCCGGTGAGCAAGATAGCCATGTCGATTTGTCGCTGGATATCGGCGGCGGTTCAAGGACAGAGCCGCGGAGCCGGATCTGGGCGCCGTCAGGCTAATCGGGCAAGGTGACGGTAATCTTGATGCTGGAGTACCAGGCGGCCAGATTGGCGATATCCTCATCGCTCAGTGGCTTGGCCATAACGGACATTTGCGGGTCCTGGCGTTCGCCGGACCGGAAGGCCTTGAGCTGCTTGATCAGATAGATATCGCTCTCGCCGGCAATGTGCGGCACATGGGCCTGCTTGGAAATGCCGTCGATGCCGTGGCAGGCTTGGCACTTCTTGGCCTCTTTCTTCCCCGCAGCGGCGTCGGCGGCCAGGGCGGCGGAATGGATTCCGGCGGTCGCAGCGCCAAATGCAAACAGAAAAGCCAGGGCCTGGATTGGAGGCAGGTGTTTGCGGTGCTGTGTCGGCATCGCGTTTTCCCTCTACACAAGAAAATCGACGCCCGGGAATCTATCCGGGCGCCGCACCCATCCAAGCCCTACGGCGCTTCGTACCAGATGCGATAGATCGCGCCCGCCGTATCGTCGGAAACCAGAATCGATCCGTCGGGAAGCTGGGCCACATCCACCGGACGGCCGAGATACTCGCCGGTCGATTCATCGAGCCAGCCCTCGGCAAAGGGCTTGCTCTCGGCCGCCGACCCGTCGTCGTTCAGTTTCGTGAACATGACGCGCGCGCCCACCGGCGTCGTGCGGTTCCAGGAGCCATGCTGGGCGCTGAAGATGCCGCCATGATACTCCTTCGGGAACATCTTGCCGGTATAGAACATCATGCCGAGATCGGCCGCATGGGCGGCCTGCTCGATCTGCGGGAACACTGCATCAGCCGGCGGATCGGATGTCTTGTACTCCTCAGTGCGGATCTTGCCGCCGCCATACCACGGGAAGCCGAAATGCTGCCCGGCGGCGGTAATCCGGTTCAGTTCGCCCGGCGGAATGTCATCGCCCATGCCGTCGACCTGGTTGTCGGTGAACCATAGTTCGCCGTTGGCGGGATTGAAGTCCTGGCCCACCGAATTCCGGACGCCGCGGACGAATACCTCCCGCTTCTTGCCGTCACGTTCCATGCGGATGATGCCGCCGATGCCGACCTCGTTGTAGAGGTCCATTTTTTCCGGACCGAAGACGTTGAAAGGCTGGCCCAGCGAAACATAGAGCTTGTTGTCCGGCCCGATATCGCAAACGCGCGCGGTGTGGTTATAGGACTCTTCTTCCACGGGGATCAGCTTGCCCTGCTCGACGATCGGCACCGCCACCACGTCCGGCCCCTCATAGAAGAACTCGGCCGCCGGGAACAGCAGCACGCGGTTCTGCTCGACGACATACAGGAAGCCATCCTTGGTGAAGCAAACGCCGTTGGGCAGGACGAATTCAACCGACGGGGCGAACACCTTGACCTCATCGGCGACCCGGTCCTTGTTACGGTCGGTGACCGCCCAGACCTTCGTCTTGCGGGTACCGACGAAGACCATGCCGGTGGACGGCCCGATGGCCATATGGCGGGCGTCGGGTACCACGGCGTAAAGTCCGATCTTGAATCCCGCCGGCATCTTGATGCGCTCAAGATTCGCCTTCAGGCCATCGGCATAATTGCCCGCCTGCGGGATCATCTCCATATCCATCGATGTGCCGGTGGTTTTGAATTGCCCGAGCTTCTCCATGTTATCGGCTGAAGCTCCCGCCGGTACGAGAGCCGCCGCGAGACCAAGCAGGAAAGCCGGGAAGATTGGCGATCCGGTCCTCATTAATGCCTCCTCTCAGACGAACGATTTCTTGAATTTCGCGCTCAATACGCGCCGCACTATTTAACGCCGCATTCGAGATGCGATGCAATTGTGTAATTTAATTATGGTACGGCACACAAAACCTGTACTGCACTGCAATACCAACCATTGCAAAGATTGGTCTGGCAAGAAACCGTTGTGCTAGGTTGAGCATCGCCACACCATCATTCCAACTATTGGCGCAGCGAAACGTTTCGACATACTTCAATTTTGTGTTCCTGCAGTCAGTTCATCGGACAGACTGTGAGAAGGAGGAGAGAAATGACCGTGGTACTTGAAATCAGCCGCAAGACGCGGCGCCCGATGGCGCTGCTCCTGGCTTTCAGCCTGACACTCGGCCTTACGGCCTGCGCATCGCAGGACGAGGAGACGCAGGAACAGGCAATGGCGGCCGTTTCCGCCAATGACAATCTGAACGCCGTGCTGTGGACCCAGCGATCGGTGGAATTCAAGGGTAATGCCTGGACGGCATATAAGCTGGCAATGATCCGCCTGGACCAGGCGCTGGCCAACCGCAAATGGACCGGCGTGCCGGCGGAGCAGACCGGAAGCTACCGGAACCTGCCGCCGGCGGTCATTCTCGACGTGGATGAGACCGTGCTGGACAATTCCGACTATCAGGCCTGGAACGTGACGGCCGGCACGGGGTTCGACCCCAAGACCTGGACCAGCTTCGTCAACTCGCAGACATCCCGGCCCATTCCCGGCGCCCTGGAGTTCACGCAGTATGCCGCCAAGAAGGGCGTGAAGGTCTTCTATGTCACCAATCGAGTCGTGGAGGAAGAGGCAGCGACGCGTGAGAACCTGGCGAAGTACGGCTTTCCGCTCGATGACAAGATGGACACCATCCTGGTGAAGGGCGAGAAGGAGGAATGGAAATCGGCCAAGAGCACGCGCCGCGCCCATGTGGCGGCCAACTATCGCGTGCTGCTGAACATCGGCGACAATTTCAGCGACTTCACCGATGATTTCAAGGGCACGGACGCCGAACGGCTGCAGGTCTTCGAGGCGAATGCGGCCCATTGGGGCAAGGAATGGATCGTGATCGCCAATCCGACCTACGGCTCTTTCGAGTCCACGCCCTACAACAACGACTTCAAGCTGGGCAACGACGAAAAGCGCAAAGCCAAGCGCGACGCCCTGACCAGCTGGCCGGGGCCGTAACATCGCTCTGAAGGTTTCTGATTGAGGCATTCGAAGGCGGCGGGCACAACCCGCCGCTTTTTCGTTCAAGCGCCTTCCACCGCCACCAGCGAGCCGCGTGGAGCATTCTGGCGAAGCTCGATCAGCTTCTTATACTCCGGCGAGCCATACCATTGCTTGAGCACGGCCATGCTCGGGAACTCGATAGTGACCAGGCGCGCGGGGCGCCAGTCGCCTTCCAGCGTCTCGTGCGCGCTGCCGCGCACGATGAATTCTCCGCCATGGCGCTCGATCAGCGGCAGCACCTGACGGCGATACTCAGCGTATATGTCGGCGTTCTCCACATTCACATCGGCAATGAGATAGGCAGCCATCGAATCTGACCTCCGAGCGCGCACGCGTTAAGCGGACGGTTCGAACGCTACCCGTCGATTCCGCTCGTGGGCAAGCTCAATGGCCGCTCAGCGTGACATGCTCGCCGTGATGCACATAGCCGCGGAAGTGAGCGAGCGATTCGCAGGGCTCGCGAATCGCGCCAGCGATGGGCGCGACAAAACCGCAGATCCGCGTTTCACAGTCCATGTTTTCCACCAGGCCCCAGCAAACGAGCGGCTCCGTCTTCTCCTGACCTGGCACCGAGAACTTCGCCCGCCAGCCGGGGGCCGGCATTATCTGAACAACGCGCTTGATTTGCATGATCGCACACTCTGTCGGTTGCCCGCGGCCACGGCGGCATCCGCAGCCCTTCGCAAGAATTCGCACAGAGAAAGCGACTGGCTGAATAGATGCCTTGATCCACCTCAATCCGGCAGCGCCAGCGGCTGAATTTCGTCATAGAGATCGCCGGGGCCCGGGTTTTCCTTCGGCGCGGCGCCGCCCAGGAAATCCACCACGCCCCACACGGCATTGAGCGCGCTCTGCACCGCGCCCTCCACCCACGCGGCCGTCCAGGAGATGTCATCGCCCGCCAGGAACAGGCCGCGCTGCGCCGGCGGCAGATCCTTCTGTTCCTTGAAGTGGCAGAACATGCGCCGCTGATAGCGGTAGTGTCCCGGCAGATTGCCCTTGAACGCGCCGAGGGAGTCCGGATCGGCCTCCCAGGACACGCTGATGGGATCGCCGATGATGTGCTTAGCAATGTCCAGCTTGGGATAGACCTTCTGCAGCGCGTCCAGCATCAGCTTCACGCGCTTCTCCTTGCCGAACGGCAGCACCTTCAGCGCGTCGCCCATCCAGGTGTAGGACAGGCAGATCACCGCCGGCTTGTCGGGGCCATTGTCGAAAAGATAGGTGCCGCGGGTCAGGCGGTCGCTCAGGGTCTGGCTCATGACATAGCGGCCGGTCTTGGCATCGCGCGCGTTCCAGAACGGCCGATCCACCATGACAAAGGTCTTGGAGGACTGCATGTAGTGGGTGCGGTCCATGGCCATCCAGAGCTTCTGCGGGAACAGCCGCTCCTCGGTCTCGATGGTCGTCGACATCAGCCAAGTCTGGCAAGTGCACACCACCGCGTCAAAGCGGCGGGTGTCGCCCCAGCGGTCGGTGATCAGGAACTTGCCGTCATCGTCGTCCCGGGCGATGCGGGAAACGCCCGGCCGCGGGCCGCCGCCATGCAGCGCATCCAGCGAGGTGCCCGACGGCCAATGCACGGCATGATCCGGCGCCATCTTCCATAGGCGGCGCGGCAATTGCTCGACACCGCCCACCACCAGCCGCTGGTGGCTGTCCTGGTCGGTATAAACCACGCGCAGGATCTCCAGCATGGAGTTGGGGAAGTCCGTGTCCCAGCCGCCGGTGCCGAAGCCCACCTGGCCGAAGATCTCGCGGTGGCGGTAGCTGCGCCGCGCGAAGGCGTCGGATGTGGCGACGAAGCCGTAGAAGCTGCGCTCGTCCCAGATCGGGATCAGGGAATTCCAGATCGACTTGACCTTGGCCACGTCGCGGCGGCGCATGGCGTCCTGCATGGCGGAGAATTGCGCGCCATGCTCCAGCGCCTCGTTCCAGGCCGCTTCCACCTCCTTGAAGATGCGCGGCAGGTCTTCGGGTTTCTCCACATAGATCGGCTCGCCCTCAAGATCGATCACGGTGGAAGGCGTGGCCGGCGACAGCGGATTGGGAAACGGTTTGGTCTCCAGGCCAGCCATGGCGAGATAGTGGTAGAAGGTGGTGGAAGACACGGGAAAGCGCATGGCGCCCAATTCGGCGATTACGCCTTCCGCGCCCTCGAACGGCACCGACCGCAGCCGGCCGCCCAGCCGCCCGGCCTCATAAACCACCGGCTTCAGCCCCAGCTTCATCAGCTCGAAGGCGCTCAGCAGCCCGGCGATGCCGGCGCCGATAACAGCCACCTCCGTGCCGTGGCGTTCCGCCGGCACCTTCCCCAGCCCGGCCGGGTGCTTCACCCAATCATCATAGGCAAAGGGAAAATCCGGGCCGAACATGGTGATCGGCGGCTTGGCGGCAGCGGCCTTGGGCGCTGACATGGAACGACCTCCCCTGACTTTCTTGTTTGGCCGTCAGGGTCGCGGGAAAGGCAGCCCGCGGTCAATGAAGATTTGTCGCGCGCGCTAGGGCCGCCGGAGGGGCGGCTGCCAGATCGAGCGGTCGACGCTACCGCCACTTTGTGTCGCGATCATTGCCATGACCAACTCATTGCGCATGGATTGCTGGACGGCGGTGTTGTTCGGCGCCATTGCCGCAACGAACTTGTCCAGTGCGGTTTGGCCATAGGCGATGTCCGTGAGATCGAGTTTCCACAGCCCTTCTTCCTTGGCAAACTGCAGTTGCGACACCGGGAATGGCTGGTCGGAGACGAGTTCGGCGATGGCGCTTGCCTGATCGACGCGCACGCCGCCGAGATCGATATTGGCGACCGGCCCGTCGCGGGTCAGGTTCGTATCCACCACATAGGCAACGAGGGTTCGGCCCGGCATCGAGCGCAGCTTCTGCGCCCCGATGCTCTGGCGCAGGCTGAGCGCCGCCGCCAGCATCGCGGTCGGCTGAGCCTCCAGTTCCGCCTGGGAGCCATAGAGCGCGAGATCGCGGGCCTTGTCGGACAGAGCCAGGGTCGAGCGCGACACCAGCCGCGCCGCCTGCTCGCCGCGGTCCTGCAGCAAGGCCGACTTCAGGGCCTGGAAGGACTGCCGCACCGCGTCGGCCTCGCCCGCGGCGACGGCCGCCGGCGGAAACGCGATCATCAGCGCAAGAGTCAGGAATACAGTCGGGCGTGAAATCAAGCGACACCTCCAATTGCCGGCCATCGCGCCCCCGCGACCTCGGCAATGGAGGATGAAACTGCGGCAAAAATACGACGCCGGCCAATGGCATAAGCCGTAGCCCTGGCCCGACGCCGGACACCGGCGCTGAAAGGCCAGGGATTTGCCCGGGAATCCGCGGCCCGCTGCATCCGCCCGCGCGGTCCGGCCGTAGAGCCCCTGTTCACAGGTTCCTATGCACTAACCCGTCACCAATAAGGGGAGGTTTCCCATGATTTTGGCCACTGCGAAGCGATACTTTGCCGCCGGAGCCCTGGCCGCCGGCCTGGCGCTCGGCGCCTGCACCATGCATGACGTACCCAAGGAACAGGCCAGCCTGTATGACCGCCTCGGCGGCAAGCCCGCCATCGAGGCCGTGGTCAGTCAGTTCCTGCAGAACGTGGCGGCCGACGATCGCATCAACGGCTTCTTCGCCAATGTGGACGCCGCGGACCTGCAGATGAAACTGGTGGACCAGATCTGCGAAGCCAGCGGCGGCCCCTGCACTTACGCCGGCCGCGACATGGCGACGACCCACAAGGGCCTGGGCATTACCGACGACCACTTCAACGCGCTGGTCGAGGACCTGGTCGCGGCCCTTGACAAGTTCAACGTGCCCGAGCGCGAGAAGAACGAACTGCTGGGCGCCCTTGGGCCCATGAAAGGCGACATCGTCGACAGCTGATCCCGCGCGGCTTTTCACCGCCCGATCGCTGCCAAGGCGGGCCCCTCCCCGGGGTCCGCCTTTTCTTTTGCGCCGGGTAGCCAAGGATGTCGCACATCTCGGCATTTCTTGTATCGCTTCAGCCCTCTCCACCGCCGCCAAAGTGACGCAAAGTATTGCCAATTGTCTGACAGCCGACTGCATTCAATATTACGCTACAGTAAGTATAATTTACGTAATAATATTCAGCATGACTCCAATCTACACATTTGAAATAGATATATTCCCCTGAGCTGCTCTTGAAATTACGCGTGATATACGCAAATACGCGCTAACCGGTCACCTTCGCAAGTGATGGGCGGCCATCGGCATTTTCCACCTTCGCGGAGGACATCATGGCGACGCTCATTTCCAGCAATACCGCCCTCAACATGAACAATCTTGGGTTTGTGAATTTCCTGTCGGCAGTATCGTTCTCCACACCGCGACACAGGCGCAGGCCGTCTATGCCGACGGCAGTTTCCAACTGTTCAGCGGCAGCTTCATCCTGGACGGCAGCGGCCATCTGACGGGCGGAACGATCAACACCATCACGGAAATCAAGGCCGGCGACACGCCCTATGTTGTTTCCGGCTTGAACTATCCCGTCACCAGCTTCCTGGCCTTTCTCAACGCCGCGAACGGCCCCGGACTGATCGCCGACATGTTCTCCGGCGCCGACGGAATCTCCGGCGGCCTGGGCAACGATGCCCTCAACGGCTTTGCCGGATTGGACACACTGGCCGGCGGCAAGGGCGACGACTCGATTTCGGGCGGTACCGGCAACGACGTTCTGGTCGGCGATGATGGCAACGACACACTCGATGGCGGGGTCGGCAATGACACCATGGATGGTGGCGCCGGGGCCGACAGCATGACCGGCGGCGCGGGTGACGATCTCTACGGTGTCGACAGCAAGTCGGATGTGGTCACCGAGCTTTCCGGCGACGGCCACGATACCGTGCAAAGCTCCATTGACTACGAACTCGGCACAAACCTCGAGGATCTCGTGCTGCTCGCCGGCGCCACGCTGGGTACCGGCAACGACACCGACAACTTCATCCTCGGCAATAGCGGCATCAACGGCCTGTTCGGCGGCGCGGGCAATGACACGCTGGACGGCGGCGCCGGCATGGATCTGTTGGTCGGCGGCGCGGGCAATGACAGCTACTTCGTCGATCAGGCATTGGATGGCGTACTCGAGGGCGCCGGCGGCGGTATCGATACGGTCTCGAGCCTGGTGACCTATACGCTCGGCGGCAATATCGAGAACCTGGCACTGCTGGGTACCGCCGCCATCAATGGCAACGGCAATGGGCTCGCCAACCTGACGATCGGCAATGACGGGGCTAACCGCCTGCGCGGCGTCGGCGGCGCCGACACGCTGGATGGCGGACTGGGCGCCGACACCCTTACCGGCGGCGCGGGGCGCGATGTCTTCCTGCGCCACGGCATCGGCGAGGGCCAGGATATAGTCACGGATTTCACCACGGGCGGCAGCGGCGATCTCGCGGATATCAGCGACATGCTTATAGGCTATGTCGCCGGCAGTTCAGCCATCGGCGACTTCGTTCAAACCCTACAGTCCGGCGGCAATACGATCCTGCAGGTCGATGCCGACGGTGCGGCCAATGGCAGCAGCTTCACCAGCGTCTTCGAGCTGTCCGGCGTGACCACGACGGTCAACGATCTGGTGGCCAACGGCAATCTGGCGCTGGCCTAAGCGAACCCAGGGAGAGACGGTTTTCGCCGCCTCTCCCGTCCGCTTCAATTCCACATCAGGACTACTGGCTTAGCTTCTGTGTCAGCAGCTCGACGGCGCGGTCGAGTTGGGGGTCGGCGCCGGCGGCGTAGGGCAGGTCGAAGGGCACTTCGATCGTCGGGGCCACGCCCCGCCCCTCCAGCCGCTCGCCATCGACGGCGACATCGGACACCGCGATCAACAGCAGGCTGCCGTCGCTGAGATAGAAGGTGCGGCCGGCCAGCAGCGCGCCCGCGGTTCGCGTGCCCACCACTTCGCCATATCCGTACTTCTTGAATCCAAAGGTCAGCACTTCCTTACCGCTGCGGGTGCCGCCATTGATCAGGGCCACGGCCGGCCGGCGCCATTTGGCGTTGAAGATATGGTCGTCATTGTCGCGGCGGCCGTCCATGGTCATGGTCGGCCCGGGCGCGAAGATGTCGAGATAGTCCGGCTGCGCCCCGCCCCAGCCGTCGCGCAGGTCCCAGATCAGGGCATCGGCGTCCTTCAGCACGCCTTCGGACACCAGCTCCTCCAGCAGGTTCTGATATTGCCGCCCGGCATAGCTCCAGACATGCACATAGCCGATCTTGAGCCCACCGGATTCGATGATCCGGGCGCTGTTGCGCATGGCGTTGAGAAAGGCCCCGTTCGGCTGAATCGATACCGGCGTCACCGTCAGCGGGCGCGGCGCGGAGTCAGGGTTGCGGCGGATGATGAGGTTCACTGGCTGGCCGACCTTGTTGGCGAAAGAAGCAACCGGCTGGAACGGGCTGCCTTCGACTCCGACGATCTCATCGCCGGTAAGAAGGTCGGCTTTCGCGCCGGGCAACCCCTCCATTACGCCGGATACGAAGGTGCGGCCGTCGATCTCCCGCGTGAAGATGCCGATGCCGGGATAGCGGATCTCACTGCCATCAAAGAACGGCTTGGCATCGTCGCGCTCGGTGCCGCCGAAGATGTCCGCGAGTTGGTAATAGGCGGGATCATCAGGCGTGAAGTAGCCCATATGGGAGGCGCCGAGTTCCGCCAGCATGGCGTTGATGACCGCCGCGAACTCGCCCGATGATGTCGCCGCTTCCGCCTGCGGCCGGTATTCGTCGCCGATCGCCCGCCAATCAAGGCCGGCCATGCCCGGATCGTAGAAGCGGTCCCGCGTGACGCGCCAGACCTCGTCGAAGAGCGTGGCATAGCTGTGTTGCGTTTCTGTGGTGGCTGAACTGGACGGCGCAGCCAAGAATGCCGACGCGGCGGCCAGGAAGAGCGCAACCAACGTTCGCAGCGCAACATGTTTCACAATCATCTTCGCGACATGCTCCATCACTTGCTGAGCGGCACCTTCGGAAAATGGGACGTATTGCTCGTCTTTGGAACAGGGCAATGGCCTTCCCACGGCAATGTGAACGTCTTCGCGGATCCATGCAGGAGCTGTTTGCGCAACTTCGTGCCTTTTCTGCGGCGGCACCGGAAATCTCAGGCAATGACACGGCCATCGTTCCGAAAGCCTCTTGCCATTGCCGCAAGCCGGTCCAAGCCTAATTGCGCCTGCCGCGGCCCTTCACTACTCTAGTAGAGCCGACAGATTCGGGCCGCACCGGCCCCAGAGGCTCAGTATGTCCGCCCTTGCCACCGTCAGCCTTGACGACAAATACGCCCTCGATTCCGGTCGCGTCTATCTGACGGGCACCCAGGCGCTGGTGCGGCTGCCGATGATGCAGCGGCAGCGGGACAAGGCGGCGGGGCTGGATACGGCCTGCTTCATCACCGGCTATCGCGGCTCGCCGCTGGGCGGCTTCGATCAGGCGCTATCGCGGGCGCGGAAATTCCTGCTCAACAATCAGATCCATTTCCAGCCCGGGGTGAACGAGGACCTGGCGGCCACCGCCGTCTGGGGCTCGCAGCAAACCGGCCTGTTCGGCGACAACAAGCACGACGGCGTGTTCTCCATCTGGTACGGCAAGGGGCCGGGCGTCGACCGCTCCGGCGACGTACTGCGCCACGGCAATCTGGCGGGCACCTCGGCCCATGGCGGCGTGCTGGCCCTGGCCGGCGACGACCATACCTGCAAATCCTCCACCACAGCGCATCAGAGCGAATACGCCTTCATGGACGCTATGATCCCGATCCTCGCACCGTCGAACGTGCAGGAAATCCTGGATATGGGCCTGCATGGCTGGGCCATGTCGCGATATTCCGGCTGCTGGGTGGCGTTCAAGGTGACGTCCGAGACCATGGATAGCGCCGCCTCGGTCTATGTCGATCCCAGCCGGGTGGATATCGCGACGCCCACCGATTTCGACATGCCGCCGGAGGGCCTGCAGATCCGCTGGCCCGACACGCCGCTGCAGCAGGAAATGCGGCTGCACAAATACAAGGCCTATGCCGCCCTGGCCTATGCCCGCGCCAACAAGCTGAACCGCACGATCATCGACGGGCCGAAGCGGCGCTTCGGCATCGTCACTGCCGGCAAGTCTTATCTGGATGTGCGGCAGGCGCTGGACGATCTGGGCATCGACGAAGCCTATGCCCGGGACATCGGCCTTTCCATCTACAAGGTCGGCATGACCTGGCCTCTGGAACGCGAGGGCGTGCGCCAGTTCGCGGAAGGGCTGGAGGAAATCCTGGTCGTCGAGGAAAAGCGCGCGCTCATGGAGAACCAGTTCAAGGAGCAGCTCTATAACTGGAAGGAGAATGTGCGGCCGCGGGTCATCGGCAAGTTCGACGAGGAGCGCAATTGGATCCTGCCTTCGGCCGATGAGCTGACGCCGGCGCGCATTGCCCGCGTCATCGCCAAGCGCATCGCCCGCTTCCACTCCAGCCCAGAGATCGAGCAGCGCCTTGCCTTCCTGGCCGAAAAGGAAAAGGCGCTGGAGGCGCAGAAGGCGCCGATCTCCCGCCTGCCCTATTTCTGCTCCGGCTGTCCCCACAACACCTCGACCCGCGTGCCCGAGGGCAGCCGGGCGCTGGCGGGCATCGGCTGCCACTACATGGTGCAGTGGATGGACCGCAGCACCGACACCTTCACCCAGATGGGCGGCGAAGGCGCCACCTGGATCGGCCAGGCGCCGTTCAGCAAGACTGGCCATGTGTTCCAGAACCTGGGCGACGGCACCTACTACCATTCCGGCCTTCTGGCGATCCGCGCCTGCGTCGCCGCCGGCGTGAACATCACCTACAAGATCCTCTACAACGATGCCGTGGCGATGACCGGCGGGCAGCCGATGGACGGGCCACTGGACGTGCCGATGATCGCCCATCAGGTCGCGGCCGAAGGCGTGCAGCGCATCGCCGTCGTCAGCGACGAGCCGGAGAAATACCCGACCGGCGGCGTCTTCCCGCCGGGCACCACCGTGCATCACCGCGACGATCTGGACCAGGTGCAGCGCGACTTCCGCGAATTCCCCGGCACCACCATCATCATCTACGACCAGACCTGTGCTGCGGAGAAGCGGCGGCGGCGCAAGCGCGGTCTGATGCCCGACCCCGACAAGCGCGTAGTGATCAACGAGCTGGTCTGCGAAGGCTGCGGCGATTGCGGCGTGCAATCCAACTGCCTGTCGGTGGTCCCCGTGGAGACCGAGTTCGGCCGCAAGCGGGTGATCGATCAGTCGTCCTGCAACAAGGATTTCTCCTGCCTCAAGGGCTTCTGCCCCAGCTTCGTCACTGTCCATGGCGGCAAGTTGAAAAAGCGCAAGGCTGCTGGGCGCAACACGGCGGAATTCCCGGCGTTGCCGGAACCGAAACTGCCGCCATTGGATGAGCCCTACGGCATGCTGATTACCGGCGTCGGCGGCACCGGCGTCGTAACCATCGGCGCCCTCCTGGGCATGGCGGCCCATCTGGAGGGCAAGGGTTGCACGTCGCTGGACATGACCGGCCTGGCGCAGAAAGGCGGCGCCGTGTTCACCCATATGCGCATCGCGCAGAAGCCGGAAGACATCCACGCCGTGCGCATCGCCGCCGGCAGCGCCCGGCTGCTGCTGGGCTGCGACATGGTAACCTCCGCCAGCTTCGACAGCCTCGCCAAGGTGCAGCAGGGCAAGACCTGGTCGATCATCAATTCCCACGCCTCCGTGACCGGCGATTTCAGCCGCAAGCCTGACATGAAGTTTCCTGCCGCCGAGTTGGAGCGGCTGATCGAGCAGGCGACGGGCGCTTCGCGCACCGAATTCATCGACGGCACCCATATTGCCACCACGCTGATGGGCGATTCCATCGCCACCAACCTGTTCATGCTGGGCTATGCCTATCAGAAGGGCCTGGTGCCGGTGTCGTCGGCCGCTCTCGAGCGGGCGATCGAACTGAACGCCACGGCCATCGAGTCCAACAAACAGGCCTTCCTCTGGGGCCGCCGCGCCGCCCATGACCGGCGTGCGGTGGAAACAGCTGTCGCCGCGGCGAACCCACCGCCGCCGAGCCATCAACTGGCGGCGACGCTGGAGGAGATGGTGGCGCGACGCGTTGAGTTCCTGACCGGCTATCAGAACGAGGCCTATGCCGGCCGCTACAAGGCGCTGGTGGAGCGGGTGTTACGCGCCGAGCAGGAGCGCGCGCCGGGCCTGCATGGCCTTGCCGAGGCGGTGGCCCGGTATTACTTCAAGCTGCTCGCCTACAAGGACGAGTATGAAGTGGCGCGGCTCTATACCGACGGCAGCTTCAAGAAGCAGATATCGGCGCGGTTCGAGGGCGACTACCGCCTGGAGTTCAACCTGGCGCCGCCGCTCTGGTCCGAGAAGGATCCGGCCAGCGGTCACCCTACGAAGCGCCGCTATGGACCATGGGTGCTGACCGCTTTCCGGCTGCTGGCGAAGTTCAAAGGGCTGCGCGGCAGCGCCTTCGATATCTTCGGCTACGCGGCCGAGCGCAAACTCGAACGGCAACTGATCGCCGATTACGAACGCACCGTCGGCGAGCTGCTTGCTGCGCTGAACCGCGACAACCACGGGCTCGCGATCGATATCGCCAGCATCCCGGAGCAGATCCGCGGCTATGGCCATGTGAAGCAATCCCATCTTGATCGGGCAAAGATGCGAGAGGCCGAACTCCTAGCCGCCTGGCGCGTGCCCGCGGCGGCGCGGCAAGCTGCCGAGTAGATCGCACAGCTCCAAAATTGGTCCGGCCCCGGAGGGGATCGCCTCCGGGGCCGGTGGTTTCTCAGCAGGCCGAATAGCGTGTTGGTCACGTTCCTTTAGGGAACGACCTCGCCATGCAGGCTGAGATCCAGTCCGTCGCGTTCTTCTTCTTCCGATACGCGCAATCCGATCACCATCTTGATCAGATACAAGATAATCGCGGTGACGAGGCCGCAATAGACGATGGTGACCACCACGCCCTTGATCTGAGTGAACACCTGCCCGCCATTGCCATCGAGCATGCCGACGGGATCGGCCGCGCCGGTGACGGCCATGGTGGCGAACACACCGGTGAGGATGGCGCCGACGATGCCGCCGACGCCATGGACGCCAAAAGCATCCAGGGAGTCGTCATAGCCGAGGGCGTTCTTCACCGCCGTCGAGGCAAAGAAACAGATGATGCCCGCAGCAATGCCGATGACCAGCGCCCCGCCCGGCAGTACGAAGCCGGAGGCCGGGGTGATGGCGACCAAGCCCGCCACCGCGCCGGACACGATACCCAGCACCGAGGGCTTACCCTTGGTCACCCATTCCGCGAACATCCAGGACAGCGCCGCTGCGGCAGTGGCGATCTGTGTCACCGCCATGGCCATGCCGGCGCGCGCATCCGCGGCGACGGCAGAGCCGGCGTTGAAGCCGAACCAGCCGACCCACAGCAGCGAAGCGCCGATGATGCTGTAAACCAGGTTATGCGGCGGGAACGGCACCTTGCCGTAGCCCTTGCGCTTGCCCAGCACCAGCGCCGCCACCAATCCGGCGACGCCGGCATTGATATGGACCACCGTACCGCCGGCATAATCGAGCACGCCCATGCCGCCGATCAGACCGCCGCCCCAAACCATATGGGCGATAGGGGCGTAAACGAAAATCAGCCAAAGTCCCATGAACCAGAGCATCGCGCTGAACTTCATGCGGTCGGCGAAGGCGCCGGCGATCAGCGCCGGGGTGATGATGGCGAAAGTCATCTGGAAGGTCATGAAGACCGATTCCGGAATGCTTACAGCCAGGGGATGGGAACCGCCGGGCTCCATGCCGCCCAACAACAGGCGGCTGAAGCCGCCGAAGACGCTGTTGCCTTCCGTAAACGCCAGGCTGTAGCCGATGACCATCCAGAGGATGGTGACCAGGCAGCAGATGGCGAAAGACTGCATGGCCGTGGCCAGCACGTTCATCTTCCGCACCATGCCGCCATAAAACAGCGCCAGGCCCGGGATGGTCATCAGCAGCACCAGCGCGGTGGAGGTGAGCATCCAGGCGGTATCGCCGCGATCCAGCGTCGATACCGGTACTTCGGGTGCGGCTTCCTGCGCCAGCAGCGGAAGCGCCAGGAGGAGGGTCATCAGCGCAGCCGATCCTCCGGCCGCCGAGCGTGAGATTCTTGCTATCATTGTCCTGTCTCCTAGAGAGCTTCTTCGTTGCGGTCGCCGGTGCGGATGCGCACCGCGTGCATCATGTCGAACACGAAGATCTTGCCGTCGCCGATGCGTCCGGTGGCGGCCGTGGTCTGGATCGTGTCGACGACGCGGTCGGCCATGTCGTTGGATACGGCGATTTCGAGCTTCACTTTCGGCACGAAGTTCACGGCATATTCGGCGCCGCGATAGATTTCCGTGTGGCCCTTCTGCCGGCCAAATCCTTTAGCCTCGGTCACTGTTATTCCCTGGATGCCGATGGAGGTGAGCGCTTCGCGCACCTCGTCCAGCTTGAACGGTTTGATCACTGCCATGATGAACTTCATTGCGCGCTCCTCCACGCTTCGCTTGGCTTGCGCTTTTCACCGCGACCTCAACCGTTCGCGGCCGCAGGCATCTGCGGACGCGTCGATACATCGTTGTGCGGCGTACCGATGGGATGATTGCAAGAGTCGTGCCAAACGGATTGCGGCGGGGCGGCAGCGGCAATCGCGCGCGGCGGTGGCGCAGCATTCGGCGGCAGCGGGCAAACGGATTTAGGAAGATTCCAAGCGCGCCCAAAGCGTTCCATGGCCGGGGCGCAGGAATTCGGCTTGCGCATCGGTTGCAGCGACAGGTCCGTCGACAACCAAGCCATCAAGCATTTCGACGCATTGATTGCCACGGGCCTGATGTTCGGAAAGGCACTTGCCTATTTTTTCAGCGCTTCGCCGTTCGGCACGAAAAAACGCCCCTCCCGGGGGGACGGGAGGGGCGCCAGGGTCGGCGCCGGGATCAGCGCCTGGGAGACGGACGGCCGGTGAGGGAACCTGCCGTCCGAACGGCAACAGGGAGGTTAGACGGACGCGGAACTGAAAACTTCAGGCGGCACGCTTGAATTCATGGACCGTAGCGGCCGGCCGCGGCACTGGCGCGAGCGCGGCATCTGCCGCTTCCGGCCCGTGCACCGGCAACTCGGCGGCGCGGCCTTCGATATCCGCCCGGGTCAGGCCGATATCCTGGAGCAAGCGGTCATCGAGCTTCGACAGGGCCAGGTAGATCGCCCGCCGCTCGCTGAAATCGTTCCAGCGGCTGACAAGGCTGCCAACACCCGAGGCCACCGCCGAGAGAGTGCGGCGGACGGCGCGGTCGGCGCCGGCGATGGCCAGGAAGCCGAACCGGGTCAGGGTCACGGCACGCTCGTCGCGGGCTGTCTGAGCGTATTCGCTGATGGTAAACTCATAAGAAGATTTGCGGGTCATCTGGCTCTCCTTAGTCGCGCCTCCTCAAAAAATCTTATCGTCGAGGCGCTGTTTGCGGTGGCTGTTGACGATGAAAATGCCTATCTCTATGCAAGTCCACAAACGATCAGTTCTCATCCCTTCGATTAGAATTATTGATCCGAAACGATGAATCGACGCCTGCCGCCCCTGAACGCCCTGCGGGCCTTCGAAGCCGCCGCCCGGCATTTGAGCTTCACCAAGGCCGCCGATGAGTTGCACGTCACCCAGGCCGCCATCAGCCATCAGGTGCGGGCTCTGGAGGAGTATCTGGGCATCCAGCTTTTCCGCCGGCAGAACCGGGCCGTTCTGCTGACCGACGCCGCCCAGCTCAGCCTGCCGCGGCTGCGCGAGGCCTTCGACCAGCTTGCCGAGGCCGTGGAGAGCATGGGCGCCAGCAATCCGGAGAACCTGCTGACCGTTTCCGTCACCCCTTCCTTCGCCGCCAAATGGCTGGTGCCGCGGCTGGATGGCTTCCGCAAGGCGCGCCCGGATCTGGAGGTGCGGCTGGACGCCTCGACCCAACTCGTCGATTTCGGCCGCGAAAATGTGGATGTGGCGATCCGCTATGGCGCCGGCCGCTATGCTGGGCTGGTGTCGGAGCTGCTGATGGACGTCGAGGTATCGCCCGTCTGCAGCCCGCGGCTGCTCAAGGGCGAGCATCCGCTGGCCACGCCGGGGGATCTCCGCTGGCACCGGCTGCTGCATACCGACTGGTCGTCGCAACGGGGCGAGGAGCCGGATTGGCGCATGTGGCTGCTGGCCGCGGGCGTGCGCGACATCGACTGGGCCAAGGGGCCGCAATTCAACGACTGGATGCTCGCCATGCAGGCGGCGATCGAGGGCCAGGGCGTGGTGCTCGGCCGCAGCGCCCTGGTGGCCAACGACATCGCCGCCGGCCGCCTGGTGCGGCCGTTCAATGTCAGCGTGCCCGGAAAGTTCGCCTACTATCTCGTCTACCCGGAACCGGCGGTGAAGCGCGCCAAGGTTTCGGCGTTCCGCGACTGGCTGACCGCCGAAGCGGCCTTGCCCCTGTGATTTGAACAACGTTTGATACGAAAAACGAAGGGGCCCGCAAGGGGCCCCTTCATCCGTCGCAGAATGCCGCCAGCTTACTTGGCGATGCAGGTATCCACATTCTCCTGGGTGCATTCGTCGAGGCCGGTATAGAGCACGGGATCGACCTCCTTGCCTTCCACGAGATCGCGCATCACGAACGGTGCCTTGTAGCCCATCTCGAACGGCCGCTGTCCGACCTGCACATGGCTGCGGCCAGCCTTCAGCGCATCGATCTGCGGCGGCAGCGTGTCGCCGGCGACGATGATCAGCTTGCCGCTCTTCAGCTTGTCCATGACCTGGTCGGTGACCTGGGCATAGGCTTGCGGCGCGAACTGGGCCCATCCGCCTTCGAGCACGAAGGCGTCGAGATCCGGGTTCGCCAGGAAGGTGTCGGCCATCTGCTGGTTCGCGAGATCGGCCTGGTCGTTGGTGTAAAGCGGGCAACCATCGATTTCGGTCCAGCCGCCCTGACCCGTCAACCGCTCAATACCTTTCTCCCCGCCGAGCGTGTCGCGCGTGCCGGCGGCTCGGGCATTGATGTTGTCGGCCGCCACGTTGCCGAGCTGCAGGCACACCGTGCCGCCGTCCGGCTTCAGCTTCTTCAGGTGCTCGCCGAACTTCACGCCCATCAGATAGTTGTCGGTACCCAGATAGGTCTTGCGCAGGCCTGCGTCAGCGGCGCCGAGATCGGCGTCGATCGTCATGATCGGCATGCTCGGCGCGCGCTGCTTCAGCAGGTTTGCCATCATCGGCGCGTTCGACGGCGAAATCGCGATCGCCGCGACGCCCTTGGTGATCAGATCGTCGACGATCTGGACTTCGCCCGCCTCATCGGCGCTGGAAGCCGGGCCGGTATACAGGCAGGTGTAACCTGAGCCCGCCAGTTCCGCATTCGCCTTCTGACAGCCCTGGTTGATCTGCTCGAAGAACGGGTTATCGAGGCCCTTCACGACGATGGCCAGAACCTTATCCTCGGCCGACGCCGCTGTCGCTGCTACTGCGAAGGCGGTAACGGCCAACAATCCCAATGCCCGATTCATTACTCCTCCCTTTCTGGGCGGCGCTGTGCCGCCGGATAACTGCCAGGTTTAGCAAGTCGTCGAAACTCGCCCTGCTGTTGCAGGTCCGGATGTGCTCCGTGATTATCAAGTCATTCCGCGATGGCGAGGGATAGGGTGCATTGCGGCACGCCTTGCCGTCGTCCGTTATGCGATCCCGCTCCGCCGCAGGGGCCCGCCTGTTCCCTGTGCAAAAGGCTAACGGCGGCGCGTAAAGCAAGTCAAGGCGATTTGTATGATTTGTCAGATAAATAGGAAAAGAGCGTTGGCAGCCGCCGATTGACGGCGGCGGATGCTTTGCTCTAATGACACGGGTTCGGCGTTCCGCCGGCACGGTAAGAAGAAACGGCCCACCGGTGGAGTTGCGACCGTCGAGTTCGGGCTCTCAGGGGAGGTAAGGCTCGGATGGCGGTCCTGGAACTCGCCGGAATCTCCAAGCATTTCGGCGCCATTCATGCATTGAGCGACGTGTCGATGTCGCTGCAGCCCGGCGAGACGCTCGGCCTCATGGGCGACAACGGCGCGGGCAAATCGACGCTGGTGAAGATAATCGCCGGCAATTTCCCGCCGACCCACGGCAAGATGCTGATCGGCGGCAAGGAGGCGGTGTTCCATCGCCCGGTGGATGCGCGCAAACATGGCGTCGAGATCGTCTATCAGGATCTGGCGCTGTGCGATAACATGACCGCCGGCGTGAATGTTTTCCTGAGCCGCGAGTTGACCAGGGGCATCGGCCCCTTTCGCGTGCTGGACTACGGCGCCATGTACAAGCGCGCCGCGCAGCTGTTCGCCGAGCTGAAGTCGGAGACGCGGCCGCGCGACTTGGTGAAGCAGATGTCCGGCGGCCAGCGCCAGGCGGTGGCGATCGCCCGCACGCGCCTTTCCGACGCCAAGATCGTGCTGATGGACGAGCCGACGGCGGCGATCTCCGTGCGCCAGGTGGCGGAGGTGTTGAACTTGATACGCCATCTGCGCGATCAAGGCGTCGCCGTCGTTCTGATCAGCCACCGCATGCCTGACGTCTTCGCCGTCGCCGACCGCATCATGGTGTTGCGGCGCGGCCGCAAGGTGGCGGACAAACCGACCGTGCAGACTTCGCCGGAAGAGGTCACCGGCCTGATCACGGGCGCCATCGCCACGGCATGAGCGCCGGACAACCCCCTTTGAACAGCAGGAGAGCGACGCCATGAGCGCAGCGCTGGAAGACGTCATCAACAAACGCACCTACGGCCCGCTCGGCTATCTGCTGACGCGCCAGACCTTCTGGGTGTTCCTGGCGACGGTCGCAGCCTGTATCCTCGTCGCGATGGGCTCGGACAAGTTTCTCACCGGGCAGAACCTGTTCAACGTGACCCGCAACTTCGCCTTCGTCGCCATCGCGGCCCTCGGCATGACCGCCGTCATCATCACCGGCGGCATCGATCTGTCGGTGGGATCGGTGATGGGATTTTCGGCGATGATGTGCGGCATGGTCCTCGGCGCCGGATATCCCGCGACCTTGGGCATCATCGCCGGCTTGTCCGTTGCCTTGCTCGTCGGACTCTTTAACGGCGTCATGGTCGCCTATGTGAAGATGCCCTCCTTCGTGGTGACGCTCGGGGTCCTTTCGATCGCCCGAAGCCAGGGCCAGGTCATCTCCGACAACAAGGGCGTCTACGATTTCGGCACCTACGGAGAAACGGTGCTGTGGCTCGGCGGCAAATCCACTCTCGGTATTCCCAATCCGGTCATCGTGCTGATCGTGCTTACGCTAGTCACCGGATTCCTGCTGCGCTGGACGCGCTGGGGCGCCCATGTCTTCGCCGTCGGCGGCAATGAAAGGGCGGCGCGCCTGACCGGCGTCTCAGTCAAGCAGGTGAAGCTCAGCGTCTATGTCTTCAGCGCGCTGATGGCCGGCATCGCCGGCATCCTGATGGCTGGCTGGCTCGGCAGCGTCACCCAGAACCTGGGCGAGGGCAAGGAACTCACGGTCATCGCCGCCACCGTCATCGGCGGCACCAATCTGATGGGCGGCAGCGGCACCGCCTTGGGCGGCGTGATCGGCGCCGCATTGATCGAGGTGATTCGCAACAGCCTCACTTTGCTGGGCATAAGCACGTTCTGGCAGGGGACCTTCATTGGCAGTTGCATCGTCATCGCGGTCCTGTTCGACTGTCTCAAACGAATCCGGGAAACGGATTGATAGGGAGACGGCTCTTTGTTCAGGAATTCGGCGCCGGCGGGCTCTCGTAAACGGGGGCGGGGCCGGAGTCTGCATTTCGCCGCGGCCGAAGAGATCGGCTCGCGCATCCTGAAGGGCGATTTCGCTCCTGGGCAGCTGCTGCCCAATGAAGCGGAATGGTGCAAGCGCCTGCACATGAGCCGGTCGGCGGTGCGCGAGGCCATGAAGATGCTGATGGCCAAGGGCCTGGTCAGCGCGCGGCCGAAAGTCGGCACGCGCGTGGAACCAAGGGAGCATTGGAACCTGCTCGATCGCGACGTGCTCGTCTGGTACATCGGCGCGCCCGACCGCGAGCGCTTCCTGCGTTCGGTGCAGGAGATGCGGCGTATCTTCGAGCCGGAGGCGGCGGCGATGGCGTCGCGCAATCGCAGCGCCGAACAGATGGCTGCGATCTCCCTCGCCTGCCGCAACATGGGTACCGCCACGTCGGTCGAAAGCCGCATCGAGGCCGATGTGCGGTTCCATCTGGGCATCCTGCATGCCGCCGGCAACGAGTTCCTGGTGCCGTTCGGATCGCTGATCGAGTCGGCGCTGGCCACCGTGTTCGATTTCGCCACGCGCCGCGCCGGCACGCGCCATGCCCAGTCGCTGCATGAGGACATCGAGAAGGCGATCCGCCGGCAGCGGCCCAACGCGGCGCGGCGCGCGGTGTTCCGCCTGCTGGCCGATACCGACGATGTCATCAGCCATGTGCCGCCGGCCGCACGCGGGGCGCCCGTAAAGTCGCGGCGGGCCACCGCCTAGCCGCGGCGCCGCTCCCGCCGGTCCTCCGGCTCCAGCAAGGGCACCAGCCGCGCCGCCTCTCTTGCCATCGCCGGCAGCAGTCCGGCATTTTCGGCAAGTTTCCGCCCCTCCAAAAAAACCACGAGGACAAACCGGCGGCCGCCCGCCAATTCGACGATTGCCGCATCGTGACGTGTCTGGCTGGTCCAACCGGCCTTGGACCAGAGCCGCGCGTTCCCTGGCAGCCCCGCGCCAAGGAAACCGTCGATCTGTTTGTCAGCATGACGCCTGCGGCTTCTCGCATCGAGGCTGCGATGCAGCAGACGGCGCATTTCCCGGCAGGCCGGCTTCGATACGGCATCATCCCTATCGATCGACCAGAGCAGCCGTGCGACGGCTTCCGTGGTCAGCCGGTTGCGGTTGTTGCGGATCTGGACGCGGGATTGCCGCTCCCTGCCATAGGGACTTTCTTCCCAGGTCTTCTGCGTGATCCGGATGGGCGCCAATTCCGGCCAGCCCCACCGCTCGAAGTAACGCTGTACAGCGCCACGGCGATAAAGCCAGCGGCGAAACGCAACGGGTGGCAATTCCGGGCCGCCCGTCGTGCCCGTCAGCAGGTCGACGATATAGCCGGTGGCGTCGTTGGAAGACTCCCGGATCATCGCCGCGGAAGCGCGCCGCAGTTCACGACTACGCGATAGGCGGCCTGCCGCCAGCCACGCCTGCATTGCCACCAGAAAGAACAATTTGACAACAGACGCCGGGTAGATCGGCACGGCGCCCCGGTGACTGGCGCCTAGAACCGTTCCATTTCGCGCTGCGGTAAGGATTGTGAATGCAGTCTTTCTGGCTGCTGAACGGCCCATTTGGCGCAACGCCGTTCGCCTCAGGCAATCCCGGATTCTCCGCAATCCCGCGGTGGACTGATAGAACCTTGCGCGACTGCCCGGAGAACCGGCTCGACTATTGCCCATTTCCCGGCCCTCCAGGACTTTCCGTTGCGTTCGCTACAAAATGATTGAACCAATTTAGCTAATAAGGGAACATTCACCCATCCGGCGGCTGGGGCGTCGGAGGGACGCTTCTTGCGCAGCCGCCAACAAACAAAACCACTGAGCTGACGCAATTTCTAGGGAGATGAAAACATGAATATCGCGTTTGCACGGCTTCGCACGGCAGCGCTTGCGGGAGCGTTTATCCTCGCGGGAACGCTGGCCGCACAAGCTGAGACCGTTTTCCACCGCGGCAACGGCGCGGAGCCGGAGACGCTGGATCCGCACAAGTTGACTGGCATCACCGAAGCGAACATCACCTATGACCTGTTCGAAGGGCTGGTCACGATGGACCCGCACGGCCAGGAAACCCCCGGCGCCGCCGAGAGCTGGACCGTCAGCGATGACGGCCTGGTCTACACGTTCAATCTGCGCAAGGACGGCAAATGGTCGAACGGCGATCCGCTGACCGCCGATGACGTTGTCTATTCCTTCCGCCGGCTGGTCGATCCCGCCACGGCCGCGGACTACGGTTACATTTTGTCGCCGGTGAAGAACTCCGACGAAGTCAACGCCGGCAAGATGCCGGTCGATCAGCTCGGCGTCGAAGCGGTGGATCCCTACACGGTGAAGATCACGCTGAAGGCGTCCACGCCCTACTTCACGGGCATTCTCGCCCACAGCTCCTGCCAGATTGTCCACAAGGCGACGATCGATAAGTTCGGCGACGAGTGGACGCGGCCGGGCAACTCCGTCAGCAACGGCGCCTATGTCGTTGCCGAGTGGGTGCCGCAATCGAAATTGGTGCTCAAGAAGAACCCGAACTTCCACGATGCCGCCAACGTCAAGATCGACACGGTGATCTATTACCCGACCGAGGATCTGGACGAGGAGTACAAGCGCTTCAAGGCCGGCGAGCTGGACTTCACCTACGACGTCCCCTCCGAGCGGATCAAGGAAGCCGCGGCGGAGATGCCGAAGGAATTCCACAACGCGCCCTATTTCGGCACTTATTTCTACGGCATCAACATGACGCGCGAGCCGCTGTCGACGAATCTTGCGTTGCGCAAGGCGTTGATGCTGTCGGTCAACCGCGAAGTCCTGACCGACAAGATCACCCAGGGCGGCGAGCTTCCGGCCTATGCCTGGGTACCGCCGGGCGTCCCGGGTTATGAGCAGCAGAAAATCGAAGGCGCCGGCATGACCCAGGATGAGCGCAACGAGCTGGCCAAGAAGTACTATGCCGAGGCCGGCTACGGCCCCGACAAGCCGTTCACGGTGGAAATTCTCTACAACACCAGCGAGAACCACAAGAAGATCGCCGTCGCCATCGCCTCGATGTGGAAGCAGACGCTGGGCGTCGATGCGACGCTGAAGAACGAGGAATGGAAAGTCTATCTGGATACCCGCGAGCAGAAGCAGTACGACATCACGCGCGCGGCCTGGATCGGCGACTATCTCGATCCCAGCAACTTCATGGAGCAGCACACGCAGTTCGCCGGCACGCAGAACGATTTGGGCTACAACAACCCGACGTTCGATGGCGATCTGCGAAAGGCGCAAGTGACGCCGGATCCCGGTGAGCGCATGGCGGTCCTGCAGGCTGCCGAGCAGACCTTCCTGGCCGATGTTCCGATGATTCCGATCTATCACTACACCAACCAGCATCTCGTCTCGACCAAGATTGCCGGCTACCACGACAATCTGTTGGGATGGAACCTGACCCGCTACATGTCGATCACCCAGTAGCGGCGATCCCTTGGAGAGGCGCTCCATCCGAAGCCGCCGTGCGCGAGAAATCGCGGACGGCGGCCAGGGTGGAGGCTCCGAAACCTAGAAAGGCCCGGAGCATGCTGCGTTATGTTATCAAGAGGCTGCTCGGCGCGATCCCGACCCTCTTCATCATCATCACTATCAGCTTCTTCCTGATGCGCCTGGCGCCGGGGGGCCCGTTCAGCCGCGAGCGGAGCCTGCCGCCGGAAATCGAAGCCAATATGATCAAAGCGTATCACATGGATGAGCCGCTTTGGATGCAGTTCCTGCGGTATCTGGGAAACATATTGCAGGGCGATTTCGGACCGTCGTTCAAGTACAAGGATTTTTCCGTCGCCGAATTGATCTGGGGCGGGTTCCCGACTTCAGCGCTTATTGGTGGTATCGCTATTCTCCTGGCCCTCGCGATCGGCCTTTGGGCCGGCACTTATGCTGCGCTCAAGCAAAACAGCAGCGTCGACTACACGACGATGGGGTTTGCCATGGTGGGCATCGCCATCCCCAATTTCGTGGTCGCACCCGCGTTGACTCTTTTCATAAGTTCGCAGCTGGGCTGGCTGCCGGTCGGCGGCTGGGGTGAACCAAAACACATGATCCTGCCGATCATCGCGCTTGCGCTGCCGCAAATCGCCGCGATTGCAAGGCTGACGCGCGGCAGCATGATCGAAGTGCTCAGAAGCAATTTCGTTCGCACAGCGCGGTCAAAGGGAATGCCGGAGCGGATCACCATCGCGCGGCATGCGCTGAAGGCCGCGATGCTGCCAATCGTCTCGTATTTGGGGCCCGCGATCGCCGCCATTATCACTGGTTCCATCATCATCGAGCAGATTTTCGGGATACCTGGCATCGGCCGATACTTCGTTCAGGCAGCGCTCAATCGGGACTACACGCTGGTGATGGGCGTCACCATCTTCTACGGAACGTTGATAATTCTGCTCAATCTGGTTGCCGACGTCATCTACGGATTCTTAGACCCCAAGATTCGCTACGAGTAGACATTAATGGCCGACATTGCAGTCGAACCGGGCGTTCCACGTTTGGAAGAAGTCAAAGGCCGCAGCCTGTGGCGCGACGCTTGGCATCGCATGCTGCGGAATCGGGCCGCCGTGGCCAGCGGCCTGATTTTCATATTCATCGTGCTGATTTGCTATCTTGGCCCTTTCTTTACGCGGCACACGTTCGACGAAGTCAATTGGGACTTCGTGAACGGGCAACCCGATTTCGCTCAGGGCTACTACTTTGGCGGCGATGGCAATGGGCGCGATCTCTTTGTGCGAACCCTTTACGGTGGCAGGGTATCCATATCGATCGGCGTCGTCGCGACCCTTGTCAGCCTTGTCATCGGCGTCAGCTGGGGCGCCGTAGCTGGATTTATCGGCGGCCGTGTCGACGACTTCATGATGCGCATCGTCGACATCCTCTATTCCCTTCCCTTCATCTTCTTCGTTATCATGCTCACCACGGTGTTCGGACGCGAGGTTGTCTTGATGTATGTGGCCATTGGCGCCGTATCCTGGCTGGACATGGCGCGTATTGTTCGTGGTCAGACGTTGAGCTTGAAACGCAAGGAGTTCGTCGAAGCCGCACACGCCAGTGGCGTATCCACATTCAATATCATCCGGCGTCACATCGTTCCGAACACGATCGGTCCGGTGATAATCTACGTTACATTGACCGTGCCTACCGTGATCCTGACCGAGTCGTTCATAAGTTTTCTTGGCATGGGAGTGCAGGAGCCCTACTCCAGCTGGGGCGTGCTGGTAAGCGAGGGCGCCCGGATCATGGATTTCACGCCATGGGCCCTGCTTGGACCCTGCACCTTCCTGTCTGTGACCCTGCTCTGCCTCAACTATCTCGGCGACGGCGTGCGCGATGCGCTGGATCCGAAGGACCGCTGAGCGATGACCGTCGTCACCGCCTTCCCCAAATCGGCAGCCCGCGGCGTCGAGCGGGCGGCGCAGGGGAATACGGTTCTCGAGGTGGCGAACCTCGAGACGACATTCACCACGCCCGAAGGCCCGGTGAAGGCGGTGAGCGGCGTCAGCTTTACCGTCAATGCCGGCGAGGCGGTCGGCGTGGTCGGCGAGTCCGGCTCGGGCAAGAGCCAGATATTCATGTCGGTCATGGGTCTGCTAGCGTCCAACGGCCGCGCCCAAGGCAGCATCAAGTTCAGGGGCCAGGAAATCCAGGGCCTGCCGCTGTCGGAATTGAACAAGGTCCGCGGCGAGCGCATGTCCATGATCTTCCAGGATCCGATGACGTCGCTGAATCCCTATCTCACCATCCACCGGCAGATGACGGAAGTGCTGGTCACCCATAAGGGCATGAGCGAGGCCGACGCCCGCCGCGCCGCGATATCGATGCTGGATCGCGTGCAGATCCCGGAGGGGGCGCGGCGCATCGACATGTATCCCCACGAATTCTCCGGCGGAATGCGGCAGCGGGCGATGATCGCCATGGCGCTGCTCTGCCAGCCGGAGCTGCTGATCGCCGACGAGCCGACGACGGCGCTGGATGTCACGGTGCAGGCGCAGATTCTCGAGCTGATGAACGAGCTGCGGCGCGACTTCAACATGGCGCTGGTGCTGATCACCCACGATCTCGGCGTGATCGCCGGCCTCGCCGACCGCGTTCTCGTCATGTATGCCGGCCGCATTGTCGAGAGCGGGCCGGTCATCGATATCTTCAAGCGGCCGCAGCATCCCTACACCGCCGGGCTGCTGCGCTCGATGCCGCGGCTGGATGAGACCAAGGGCGAGCGCCTGGTGACGATCGCGGGCCAGCCGCCGAACCTGCAGCGGCTGCCGGCCGGCTGCGCCTTCCGCGACCGCTGCGATTGGAAGATGGAGATCTGCGCCCGCGAGATGCCGGCGCTGGCGCCGTTCGAGCCCGGGAGGAGCAAGGCATGCCATCTGGCGACGCTATGAATGTCGAGCGGCTGCCCGGCCGCGGCGCGCCGCTGCTGTCGGTCACCGATCTGAAGGTGCAATTCCTGATCGGTGGCGGGTTCCTTTCGCGCCGCCCGCCGGCGGTCTTGAAGGCGGTCGACGGCGTGAGTTTCGATCTCCGCCCCGGCGAAACGCTGGGGCTGGTGGGCGAGTCCGGCTGCGGCAAATCCACCCTCGGCCGCGCCGTGCTGCGCCTCCTCGGCAATGTGGAGGGCCGCGTCGTCTGGCTGGGCCAGGATTTGAGCCGGCTCGACGACGAGGGCATGCGGCAGCGGCGCAAGGAAATGCAGATCATCTTCCAGGATCCGCTGGCCTCGCTCAATCCGCGCATGCCGATCGGCGAGATTATCGCCGAGCCGCTGAGAACTTTCTTTCCGGACACGCCGTCGTCCGAGGTCAAGGCGCGGGTGAAGGCGATGATGGCCAATGTCGGCCTGCTGCCGAACCAGATCAACCGCTACCCGCACGAATTCTCCGGCGGCCAGTGCCAGCGCATCGGCATCGCCCGCGCCATGATCAACAATCCAAAACTGATCATCTGCGACGAGCCGGTCTCCGCACTCGACGTGTCGATCCAGGCGCAGATCGTCAATCTGCTGATGGATCTGCAGCGGCAGACCGGCATGGCGCTGATCTTCATCTCGCACAATCTCTCGGTCGTGCGCCATATCAGCCACCGGATCATGGTGCTGTATCTGGGCCGCGTCGCCGAGGTGGCCGACCGTGAGCAGCTCTATAAGAATCCGCGCCATCCCTACACCCAGGCGCTGATCTCGGCCGTGCCGATCCCCGATCCGGAAGTGGAGCGCAAGCGGCGGCGCGTCGTGCTCAAGGGCGACCTGCCCTCGCCGCTGCGGCCGCCGTCGGGCTGCACGTTCCGCACGCGCTGCCCCAAGGCGACGGAGATCTGCGCCCGCGACCGGCCGGAGTTGCTGGCGATCGAGTCCGGCCATCAGGTCGCCTGCCACCACTGGAGTGAATGAACGCACGGCTCACCGTCGCTGCGCCAGATAGACGCCGGCCAGGATCACCGCCGACGAGGCGGCCAGGGGCAGCGTGAGCTGTTCGCCCAGCAGGATTGCCGCCAGGATCAGGCCGGAGACCGGCTGGAAGAACTGGATGGTGGCGATGCGGGAGATGCCGCCCTTGGCCAGCGCCCAGTACCAGCCGATATAGCCGGCGATCGAGGTGACGATGGCCAGGAACAGCACGGCCGCCCAGGCCTGCCAGCCCGCAGCCGGCACGCCGTCGGCGGCGAACAGCAGCATCGCCACCGGCAGCGCGACAAAGGCCGAGAGCGCGATGCCCCAGAGCGTCACCGCCAGGCTCTTATAGCCAAGTTGCGCCAGCCGCGCGCCCGCGACGTAGCCGCTGGCCACCAGCAGCGCCGACATCAGCACCAGGAGATCGCCGAACAGGCTGGCCGCCGCGCCCGCATTGCCGGCGCGGAAGGCGATCAGCGCGAACTCGCCGGCCAGCGCCAGGGCGCAGCCGGTCAGCCAGCGCCGGCTCGGACGTGTGCGATCCAGCAGCGCGGCATAAGTGCCGGTGAAGATCGGCAGCGCCGCCAGGATCATGCCGCCATGCATGGCCGAGGTCTGCTGCTGGCCGACGGTGTAGAGCACGGGGAAGATCAGGAAGCCCGAAAGCGCGGAGACCAGCAGGAAGCCGAACAGCCTGCGGTCCCGCGGCAAGGGCTGCCGCAGCCCGGCCAGCAGCGGCAGCGCCGCCAGGCCGCCGAGCGCGGTGCGCAACATCGCCACCACCAGCGGCGGCATCTCGGCCGTGGCCAGCTTGGTCATGACCGGCGTCGCGCCCCAGACCACCATCACCAGCCCGGCGACAACAATCGGTGCGAGCGGAATACCGGGTGGCGATATGGCGCGATCGGTCATGACGGCGGCCTATGCATGCAGGACGCGCGAGGTGCGCAGATCAATCATCCAGGCCCAGGGCTTTCTTGTAGGTGTCCAGGATCGCCTGCTGCTCCTGGCGGTCCGCTTCTTCCATCTTCCGCAGGCGCACGATCTGGCGCATCACCTTGGTGTCGAAGCCGGTGCCCTTGGCCTCGCTGTAGATCTCGCGGATGTCGGACGCCAGCGCGGCTTTCTCCTCTTCCAGCCGTTCGATCCGCTCGATGAATGATTTCAGCCGCTCCGCCGCGACGCCGCCGCCTCTCGCCATCGTTTCCTCTTAAGCTTTGTTGATTGTCTGCATACATTGGCCGCGGCCGATGCGCGGCGGGCGCGACATTATCGGCGCCCGCGGACATCGGCAAGGGCCGCGCGCAGCTAGTGTTTATGCGCGGAATCGAAGGCTTTCTTCTGCTCCGCGCCCGCTTCCTTCTGATGCTTCGCCTTCCATTCTTCGTAGGGCATGCCGTAGACGATCTTGCGCGCTTCGGGATCGGACAGCGGCACGCCCTGCTGCTCCGCCGCTTCGCGATACCATCGCGACAGGCAGTTGCGGCAGAAGCCGGCGAGATTCATCAGGTCGAGGTTCTGCACATCCGTGCGCTCGCGCAGATGCTGCACGAGACGGCGGAACGCCGCGGCTTCGAGTTCGGTTCGGGTCTTGTCATCCATGAGGGGCTCCGAATTCCTGGTGCGCTGCTATTCTATGTGGTTCGGGCGGCGGCATTTGCCAACGGCGAGATCTCATAGCCCCCTCACCGTTTCCTCGACCAGCCAGTCCACCACGGATTTCAGCGCGTTCTCGCGGTCGACGCCGGCTTCCAGGGCTTCGCGGAAGATGCGGGTCTGCTGGTGGGCGCTGGTGCCGGAGGTCAGGATGTCGCGCGCCCGGGCGACTGCGGCGGTGCAGCCGAAATGCTCCGCGTCCTCGGCGATCAGCTCCAGGATCTCCTCCAGCAGATGGGCGTAGGGCACGATCTCGCCCTTGCCGAAATCCACCAGCCCCTGGTCGACGCCATAGCGCTGCGCCCGCCAGCGGTTCTCGTTGATCAGCATGGCGGCATAGCGGCGCCAGCGCTGGTTGCTGCGCCGCAGGCGCCAGAGCATGCGCAGCAGGCAGCGATAGATGGCGGCGATGGCGATGCCGTCGTCCAGGCGCGTGCAAATGTCGGTGAGCCGCATCTCCAGCGTCGGGAACCGCACGCTCGGCCGCACGTCCCACCACAGCTTGGTGCCGTCCTCGATCACGCCGGCATTGATCAGCACTTTCAGATGCCGCTCGAACTCGCCGAAGCTGTCGAACTGCTCCGGCAGGCCGGTGCGCGGCAGCTCGTCGAACACGGAGACGCGATAGGATTTGAGCCCGGTGTCCTCGCCGTTCCAGAACGGCGAGGAGGTGCTGAGCGCCCGCAGGTGCGGCAGGAAATAGCCGATCTGGCTCATGAAATCGATGCGCATCTCCGGGTCTTCGATGCCGATATGCACATGCATGCCGCAGATCAGCAGGCGCCGCGCCGCGCCCTGGAGATCGCGGGCCAGCATGTTGTAGCGCTCCTTGTCGGTGTGGCGCTGCTCATGCCAGGCGGCGAAAGGATGGGTCGAGGCGGCGATCGGCGCCAGCCCGTACTTGCCGGCGATCTCGGCCACGGTGCCGCGCAGCCGCGCCAAGTCCGCCCGCGCCTCCTGGATCGAATGGCAGACGCCGGTGCCGACCTCGATCTGCGAGCGCAGGAACTCCGGGCTGACCTGGGTCTTCAGCGCTTTCTGGCACTCCTCGAACAGGCCCGGCGGCGCGTCCTGCACCAGGTCGCGCGTGCCGCGGTCGACGAGCAGATACTCCTCCTCGATGCCCATGGTGAAGGCCGGCTCTTTCAACGGCATCTAGGTCTCCCTCGGTGCAAAGACCCGGTCGTGGGCCAGCACGTCCTTCAGGCAGGCCGCCATGCGGCCGGCCCAGGCGGCGGCACCCGCCGCGGTGTCGATCAGATCCTGGCGGATTTCGATCAGGGCATAGGGAATGCCCGGCTGCTCGCCATGGACGACGATGGAGTAGCCCTGCTCGTCGCGCCCAGAGTAGGGCTCATTGTCGCCGACGCAGATTTCCGGCTCGGCGCGCAGCCGGTCCATCAGCGGCACCGGCAGCCGCGGATCGTGCTTCCACAGCACGCCCACATGCCAGGGCCGCTCGAAGCCGTTCATCACCGGCGTGAAACTGTGCATGGACACCAGCGCCAGCGGCAGGCCCGACCGGCGCCGCGCCTCCAGCATGTGGGCCACCGCGGCATGATAGGGGGCGTGGAGTTCCTCCGCCCGCCGCCGGCGGTCCGCGGCGGACAAGCCGCGGTTGCCCGGCACCGCGGTGCCGTCGCTTTCCTGGGCGATGGAGGTGGGGTTTGCCAGGGCGCGGTTGTAGTCGATCACCAGCCGCGAATAGCCGCCCAGGATGGCCGGCGCGTCCAGGTCGCGCGCCAGGCGCCGGGTCACGTCGGCGATGCCGATGTCCCAGGCGATGTGCCGGGCCAGCTCCGCCGGGCCGAGACCCAGCGTACCCAGCGCCCGCGGTATGGCGCGGCCGGCATGGTCGGCGATCAGCACGACGCGGCCGGCGCCGTCCTTGTTCATGATCTCGAACGGCGGCGGATCATCAGGCTGCAACAGGCGGCCGGCGTCAGGCGGGGGCATGGGCGCGGTCTGGGACACTGGCGCTTTCTGGAATTGGGGCGTTAAGAGGTTGAACCGGCAGCCACTAGACCAAATCGCCCCCGAGCCATCAACCTTGGGGCCAGCAACCGGCCCGCCCCGGCGCCGCCGGCCCGGCCCTCGTTGACCGGTCCGGCCCCCGGCCCTACAAAACCCCGGCCGCCGGAAACTCCAGGAAACACCATGAATCCCCACACATTCTTCTGCATCGACGCCCACACTTGCGGCAATCCCGTCAGGGTGGTGGCCGGCGGCACGCCGGCCCTGGTGGGCGCCAGCTCCAGCGAGCGCCGGCAGTACTTCCTGAAACACTATGACTGGATTCGCACCGGCCTGATGTTCGAGCCCCGCGGCCATGACATGATGTCCGGCAGCATCCTCTATCCGCCGACCCGGCCCGATTGCGACGCCGGCATCCTTTTCATCGAGACCAGCGGCTGCCTGCCCATGTGCGGCCACGGCACCATCGGCACGGTCACGGTGGCGATCGAGCGCGGCCTGGTGCAGCCGATGACCGAGGGCATGCTGAAGCTGGACGCGCCAGCGGGCGTGGTGGAGGCGAGCTACAAGCGCGACGGCGATTACGTCGACTCCGTGCGCATCCGGAACATCGCGTCGTACCTCCATGCCGAGGGGGTGACCGTGGATTGCCCCGGCATCGGCGATCTCAGCTTCGACATCTCCTATGGCGGCAACTACTACGCCATCCTGGAGCCGCAGAAGAATTACCGGGACATGGCGGATTTTCCGCCGGGCGAGATCCAGCGCCTGTCGCTGGTCCTGCGCCGCCTGTTGAACGAGAAACTCGAGGTCGTGCATCCGGAGAACCCAACCATCAAGGGTATCAGCCACATCCTCTGGACCGGCAAGCCGAAGAACCCGAAGGCCCATGGCCGCAACGCGGTGTTCTATGGCGACAAGGCCATCGACCGCAGCCCCTGCGGCACCGGCACCTCGGCGCGCATGGCGCAGCTCGCCGCCAAAGGAAAACTCAAGGTCGGCGACGATTTCGTCCATGAAAGCATCATCGGCAGCCTGTTCAACGGCCGGGTCGAGGCCAAGGCCAAGGTGGGCAACCACGAGGCGATCATTCCCTCGATCGAGGGCTGGGCCCGCATCACCGGCTTCAACACCATCTTCATCGACGACCGCGACCCCTATAAGCACGGGTTCCAGCTGGTCTGAGCTGTCAACGACCGCGCGCCGGTCGTTGATCCCTGTCAAATACGCCGGCTGGGAGCCGGCTATGCTCTTTCCCGGGCGGAACGGGAAAGAGAGGACCTCATGCGGATCATGTTCAATCTTCTGGCGGCGGGCGCGGTGACGGCCCTGGCCGCCGGCACCCCGGCGGCAACGGCTAAGGCCGCGGAATTCAACACCACGGCCGGCAAGCAATTGGCCAAGGAATGGTGCGCGGCCTGCCATGTGGTCGAGGAAGGCCAGGGCGAAACCATGTCGACGGCGGCGCCCAGCTTCCTCGACGTCGCCGCGGATCCCGCCGTCACCGAAATGAGCCTCCGCGCCTTCTTTGCCTCGCCCCACGAGCAGATGCCGGATATCCAGCTCAGCAACGCACAGACCGACGATATCATCGCGTACATCTTGAGCCTGCGGACGCCATAGGGCGGCGGCCGCATCCTGGCGTTTGATCACGGAGGGGCTGCAGATTGCGTGCATTTTTTGGTATTTTACGTTCGCCTTTCTGCGCGGCAGATCAAGGCATTGACCCCGGATTCGGCAGAATCCGGGGAACCCTGATTTTTGGGAACGATGCCATGCAAGGGAATCACCACAGTATTGTCGTGCAGAGACGATCATGGAACACTTGCGTTGCTTCTTGAACCGACCCATCCCGATGCCGTGGCCTACCAGTCCGATCCGATGTGCGTAATTATACGCTTTAAGCGTTTGATGTCAACGGCGCTCAGCCGTGGGTTGCTGACGTCTGACCGGCACTTACTGGATTGGAACGGACTTGGCCTGCAATGCCACTGAAGGCGCACGCCGGCCGGCCGCGACGAGCAGGCCGGCCGCGGTGATCAGGACCATGCCGCCGATTGTCAGGAGATCCGGCGTTTCGGCAAAGAACACGAATCCCCACAGGGCGGCCGAGACCAGATAGGCGTAGTCGAAGGTGGCGATGATCGATGGGGCGGCGATCTGGTAGGCGCGCGCGACGCCGAGAAAGTAGATGGCCGATAGCGCGCCGAGGAGGGCCATCAAGCCCCACTCCCGCAGCCCCATCGGCGCCCAATCGCCGAGCAGGAACGGGAAGATGGCCTGCGTGCCGGCGGCAAGGCCACCGGCGGCGAGCAGGCATGTTCCGATCAGGCCGGTCCCTAGAAACGCGCCGTGAAGCGCAAGTGCCAGCGACAGCGGCGACTCCGCTTGGCACTTGCTCCGGGTGAGAACCATCGACAGGGCATAAAAGACAGCGGCCAGCAGCGGCAGGACCGTGAACCAAGAAAAGGCATCAGTGCCGGGCCTGAGGATGCCGATCACGCCGAGAAAGCCGAGCAGGATGCCGACCCATTGGCGCCCGGTCACCGGTTCGCCGATCATCGCGGCTGACAGCAGCGCAATCATGATCGGGCCGGTGTAGACGGCAACCGCCGCCACGGACAGGCTGAGCACCGGCAGCGAGGCGTAGAAGGCAATCCAGCTGAGAACCAGGGCAAGGCTGCGAACCAGCACCCAGATTGGCGCTCGCGGCCATCGGCACCCGCCCGTGGCAAGCAGGAGCACGACCAGGACCGCGATCGCGAAAAGCGAGCGCGCGGTAAAGACCTGCCACAGCGTCAGGTTCGCGCTGACCAGCTTCACCAGGGCATCCGCAAAGGCCATAGTCAGGACCGACGCCAGGATGAATGCGACACCCTGCGCCGTCCGGTGCGGCCTTGCCTGTATGATTGATGTCATGATCTCTTGCTCATGCGCCCCAGGCTCAACTGTCACGGCCGGGGCCGCATTGCTCAAATCGACATGGATAACCGCAAACGCGCCCGGACGAAGAAATGTGGTATTGTCGTGCCGCCACACCAGCGGGGAAATACAATCGCAGAGTGGATTCATGTGCCGCTAATTGGACGACCGCTTAAAGCGCCCGTACCGATACCGCACCTATTGCGCGCCGGGCTTGCGCGGGCCCCTGACGGCACGGCTCTGGTTTCGACGGCGATGCGCTGCAGCTGGCGAGATGTCGACAGGGCTAGCGACAATCTTGCGGGTAACTACCTGGCACTGGGCCTCAGGCCCGGTGATCGGGTGGCGTCCCTCATGCCCAACCGCGTCGCCTTGATGATCCACTACATCGCCTGCATGAAATCGGGCCTGGTAGGAGTGCCGCTCAACTACCGCTACACAACTGCGGAGATCGACCGCGCGCTGGCGGTCAGTCGGGCGTCCATGCTGATCGCGCATGTCGAGCGCGGGCGGGATCTCGGCGAGTCACGCCAAGCGCGCGAGTTGCCGCACGGCCTCATCTACGATGGGGCCAAAGAAGGGCGCCATCCGTGCCTCGAAGTTCTGATGGACACGACGCCACTGAAGAAAGAGCTTCACGTCCCAAGGGCGAGCGATCCGGCCTTCATCTTCTTCACGTCCGGCAGCACAGGGCCCGCCAAAGGCGTGACCCATTCCCGGGAAGGGTTCGAGTGGATGCTCGCGACTTTTCCTGCCGTACTTGAACTCACGCCTGATGATGTGATGCTGCCAGCCAGCTCGATCTCCCACATCGGTGGTTTCGGTTTTTCCTTTGCGGCGTTGGCAGTGGGCGCGCGGGCTGTGGTCGCCCGCAGCTTCGATAGCCAGCACATCCTGCAGCTGCTGAGGGAGGAGCGCCCGACGGTGCTCTGGATGCAGCCGGCGCTGTTGTTCCAACTGATTCGAGACCCCGGAGCGTCGCCCGACGACTTTCGATCCCTCAGGCTCTGCCGATCAGGCAGCGACAAGGTGCCGGCAGAGCTGGGACGCGAGTTCACCGAGCTCACCGGCCTGGTAATCAACGAGGGGTTGGGCATGACGGAAGTCGGTGCCGTCACCGGCAATCCGCCTTCGGGGCTTATCAAAGCGGGGTCGATCGGACAACCTGCGCCGGGTGTGCGCATTTCCATCTGCGACGACGATGGCCGTGAGCTGCCAGCCGGCGCGGAGGGACGCATGTTGATCAGCTCACCCACCTTGATGACTGGCTACTGGGCCGATCCGGCGGCCACCGCCGCGGTCATCCGCGACGGATGGCTCGACTCCGGCGATGTCGTGAAGGCCGATGACGACGGCTATGTCACCTTCTGCGGCCGCAAGAAGCAGCTGATCGTCCATGACGGCTCGAACATTTCGCCCCTGGAGGTGGAGGACGCCCTGCAGCAGCATCCCGCAGTGGCGATGGCCGGTGTCGTCGGCGTGCGCGACCTCGTGCACGGAGAGAACGTTTGCGCTTATGTCACGCTCAAGCCGGGCGCGCCGGCGCCCACGGAGCGGGAGCTCATCCAGTTCGCCCGAGCGCGGATCGGCTATAAAGCGCCCGGAAAGATCGAGTTCCTGGCGGAGATGCCGCTCAACACCGGCAAGATCGATCGCGCGGCCCTCAAGAATTTGGCGAACCTCCGCTGAGCCGGTGCGCAGAAGGCGCCGTTCATGATATGGCTATGCCGTCCCAAGAGATGGTTCAGACAGGATGATCGACGGCTCTTGTCATTGCGGCGCGGTCCGCTGGAGTTTTGAGGGAACGCCCGAGTCCGCCACCGCCTGCAACTGCACGGTGTGCCGGCGCTATGGCGTGCTCTGGGCCTATGGCTACGAAGACGAGCGGATCCGCGTATCGGGCCCCACCCGGGTCTATGCCCGGGGAAGCCGGTCACTGGGCGTCCACCTATTCCTCAAAGCGACTCGTGGCGTCACGATCCCTGTCGTATCGTCTCGTGAGCGGAAACGGCGGCAGCCAGGACTCGCGGCGGACGGTCCAGAGTTCGTAGGTCGGCCTCAGTTGGTCGGGGGCATCCAGGGATCCCAGGTTCACTTCGATTTCGTCTGCGCTGCGTGAGAAAATCGACGAGCCGCAGCGGGGACAGAAGAACCGCCCGGCGTAGTCCCGTGTTTCGCCATCGATCCTCACCGCATCCTGAGGGAACACCGCGGAAGCGTGAAAAAGCGCCCCGTGATGCTTGCGGCAGTCGAGACAGTGACAAAGGCCGACCCGGTATGGGCGCCCCGACGCCACAATTCGGACGTTGCCGCACAGGCAACCGCCGGTGAATCGGTCCATGCTGCGTCTCCTCAGAATTCAAGCGGTCGGAGTGGTTACAACGAACGGCCCTGTCATTGCAATTGCCCGCGGCGGGCGGGACCGCGTCGTTCCTCCGCAGCGGGCGATAGCGATCATCGCCTCCAGGCGAACAGAGCCGGTCAGACGACGCTCCTTTCGACCTCTTGCAGACGCCGGTGACTCACGGCAGAAAAGCGCGATGAGCGCGAAGTATGACATCATCGGAAAAAATTATGCGGAGCTTCGCAAGCCGGATCAGCGGATTGCCAGGATCATATGGAGCGCACTCGGGTCAGCACAACCCGTTTTGAACGTTGGCGCAGGCACCGGTTCCTACGAACCGGCGGATCGATCCCTGATCGCCGTCGAGCCTTCGCGCGAGATGATCCGAAAGCGCAGTCCGGCGGCGGCCGAGGCGGTTCAGGCCAGCGCCGACGATCTGCCATTCGATGACAAGAGTTTCGACGCCTCCATGGCGATCCTGACCATTCATCATTGGCCCGACAAGGCGGCAGGCTTGCGCGAGATGCGCCGCGTCACACGCGGCCGGATCGTCCTGCTCACGTTCGATCCGTCGCACCGGCCATGGCTGACGGACTATCTTCCTGAACTGGCGGCGTTGGACGAGGCACAGACGCCAAGGATGTCCGACTACGAACGATGGCTGGGCTCTGTGCGGATCACACCGGTTCTGGTGCCGCACGATTGCAGCGACGGATTTCTCTATGCCTACTGGCGCCGGCCTGCGGCCTATCTCGATGCCTACGTTCGCTCCGGCAGTTCGTCCTTCTGGGCCATCGGCAACGCCGAAGCCGGATTGCAGAATCTGCGGCGGGATCTTGAAACCGGCGAGTGGGAGCGCCGCTACGCCGAATTGCTCACCCTTGATGAGTATGACGCGGGATACCGGCTCGTCGTTGCGGACTGATCCGCCAACGACCGCTTTCCACCCATCTCTGCCGCTGCCGACCAGGCGCCGAAGGTCCGGGTTGAGTCTGGCCCGCGCGACGCCGGCCTATGCCTCGAAAGCGGCCAATCGCTGGCCGGACCTGCGCCTACCACGAGGCGCCGAAGCTGACGATGCCGATCGCGTCGCCGCCGTCCTGGCCCTCGAACTCGTCCGTGCGATACATGACGGAGGCGTCGAGTCGAGCCCCATTGCGCCAGAAGAGAGAGACGCCGCCCTGGAGGTCGGCGACCAGCGGCTCCTTGTCCACCGACGGACCCGACCGGAACGTATTGCCGTCGAGAAAGATGTTCCGCCCCACGGCCCGGCCCTGGACGCCGACGAAGCCGTAGACACCGAAATTCCCGACCATGTAGTCGCTGCTAAAGTAGTCGGTGCCCGAGAGCGCGGGGCGGATGCGCGCCGGCCCATAGTCGGCCTCCAGGTTGCGGCCGAAGCGCAGCATCACGCCGGCTTCGCCATAGGTGAAGACATTGCCAAGGCTGCCGCCCAGTTCCGGGATCAGGTCGATGCCGCTAGCCCCGTCGCCGGCGAGGTACAGTCGCCATTTGCGCTCGTAGGACAGCACGACGCCCGGTTCGTTCTCCAGCTGCGACTCCCATCCCAAGGGCTCCGTGGCGTCGGCGAGTTCGTGCCATTGCCGCTGCACCTGCTTGCCGAGCGCCGCGGGCCCGACGACGCCAAGCTGCAGTTCCAGATGCTCGAGCGTGCGCCGGCCGGTGTCCTGCAGCAGGGAGGCGCCGAGATAGAGCCAGCCGGCATAGGGCCGGTCGTGCGGATCCGGCGGGTCTGCCGAGATCACGCTTGGCGTGAAGAAGCTCTGGCCGAAGGACAGGGCGTAACGGCGCGACCGCTCGGCCCCTCCCATCTGGAACACCGGCAAAACGCCGCCGAGGATGTCGAACGGCCGGTTCCAGCCGCTATCGGGCTTCACATCGGGCCCGAGAAAGCCGAGCCGCAGACCCTGCGTGTAGTGTTTGTCGGAATCGAAGAAGAGCGAATCGTTCTCCTCGATCACCGAAAGCCGCCGGCCGTCGTCGGCGCGCAATGCCGCCGGCGCCGCCGCGATCAGGAGCGCCGCGCCCCAGAGCGCCAGTCGCCACCCGTGCCGGAGGCGCGATCCCGCTGTTTGCCAATTCATGATTCTGGCCGTGTGAAAACGCAGCGCTTGATGCAACGCAAGCAGTATACCTGCATCAGCCGGATCACCAACTCTCTTGGCCAAGATGGGGACAAGACGATAGCCTGAGAAATGTCACGGGTTTGCCATGATCGTCACCATGCACCAGAGTTTGTTCGCTCGCACATGACGCCTGAATTGGCTTTGGGAGGATCGAAAATGGGAATGCTCGAGGGCAAGGTGGCCATCATCACCGGCGGCACCAGCGGGATCGGCGAGAGCTCGGCCGAGTTGTTCGTTGCCGAGGGCGCTAAGGTCATCCTGACCGGACGGCGAATGGCGGAAGGCGAGTCCATCGCCAAGCGGCTCGGCGCGAATGCGGCCTTTGTAACCGCCGATGCGACCAGCGAAGCCGATTGGCAGAAATTGATCCGCTATGCCTTGGACCGCCACGGCCGGATCGACGTGCTGTTCAACAATGCCGGCGGGCCGGCGCAGACCGGGGGCATCGAGGACCTCGATGCCGGCGCCTTCGATGCCGCGATGGCGCTGCTGGTGCGCTCGGTGATGCTCGGCATGAAGCATGTGGCGCCGGCGATGAAGCAACAGCGCGCGGGATCGATCATCAACAACGGATCTGTCGCCGCCCACCTCGCCGGCTATTCGAGCTCGATGGTCTATAGCGCCGCCAAGGCGGCGGTGGTGCATCTGACCCGCTGCGTGGCGATGGAGCTGGGCGAGCATGGCGTGCGGGTGAACTCCGTCTCGCCGGGCGCCATCGCGACCGGCATCCTGGCCAAGGCGCTGGGCATGAGCGATGCGGGCAAGGCGGATGCGATGGCGGAGAAGATGAAGCAGGTCTATGCGACCGTGCAGCCGATTCCGCGGGCCGGCCTTCCCGACGACATCGCCCAATGCGCCTGCTGGCTCGCCTCCGACCGATCCACCTTCGTCAACGGCGAGGATATCGTCGTCGATGGCGGCCAGATCCGCGGCCGGATGTTCACCCCGCAGCAAACGGCCCTGCGCCAGGTCAAGTCTGCGCTGGGGTTGGGCGGCTGATACTCAATCGTCTGCTTTGTATCGTTCAGGATGAAATCCGCATCACTTGAAGCACGCCCGCTTGTCATGCCCGCGAAAGCGGGGACATTAGGAGAAGCAGGCGCTCCGCAACCCCGGGTCCCCGTTATCGCGGGCATGACGGTGATGAGGAGGCGTGATTCAATTGCCGCCGACTGAACTCTAGACTCCTGCGATGGCGGCCTTCTCGATCGGAAACTGCATCTCCACCGCCGCCTCCTCCATGCGGTCGAAGCGGGGCGGCTGGAGGAAGATTTCGCGCCCCGGGCCGGCGAATTGGCAGCCCATGGCCTCGACATAGCGGCCGATCTTGCCGGTGATCAGATGCGCCTGCTCCGGCAGGCCGACGCGCACGCAGGAGGCCATGCGCGCCACCGCCGGCAATTCGCGCACGGTCAGGGGTGCGCCGTCGGGCAGGCGCAGGCCGGCGGGGTCGCCATCCTGGAGAATGAAACCGAGCTCCACATCGATGCTGTCGGGCTCGAACTCCGGCGCATGGGCGATGGCCAGCAGCGGGCCCAGGGACTCGCGGGCGAGCTTGCCGCGGACGAATTGCGAAACCGCCTGGAGCTGCGCGCGGGCCGCCGCGAACGACGCGACGATCTTCCGCGCCGTCAGGACGCGGTGCGCGGGCTCGGGCCGGATGATCACATCGTCGATGGCGAGATCGTTTTCGGAATCGATCTGGGCGATGCGGGATTCAATCTGCCGCAGCCGCGCAGACTCCGCCGCGACCGCCTTCTCGGCTTGCGTGCGGCGCTTGGTCAGCAGAGTACGCAACTCTGCCGCCCCCACATTGCTGTCGATGATGCCGGCGATCTCCTCCAGGTTGAGGCCGAGATCGCGCAGCACCAGGATGCGGTTGAGGCGCGGCAACTGCGACGCGCTGTAGTAGCGGTAGCCGCTGCCGCGCTCCACCTCCGCGGGCTTCAGCAGGCCGAGCTCGTCGTAGTAACGGAGCAGCCGGCAGGACACGCGCGCGACCCGCGAAAAGTCTCCGATCTTGAACATGGTGGCCCGCCCTTGCCTCAGCCGTGGCCGAGGCTGCGATGCAGGCTCATATCCAGCCCGCCGATGGAATCGGCCGATTTGAATTCCGCCGCCAGCGCCTTCTCGAAGCAATCGCGGGCGAGGATCTTGCGGAAACAGCGGTGCAGCTTCGGATAGGACTTCTCGGCCAAGGTTTCACCGGCGAAATGGAAGTTGACCAGCATGCAGCCCACGGCGATGTCGGCGGCCGAGAAGCTGTTGCCGGCAAAGTAGTCGCCATCGAGGGCTTTCTCCAGATAGTTCAGCCGCTGCGGAATCATTTCCGTCAGCGACTTCTTGATCAACGCCTCGTCGGGCGGCTGGTTGAGGAATTTCGGCGCGAAGACCCGCTGCATCAGCAAGCCGCGCAGGACGTGGGGCGCCAGGCCGCTATCGACGAACTCCTCGATCCACAGCGCCTGGCCGTAGGCGCCGGCCTCCTGGGGATAGAGCGGCGGCTTTGGATGCCGCCGCTCCAGATAGAGATTGATGACCGAGGAGTCCGCCAGCCGGACGCCGTCATCCTCGATCGCCGGGATCAGCCCGAGCGGGCTGAGATCGGTCCAGCCCGCCGGCGGCTTCAGCGGCACGACCGGCACCAGTTCGAAGGGAATGGCTTTTTCGCGGGCGGCGACGATGACTTTCCGCGTGTGGGCGGAAAAGGGAACTCCGTGAATTTTCAACATTTTTGTGCTCCTGTTCGAGACGGAGCCCGAAAACTACGGTTTGACGCAGCGTCAAGGTCAAGGGCAATCCGCCGCCGTGGAATCCCCTGCGCTCAGAAATCCAACTGCAGCCGCTTGAGGAACTCCTCGATCAGATCTTCCTGCATCGGCGCCGGGTTCTTGCCGCCGTCAAAGCAGAACAAGCCGAAGAGTTCATGCCGGAAACTGCCGGCCGCGACGCCGTCGCCGCTATAGCGCGAGAACGCCACGCACTCGAAACCGTACGGAGATGCGCGCTGGGGAAAGCCGGCAAAGGCACGGGTCGCGTATGCGCCGCGGCGAACGGTCTCGCCCCAACTGTCGGTCCGCTCGAAGAAGCCTGAACGGTCGGCGCGGTATTCGAGGTCATCGGGCAGAAGACTCGCACCCTCTTCGCCCGCCAGGTGCCGGAGATAGGTGAAATTCTGCCGCCCGCGGGCCTCGATAATCTCAACCGGTCCAGAACGATCGAAGGATGTATGACAAGTCAACCCGTCAGCGACGAACAGCGGCGTGGCGGGCAGTGACATGGCGAACTTACGGCAATCCGCCTCGGCCTTGCTGGCTGCCGTTGCTTGGGCAGCAAGGGAGTTTGTCGCGACGATCAATGCCATAAGACTGGCAACACGCATCTTTCTTGCCCCACAAGTTCACGGCGCCCTGGCGAGGCTCGAAGAGAGCAAAGCATTGCGGCGAAGCATTGTCCTCATCGCGGCGAACGCGAGAGCGATGATGGCAGACTCCGGCTTGTCCCCTCTCCCCGCTGAGCGCAGCGAGGGGTCAGCGTCATCCTGCCTTGTTTGATAGCGGGTCCTCGCCGCTACCGCCGGCGGAACAATCTCGGCAGCCAGCCGCGCCGCCTGCCGCGCCCAGCGGGGCGCCATGGCGGAGGCGGCCGAAGCCGCGGCCCGGCTCACGAGCCTGCTGCCGCAGTTCTCCATCGCCCGCTTCATCGACAAGGAGCCGTTCAAGCGCAACAGCGACCGCAAGCGCCTGCGCGACAGCCTGCGCAAGGCCGGGCTGCCGGAGCAGGTCCGCCGTCATGGGATGGTCGCTTGAGCGGGGCTGAATCCGCCGCTAGGTTGCCAGCCATATGATTCGCAACCGAAAAGCCAAGATCGTCGCCACCCTGGGGCCATCGAGTTCCACGCCGCAAGCCATCCGGTCCCTGTTCGATGCCGGAGTCGACGTGTTCCGCCTCAATTTCAGCCATGGCGCGCCGGAGGATCACCGGGCGCGGGTGGAGTCCATCCGCCAGATCGAGGCCGATACCGGCCGGCCGATCGCCATCATGATGGACCTGCAGGGGCCGAAGCTGCGGGTGGGCAAATTCGCCGGCGGGTCGGTCGAATTGAAATCCGGCCAGCCCTTCCGCCTGGACATGGCGCCGACCGAGGGCGACCGCCACCGCGTCTGCCTGGCCCATCCGGAGATCTTCCAGGCGCTGGCGCCGGGCACCGACCTGCTGCTGGATGACGGCAAGCTGAAACTGCGGGTCGAGCGCTGCGGGCCGGACTTCGCCGAGACCACGGTGGTCACCGGCGGCAAGCTCAGCGACCGCAAGGGCGTGAACGTGCCCGGCGTGATGCTGCCGATATCGGCCATGACCGACAAGGACCGGCATGACCTGACCTTCGGCCTGGAGCTCAATGTGGACTGGGTGGCGCTGTCCTTCGTGCAGCGGCCCGACGACGTGGCGGAGGCGCGGCGGCTGATCGACAAGCGCGCCGCCGTGCTGGTGAAGCTGGAGAAGCCGTCGGCGATCGACCGGCTCAACGAGCTGATCGAGCAGTCCGACGCGGTGATGGTGGCGCGCGGCGATCTCGGCGTGGAGATGCCGCCGGAGGACGTGCCGGGCCTGCAGAAGAGGATCATCGCCGCCTGCCGCGAGAAGGGGAAGCCTGTCGTGGTGGCGACGCAGATGCTGGACTCCATGGTGCATTCGCCGACACCGACCCGCGCCGAGGCCTCCGACGTGGCCACCGCAATCTATGACGGCGCCGATGCAGTCATGCTGTCAGCGGAGACCGCGTCCGGCGAGTATCCGCTGGAGGCGGCGTCGATGATGAACCGCATCATCACGCGGGTGGAGAAGGACCCGCTCTATGCCCGGCTGATCCATGCCCACCATCCGGAGCCGGAGGCCACCACGTCCGACGCCATCACCGCCGCCTCGGCGCAGGTGGCCCATACGCTGTCGGCGGCGGCCATCGTCACCTACACCACCTCGGGCTCCACCACGCTGCGGGCGGCGCGGGAGCGGCCGGATGTGCCGATCCTCGTCCTCACCGAGCGCATCGAGACGGCGCGGCGTCTGGCGCTCTGCTGGGGCACCCACTGCGTGCAGACCCAGGACGTGCAGACCTTCTCGGAGATGGTGGAGAAAGCCTGCCGCATCGCCCGGGAACAGGGGCTGGCGGTGAAGGGTCAGCGGCTGGTGGTCACCGCCGGCGTGCCCTTCGGCACCCCCGGCTCCACCAACGTGCTGCGCATCGCCTTGATCGAAGATTAGGTCTGCGGCAACTCCGCGGGCCGGCGGAACACAAAGCGCTGGTAGGCGTAGCCGATGCCGATCAGGCAGAGGCCGAGGCCGAGGAACGACGCGACACGGTAGAGGCCGGAGAGTCCGGCGGCGTCGAACAGGAATACTTTACTCACCGTCAGCATGATCACCGCCATCGAGGCGTAGCGCAGCGCGCGCCCGCCGCGCAGGATGCCGGCGATCAGCAGCGCCACGCCGTACAGCAGCCACACTGCGGAGTAGGCGTAGTTCTCGGCGTCGCTGATGTCGCCATAGGCCAGCACCGGTCCCTGGAACCACTGACGCGTCTCCAGGCTGACAAAGGCGAAGCCCAGCACCAGCGCCAGCACACCAAGAACGGCGCTGAAGCCGGGCATTCCGGCGAAGCGGTTCTGCGGCCGGTTGAACTCCACCGCCAACAAGGCGAGCAGCACCGCCGGCAGCGCGTAGGCCGGCAGCAGCCAGTTGAAGATATGCACCGCGCCGACGATGTCGCCGGTGAATAGCGGATTGAAGCCCAGCAACAGGCCGAGGATCAGTGCTGCCATGGCGATGCCGGTGACGATGCGCGCGCCCCACAGATATGCCAGGCGCGGCCGTCGCCGCTGCGCCTGCAGCAGCACGAAGGCGATAACCAGCCACGCCAATGTGAAGCTGGCGAATTCGCGGAAGTCGATGCTGCCGGCGAGAAGCGCCGTGCGGTGGAAGCTGTGATGCACCTCCAGCGTTACCAGCAGGAAACCGATGGCGATGGCGCTTGCCTCGATCACTCGCACCAGCAGGTCGTCGGCGCGCTTGCGGAACAGCCAGGCGGCGAGGATGAACGCCACGAAGGGAATGCCGTAACCATAGAGGATCCAGTTGAACACCGGCGTCGCGGTCGGCGGGAAATCGGCGACCCAGGGTCCCGGCAACAACCGCACCAGCACCAGCACCGCCGCCACCCAGGCGGCGCGGCGCAGCCAGGGGATATCCAGCCGGTCCTCGATCCAGGCGATGGCCGGCAGCAGGATGGCCCAGCCCACCGCAATCCAGGCATGCTCCAACTCCATCGGCACGGCGAAGGCCAAGAGGCCGCAGACCGCCAGGGCATGGGCGCCCAGTGCGTCGTTGTAGCCGGCATGGTTCAGGCGGTACCGGGCGACCCGCTCGGCCGCCAGTACATGCAAGCCGGCAAGGATGACGCTGACCAGCCCCCAGGACGGCAGGCCCTCATGGGAGTTCAGCCGCAAATAGGCCGCGCCGAGATAGAGGCCCGTGGCGATGGCCGACAGCAGGGCCCAACGCATCGGCGATCGCGCGCCCCACTGGCCGATGAAGCCGCCGGCGGCGAACAGGCCGCCGATCGCCGCCGCCGTGAGGGCGAAGCAAGACACATCCTCTGCGGGGAAGGGCCACCAGGGCCAGGCCAGCAGCGTCAGCGCGCCCATGGCCGCGGTGAAGGCTGCCGCCCATTCGTTCTCCGGCTGGAAGCGGGCGATGGCCAGCACCAGCAGCGACAGTGCGCCGTAGAACATCCAGCCGGTGTTATCATGGCCGGTGGCCATCACCAGCAAACCCATGACCAGGGCGGCGGCAATCTGGATGGCCACGGCAAAAACGCGGGGGGCGTCCCAATCCTTCATGCCCGCCGGAGCGGCCACGGTGCGGCGCGACCAGGCGGTGGCCGCCGCCGTCGCCAGCAGGAACAGGGCGGGCCAGATATCGTCGGCCCAGCTGCGTGTGCCCTCGATCAGCCAGAGGCAGACCCAGATCAGGCCGCCGGCGACGGCAATCGGCGCCAGCCACCACCAGCCGCGGCGGCGCACCAGCACCTGGGTGCCGATTTGCATCGCCAGCAGGAAGGCGAAGAGGCCCAGCGCGTTCGGCTCGTCGGTGCGGACGATGGCCGGGGTGACGAAACCGCCGGCCAGGCCCAGCAGGCCGACAAACGGCCCTTGCCGCATGGCGAGCCCGATGGCGAAGGCGGTGAGGCCGGCGAGCATCAGGAATCCCGGTGCGGGCGCGATCAGGTTGTAGAGGGCGATGGCAGCCAGCAGCGTGGCGTAGAGGACGGCGACACCCGCCGCCGACAGCGACTGGGCGATCTGCAGAGAGCGGCCGCGCATGGACTCGCCGCCGGCCAGCAGCGCCGCGCCCAAGAGGCCGCCCAGCAGGCAGCGCATCTGGGCATCGAGCCAGCCCTGCTCGATGGAGTATTTCACCAGGAAGGCGCCGGCGAGCGCCAGCGCCAAACCGCCAATCCAGACGAAGACGCGAGATCCCAGCCGTTCTTCCAACGCGATCGGCGCTCGCGGCGGTTCGATCGGCGCGGTCGGGCGCGGCGGAATTGGGGCCGCTGGCGCGGCAGGTTCAGCGATCCTGATTTCAACCGGAGGCGGAGGCGGAACGGGCGCCGCCGGCGGCGGCGCGGGCCTTTCAACCGCCATGGGCGGGTTCGTGCGGGTGAGCGGAGAGCCTTGGGATATCCGCACTTCCAGCCGATCCAGGCGGTTGCGCAAGCCGCCGACCTGCACCAGCGCGGCGATGGCCACGGCCGGCACCACCAGGACGAAGAAGATACCCGCGAGGATCGCCAAGCCTTCCATGGACTGACCTTACCACCCCTGAAATCTGCGCCCCCGTAACCTAGTGTGAGTTGCAGCCGGCAACTACGGCTGATCGCACGGAAGAGGTGAGGGTAACGATACGAAGGCAGCGCCGGGTCCGGGTCCCGGCCAAACACGCCAGTTGGCCATGGAAAGCATGAAATTTCAATGGTTTGCGGGCAGAATCCGCCGCGTCGGAGGCCTGCTTACGCGTCGGTTGAGGAAATATCATTCGCAATCGCGCTCCCGGCCCCTGGCCGTCGCGGCGCGGCGGTGACAAATACTGTGCCGGATTGTCGATCCGAGCCGGGCTCGTTCGTCGATGTCAGGAGAGTAAAGGTAGACGTCTATGTTCCTGTTTTGTTCTTGATGAATTGCTGCTGGTGTGGTATTAAGTCAAAACCGACGCGCGTGGCGCCGGGCTTCCGGCGGGACCGTAACAAGAGCTTCGCGTGACATGGCCTGCCGGATCTGTGACCGGTAGTACCAAGATCCAAAAAAAATCGGAGTTTGTAATGCGAAGGCAGGCGGTGGCGTGGCTCGTGGTTCTCGTGGGGATTTTCGCTGTCGTCGGCGCCCTCGGCTACCACAAGTACGCCGAGATCCAGGGCGCCATCGCCGCCGCCGCGGCGTTTCCGGAGCCGCAGGAAACGGTGGAGTCGGTGCGCGTGCGCCGCGGCGAGTGGGTCGCCACCGCCCGGGCCGTCGGCACCGTGGTTGCCTTGCGCCAGGTGGAGATCCGCAACGAGCTCGCCGGAACCGTGGTCGAGATCGGCTTCGCCTCCGGCGACATCGTCGAGGCCGGCCAGGTGCTGGTGCGCTTCGACGCGCGGCAGGAGGAAGCGAGCCTGGCCGCGGCCCAGGCCGAGGCCGAACTTGCCCGCCTGACCTTCGAACGGCGCAAGAAACTGCGGGCCAGCCAAACCGTCTCGGCGCAGGAACTCGACGAAGCGCAGCAACAGCTCCTGGCGTCGGAAGCCCGCGCCCAAGAACTCAAAGTCGGCATCGAGAAGAAAACAATCAAATCGCCGTTCCGCGCCCGCGTCGGGCTGACCGACCTGCAGCCGGGCTCCTATCTCGACGCCGGCAGTTCCATCGCCATGTTGCAAGGCGTCGGCGATGACGCCTATGTGGATTTCTCGCTGCCGCAGGACAACGCGGCGGCGATCCGGCCCGGCGCCTCGGTCATGCTGTCCACACCGCAGATTCCGGGCGGCGCCGCCGCCGCCGAAATCATTGCCCAGGACGCCAGCGTCGACGGCATCAACCGGACCGTGCGCTTCCGCGCGCTGGCCAAGGACCTGGGCGGGGTGCTGCGCCCCGGCGCCTTCATCGATGTCGTGGCCAAGGTCGCGGCGCCAAGCCCCGCTCTGTTCGTGCCGCTGACGGCCGTGCGCCGGGCGCCCTATGGCCAGCTCGTCTACGCGCTGGTGGAGGAAGAGGGCAAGCTGCGGGCGCGCCAGCGCATCGTGCAGACCGGGCCGGTCCAGGGTGACGAAATCGCCGTCCTCGACGGCCTCGCCGAAGGCGACCTGGTGGCGGCAGCCGGCTCGTTCAAACTGCGCGAAGGCCTTCTGGTCCAGACCGGCGACGCAGCCAGCGCCGAGCAGGACAGCGGCCCGCAAGCCAACGTCGATTGAGCGAAGGCCAGCTCCCATGCGCATCATCGATATCTTTGTCCGGCGGCCGGTCATCGCGATCGTCGTCAATCTGGTCATCCTGCTGGTCGGCGTGCGCGCCGCCATGGAGCTGCCGATCCAGCAGTATCCGCGGATCGAGAGCTCCTCGATCGTCGTGACGACGGTCTATGTCGGCGCATCCGCCGACAACATCCGCGGCTTCGTGACCACGCCGATCGAGCGCGCGGTGTCCTCGATCTCCGGCGTCGACTACGTCGAATCGACCAGCGTCTCCGGGGTGAGCACGGTGACGGTGCGGCTGAAGCTGAACCATCCGAGCAATGTAGCGCTGGCGGAAATCGGCAACCGGCTCGATCAGATCCGCAGCGAACTGCCGGCGGAAACCGAGCCGCCGGTGGTCGAGGTGCAGCGCGCGGACCGGCCTTACGCGTCCTTCTATGTCAGCGTGACCTCGACGACGATGACGCCGCCGCAGCTCACCGACTTCCTGTCGCGGCAGATCCAGCCGCGGCTCAGCACGTTGCCCGACGTCCAGCGGGTCGGCCTGGAAGGCGCCCGGCCGCAGGCGATGCGCATCTGGCTCGATGCCGCCCGGCTGGCTGCATTCGGCATCGGCGCCGCGGAGGTGGAGGCGGCGCTGACCCGCAACAACTTCCTGGCCGCGATCGGCCAGGCCAAGGGCGGCCAGGTGCAGGTAGACCTGCTGGCCAACACCGACCTGCGCAGCGTCGATGAGTTCGAGCGCCTGATCGTGCGCGAAGAAGGCGGCCGCTTGATCCGCATCTCCGATATCGGCCGCGTCGAACTCGGCTCGGAAGAGGCGACGGCCAATGTGCGCTACAACGGCAAGGACGCCGTGTATCTCTCGGTCTGGCCGCTGCCGGGCGCCAATGAGATCAGCGTCGCCTATGCGCTGCGGGCCGAGATCGAGGCGATCAAGGCCGATCTGCCGCCCGGCACCGAGATCGCGCTCGCCTATGACGGCGCGACCTACATGGAGAACGCGCTGAAGGAGATCACCACCACCTTCGTCGAGACGGTCATGATCGTCGGCCTGATCGTGTTCCTGTTCCTGGGGTCGGCGCGCACCGCCCTGGTGCCGCTGGTGGCGATCCCGATCTCGCTGGTGGGCGCCATGGCCGCCATGGTGGCGCTGGGCTTCTCGCTCAATCTGCTGACCATTTTGGCGATCGTGCTGTCCGTGGGCCTGGTGGTCGACGACGCCATCGTCGTGGTCGAGAACGTCTCCCGGTACATGCGCGAGGGCATGGGCCGGGTCGAGGCGGCGCTGACCAGCGCGCGGCAACTGTTCGCGCCGATCGTCGCCATGACCATCACTCTGGCGGCGGTCTACGCCCCGATAGGCTTTCTCTCCGGCCTCACCGGCGTGCTGTTCAAGGAATTCGCGTTCACGCTGGCCATCGCCGTGATCTTCTCCGGCGTTGTCGCGGTCACGCTGTCGCCGATCATGAGCGCCTATATGGCGCCCATCGGCGGGCGCGAGGGCCGCTACACCCGCTTCGTCGGCCGCGTCTTCGACCGTGTCGCCGAGATCTATCGCCGCATGCTCGATGCCGTGCTGCATCTGCGCGCCCAGGCGCTGGCGGTCGGCGTCGCCATCTGCGTGCTGGCCGCGCCGCTGTACCTGTTCTCGGGCAAGGAGCTGGCGCCGATCGAGGACGAGGGCATCGTGATCATGCTGGTGAACTCGGCGCCCGATGCATCGCTCGCCTACACGGCCGGCCACATGGACCGGGTGTACGAGACCGGCGTGGCGCTGCCGGAATTCCAGGCCATGTTCGAGATCGTGTTCGCCTCCAGCGGCTTCGGCGGCTACCTTCTGAAGGACTGGCATGACCGCGAGCGCAGCGCCCATGAGATCCAGCCCGAGGTTTTCGCTCAGCTGGCGGCGCTGCCGGAGCTGCAGCTCTACCCGGTGCTGCCGCCGTCCCTGCCGGGCGCCGGCAATTACGACGTGGAGATGGTGATCAAGGGCCCGGGCACGCCGGAGCAGATGGCCGATTATGCCGCCCAGCTTGTCGGCGCCGCGTTCGGCAGCGGCAAGTTCATGTTCGCCGATACCGACCTGAAGATCGACCTGCCGCAGGTCAGGGTGGTGGTGGACCGCGAACGGGTCGCCGATCTCGGCCTCGACCTCGCCGAAGTGGGTCGCCAGCTTGCCCTGCTGCTGGCCGGCAACTACGTCAACCGCTTCAGCCTGGAGGGGCGCGCCTACAAGGTGATCCCCCAGGTCGGCGTCGATGCCCGCGCGGCGGCGGGGCAACTCCTCGACTACAAGATCCAGACTCGCGACGGAACCCAGGTTCCCTTCGCTTCGGTCGCCCGCCTGGAAACCTCGACGGCACCGCGCACCCTGGCGCGCTTCCAGCAGGCCGACAGCTTCCGCCTGTTCGGCGGCGTGGTCCCCGGCGTGACCAAGGCCGACGGGCTGGCGACGCTGGAATCCGCGGCGCGCGCCGTCCTGCCGTCCGGCTATACGATCGACTATGCCGGCGAATCCCGCCAGATCCGCCAGGAGGGCTCCACCCTGGCCGGCACCCTCGGCTTCGCCATCCTGCTGATCTATCTCGTGCTGGCCGCGCAGTTCGGCAGCTTCCGCGATCCCTTCGTGGTGCTGCTGGGCTCGGTGCCGCTGGCGCTGACCGCCGCCCTGGTCTTCACCTTCCTCGGCTTCACGACCATCAATATCTACAGCCAGATCGGCCTCATCACCCTGGTGGGCCTGATCGCCAAGAACGGCATCCTGATGGTGGCTTTCGCCAACGAGCTCCAGCAGCAAGGCCGCGCGAAGCTGGAGGCGATCCGCGAGGCCTCGGTGACCCGGCTGCGGCCGATCCTGATGACGACCGCCGCCACGGTGTTCGGCCATCTGCCGCTGGTGTTCGTCACCGGCGCCGGCGCCGAGGCGCGCAACAGCATCGGCATCATGCTGGTCAGCGGCATGGCCATCGGCACGGTGTTCACGCTGTTCATCCTGCCGGCGGTCTACCTGCTCTTCGCGGCCGAGCATCGGCTCGCGGCGGCACCGGCGGAGCCGCCGCGGCAGCCCGGCATCCAGCCCGCGGAATGACGATCGCTGCCCATCGTTGCAGTTGGCAAAGGATTGAATGGTGAGGAGTCAGACCCCCTCCCTTGAGGGGGAGGCCGCATGCATAGCAAGCGGGCGGGGCCTGGCGCTGAGGCGACGATTCCAGGTCCTCAGTTCCGCCTTCATCTGTCGCGCGGGTCATTGACATTCTTCCTCCTGGATCATCTCCCTCAAGGGGGAGCATTGTCAGTTTGTGTCTCGCAAGAACACGCTCGTCCTTAGGCACTCACGCACTGCATCGACCGGTGGCACTCGGCCGTGTAGACTTGCTCTCAACGAGGGAGCGGCCCGCCCATGTCCGACGAGAAGACCATCCTGCACACCACCTGCCCGCGCGACTGCTACGATGCCTGCGGCATCGCCGTGATCAAGCGCGGCGAGCGCATCGTCAAGGTGCTGGGCGACCCCGAGCATCCGGTGAGCCGCGGCGCGCTCTGCGGCAAATGCGCCATCGCCTACAACGGCGTGCTGCGCGACCCCGCGGCGCGGCTGCAGCGGCCGCTGCGGCGCATCGGCCCCAAGGGCGAGGGCCGCTTCGAGCCGGTGAGCTGGGACGTGGCGCTGGCCGAGATCGCCGGGCGGCTGAACGGAATCCTGGCGCGGCACAGCCCGGCCTCGATCTGGCACGCCCACTACACTGGCACCTGCTCCATCGTCGCCGGCGGATTCCCGATGCGCTTCTTCAACCGGCTGGGCGCCAGCGAGGTGGAGCCCGACTCCATCTGCAACGCCGCGGGGCACAAGGCCCTGGAGTACATGTACGGCAGCTCCTACACAGGCTTCGATCCCCGCAGCATCAAGGACGCCGCCTGCGCGCTGCTCTGGGGCATCAACCCGTCGACCAGCGCGCCCCACGCCCATAAGCACTGGTTCAAGGAAGCGAAGGCTTTTCGCATCGTCGTCGATCCCGTGCGCCATGGCACGGCAGAGGCGGCCGATCTCTATCTGCAGGTAAGACCGGGCACCGACAGCGCCCTCGCCTTCGCCATGCTGCAGGTGATGAAGCGCGACGGGCTGATCGACCGGACATTTCTGGCGGCCAACAGTATCGGCTGGGAGGAAGTGGAGCCGTTGCTGGCACCCTGCACGCCGCAATGGGGCGAGGCGCAGACCGGCGTGGCGGCGGCGGATATCGAGCGTGCGGCGCGGGAGTTCGCCAAGGGTCCGTCGCTGCTGTGGCTGGGCCAGGGGCTGCAGCGGCAGCCGCTGGGCGGCAACATCTTCCGCGCAGTATCGCTGCTCAGCGCCGCCAGCGGCAATATCGGCAAGCCCGGCGCCGGTTTCTACTATCTCAACGGCAGCGGCCGGAAGGGCATCGACGGCGCCTATCTGGATGGCGGAGCGCTGCGCCGCGTGCCCGGCAACAGCGTCAGCCATATGGATCTCTGCGCAAAGCTGGAGGACAGGGAAGCAGCGAGCGCCCTCTTCTGCTGGAACATCAATATCGCCGCATCCAATCCGGATCAGGCGCGGCTGCGGCGGGCGCTGGCCCGCGAGGACCTGCTGACGGTGGTGGTGGATCTCTATCAGACCGACACGGCGGATTTCGCCGACTATGTGCTGCCGGCCGCGAGCTTCCTGGAGTTCGACGATATCGTCTCGCCCTATTTCAATCTGACTCTGTCAGCGCAAAACCGGGTGATGGCGCCCCTGGGCGAAGCGCTGCCGAACCAGGAGATCTTCCGGCGGCTGGCGGCGGCCATGGGCTTCACCGAGCCCGAGTTGTTCGAGAGCGACAAGACGCTGCTGGCGAACATCGCCGCCCAAGCCCGTATCGCCGGCGGCTATGAGGCGCTGGCCAAGGCGGGCACGGTGGAACTCTGGCAAGAGCCGGTCCTGCAGTTCGCCGATCTGAAATTCCCCACGCCCAGCGGCAAGATCGAAATCGCCTCGGCGCAGGCCGAAGCCGACGGCCATCCGCGCACGCCGTTGCCGCTGATCGACGAGCGGCCGGCGAAGGGAAACCTGCGCCTGCTGTCGCCCGCTTCGCCCTGGTTGATGAACAGCTCCTACGGCAACGATGGCGACATCGCCGGCAAGATGGGCGCCGACATCGTCGTGCTTCACCCTGAAGACGCGCGCAAGCGCAACATCGGCGCGGGCGCGCCGGTGCGGGTGGCGAACGATCTCAGCGAGCTGCGCCTCACCGCCAAGATCGACGATATGGTGCCGGAGGGCACGGCGCTGACCTGGAAGAGCCGCTGGCCGAAACGCGAGCCCGGCCGCGCCAATGTGAATTTCCTCAATCCAGGCCGCAAGGCCGACATGGCCGGCAGCACGGCCGTGCATTCCATCGAAGTGACGATCTCGCCTCTGCCGACATAGCGCAGGGCCGCAATCGCGAGTCGTTGCACGACGCCGGCTTTCAGCCGGTCCCGGGGCCTATGCGGGCCGCCGGAAGAAAACTAGGTAGCCGAACTCCTAAAACTGCGTGGCGGCCCCGAAGCAGCGGACGGAGCGATCCGCTTAGATTGCAGCGGCAGACCAGAGCTGCGACCGCAACCAAGGAGACCCGCCATGGCCACCAAGCGAAAACCGTTGATGCGCTCCATCTGCGATTTGTTGGCTAACATCATCAAGATTCAAAAGGACAGCATCAGGAAGGACGAAATCAGGCTACGCAAGCTGCGCGCGCGGCTGCAGAAGCTCCTGAAGGCAAGCCCGCCCGACAAGGCCGCGATCGCCGAGGCGAGAAGGGAAATCGCGGAGCTGGAGCGGAGAATCAAAGAAGAGGAGCAAACGCTCTTGGAACTGATCGACCACCGCGACGAGATATGCGGCTGACCGAGGCCCGCCGCTGAGCCCACTGTGCGGCTCAGCGGCGGTTTTTTGCGCATCTTGCGGGTCCGGCCCTCGCTGCCCCGGTCGCGATGCCCGCCATGCCAGCGGCTGCAACAGCCCGCCATGGCCGTGACCGCCCCTACCTACGCCGGCCCCCGCCAGCATCCAAAGAATAGGTATCCGGAATTCGAAAACTGCGTGCAAGCCCCGAAGCGCGGCACCGGCCGAACTCCTAGATTGCCGATCACGGGACTTTGTTCCGCGTCAGACATCAGCAGAAAAGGAGCACGGCCATGAATAGTTCTTTTCCCGCTCAGCCGCCGATCGAAACCGGAAACGTCACGCCCGCGACGCCGGCACAGAAAACCGATGTCGGCGACGGCAATGCCGCATCCGATCCGGCGCCGGCCGCGCCCATGGCCAGGGCCGTGCCCTCGGGATGGCGGGTCATCGCCTGGTCGCGCTGCTGGCTGCCCGGGGGTTGGAGCGATCCTTTCTAGAGGATCGCCCGCCGGAATCTCCGCACAACGCTCGACGAGCCCGTGGGACAGAGCATGGAACCCTACGTTGCCGCTTCTTTCGTCGTGGCGTCCATCATCTACTTTGCGACTCCCGGGACCCGTGATGGCAATGGTTGCGCAAAAAACTTTCAGGAGGGGCGCCGCTGCCGGGCTGTTGACGGCGGCTGGCGCCGAGTTCGGAAAATGCTGCCTGATCGGACTGACGTTTGCCGGCTTGACGATTTCCGGCAGGTTGCAGCCCGAATTGCACCGCCGGCTGCCGCTGGCCGCGGCGCTCTACCTGGTGTGGCGCGCCGGGAACATGCTCCGCTGCCGCTTTCGGGCCGCCCGGAAATCAGCCGCCTCTGCTACGTCCAGGCCGATCGTCGACGGGCTCTCGGTCGGCTTCGGCAACCCCACCGCTTTCGCCGTCTTCGCCGCGTTCCTGCCGCAGTTCACGGCGGCCGGCGGCTCGACAGCCGCGCCGGCGCTTCGGATGGGCGGTTCATATCTCTGCGTCGCCCATGTTTTCCACCTCGCGCTCGCCGCCGTTGTTTCATGCATCCGGGTTCCCGGCGGCAGCCCGCGGATCGGCGGCATGGCCGAATTGGCAAGCGTGGCGGTTTATCTGGGCATCGCAACCGCCGCCGCGGTGGAGTTCCTGAATGCCTGACGTTGATCTAATTGCCGCAGCTGATTAGCAGCTCGTTGTCCTGCTGCACTGACGTTATGCTGCAATTGGCGTAGTAGCCGCCGCCGTTCAGATATTGTCTTCCGCCAGCTTCGCCTGCATCTCCTCGATGTTCTGCTGCACCGAGGGCATGTTGGGATTTACCTCCAGGGCCTTCCGCCAGGCTTCGATGGCCGCTTCGCCCTTTTCCTCGGCGGCATTGATCAGGCCGAGGCCGGAAAGCGCGCCGAAATGGCGCGGTTCCCGCGCCAAGGTTTCCGCCACGTCGGCGCGCGAGGCTTCGTATTCGCCGATCATGAAAAGCGCGGTGGCGCGGCGGTTCCAGCCTTCGGCGAAATCGGGCGCGATTTCGATGATCTTGGTGAAGGCGCCGATGGCCGTGCGCATATCCTGGCGCTGCATCGCCTGGGATCCCTGATCCATCAGCCGATTGACCTCGGCATCGTCGGACGTGAACCAGATGCCCCAGATCAGGTTTTCCAGCGTTTCCGCCTCGAGCCGGTTATCCGTCTTCTGCAGGCGCGCGAAGAGATCGTTCAGGCGCGGATCGTTCTGATCCGCCGCCGCCGGCGCGGCGGCGAGCAAAACCAGACTCAACAAGACCGGAGCCATTCGATGCATGCACGAATCCTACGACCGGGATGCTACCGCTGCCAATGGGAAACAAGGCTTGCCAGCGGACACAAGGCCGTGAAACTAGTGACCGACAGCAAAACCAGGGGATCACCGGCATGGCGCCTGCCAGCAACAAATCCGATTACTTTTCACAAGGCTATGCCGAAGCGCGCGGCAAATTCCGCGCCGCCGTGCGCGCCGCCGGCGGCGAGCTGACCACCCATCATCAGCCGGCCGCCGCGCCGGATGACGCCACGGCCGAGGTCACCGGCCTGGACCGCGGCGATGGCCGCGAGCCGCTATCGACCGATGCGGCCTGGTTCGGCCCGGCGGAGGCGCGGCGCCTGCTGTTGGCGCAATCGGGCACCCATGGGGTCGAGGGCTTCTGCGGCTCGGGCATCCAGATCGGCTGGCTGAGCGAGGAGCGCGCGCGCCGCCTGCCGGCGGATACGGCGATGCTGCTGATCCACGCCATCAACCCCCATGGCTTTGCCTGGCAACGGCGAGTGAACGAGGAAAATGTGGACCTCAACCGAAATTTCGTCGGCCATGGCGGCGGCTATCCGGCCAACGAGGGTTACGAGCAGCTGCGCGAAAGCATCTGCCCGCGGGAATGGACGCCGGAGTCGCGGGCGGCGGCGGACAAGGTGCTGTTGGACTATCGCGACCGCCACGGATTCACGGCCCTGCAGGGCGCCATCATGTCCGGCCAGTACAACCATGCCGACGGCGTTTTCTATGGCGGGCGCCGGGCCAGCTGGTCGCAGACGACGCTGGCGGCGATTCTCGACCGCTTCGGCCGGCGGGTGCAGGAGGTGGGATTCATCGACTTGCATACCGGGCTTGGCCCCCATGGCTATGGCGAGATCATCAGCAACCATGAGTCCGACCGCGCGGCCTTGGCCCGGGTGCGCGACTGGTATGGTGCGGAAGTAACCACCAGCGAGGACGGCACTTCATCCTCCGCGCCGATCCTCGGCGACATCAACAACGGCGTCGCCGCGGCGATGCCGCAGGCGAACGTCACGGGCATCACACTGGAGTATGGCACGGTGCCGATCGAGCAGGTGATCAACAGCGTGCGCGCCGACAACTGGCTGCATATCCATGGCCGGCCGGCCTCGGACCGGGGACGGGAGATCAAACGGGAAATCCGCGCCGCCTTCTATCCGGAGACGGACGAGTGGAAGCGGCTGGTCTATGAGCGCTCGGTGGATGTGCTGGAGCGCACCCTGGCGGGCCTGGCGCGGCGGCCGGTGCGCTGATCGCGCCTATTGCTCCAGCAGCTCGCGGTAGCGGCGGCTCAGGGGCGGTGCGGACAGGGACCACAGGAACGAAGGCTGGCGCGGCTCGCGCTCCAGCATCAGATCCACATGGCGGCCCTGGTAGAGCGACATGCCGACCGAGAGGCCGAAATCCAGGGCGGCCTCGCTGTCGCAGCGGCAGAGCACGAAGCGGCGGGCCTCGGCCGCGGCGATCAGCTTCCGCAGGAGGCCGCGCTCGGCCACCATATCCTCGCTCCAATCGATCTTCACCAGCTCCACATCCAGGGTGTGCCGGTCCAGCAGCGGCAGGCTGAGATGACTGACGCCGTCCAGGCAGAGCCGGTAGCCGCGGCGGCGCGAAATCTGCCGCACCCGGGTGAAGGCGGCCATGTCGCCGAGGACATCGAGCTTGTGGAACTCCAGCACCAGGGAGCCGCGCAGCCGCTGCTCCAGGCCGGAATCGAAGGCAGCAAACTGCGGGCTCAGCACGCTTTCCAGATTGAGGTTGAGGGCGAAGTTGCCGCGCGCATGCAGCCGGTTGCGCAAAGCGGCGATCGCCGGCGGAAGCTCCTGGGGATCGGCCCCCTGCCGCAACGATGCCAGCACCCGGCGGTCGAGGATACGGGTCAGGTGCCGCAGCAGCCAGCGGTTGGCGCCGCGCCGGAGATTGAGCTTCGTCGCCTGTTCCAGATCGGCGATGGAGGTGTAGATCTCGTCATAGACCGGCAGCATGGAGCCGTCGTCGCAGAGCAGGCAGACCGGCTGGCTGCGCAGCATGCGCGAAAGATCGGCGTCGCTCAGCGCCCGCAGCGCCGGCCCCAGCAGATTGAGCGTCAGTTCATCGAGGTCGAGATTTCGCAATGCAGCAGGATCTTCATCCGTCCCGGAGTCGTTCGCTGCCGATAGCGTTGGTGCGCCGCCTGGCGTTCCGTGCGCCGCCGCGGCGGCCGCTGCTTCGGCAGCCGCCTGGGCAGATACATGTAGGCTGATGTTCTCATGATGGATGTCCCCTTCGTTTCCGGCCTCCGGGCCGTTGTTATGCGCTACCGCCGCTTCGCGGACAGTTTCGTGAACCAGCAGCGGCTGCAGTTCCGCCGGCTCGGCCGGGCTTTCACCCTGGGCCAAGGCGGCGATGTAGCCGGTGAAAACCGGCAGATGCTGTTGCAGGTCGCAGGCGGCGGCAAAGCCGGTGCGGCCGTTTTGCCCGTCATCGAAACCCGGATCCGTGCGCAACTGCGGTTCGAGCCGGGCGACGCCGGCGCGAAGCTGGCCGACGCGGCCGGCGGAAAGCACCGCCAGGCGGTCTCCGCCCGGCAATTCGAACACATGGCCGCGGAACTGGCGGATCTGGGCGGCGATCCCGTCAATAGCGCGACTGAGCGACTCGGTGCGGGTCGCCTCGGCCAGGCGCGACGGCCGGAGCAGCACGGCCCAGCCGCGATCCGAACGCGCGGCGAGCAATTGCAGATGACCGAGCGCCGTCGGCTGCCGTTCGGATCCTTGTTCATTGCTATTGACGGTCAGCATCCTGGCCTCTTTCGAACCTAGGCGAGCGCGGAGGGCGGCGTGATCCGCTCTCCGCTCTCGAACTAGGCTACGGCCGGCCCGCTTGCCGCGGGCCGCAGGAGGGAGGGTGCCCGCGCCCGGCTGGCCAGTAAGGCGTCCACATGCTGGCCCTGGAAGAGGTCGATGCCGATCTGGCGGCCGTAGTCGATGGCCTGCGGCGTGTCGCAGCGGCAGAGGACGATCCTCTTGGCGCCGATGCGGTCCACATGCTTGCGCAGGCTTTGATTGTCATCGGGCATGTCGTTCGTCCACGCCATCTTGACGAAGTCCAGGCCCAGTTCCACCCGGTCCACCATCGGCAGGCTGAGATGGGACACCCCATCCAGGCAGATGCGGTAGCCGAGCTTGTGGGCGTGGTCCCTGACATAGCGGTAGGCGCCGAGATCGGCGAAGGCGTCGATCTTCTGGAACTCCAGCACCACCGTGCCGCGGATGGTTTCACCGACGCAGTTGTCGAGCGCCTGGAACTCCGGCGTCAGCACATTGGCCACATTGACATTGAGCGAGAAATTGCCGCCGCGCAGCAGGCGCGAGCGCAGCAGCGCCACATCGTTGGCGTTGGCGCTTTCGTCCGGCCGGGCGATCAGGCTGAGCATGCGCCGGTCCAGCAGCTTGGTCAGATGTTGGAACAGCCAACGGTCGGTCACCGCCTGAACATCGGCGCCCATCGCCTTGGTCAGGTCGAGGATCGAGACATAGACCTCGTCGAACATCGGGAAGACGCTGCCGTCGGAATCGATGACGCAGGCCGACTGCTGCCGCACGCAGGCGGAGATGTCGGCGGACTGCAGCTTGCCCAGCAGATCGAAGTACGCGTTTGTCGGCGCGGACGGCGCCGCGGCGCCGACGCCGCCATTGCCGGTCAGCGGGATCACCTGAGCCGACGGCGCGTTCCGCTGCACCGGCGCAGTGACCGAAGCGATCTGCTTGGCGAGGCCGGCAAACCGGCTGAACACCTCGTTGTCCGTCAGGCAATAGTAGGTGCAGAACTTGGTGGCGCCGTCCTGCTCCAGCTGGAACAGCGGGTCGTCATGGAACAGCAACTGCACGCGGCGCACATCGTTGCGGATCTGCTGCAGATAGTCGCTGCGCAGGGTGCAGATGATGTCGCCGTTCTTGAGCGCGAAGAACCGCCCGGAGAACTGGCGCACCAGGGCGCGCAGGATATCCAGCGCGAAGACCAGGTTTTCGTTGCGCGTGCGCGTGCCCAGTTTCGACAGGTGAATGTGAATCGCCCAGCCGCGCTCGGTAAAGCTTGTCATGCGCTGCAGGTGATCAACCAGCATCTGCTCGTCGTTGCCGCGCTTCAGAATGGAAATTTCCGCCGTCATGGTATTCTACTCCTCCACACGCGGGCGCCGTCGTTATCTGCGTCACCCTTCGTTTTCATCCCCACGCCGCGATCGAAGGACAGAAGACCTAGCGACCGCATCTCACACAATTCGCAATATACAACAGATTTAGCGAGAATTTGCTAAGACTTGCAGTTAAGAGAAAGAATTTTTTAAGTTAATAATCCGGCGCGCGTTAAGGTTGATTAACGCGGCGGAAGCGATGCGGGGCGCGGGCCGCCGGTCGCCCAGTCGAGCAATTCCACCGTGTGGAGCACGGGAATGCCGGTGCCGCCGGCGATCTGCATGATGCAGCCGATATTGCCGGTGGCGACGGCATCGGGCCGGGCGGATTCGATGTTGGCGACCTTGCGGTCGCGCAATTGCCGCGCCAGCGCCGGCTGCAGGATATTGTAGGTGCCGGCGGAACCGCAGCAGAGATGGCCCTCCGGCACGTCGCGCACGGTAAAGCCGCAGGCCTCCAGCAGTCGCTTCGGCGCCGCCGTGATCTTCTGGCCGTGCTGCAGGGAGCAGGCGGAATGATAGGCCAGGGTCATCGGTTCCGGCGGCTTCATTGCAGCGAGACCGAGTTCCGCCATGAACTCGCTGATGTCGCGCGTCAGCGCGGAGACTCGCGCCGCTCTCTCCGCCCAGATCGCGTCCTCGCGGAACATGAAGCCGTAATCCTTGATCGGCGTGCCGCAGCCCGATGTGTTGACGACGATGGCGTCCAGCCCCTCGCCCTCGATCTCGCGGGTCCAGGCGGCGATGTTGGCGCGGGCGAGGCCGTGGGCCTGCGCGGACTTGCCCATGTGATGGGGCAGCGCGCCGCAGCATCCGGCGCCCTCGGCGATGACCACCTCGACGCCATGGCGGGTGAGCAGGCGGATGGTGGCCTCGTTGATGCCGGGCTTCAGCACCGGCTGGGCGCAGCCGGCGAGCAGCGCCACGCGCTTGCCCCGCGGGCCTTCGGCGGGAAAGACCTGCGGCCCATCAGCCGGCGAGCGGCCGGAGAGAGCGGCCGGCGCCATCGCCAGCATCGCCCTGATGCGGCCGCCGGTCAGGAAGCGCAGCGGCTTCGCCAGCCAGGCGCCGAGCAGCGCCAGGCGGAAGCGCTGCGGATAAGGCAGGATGCGCGCCAGGAGGCTGCGGAGCGCCCGATCGAGGAAAGGCCGCTTGTAGGTGTCTTCGATATGCGCGCGGGCGTGATCCACCAGATGCATGTAGTGGACGCCCGACGGACAGGTGGTCATGCAGGATAGGCAGGAGAGGCAGCGGTCGACATGGAGCGCGACTTTGGCGTTGGCCGGCTTGTCGTTCTCCAGCATATCCTTGATGAGATAGATGCGTCCTCGCGGCGAATCCAACTCATCGCCCAACAACACATAGGTCGGACATGTGGCCGTGCAGAACCCGCAATGCACGCAGGCGCGGAGAATCTTGTTCGCTTCCGCGATATCGGGATCGGCGAGCTGGGCCAGAGTGAAGGAGGTTTGCATTAAGTCGCGTTGCCTTGCAGATGTAGCAATTGCCAACTGATTGTGAAGAACACAAGACCGAGGATCGCTCCAGAAAAGATGGCGCCAGATCCGAGCACCGCGTCCCGAGCATTCTCAACAAAGCAGCGCGTAAGATGCCCAGTGCAGAAGCGCAGGTACGGAATTGCTGGGCCGATCGCTCCCGAGACTGCGAAGGCGACGGCGGCTTGACGCCGGCTGAGCGCTTTTCGAAGGCGATGGCTAGCGGTGTAGACAAGTCCGAAGCTGATCATCGTCGATAGTGCGAGGAGTCCGAAAAGTCGAACTGCACTCATCACAAACCAGAGTCCGTTCGGATAGGTCACCGCTGCTGCTGCTACAAAGACCACAAACTGCGCGGCGAGGCCGACAATCGCGGCGATGAACAAGACCGAAACATAGCGCGCGATGAGAATCTTCAATTGCCACCGCCAATGCGCCCGGGATTGAGGATGCGCTGGGGATCAAAGGAATCCTTTACGCGCGCAGTGAGGGCGGCGAGCGGTTCGGCCTGGGGCTCGAATACGGGAACCGCGATACGGACGTCTTTGCTTGCGCGGACGAGCGTGGCGTGGCCGCCGCCGTGGCGGGCAATGGCGGAGCGAATGATGGTGGCGCTGGCGTCGGAGCGCGGCGGCAGGGTCAGCCAGATCAATCCGCCGGCCCAGTCGTAGTAATGGTCGACCCGCGATGTGTCGCCTTCATCCCCTGCCGCCTCCTGCCTCGTTGGAGCGTTGGTTCTACGGAGGGACTCAAATGTCTCGTGCATGACCTTGGCGCCGGCAGCAGGTGGGACGGAGAGGCGCCAGAGTTGGGCGCGCGAATCGGGGAGCAAAGGTGCTACATCGCGGACCGCGCGCCAGAACAGAGCCGAGCGCAGGGAGTGGAGCTCTTCGGTCGCGATGCCGGCGGCCAGCTCGTGACGGAGTGCTGCACAGCGATGCTCCACCGACGGGCCCGGACCCTCGATGCGGATTGCCGTGACGGCGCGGCCCGGCTTGGCCACGAGCTCGATGCCGGTGCGTGCGGCGATGCGGGCCGGCAGATGTGCGGCGCTCGCCACCTCATGGGGGCTGTTGAGCGCCGCCGACATCGCGGCGATGGCCCGTTCATCATCCAGCCCGAACAGCAGCACGGTGCGGGATTTTTCCGGTGCGGGCAGCACTTTCAGCGTCACTTCGGCCATCACCGCCAGCGTGCCGTAAGAGCCGCAGAGCAGCTTCGGCAGGTCATAGCCGGTGACGTTCTTCACCACCTTGCCGCCGGCCTTGAAGATCTCGCCGCGGCCGCTGACGGCGCTGACGCCCAGGAAGTGATCCCGCGCCGCCCCGGCTTTGAGCCGCCGCGGGCCCGAGAGATTGCAGGCGAGCACCCCGCCGATCGTTCCCTGCCCGGCCGGCGCGCCATAGAGCGGACCCCAATCCCCGGGCTCGAAGGCGAGCTGCTGGTTCTTCGCCGTAAGGGCCGCCTCGATTTCCGCCAGCGGCGTGCCGGCAAGACAGGTGAGGATCAGTTCGGCGGGTTCGTAGGAGACGATGCCCGAAAGACTCGACAGATCGAGTGTAGCCCCCGCCTGGATCGGCCGGCCGAGATTGCGCTTCGTCCCCCGCCCAACGATTTCGAGCGGCTGTTGATCTGCCACTGCGCCGCGCACAGCTTCGACGATCTGCTCGATGCTGGTGGCCTTCACGTCAGCGTCCACGGTGCTCCAGGCTCATCTGTGTTCATCTGCGGCTAATGCTGCTTACTTAGAATCTCGGCAGGTCGGGATGCGGCAGCTTCCCGCGATGCACATGCAGCCTGCCCAGCTCGGCGCAGCGGCGCAGTTCGGGGAAGACTTTGCCGGGATTCAGCAAGCCCTGGGGATCGAAGGCACATTTGACGCGCTGCTGCTGCGCCAGATCGGCCTTGTTGAACATCGTGGGCATGAGGTCGCGCTTTTCCACGCCGACGCCATGCTCGCCCGTCAGCACGCCGCCGACTTCGACACAGAGCTTCAGGATGTCGGCGCCGAAGGCCTCGGCGCGCTCCAACTCGCCGGGTTTGTTGGCGTCGTAGAGGATCAGCGGATGGAGATTGCCGTCGCCGGCATGGAACACGTTGGCGACCCGGAGGCCATGCTGCTTCGACAGATCATTCATCCGCGACAGCACCAGGGGCAGCCGGCCCCGCGGGATAGTGCCGTCCATGCAGTAATAGTCGGGCGAGATGCGGCCGACCGCGGGGAAGGCCGCCTTGCGCCCCGCCCAGAATTTCAGCCGCTCCTCTTCCGAATTGCTGATGCGGACGGACACGGCGCCGCCGGATTTGGCGATTTCGTCGACGCGCTGAATCAGGTGATCCACCTCCACGGCCGGCCCGTCGAGCTCGACGATCAGCAGCGCTTCGACATCGCGGGGATAGCCGGCCTGGACGAAGTCCTCGGCCGCGTGGATCGCGGGCCGGTCCATCATCTCCATGCCGCCGGGGATGATGCCGGCGCCGATGATGGCGGCGACGCAATCCCCAGCAGACTCGTTGCTGGCGAAGCCGATCAGCAGCGCCCGCGCCGTCGCCGGCTTGCGCAGGATGCGCACGGTGACTTCGGTGACGACGCCGAGCAGGCCCTCGGATCCGTTCATCAGCCCCAGCAGATCGTAGCCGTCGGCATCCAGATGCTTGCCCCCCAGCCGCACGACCGAGCCGTCGATCAGCACCATCTCCAGCCCCAGCACATTGTTGGCGGTGACGCCGTACTTCAGGCAATGCACGCCGCCGGAATTCTCCGCCACATTGCCGCCGATGCTGCAGGCGATCTGGCTGGAAGGATCGGGCGCGTAGTAGAAGCCGTCGCCCTGCACCGCATGGGTGATCGCCAGGTTGGTGACGCCCGGCTGCACCACGGCGCAGCGGTTCGCGTAGTCGATCTCGAGGATGCGGTTGAACTTCGCGAGGCCCAGCAGGAGGCCGTCTTCCAGCGGCAGCGCGCCGCCGGAGAGCGAGGTGCCGGCGCCACGGGGCACCACCTTGATGCCCTGAGTGCGGCAGTAGCGAAGGACCTGGACGACGTCCGCCGTGGTGGACGGCAGCGCCGTCAGCAGCGGCGATTGGCGGTAGGCGGTCAGGCCGTCGCTTTCATAGACCCGCCGCTCGTCCTCATGGTCGATGACGGCCTCCGACGGCAGCAGGCGGCGGAGGTCAGCGGCGATTTCGGCGCGGCGACCGATCACGGCCCGGTCCGGTTCCGGCATCTGCATGGCACACCTTCCGAACTGCTGGGGGGGGGTTACAGCAATCCGGGGCAATCTGGGTGACAGGCCGGCGAGGGTCAATGCACCGTGGGACCGGGCACCAATGCCCAGACCAAAAGCAAACGGCCGTGCGAAAGTGCACGGCCGGGCCATAAGCAGCTATATAGCGTGCGCGGCGCGCGTCAGCCCTGGCGGGCCTTAAAGCGGGGGTTGGTCTTGTTGATCACATAGACCCGACCCTTACGCCGGACGATGCGGCAGTCCTTGTGGCGTTTTTTAGCCGATTTCAATGAGTTAACGACCTTCATGGCCGCACCTTCCGTCTCGCGATGCCGGGAAAAGAGGGGCGGAAACTACGGATGGCCCCTCTCCCTGTCAACCCCGGCCATCAGGTGGGCTGCTTTACCAAACGCCCGGCTTTTCAATGGGCGGACCATAAGACCGTCGTGTAGGGTGAGTGCCTACAATGCCCGCCGCAAACAACCGCCCCCTGCATCGGCAGATCGATACGCAGACGCTTCGGGAACATATCGTCCGGACGCTGATTCTGGCCGTTCCGGTGATGCTGGCCCGCTCCGGGCTGGTGCTGATGATCGCCGCCGGGCTGATCATGACCGGCCATGCCGGCGAAAACGAGCAGGCTTATCTCTCCGCCGCCTTTCCCGTGCATATGTCGATCCTGGTGACAGGCATCGGCCTGATGCTGAGCGTCACCGTGCTGTCGGCGCAGGCCCATGGCGCCGGACGCCATCTGGATTGCGGCCGGATCTGGCGGCTGGGCCTCATCACCGCGGCGATGCTCGGCGCCGTCTCTATGGTGATCATGCTGCATGGCCAATCGCTGCTGCGGTTCTTCGGACTGAGCGAGGATCTGGCGCGCGAGGGCGGCCGGGTGCTCTGGATGTACGCCTATGGCATCCCGGCGATGCTGATGTATGTGGCCACCACCAGCTTCCTGGAGAGCATCGGCCGCACCCTGCCTGGCTTTGCCATTTCGGTCGGCGCCAACATCATCAATGTGCTGCTCTGCTGGACTTTCGTGTTCGGCAAGCTGGGATTCCAGCCCATGGGCGCGGACGGCGCCGCCATGGCGCTGACCATCACCCGGGGTTTCATGCTGCTGGGCATCGCCGTCTATGCCCTGCGCATGGCGGATCGACTGCATTTCGGCGTCAATGCGTCGCTGCGCGGATTCCTGCACAATATCAAGAAGCTGATGCGCATCGGTGCACCCCTGGCATTGGCGAACGGACTGGAGTCCGTCGCCTTTGCCGTGGTGACGTTCTTCGCCGGCCGGATGGGCGCCAAGGAACTTGCCGCGTTTTCGGACGCGCTCAATCTCAATTCCTGGATGTTCATGCTGGCCATCGGCATCGCCACGGCGACGTCGGTGCGTGTCGCCACCGCGGTCGGCCGCGGCGATCAAAGCGGCTTGCGCCGGGCCGGGTGGGTCGGTGCGGGAATCGAGGTCGTCATCACCGGCCTGTTCGCCATCCTGATCATCGCCGGCAGCGAAAGCATCGCGGTCATCTATACCAGCGAGGTTGAGGTGCAGATGATCCTCATCGCCGTGCTCCCCCTGGTCGCCTGGGTTTCCATCGCCGACGGGCTGCAGACCGTCATCCTGGCGGCGACCCGGGGCGTGGCCGACACGGTTGTGCCGACGTTGCTGCAAGCGATCTCGTTCTGGGCCGTCATGGTGCCGCTCTGCTACTACCTGTCCCACGTGGCCAAGATGGGCGTGGAGGGCCTGTTCGCCGGCATCGGCATCGCGGTGCTGGTGGCCAGCGCGATGCTGGCGGTACGATTCCATCTCTTCACCCGTCGAGTCATACTTCCGGTTTGATTCGCCTTCGCGTTTTCCACCTGCCCTTGCGCAGCCCGGCAAAGCGGCTAAACAAACAACCCCATGGAACTGGATTGCGATTTCCTGGTAATCGGCGCCGGCATTTCGGGCGCGGCGGCGGCCTATGAACTGGCTGCCCACGGCACCGTTGCCGTGCTGGAGGCGGAGAGCCGTCCCGGCTATCACAGCACCGGTCGGTCCGCCGCCCTCTACACGCGCCATTTCGGCGGCCCGACTGTGCGCAAGCTGAGCGCCGCCGGCCTGCCGTTCTTCACCAACCCGCCGGCAGGCTTCGCTGAACATCCGCTGCTGACGCCGCGCGGCGGCCTGACGGTAGCAAACGCCGAACAACGCGGGGAGATTGACGCGCAACTGGAGATCGGTGCCGCAGATGGCAGCATCGTCGAGCTCACACCGGCGCAGGCGCTGCAGCGCGCGCCGTTTCTGAAACCTGAGGCCGTCGCCTCAGCCGCCTTTGAGGATGGCATTCTGGATATGGACGTTGCAGCCATCCATCAGGGCTTCCTGCGCGGCCTAAAGGCGCGGGGCGGCCAGGTGATTTGCGACGCGCCTGTCGCGCGGCTGGAGCGTATCGGCCGGGCCTGGCATGCGGCATCGGACAACACGCTGGTGCGGGCCCCCACCACCGTGAATGCCGCCGGCGCCTGGGCCGATCAAATCGCGGCGCTGGCCGGAGCCGCACCCGTCGGCCTGGTGCCCAAACGGCGCACGGCCATCCAGATCGATCTGCCCAACGGCACGGACACCCGGAGCTGGCCGGCGGTGGATGAGGCCGGCTATGGCTGCTACGTCAAACCGGAGATGGGCCGCGTCATGGCGTCGCCCGCCGATGCAACGCCATCGGAACCCTGCGACGCCCAGCCGGAAGACTACGACGTCGCCGTGATTGCCGACTGGCTGGAACGCTGGACGACAATCCCCGTGCGCCGCATCAACCATCGCTGGGCGGGCCTACGCAGCTTCGTCGCCGATGAGTCGCCGGTGGCAGGATTCGACGATCAGGTGCCGGGATTCTTCTGGCTCTGCGGTCAGGGCGGCTATGGCATCATGCTGGCGCCCACCCTGGGCCGCGCTGCCGCACAGCTCATCGTCCATGGTTCATTGCCGGCCGATCTGGCCGATGCCGGCGTGACATCAGCCGAACTGGCGCCCGAACGCTGCAGGCGCTAGATGCCGGCTCCTCCCAATTCCGGCGGCGTGCTGGCGGCCGTGCGCCGGCTTCAGCCGCATATTGCGCCAACGCCGCTGTTCCGCTCCGACAGCCTGTCGCGCGGTCTCGATGCCGATGTCTGGCTGAAGGTGGAGACGGCGACGCCGATCGCCTCGTTCAAGTTGCGCGGCGCGCTCAATACCCTGCTGATCAACCGCGAGTTCGGCGAGATCAAGACGGCGGTGACCTCCTCCACCGGCAATCATGGCCAGGGAGTGGCCTATGCCGCGCGGCTGCTGAATTCGCCGGCCGACATATTCTTGCCCGACGGCGCCAATCCAGTGAAGCAGGCGATGATCCGCCTGTTCGGCGGCCGGCTGCATCTGGGCGGGCGGGACATCGACGAAGCGAAGGACCGCGCCCGCCTATTCTGCGAACAGAACGGCGGCACCTTCGTCGATGACGGCGAGAGCGGCACGCTGATCGAAGGCGCCGGCACCATCGGCGACGAGATCGCCCGCAGCCTGGAGGGCGTCGACTACGCCTTCGTGCCCATGGGCAGCGGATCGCTGGCCAGCGGCGTCGCCATCGGCCTGAAGGCAAAGCAGGCGGCGGCGCGGGTGATCGCCGTGCAATCGGTGGGCTCGCCGGCCATGGTGGAAAGCTTCCGCGCCCGCAAGCCGGTGGAGCGGCCCTGCAACACCATCGGCGACTGCATCGTCTGCCGGGTGCCGGCGGAGACGGCGCTGAACGCCCTGCTGCAATATCTCGATGATGCCGTCCTGGTCACCGACCGCGATCTGCAGGCGGCGATGCATACCCTGCTGGTATGGGCGCATCAGCTGGTGGAGCCCGGTGCGGCGGCGGGCCTCGCCGGCGCCTGGCAGCGGCGCAGTATCCTCAAAGGCCGGCGGGTCGTGATCGTCCTGACCGGCGCCAATGTGCCAAGCGAAGCGGTGACCCAAGCCCTGTTGGTGCCGCCGCTGTTCAATCCAGCGGTGTGATCACCTTGCACGCCCCGCAATCTGCTCCGTATGATCCAGGCCACGATATCAGGGGGAATGGACAATGAACGCGCTGGCGAATGAACGGGTGGCCTACCACAACGGCAAGATCATGCCGGAGCGCGATGTGCTGATCCCCTTCCGCGACCGCGGCTTCATGGCTGGCGATGCGGCGTTCGACACCACGCGCACCTTCGGTCACAAGATCTTCAAGCTCAGGGAGCATATCGACCGGCTCTACCGTTCGCTGCGCTATCTGCAGATCGATCCGCAGCTGAGCCCGAAGGAAATGGGCGACATCACCGAGGATGTACTGGCGCGCAACCTGCATCTGCTGGACAAGCAGGACGATTACTGGGTGAGCCAGCGGGTGTCGCGGGGTATCAACTCCGACGATCGCTCACCGCGCTCCGGCAACCTGCCGACGGTGATCGTGGAATGCCAGCCGCTGCCGCTGAAGGCGCGGGCCACGCTCTATCGCGACGGGGTCGATGTCTATGTGCCGTCGGTGCGCCGCGCGGCGCCAGACGTCATCAGCCCGCGCGCCAAGACGCACAACTACCTGAACCTGATCATGGGCGATCTGGAGGCGCGGGCCCACGACCCCAGGGCCTGGGCGGTGCTGCTGGACGCCAACGGCAATCTGGCCGAGGGCATCGGTTCCAACATTTTCATCGTACGCGACGGCCAAGTGATGACGCCGCAGGACCGCTTCGTGCTGCCGGGCGTCAGCCGCGCCACTGTGATGGAACTTGCGAAGGAGATCGGCATTTCCTGTATCGAGCGGGACATCGATCTCTACGACGCCTATACCGCCGATGAGGCGTTCCTGACCTCGACCTCGCTCTGCATCTGCCCGGTGCGCAGCATCCATGGCCGGAAAGTAAATCACCCGGACCTGCCGGGGCCGGTTACGCGGCGGCTGATCGATGCCTATATCAAGCTGGTGAGTTGTGATTTCATCGCCCAGTACCGGCGGCATCTGGACGCGCTGAACTAGGGGCCGGCAGCTGTGGCCTTGGCCACGGCAAGCGTTAATCGCCGTTTAATGCCAGGTCTTTAGCCTGGGACGGTGCAAAGGGCCGCAACTGCGGCCCGCCCTTTTCCGTCAAGCGTTTGAGTTCAAACGAATATACCCCGTGGAGCGGGGACCGGCGGAAAGGTAAATTCGAGCGAATCGCGCACCGGGCGGGCGGCGGCCATGCCCGGCGGAACCTTGGAGTGAAGACCGTTCATGACGCCTTTTGCGATTGCCGGCGTGCAGATGCACGTCACCACCCAGAACAACATCGCGGCCATGGGGCATCGGCTGGATCTGCTGATGCATCTCTATCCCTGGGTGCAGATGGTGATGTTCAGCGAGCTGGCTTGTTTTGGCCCGATGCTGCAGCACGCCCAGCCCCTGCCCGGCGCTTCGGAAGAGGCGTTCCAGGAAATGGCGGCGCGCCACGGCGTCTGGCTGGTCAATGGCTCAATGTATGAGCGCAAGGACGGCGCGATCTACAACACCACCTCGGTGATCAACCCCCAGGGCGAGGTCATCGGCCGCTACCGCAAGATGTTCCCGTTCACGCCGATGGAACAGGGCGTCACGCCCGGCACCGAGTTCCTGGTGTTCGACATCGACGGCGTCGGCCGCTTCGCGGTGCTGAACTGCTACGACATCTGGTTCCCGGAAACGGCGCGCACGGTGACAGCCATGGGTGCCGAAGTGATCCTGCATCCCGTGCTCACCTTCACCATCGACCGCGACGTGGATATCGCCATCGCCCATGCCACGGCCGCTATGTTCCAGTGCTTCATGTTCGACGTGAACGGCCTGGGCGCCGGCGGCAACGGCCAGTCCTGCGTCATCGATCCGGCGGGCCGTTTCCTCCACAAGGCCGACACGCTGGAGCAGTTCATCCCCATCGAGATCGATCTGGAGCAGGTGCGCCGCCAGCGCAAGAACGGCCTGCGCGGCCTGGGCCAGATGACCAAGAGCTTCCGCGACCGGCCGATCGATTTCCCTGTTTATAACCGCAAGATCTTCGACAGCGCCTATCTCGACTCCCTCGGTCCGGTCCAGGCGCCGCAGCGGGATACGCCCAATCTCGTATCGTCCTGGACGAAGAAGAACCGCAAGCAGGGCTAAGCCCCCGCCACGGAGAGCAAATGACGAGGGCGGCCCCAGGGCCGCCCTTTGCATTTCCGCAGGGATCAATACATCTTATGCGTCGTCGCCGGATCGGGGATGTGCACCGGGACTTCCGGCGCCACGGGCACGCACTGGAACTGGCCGTTGATGCCGGCGGCCCAGCGCTTGGCCCGCTCATGGAGCTTGCGGTCGTCGGTCTGCATGCGGCCGCGGGCCACCAGGATGCCCATATCGGCGCCGTGATAACGGTAATCGCCGGCGGTGTAGACTCGCATGTAGAAGGCCTCGTTCTCGCCGGTGACGTTGGTCCAATCGAGAGTGCGGCGAACGAAGGCGATCTTTCCCTGTTCGTCCATGCGCCAGATGCCGGAGGCCGGCGCCTTGCTGATAATCTCCACATCGTCGCCCGGCCACTTCAGGATCAGCTGGTTCCACTCGTCATAGTCCTGCCAGCGCGCCTGGATCTTCTCCAGGTCGATTTCGTAATCCACATCCATGAATTCCAGGAGATGGAACAGGAAGATCGGCACGCCGCCATAGGTGGAGGTGACCAGATGGGTCATCGGGCTGGCGCCGCTGATGCGCGGATTGAGCTCGCCGAGATAGACTTCGCGGGTGTCGGTATCGATCAGGAAGTCCATGCAGAAGGCGCCGCGATAGCCCTCCTTGTACAACCGGTCGCCGAGCTTCTGCGCCATGCGGCGGACGTCGGCGCGCTCCTTCTCCATACCGTGGGTGAAGGCGTCGTTGCCGCACCAGCCGCCTTTATAAGGCGTCAGCTCGCCGAAGCCGGTGATGTCGGTCATGACCGGCCCCACCAGCGTGCCGTGGCGGGTGGCCACGCCCTCCACAGTGCCAGGCAGGTGATTGATGCGCTTCATCACCTTGAGCTCTTCCTTGGCCAGCACATCGGCATTCTTCTTCCAGTCCCCCTCGCCGGAGACGAAGAAGGTGGTGCGGCCGGAATCGCCATAAGGCGTCTGCACGACGAGGTCGCTGCCCAGGTTCGCCTTGGCGGCGAGCTGTTTCAGTTCTTCGTAGCTCTTCGCGCGGCCCAGCACATTGGGCACGCTGGCGATGCCGGCATCGTTGCCGAGCTGGGTGGTGATGATCTTCGAATCCAGGTGGATGCGCAGCTTGGCCGGCGGCAGCGCGATGTCGACGCCGGCCTTCTTGGCCAGCGCCTCCGTCTCCTCGTCGAACATCACCAGCAGCATTTTGCCGCCGCGGCCGCGGATGTGATTGAGCACCTCCTTGTGCCGCAGCAAGTAGTTATTCACATCCTCGATGGAGCGGAACTCGTGGGGGCCATGCTCCCGTGGCACCAGGATCTTCGGATGCTGGTTGTCGAAGGAGTCGAAAAAGTTGAGATACTCGAAGCCATTCACCCAGCGGTCCAGACCCAGCAGATTGAACGGCGTCGGCGACAGGAAATAGATTGGCGTCTGGTTTCGGCGGAAGAAGGCATAGATGTCGGTCAATCCCTCAAGCTTGTTGGCCATGGAGCTCCCCTGACGCTTCCTCTGACTTTCTTCTCCGGACCGCGTCGCGCGAGTTCCGGGCGGCCGTCTTTCACCGGCATTGAACGAAGCTTTTGACCGCCGGGAAAGCGAAATCTTGCGCCGTAGTACCTTTGCGCATCGATGTTGCGGGCGGCCGCCAACATCGTAGAATGGCACCGGGGGTAGTATTGCGGGCCAGGGTCTGTTTCCAAAGGTTGTATTGGGAGGGAATCGGCCATGCGTGCCATTGCACTGTTATGCCTGGGGTTATCGATCGCCGGCTGCACCGAACCAGCGGAGAGACCCGCCGGCAAGAAGTACCTGTTCGATACCGAGCGTTGCGCGTCAGCGGGGGAAAAAGGCAGCCCCGAGTACGAAGCCTGCAAAAAGAAGCTGGAACGGGAAGATGCCCAGCGCCTTTACAACCTGCGGAACAGCGGGCAATCGGTCCCCGGATTCCTGCCGCCAACCTCGTTGCCTTGATCCCGTCCGGCAGCCGGACTCGAAACTCGGACATTGACCCGCGCCGACGGCCTGCGCGATCTTCGGACGTGAGATCGCCTGACAGAGGAGTAGCGCGATGCGTTGGCGAATGGGCAGACGGAGCCAGAATGTCGAGGACCGGCGCGGCAGCGGCGGGTTCGGCGGCGGCTTGGGTGGAGGAATGCCCCGCATGCCCATGGGCGGCGGCCGCCGGGCCGGCGGAATCGGCGGGCTGGGCCTGATCGTCATTGTCGTCCTGGCGCTGATCTTCGGCTTCGATCCGAGCCAGCTCCTGCAGGGCAATCTCGGAGGTACGACCTATCAGCCCGGCAACGACTCCATGATCCGGAGCGGCAGCGACGACGAGCTGAAGGAATTCTCAGCGGCGGTGCTGGCAAGCACCGAGGATGTCTGGAGCGGCATCTTCCAGCAGTCGGGAAAGGACTACCGGGAGCCGACCCTGGTGTTGTTCAGCGGCGGGGCCCAGTCCGCCTGCGGCTATGCGCAATCAGCGGTCGGGCCGTTCTACTGCCCCGGCGACAGCAAGCTCTATGTCGACCTGGACTTCCTGCAGCAATTGACCCGGCAGCTCAATGCACCCGGCGATTTCGCACAAGCCTATGTCATCGCCCATGAAGTCGGCCATCACGTGCAGAACGAGATCGGCGTGATGAGAGAAACCCAGGCGATGCGCGAGCAGATGAGCGAGGTCGAGTGGAACTCGGTTTCCGTGCAGATCGAGCTGCAGGCCGACTGCTTCGCCGGCATCTGGGCGCATCACGTGAACAGCGACACGCAGATGATCGAGCCCGGTGACATCGAGGAAGCCATCAATGCCGCCGGCGCGGTCGGCGACGACGCCATTCAGCAGCAGACCCAGGGCCATGTGAGGCCGGAAACCTTTACCCACGGCAGCTCGCAGCAGCGCATGGAGTGGTTCAACAAGGGCTTCCGGTCCGGCGATCCGAAGGCCTGCGACACCTTCAACTGATCGGCGCTAAGCCCGGGGACTAATCAACAGGTCCACAGGCGCCGCGGCGCCGTCGACGATGGCGCGTTCATTCTTCACGCGCACGCGGCCTTCGGCGATCCAGCGCAGGGCCAGCGGGTAGATCCGGTGCTCCGCCGCCAGTACGCGGGCCGCCAGGCTATCCGGCGTGTCGGCTGAGTCGATGGGTACGGCCGCCTGGACGATGATCGGGCCGGTGTCCATCTCCGGCCGGACAAAATGCACGGTACAGCCATGGAGCCGGACCCCGGCCGCCAGCGCCCGGGCGTGGGTGTCCAACCCCCTGAATGACGGCAGCAGCGACGGATGGATATTGATCATCCGGTCGCGCCAGGCGGCGACGAATTTGTCACTGAGGATGCGCATGAAGCCCGCCAGGCAGACGAGTTGAATCCCGGCCGCGCGAAGCTTGGTATCGATTTCTGCTTCGAACGCGGCACGATCCACAAAGGCATGATGCGAGACGATATCAGTGGCAATTCCCGCCGCGCTAGCCTGCGCCAATCCGCTGGCCTCGGCCTTGTTGGAAATGACCAGCGCGATCTCGGCCGGGCTGCCTGCCTGCGCGCAATCCTCAATCAGCGCCTGCATGTTGGAGCCGCGCCCGGAAATGAGGATGGCGACGCGCAATCGGGATCTTGGGCTGTTCATCAGATCGTCCGCCTCAGGCCGAGCAGACCATGATGGCGTGGTCGTAGGGCAGCCGCAGAAGATCGCTGCGTACATGCAGCTCCACCTTCGGAAAGGCGGCCGCCGCCAGCGCCCGGTAAGCATCGGCGCGGCGGACATTGCGGCCGCGGTCCATCCGGGCCAGCAGCCAGGCGATCGGATTCTGCCGGTCGACGAAGCAGGGATCGACGGTGACGACCCGGCCGCCTTCGCGCAGCAGCGGACGCACCGCGGCGAACAGGCCGGCCGCCTGTCCGTCATCCAGGTGGTGCAGCAAGCCGAACATCGTCACGATGTCGAAGGGCGGGAAGCCCATGCCGGCGACCTCGCCCACGTCGGCAAGTATGAACCGGCCGCGGCTGCCATACCGCGCCTGGGCCTCGATGATATAGCGCTCGTTGCGGTCGATGCCGGTATAATTGACTTCATCCAGGAACTGCAGCAGGGTGCCCGGGCCGCAGCCGACATCGAGAATACGGCGGCCCGCCAGCGGTCCCATGTAATTCGAGATGACAACATCGGCGGAGCCTTCCTTGCGCAGCAGGCTTTGCAAGTTCCGGTAAATTCGTGGGAAGACCAGGAAACCATGCAGCGAATTCCGGGCTTCAGCCATGAAAGATCCTCGATCCCCACTCGCCGTTTCGGAAATCGAGGCAAGACCGCGCCATGGCTCGAATCCCGGGATTATCGTCCCGGCGTCTGATTCGCCGTCCGCCGCCGCCATGTCAAGCACCGTCACGACTTCAGCGCCTCAGGATAAACGCGTCGCCATCGTGCAATCGAACTATATTCCCTGGAAGGGCTATTTCGACCTGATCGCCGCTGTCGATGAATTCATCCTGCTCGACGATGTGCAATACACCAAACGCGACTGGCGCAACCGGAATCTGATCAAGACGGCGCAGGGGGTGCAGTGGTTGACAATTCCCGTGGCCAATAAGGGCCGCCAGACGCAGCTGATCGATGAGACGGAGATTTCCGAACCATGGGCGGAACAGCATTGGGCGCGCATCCGGCACTCCTACGGGAAGGCGCCGTTCTTTGACATCTATGAGTCGCCGCTTGCCGGACTTTACGAGGCGGCTGCCGGTCTTGCGCGCCTCAGCGACATCAACAGATTGCTCCTCGAGGGATTGTGCAAGCAGCTGGACATCGCCACGCCGCTGGTCCGTTCGCGCGACTATGCCAGCACCGGCAGCAAGACGGAGAAACTTCTGACTCTCTGCCAATCTGCGAAGGCAGCCAGCTATCTCTCCGGGCCTTCGGCGCGGGACTACCTTAACGAGGCTGCCTTTACCGATGCCGGCATCGCCGTTGCCTGGATGGATTATAGCGGTTATCCCGCCTATCCGCAGCTCTATGGCGAGTTCGACCACTATGTCTCGGTCATCGACCTCCTGTTCAATACCGGCCCGGAGGCCCGGCGCCTCATGAAGTTTTGAATGGCGCATGATGACGCTCGATCATAGCAATCTGGTGATTCTGCCGGGCATGCCCCGGGCCGGCACGACGACGCTGTTCGCCTGGCTGGCGCGGCATCCGCAGATCTTCGCGCCCTGGCGCAAGGAGCCGACCTATTTCTCGCAAAACTTCGGCCGGGGCGAGAACTGGTACCGGCGCTTCTATGCCGGGTTGAAACCGGGCCAAATCGGCATCGACGCCAGCACGGAGTACTTCGTCAATCCGCTGGCCCCCGAACGGATGATCGCCTTCGACCCCCAACTCCGCGCGATCCTCATCGTCCGCGATCCCGTGGATTGGGTGATCTCGCTCTATTCGCGCATCCGGCGCGTCTCCGGCACCGGAACGTTTGAAGAGTTCGTCGAGGGATTCCACTACAGCCGCGGCGGCCGCGGCCTGCGGGTCAAAATGGGATCGGGATTCGTGATTGGGCAGATCGACCTGTTCCGCCGGACTTTCCGGCGGAACATCCTGCTGATCGATTTCCGGCTGATCGCCGCGGACCCGCTTCGCGTTTTGACGGCGATAGAGCAATTCATCGGCATACCCGGCCACTTCGCCGCCAGTGGCGTGCAGGCGCTGCGCCTCAACAGCCGCACCGAACGGTCCATGGGGCGAGCGGAATGGCTGATGACCCGGGAGCCGGTGTTGGGTATCCTCGGCAGCATCGTCCCTTCAAGGGTGATGGCAGGGCTGAGGCAACGCTATGAGCGAGGCATGGCGACGACAGAGGATGACAGGCCGGCGGAGTCGCCCGGCCAGCGCGCCCTGGCGGAAAATGTCTTCGCCGAAGATCGCAGGCCGGTGGGGCAGATATTCGCCAGTGCTCCGATCGTGCTGGGCGACGGGCAGCCCTTCATGGCGCAGGCCGCGCAGCCGGAACGGATCGGCCATGGCTAGGGGGCGCCGATGATGCAGGCTGTTCCCGACGGGAAGATCGAAGTGGTCCGGTTCATCCAGGGCCTGACGGCAGAGCGGCCGGAACTGCTGCGGCCGATGGACCATCAGTCCTGGGCAAAGCTAGCCGTCATGTTGCTGTGGTTTTTGGCCTGCGTATGGGCCGGCGCCTGGAGCCCGCTGATCGCGGGATTGCCAGTTTTCCTGCTGATGGGCGTGCTGCATTATCACATGATCGTCGCCATCCATGAGGCGATCCACCGGACATTGTTCTTCAGCAATCGGCTGAATGACGTCGCCGGCGTGCTGTTCGGCGGCCTCGCCCTGGCGAACTTCGACAGCGTGAAGAAGCATCACCTGAGTCATCACCAGCTTTATGGCCGGGAGTCGGATCCCGACCGGGCCGAGTACATGTTCGATCCGCCAGCAGCCAGCACGGGCGAACTCATCTGGCGCATCTTCAAGCGCAGCTTTGCCCTGAGCAATCTCGGCGAGAAGATCGAGCGCAATCTCTGGCGCCGCAAGACCGCCGCCACCGCCGCGGTGAAGCCGGCGAGCGAATTCGGCGCCCTCACCGTCATGGCGGCGATGCAGAGCTGCGTTTTCATCCTCTACTGGGCGGTCGGCGCCTGGTGGCATTACTTTGCGTTCTGGCTGGCGCCGATGTTCGTGCTGTCGCGCTTCCTCAGCGGCTTGAGGATGTATGGCGAACATGCCGGGCTTGCGCTCAAGACAACGGCGCGCAATCAAGACCAGATCTATGCGGCACGCACCACAGTCGCCGGCGTCTCCTGGTGGCGGCAGCCATCCTGGCTGATCGAGAAGTTCCTGCTGGGTCCGTTCAATTTCAACTATCACCACGAACATCACATAATGCAGCATCTGCCCCATCACCATCTGCCACGGGTGCATCGGGCGCTGGCGGATATCGGCTACTATGACCGGCACCCGCAGGCGCGCAGCGATTCCTACTTCGCGACCCTGCGGCAGCAAACCCAGCCAGCGCGGGAGCTTGGAACGGCGGGGAGCGCCCTGCATTGAAGCGCGGGATTGATTGCGTTCCGTGCGGCGGATTTCATCGGTGCAGCCCATGGACGGCCTAGCTTGGCAACTGGCGCAGAACCGCACGGCGAAGGATTATCCGTTCGCCGGAGGTCTGGTGCCGCTGCTGGAGGCGAACGCTACGGCACTGCCCGATCATCCGGCCGTTATCTATGAAAACGACATCGAAACCTATGGAGCCTTCAACAGGAAGGTCAACCGGCTGGCGCATCTCTTGCTTGAATTGGGCTGCGGACGGGACCGGCTCGTCGGCCTCTGCTTGGAGCGATCGCTCCACCTGCCTGCAGCAATTTGGGCCGTTCTCAAGGCCGGCGGCGCTTATGTTCCGCTGGCCGTGGACGACCCTGACCTGCGGCTGAAGGAACTCATCGACGATGCGCGCCTCGACGTTATCTTCTGCGATGCGGCGACCGCGCCGAGGCTGCGGCCGTTCGCCAAGCACGTGATCGTTGCCGCCGAGGCTGCGGCTGCGGGGGACCGGCCGGCTCGGAACACCGGCATAGGCGTCGACGGCGATCAGCTCGCCTATACGATCTTCACGTCAGGCTCCACCGGCCGGCCGAAGGGCGTGATGGTGGAGCATCGGGCGATCCACAATCGCATCATCTGGATGCAGGATCAGTACCGCCTGGGACAAGGCGATCGCGTCCTGCAGAAAACGCCCTATACCTTCGACGTATCGGTCTGGGAGTTCCTCTGGCCCTTCATCGCCGGCGCCACGTTGGTGATGGCGCGGCCCGGCGGCCACAGATCGCCGAACTATCTGGTGAAGGCCATGCGCGAATCAGGCGTGACCTGCGCGCATTTCGTACCGTCGATGCTGCGCATGTTCCTGCGGGCCAAGGGCCTGGACGAGCTGAGCCTGCGGCTGGTGTTCTGCAGCGGCGAGGCCCTGCCCTATGACCTGCGCAGCGATTTTCTGCAGCGCGTGAAGTCGGCGCTGCATAACCTCTACGGACCGACCGAAGCCGCTGTCGATGTCAGCGCCTGGGATTGCCGGGATGAGGCCGGCGGCGGCATCGTACCCATCGGCAAGCCGATATCGAACATCCAGCTCTTCGTCCTGGGCGAGGATTTGCGGCCCCTGCCGCCCGGCGTCACCGGCGAGCTGTTCATCGGCGGCATCGGCTTGGCCCGGGGCTATCTCAACCGGCCGGACCTGACGGCGCAAAACTTCATTGCCAACCCGGTACCCGGCGCCACCGGAAGCCGCCTCTACCGCACCGGCGATCTGGCGCGGTTCCTGCCCGACGGAAACATCGATTTCCTCGGGCGCATCGATCACCAAGTGAAGATCAATGGCCAGCGAATCGAGCTGGGCGAGATCGAAGCGACCTTGCGCGAGCATGCGGCTGTGGCCAATGCCGTGGTGGTGCCGAAGGAGTTGAACGGCACGAAGATACTCGTTGCCGTCGTCAAGCCTGCGGCCGGCAGCGCCGTCGAGCCGGCGGAGCTGGCCGATTGGTTGCGCGGCCGATTGCCCGCCGGTATGGTGCCGCAATCGATCCACTTCATCGACGACATCCCGCTCACCGGCAGCGGCAAGACGGATCGCAAAGCCCTGCTCGCCACCTTGTAAGCCGGATCGGGAGCGCCGCCAAACCTACGCCATGACGACGACCGATACGGCACCACGCCAACCGAAACCGGCCAAGGATTTTGCCGTCTATTTCGACAAGGCCTGCATCATCTGCGGCAGCCCGATCTCCACGGCGCCGATCGGCCAGGTCCGCGAGCATGAGTATGTCACCACGGACCGGGAGTTTCCGGCTCACCAATGCCCGAAATGCCGAATGGTGTTTCTCTATCCCCGGCCCGATGTCAGCGAGCTGCCGACGCTGTACGCATCGGACTACTACTCGAACAACCTGAATCTGGACGGCAAGGATACGCAGCAGCAGAAGTCCTTCGTGCAGGGCCTCTTCTACAAGATCCATACCAAGAATTATCGCGAGCGGGTGTTGCCGTTCCTGCCGAAGCTCAAGGAGAATCGTCCCTACCGCATACTCGATGTCGGCTGTGGCGTCGGTGCGCAGCTGGACGCGATTCGCAGCCTGCTGCCGAGTTGCGAGACCTACGGCGTCGAGTATGGCGCCGTCGCCGCGAGCAAAGCCCGCAGCCGCGGACATACGGTATACGAGGGGCGTTTCGAAGACCTGGATCTGCCCCAGGGCCATTTCGATGCGATCATTTCCATCCATGTCATCGAGCATGTGGCGCGGCCGGACCTGTTCCTGGAGAAGTGCGTCCGCCTGGCGACGCCCGAAGGTTTCGTCATGATCGAGACGCCCAACACCGACTGCGTCGATTTCGACCTGCTCAAACGGCGTCACTGGGGCGGCTACCACACGCCGCGCCACTGGTATCTGTTTCGCAAGGAGACCGTGGAGAGCCTGGCGCAGCGGCTGGGTTGTCGGCTGGTGAGCTGCCGCCCCTATACGATGTCGAATTTCTGGGCCTGGAGCGCCCATTCGCTGGCGAGCGCGGCAATCGGCCGCAAGCCGGCGGATCTGCTGTTTCCGCCGGTCAAGATCCTCTATGGCGGGCTGCAGTCGTTTGTCATCTTGAGCTTTTTCGCGGTTATCGAGAGAATGCTGCTGGCCGTAACCGGGCGGGCCTGTTCCCTATGGTTCGTGGTCCGGCGCGGCGATCGCGCGGCATAGAAGGGATTTGCATCCGGTCATGAAGCCCCATCTTGAACAATTGCTGCGGGACTGCACCTTCGCCGTTTCCTCGATCGAGGATGTGGAGGTGGAGCGGGTCAACGCGACGGTCGACCGCCATTCCTTCGCCTGCGTCCGCGGCCTGTTCTCCAAACAGGAGATGAAGGCGGCCTGCAAGCGGGTGGCGGAGAATTTCTCGTCGGCCAAAGACCGCCCGGCGATCGGCGATACCGGCCGAGACGTCATGAACAACTATCAGAAGCTGGCCGTGGGCGGCGCGATGACGAGCTGGGACTACCGGCCGCGCTTCTATCGCATTTTCTACACACCGCTCTGGGCCACGGATGTGTTCGGCGTGCACGATATCTTCCGCCGCTTTGCGCGGCTGCGGAACCGGCTCCAGGGCTATCCGCCAAACTTTGCCATCGACTCCGTCGACGAGGGGCTGTGGACCGCGGCGCGGATGCAGCATTATCCGGCTGGCGGCGGATTCTTCATGGCGCACCGGGACGTTGTAATCGATACCGTCACCCACGATGCCGGCCAGCGGCGCTTTCACCAGCTCCTGCTGCTGATGACGACCAAGGGCGAGGAATTCCGCGATGGCGGCGGTTTCGTCGATATCGGCGATGACCGCCTCATGTTCGAGGAGCAATGCGGCGCCGGCGACGTCATCCTCTACAATGGCGCGACGATCCATGGAGTCGCCGATATCGATCCCCATGTCGCGGCGTCGCTCGACCGCATGGATGGGCGGTTGGTGGCGCTGGCCTCGCTCTACAAGGACATGTCCAAGGACAAGAAGCCCTATGAGGGCTATGAGGACCGCAAGGCGCCACCGCTTCAGGTGGCGTAAACAGCCGGCAGTACGGCGCTAAGCCGCGCCGCCGCCATCGCCCGGACCCGTCACCAGCCAGGCGAGATACTTGCCATAGGCATTGTCGTGATGCCGGGCCCCCAGCCGCAGGAGGTCTTCGCCGGTAATCCAGCCATGGCGCCAGGCGATCTCCTCCAGGCAGGCGACCTTCAGGCCCTGGCGGCGTTCCACCGTAGCCACGAAGTTCGCGGCATCGAGGATCGAATCAGGGGTTCCCGTATCGAGCCAGGCAAAACCGCGGCCCAGCGGTTCGACATAAAGCTCGCCCAGCGCCAGATAGGCCCGGTTGACGTCGGTAATCTCCAACTCCCCCCGGGCCGAGGGTTTCAGCTTTCGCGTCATCTCCACGACCCGGCTGTCGTAGTAATAAAGTCCTGTCGCTACGTGATTCGAGGCCGGCCGCTGCGGCTTCTCCTCGATCGAGGTGGCGCGCATATCCGCCCCGAAGGTGACCACGCCGAATGGCCGGGGATCGCTGACGGGATAGCTGAAGACCGTCGCGCCGGATTGGCGGCGGGAGGCCCGTTCGAGCACTGTGGTGAGGCCGACGCCGTAGAAGATGTTGTCGCCGAGCACCAGCACCACCGGATCGCTGCCAATGAAATCGGCGCCGATAACAAAGGCTTCGGCGATGCCGCGCGGCTGATCCTGGGTCGCGTAGGACAGCGATATTCCCAGCTGGCTGCCGTCGCCCAACAGGCCGCGATACATCGGCAGGTCGTCCGCCGTTGATATCAGCAGGATGTCGCGAATGCGGGCCAGCAGCAGGACCGACAGAGAATAATAGATCATCGGCTTGTCGTAGATGGCCAGCAGATGCTTGCTGATGACCGATGTCATCGGCCTAAGCCGGGTCCCGCGGCCCCCGGCGAGGACAATTCCCTTGTGCTGCATACCCTGTCCCCCGAGCTCTACCCGCCCCGCCGCGGGCGACTAGCCTTCGATCGCCGGCATCGGGTTCGTCCCCGGCACCGGCCGTTCTTGGCCCGACTGAATCCAACAATCCGGCACTCTGCGCAAGCGTGAATGCCGCGGAGAGAACGGTGCCGGACGGCACAACTAACCTGAAAACAGCGGAAATCGGGCAGATACCGCCGGGGATCGGCTTAGAGATTGTCGCGCAATCGACGGGAATTGGAGAGAAATCAGGCTGGTGGGTGCGAGAGAAAAGACTAGCCAAACGCAGCAAGGTCAGCGAGAAACATCTGAGAATAGCGCGGGTCGGAATGAGTTACCGGACACAAGCCACGGCCAATCTGGATCGGGGGCCCCTGCAGGCGTCGCCCCCCAGGCGGATCGTCTTGCGGGAGATATGCACCCTGGACCCGCGCAGCCAGTGGCGCATCCGCGAGATCCGCAACGAGCCGTCGATCCGCAAGGTCATGTACACCGACCATGAGATCCAGATCGATGAGCATCAGAACTGGCTCGACCGGTTGCAGCATGACAAATGCCGCATCGCCTTTGCCGTTGTCGACGACAGCATCGGACCGATCGGCATGGTCAGCGTCAGCGACCTGGACTGGCGCCATCGCAAAGCCGATTGGGCATTCTATCTGACGGAAACCGAGCGCGGTGGGCTTGGCGCTGCGCTGGAGTTTACGCTGCTGGATTTCGTTTTCGACCGGCTTGGGCTGGAGAAGCTGAATTGCGAAGTCATCGAGGGCAATGACGCCGTTATCCGGCTGCATGGCAAGTTCGGCTTCGAGGAAGAGGGCATCCGGCGGTCGAACATCGAAAAGGACGGCGTGCGCCTGGGCGTTCACTTCATGGGGCTGCAGCGGAGCGTCTGGCTGGAACGGCGGTCCGACCTGCGCCGGAGCCACAAGGCCATCCTAAACAAGTTCGGCATCGAGATCGAATGGCAGGGGCACTGATCGGCAGATCGGCTACGCGCGGCAATCAGGCCCCGGCGGCATTGATCGTATTGTGCTTGATCTTCGCCGCCCCGTCCTTCGCCAGATCGACACGCGTGGTGTCGAGGGCATGGGGGCCCAGCAGCGTTTCATTCACAAGATCGATCCCGGCGCGGCCATGGCCGGCTTTCTTCTGCAGGAGATAGCGGACGGAAATCCGCTCGTTATCGGCGACGTCGGGTTGCGTCCCATGCAACGTGCAAGGATGCCAGAAGGCGGCATAGCCCGTTTCACCGACTAGCATCTTCTGCCGGCATTCGACGGAGTGGCCGTGACCATCCTCATATCGCCAGGTCACCGGATCCGCCGAGATTTTGGTCAGCATATGAGGGAATACCGTGGCGCCCAGCCTGTGGCTCTCCGGCAGCACATAGAGCGGCGCATCCTCGCGCCGGACCGGGTGGAGGTACAGGTAGAGCGTCACGAAATCCGACGGCTGGTTCTTATAGTCGATAATGTCCTGATGATAATCGATGCCATAGAAGTAGGTGATGTCGCGGTATTCGGGCCTCACATAGGCGCCGAGATTGTTGACGGCGTTGCCTTTGATGCGGCGCACCAGCCACTCCGGTAATTGGGATTCCGGCACGCCGCAGACCAGCTTCTTGTTCATAAGCTGGTAGTCCGCGCCAATGACCTCGCACAGCGCGTCGGTGATAACCGGATTGGCTTCGATGAAGCCAAGATCGTCGTTGAATGTCTCCAGCAGATTCCGGCCTGGCTTTGGGTTTACGCCAACATGCTGGGGATCGGCCAGAAACGCCGCCTCCGTCAGAAACAGCGAGGAGTCAAAGTTGCGCGTGGCCCGGATGCGCGCCAACAGCCGCTCGCAGGCGGCGGGGTCGAGCACCGTGCCGAGCTCAAGGATGCCGGTCGCGGCGAACTGGCTGAGGCGTTTGCTGGCGGAAAGGCTGGCCTGCAATGTCATGGGCTTATCCCGGTGGCTGAGCCTGGGCGGACTGTCACTGCCGTGGATTTGAAAGTCAAGATACCGGCGGCCGCTGCGGCAATGGGGCGCGTCAGGGCGGACAGATGATGGTGCGGGAATCCGCCACCCCTTCCGGCGCTTCCAGGATCATCACGGAGTCGAATCCGCGCTGCCGCGCCTGGTTGCAAAGCAGACCGTCCTCAATCCGCAGGGAATGGGACCCGGTCCCATACTGACCAAATCCATAGGTTGCATCCAATTTGCAATGCAGCGTCCGGAGCTGGGGGGCGAGCCCCATGAGCATGGGCACGCCGGTCATTGCGGGAATGAAGAACGGTTGCGCGCGGCAGTCTCGCGTCATGTTCCAGAAAGCGGCGTTGTGCGGGGGGACGAAAACCGCCAGACGGCCGGAAGCGGCATCCTGCGCCTCGTTCACTTGCTGCACGAATACGCCGCCCGGCGAGCGCGCCAGTGCTGCCGCCACCTCATCGGGAAACAATGGCTCCAGCCGAAGCGCCCGGCCCGCCACCGACGATCCGACATCGCCGATAGTCGCCAGGGACGCCGATAAAGATCGTTTCCGCGGCCATTCGGCGACGTCGCCATCACGACCATATTCCTGGAGTGCAGCGACCCGTTGCAGATAAATGGCAAAGCGCTTGTAACGGTCGGGATCGGCAATGACGACGCCGACTAGCAGAACGATCGCGGCCGCTCCGATTAACCGGCGACGGCCGGCCGCCTTTTCGATTATTGCCGCGAATTGCCCCGCCGCCAGAACAAGCGCCAGCCATGACGTGATATTGACGAAGTAATACGCCGTGTTGAGAAGCGCAAAGATCGAACCCGGCAGGGCGCCGAGGAATACGAAGATCCCGAGCAGGCCGGCAGCATCGCCGCGGGCATAGCTGCCATTGAAGCGGGACAGACCGACGGCGAGCGCCATCAGCGCGCCGAACAAGACATCGGAGATGAAATACTTCTTCGATCCGCCGGCAAAGTCGAATGGACTGACATAGTACAGGACGCCGTGCTTGGACAGGAAGCTGACGGCCAGAAGGATTGCCGCCGCACCGGCAATCGTCAGTACGCCCAATACCAGCCCGGTGTTGCGCCAGCGCGGCGCGGTGAACCGCCGCACGAAAACGATGGCGACCGCGGCCGCCCACATCACGCCGGTGGGAACCTTGAAGACGATCAGAATAGCGCCGAACAGGATGGAGGCGCAAAAGAAACGCCAAAACACCACTGTGGAAGTTTCCGCACGCGACAGCATGGCAAGCAACAGGGGCAGCGCCGCCAGGAACAGGATCAGGCTATAAAGGTAGGATTCGCTGAGCAGCAGCTTGTCGAGGAAGAACCAGCTGGTCACGAATGTCAGAATGAGGCCGGCAGTGATCAGCGTCACCGGATTGCGCAGGCGCTCGCGCATCAGATAGGCGGCGGCATACAGGAAGTAGAAGGTGAAGCAGGGCACGGCGAAAATCTGGAACGCCATGGGATAGAGCTCGATCGCCGGCATGTCGAAGATGCCGGAAACCGCCCCCAGCCAGAAATGCGAGCCAACATGATGGAACTGGGGCACCAGCCCGTCGAGGCCGACGCTGACGACGCCGAAGTTACGCAGCATCTCCGTCAGCGCCGCGTGGAACGAGGTGTCGAGATAGGGCTGGCCCAGCAGCATGAACTCCGGCGCGTAGATATGGGTCATCTGCCCGCCATTGATGGCGATGAAGCGGACCAGGGCGAAAGCCGGCGCGCCCAGGATCAGGGCGAATGGATGGGCCCGGAGATGTTCTGCGGATGCGGCGATCGCCAGGACAAGGCCGATTGCGGCAAACAAGCTGAGCGGCAGGAGAATCCAGGCGCCGACCAGCAGGCCAAGAGTCGGCAGCAGGAGCATCCCGATCGCCGCAAATGCCGCGATAAGCGGCGCGGATTGGCGGCCGGCCGACCACTTCAACGCGGCGAATCCGGCCGATATGACGGCAAACGCCATCGGCAGCAGGCCGAGAATCGCAATGCGATCCGTCTCCAGCCCGGAACGCGCGAAGCCATAGAGCGCGGCCATGACCACGGCTTCGATCGCGCAGAACACGACGACAAAGCCGAGGAGCGGAAGGAACGGATGTTCGGCCGGCGAGGGCGACGCCGCCGCGGAACTGGATGCCAAGACTATGCCTCGAAGGTGTCGATGGGAACGATACGGGACTTGCGCGCCTCCAGCATCCTGGAATTGTCGGGGACATCCTGATGCACCAGCGCGCAGGCGTTGATGAATACATGGGACCCGACGGTGATGTCGTTCACGATCGTCGCATCCATGCCGAGAAAGGTATCGGCGCCCACAGTGACGCTGCCCCCGACGGCGGCACCGGCCGACAGATGGCAGTTGGCCGCCAGCTTGGACCATTCGCCGACCCGTGCTGCGGCATCGAGATAGCAGAACGGGCCGATGACCGTTTCGATGTCGATCACGGCGCCGGCGAGCACGATAACGGATTCGTCGACCTGAGCGCTCGGCTCGATCAGCGCCCTGGGGTGACGAAAGCCGCGAAACCCATAGCCGGCCGATTTTGCCCGCCCATAGGCAGCGCGCCGGGCCGGCAGATCGCCATAGCCGATGCCCGGCACCAGCAGCACGCGGCTGGGCGCCAGCGAGGCTTGCTGCCGCGTCAGTTCCAGTGTTCCCACCGTGGACAGGCCGGCAACGACCGCCGTGCCGGCCGGCTTCGCGTCATCGACGAAACCGAGGATGTCGACATCGGACGCCCAGTCGGCGAGATTCCGGTAAACCTGCCGGCCCAGGGCGCCGCCGCCATAGATCAGCACCGGCTGCGTCACGACTTCGCCCCGACGCGGCCGATAAGGAAGCGCAGGATCGCGTCGCTGCTGCTGTAGAGCGCGCCGATGAGTTCGGGGTCGATCTCGATGCCGAAGGCTTCCTCCAGCTCCATGACGATGCCGATATGGCTCATGGAGTTCCACTCCTCCACATCGTCGACGCGGATATGCGCCGGCCCCACGGCGCGGCCCAGGCCGTCCGACAGCACAGCCCACATCTTCTGCTCAATCTCGGAAGTATCCATTCAGGCATTCCCGCAGCGTTCCCGCGGCGTTCATAGCCTCTCCGCCGTCAAATGCAATGTTGATCAGGCGGTCGGCGAGGGCACAAGCATGGGGAAAGGCCCCGTCCGGCTGGAGATAGTGGCGATGCATGGGCTGGAACAGGGTGCTGACCTGCAGTCCCGCGCGGCGCAAGGCCTCGACGACCGGCTGCCGGTGCGGCGGCGCGACCTGGAACGTGAAGCGCCAGAGCACGGCCGTGTCGGGCGTGGCGAATGCCGTAACCTGCGAGGGCCAGCGCGCCTGCGCTTCCAGCAGTACGGCCTGCAGCGCCGATGACGCCCGCTGCCGCTGTTCGGCGAGGCTGCCGATCATGGTGACGGCGGCGCCGATGCGCGCCGCCTGATCCTCGTCGATCTGAAAGACATAGGCGTGACGATGCCGGCGCATCAGGGCATCGCGCTGTTTGACCCATTCCGCTGGCGACGGCGCCTGTTTCCGTCCGCGGAAGCAGGCCTCCATGAACGCTTTCCGCTCCGCCTCCCTGTTCTGCGGCCCGGGCCAGCGGGCGCGGACCTGTTCGGCGGCCCGGACCAGCGCCGGATCGTCGGTCAGCAGGGCGCCGCCGCCGCCCAGATCCAGCAGCTTGCCCTTGCCGAAGCTGACGATGGCAAAGGGCGCGAGCGCGCCCACCTTCCTGCCCTCTGCCGTGCCGCCATAGCCCTGGGCCGCGTCCTCGATCACGGCGCAATCCGATGGCAGGCCCTGCCCGCCCGGGGCCGGGATCGCGGCAAGATGGCCGAATATATGCGTGGGCATGACCGCGCCGATTCTGTCCAGGCCCGCTCCTGCTGATCCGGCATCGAGAGTGGCCGTCGCCGCCTCCACATCGGCGAACGCAGGTTCGAGACCGGCGCAGACCGCGGCGTTGACCGCCGTATCGCAGATCGTGTCGGGGTAGAGCACCTTGGCGTCCCGCGGCAAGCCCAGCGCTTCCAGCAGCAGGGTGATCGCCGCCGTCCCCGATCCCACCAGCAACGCCCGCTCTCGGCCAAACCATCGCGCGACGGCATCTTCGGCGGCGGCAATCGGACGCGTCGTGGCGAGTGCCGTGCCCATCAGGGACTTTCCGCCGTCGCCATCGCCGCCGGCGCGCCATGCCGATGCACGGCGCGGACGATCGTCAGCGGGCGGTTCTTGGTCTCGATGAAGATCTTGGCCACGTAAGTGCCGATCACGCCGAGGAAGAGGATGATCAAGCCGCCAAGGAACCAGACGGAAATCATGACCGAGGCCCAGCCCGGCACCACCGATCCGAAGATCAGCACCCGCAGCAGCAGATACAGCATGCCGACCAGGCTGAGGGCCGAAATCCCCAGGCCGAAGAAGACGATCACGAACAGCGGCCTTGCCGAGAATGAGGTCACGCTGTTGACCATCATGCGCAGCTTCGCCGCCAGCGAATAGCTGGAGACGCCGCGGAATCCCTTGGCGGCGGCGATGCCCACCTGCTTGAAGCCGGCGAGCACCCAGATGCCGCCGATGACCAGCTCGCGCTCGCGATACTTCAAGAGGGCGTCGACATAGCGCCGGCTCATCAGCCGCGCCGTCAGGGGATTCTCGACGAATTCCACGTCGCTCAGGAAGTTGATCACCTTGTAAAACAGCCAGCCGCTGAAGCGCTCGAACAGCGAACCCTTGCGGCGGGTCTGATAGCCGTAGACCACGTCGCAATCGCCTTCCGCGACGAAGCGGCGGTGGAACTCCTCCAGCAATTCCGGCTCTTCCTCGAGGTCGCAATCGACCAGGAAGATACGCTCGCCCAGCGCCTGCTCCAGCCCGGCCATCATCGCCTGGTGATGGCCGAAATTGCGGCTGAGATCCACCAGGACGATGTGGGGATTCCCGGCCACCAGCTTCATCGCCAAGTCGCGGGAGTTATCGGGCGAGCCGTCATCGACCAGGACGATCTCGAAGCTGTCGGTCAGGCGCCCCGCGCAACGGCTGATGCGGTCGCAGAACTCGCCGATCTGCGCGGCGGTATTGTACATCGTCGTGACAACGGAAAGTTCCATGGCGCGGACGGACCCTAGGCGGCGCCGCTGCGCTGCATCGGCAGCTTTTCGCCCGCTGGCGCGGGATTGAGCACCACGGCCGGCAGTCGTGCCGCCGCCAGCTTCTGCAGCATGACCGCAACATAGGATGGTCGGGCGCAGACCAGCACGGCGCCGCCCCGCTTCGCCGCCTGTTCGATGCCGATCACCGGCAGTCCCCAGCGCGTCTCGCCGGCCCTCTGCTCGTCGATGATGGCGGCAATGAAATCGAGATCCAGCAGATGGCCGAGCACCACATTGTAGATCCCGGCGCCGAACAGATAGAAAGGCCCCTTGCCTTTGTCACGATGGGCGCGGGCGTTGAGCAGGACGTCCAGCCACCAGCGCTGATGGCTCTGAAATTGTTCGAACGTGGCCGCCACCGCCGCCGGCTTTGCCTGGAATGAATCGGGCGCCGCCGAGGGCGCCGTTTTCCGGCAGACATAATGCCGCGCCGAGCCGCAATCCTGCATGACCGTGACTTTCATCCCGCCATGGCCGAGATAGTCCCGCAGCATTTCGCGCGTATACATGAACGGATGGTCCCAGATGTAGGGCGCGAAGTGCGAATCCGCGAGCTCCAGCAGCTCCAGGCTGATCAGCGCGCCCGGCTTGGCCGCGCGGTTGATGCGCGCCAGCTCCGGCAGGATCGAGCTCCGGTTGAGGAATCCGTGGGCAATCACGACGTCGAAATGATTCTCGGGCAGATCCACGTCGTGCAGGAAACCGCGGATGAACCTTGGACCATCGCCGGCCGCCGCGGGCAGCTGCGCGGAGGGATCGACGCCGACACAGGACCAGGCGGGATAAGTCTGCTTGATGCTGCGAATCAGATCGCCTTCGCCGCAGGCGATCTCCAGGCAGTTGACGTCCCGCCCGGGCAATGCCGCCAGATGTTCGAACAGCAGGCTGTAGACCCGCGATCGCTTGGGCACGACCTCGCGATTCTCCATGACCACCAGATTGTTCTGGATCGAGGCGGAGACGTCGTAATCCGATTCGAAATAGTGCCGCAGGCAGTCCTCCGGCGAATAGACGACGCCGATGCAGCCGCATTGGGCGCAGATCACGCGAATTGCCGCACCGCCGCGCAGATACTGGCCGTCAGACATCGCCGGCGGCCGCTGCCGCGCGTCGGCGCTATTGAGGATTGTTGGGGTGGGCCCGCCACAGTTCGGACATCTGAACCTGGCTGCCTCGCTACCGACCTGCATTTGCGACTTTCGCTTGAGCCGTCCCGCCGCTCACCCGTATAAGTTAGACTGCCGTTCGGTGGCAATGGCAAGGTCATTGTCGCTGCGGGCTCAACGGCTTAACAATCCGCAATTCCTCATAAAAACAGCGCCCAGGCGGCCTCGCCGATGAAGTTCGTGAGATTGGACCCGCCGGGAACCTTGTGCCATCACGAGGCGGTCTTTGACCTATTGCAGCGGGAACGGCCGGGCCGCTTCGTCGATGTCGGCTGCGGCCAGGGCAGCATCGCCGGCAAGCTGATCGCCCGCGGCTGGCGCGGCATCGGCGTCGATTTCTCGCCTGACAGCATCGAGGCGGCGCGCCGCGAGCTGGCGCCGGCGATCGCGGCGGACAAGATGAAGATCGTCCAGGGCGACGTCCTGCGGATGACGGGCGAGACTCTGGGCGAAAGCGATCTCAGCATGGCGATGATGGTCATCGAGCATGTGGAAGACGATGTGGGCTTCGTGCGGCATCTCGGCAGCCTGGTGCGGCCCGGCGGCTTGGTCATGATCAGCGTGCCCGGCGGCCGGCATCGCTGGAGCTTCGAGGACGAGACCGTCGGCCATCTGCGCCGCTATGACCGCGCCGATGTGATCCGCACCATGGAGGCGGCGGGGCTGGTCGATGTTACCGCCTGGTCGATCGCCGTGCCCTTGGCGAACCTGACGTTCGAGATCGGTGACTGGCTCACGCGCCACAGCAACGAGAAGCGGAAGCTTGGCCTGAGCAAGCTGGAGCAGACGAAGCTGAGCGCCACGCGCGAGGTGCCGTTCAAGACCGCCTTCCCGGCGGCCTTTCGCCTGCTGCTGAATCGGGTGACGATGTTCCCCTGGTTTGCCCTGCAGCGCCGCTTCTATCTCAGCAATCGCGGCACGGTGATGCTCGGCATGGGCCGTCGGCCGGCATCGTGACGACAACGTTTTTCATTCACAGGAATTTGGACCGTACCGATCGTGAGCACTGACATTCCCTTCAATCGTCCGCCGCTGGCGGGTACGGAGCTGGAGTTCCTGAGGCAGGTGCTGGAGGACCGGCGGCTCGAGGGCCATGGCCGCTTCACCCGTGAGGCCCAGGAGCGCCTGCAAGCCATGACCGGTTGCCGCAAGACGTTGCTGACCCATTCCTGCACCAGCGCGCTGGAGATGAGCGCCCTGCTCTGCCAGGTCGGGCCGGGGGACGAGGTCATCCTGCCGTCCTATACGTTCGTCAGCACGGCATCGGCGGTCGCTTTGCGCGGCGCCACGCCGGTGTTCGTCGATATCCGGCCGGACACGTTGAATCTCGACGCGGCGCTGATTGCCCCGGCCATCACGTCGAAAACCAAGGCGATTTTCACTGTGCATTATGCCGGCATCGCCTCGGATCCCCTGGCGATGCAGAAGGTGGCGGCGGCCCACGGCCTGAGACTCGTCGAGGATGCCGCGCAATGCCTCGGCGCCAGCTATCGCGGCCAGCCGCTCGGCAGCTTCGGCGATCTCGCGACGCTCAGCTTTCATGCGACCAAGAACATCACCTCAGGCGAAGGCGGCGCGCTGCTAATCAACAACGAGTCGCTGATCGAGCGCGCCGAGATCATCTGGGAGAAGGGCACGAACCGGAAGCAATTCGTCCGCGGCCAGGTCGACAAGTATACCTGGGTCGATCTCGGTTCCTCCTATCTGCCGAGCGAGGTCACGGCGGCGCTGCTGCTGGCGCAGCTCGGCAAGATCGACGAGATCACGCGCGACCGGCTGGCGACATGGGACCGCTACAACGACGCCCTCGGCGACCTGGAAACGGCTGATCTGCTGCGCCGGCCCGTGGTGCCCGAGGGCTGCGCCCATAACGGCCATATCTATTACGTGCTGCTGCCCACGGCGGAGAAACGCGACGCGGCGCTGCGCGCGCTGGTGAGCGCCGGCGTCAAGGCGCAGTTCCACTACATCCCCCTGCATCTGTCGCCGGCGGGGCAGACCTATGGCCGCGCGCATGGCGGTTTGCCGGTCACCTGCGACCTGGCCGCGCGCCTGCTGCGGCTGCCGCTCTGGTACGGCATGGGCGAGGAGGTCGACAGCGTCATCGCGACCCTGCGCCGTGCGCTCGGCGCCTAGGGCACGGGCGATGCGCCCGCGGACCCTGGCGCTGTTCGGCCTCAAGCTGGCCATCTCGGCTGCGGCATTGATCTATGTCGCGCGGCAGATCGATTTTGATGCGCTATGGGACCATATCCCCAATCCCTGGTCCCGGCATTTCCTGGTCGCCGAGTTCTTCTACCTCACCGCCTTCTGGATTTCGGTTTACCGCTGGCATCTCATTCTGAAATGGCAAGGCGATAAAGTGCCGCTGCGGCCGCTTGCGATTATCGCCTGGATTTCGAATTTCTTTGCGATGCTTCTGCCAGGTGGACTCGGACGCGACATTTCGCGTGGTCTTTATCTCACCCGCTTTCAGATCCCAGCGCTCGAGATAATGCGCTCCATACTCACCGACCGGTTCATCGGATTGGCGACTGTCATCATCCTTTCTGTTCCCTGTATGATCTTTGCTCTTTCGGTTCCGGGGCCGCTGGTCCCGCTCGGCTGGATGCTGCTCGCCCTTTGTGCCGGACTGCCCCTGGGCCTCTGGCTCTGCCATGAAATCGATCGCCGTTATCGCGGCCTGGACGCCGATTTCCGCAGTGCCTGGATAGCGCGGTTGATTCACGCCGGCGCCGCTATCCTGCGGGATTTCCGCCAGCCGCGGCTTTTTGGCCTCCCATTCCTGCATTCTTGCCTGATGATGGCCGCGACAATTCTCTGCGTCATGTCGATCATCGACGCGACCGGCGGCCAATTCTCGCCACTCTGGAGTCAACCATTGCTCTTGCCGGTCATCTTTCTGCTGAGCCAGTTGCCGATATCGATCGCCGGAATCGGCGTGCGCGAAGCCGCGTTTGTGTCGCTCTTCGGCGCCGTGGGCGCCAACGCGGAACAGGCGCTGAGCGTGTCCCTTGCGTATTTCGGACTGGCCGTGCTGAACAGTCTCACGGGCGGCATTGCCTATCTGATGTTCCGGCAACGCAAGACCCCGCCGGCCTCGGCGTAGCCAACGCGGCACAGTGGGAAAGCCCGCGAGCGTCGCGAACGCTCCGAGTGTTGGCGGACCGAATTCAAGAAATGGTGGGCGCGACTGGGATTGAACCAGTCAAACTGCGAACAAGCGTGGAACAGCATGCAACACACCGAAATGTGTTTCAGCACCGAACCTGGACCCCGCCCGGGACTCGCATACAGTACTGAATTTACTGTCGAAAGCGCCAATGAGATGGGGTCCCGATCGGCGCCGGACGGCACTCCAATAGTTCCTAGATTTGTGGTTGCAAACAGAGGAATGGGCGATAGCCGATAGGGGTCCCACTTCGGTGCTGAAACACACATGCCGGCACAGACGATGATTTCGTTGGGGTAATGCGTCGAGAAGGCGCCATGCAGCCGTCGAAAGTTGTGACGGATTGTGTTCTCCGAAAGGATGAACAGCGGAGAGCCATATTCCTCGACGAGCTGAGGAATCGGGATTCCTTCGACTTCAAGGACATTGGTCGTGTTCCCCTACAAGAATTTCCCTAGAACCGTCATCGGGTGCTCCCTATCGGCTTTCCAGTGCAGCAAGAACGGAGAGGCGGCTCTTGCGACGTCCATCACCTGAGGTCGAGAACGTGCCGCAATGCTCGCTATCCACGACGACCAAACTGTCTCAATATCAGCTGCCGCAGATCATGAAGTACTTCTTGAACCGACCGCGCGACTCCCAGAGGCCGCTGAATCCCTTTGCCATAAAGAAAGTGTCACCGGCACGATAGGTCTTCGGCACTCCTGAATCGGCGGTTATCTCGACAGCCCCCTCGATCACTGTACACATTTCGTTATAGGGGTAGTTTTCGAGACGCTCACAATAAGCGCCACAAGCCCAGACGCCGAGGACCGTCTTGCCGTCTTCCGAGGCTAGGTAGATGTAACCGGATTCGTCTGGCGTCCCCCGGACCACCTTCGCAGGAACGACGAACTCTGTTGGCTCAAGACGACCGTCGGCATCCGGGGTCATTATTCCGTGAAGTTGCGACATGGTTTCCTCCTGAAGATAGCGATGCGGCGTGATCTGAGCTGCCGCTCGCCCTTGCTGATCGCCGTTCATGCCCGGAGCCGCTCATTCTTCGGGTCATAGACGGGCGCGCCCAGCACTGTGGCCGGACGCATTTCGCCCAGGATCTCCACCTGCAGCCGGCCGCCGGGCGTGGAATGAGCCGGCAATGCATAGCCGAAGGCGAGGCTCTTGCCAGATGCGTGGCAATAAGCACCGGACGTGACGACACCGACACAGGTGCCATTGGCGAACACAGCTTCGCCGCCCCGTGGATCCGCATCGGCAGCATCCACATCGAGATAGACGAGGCAGGTGGAGGGGCCGCGCTGCCGCGAAACCATGGTCGCCGAGCGGCCGACGAAGTCCGGTTTCGTGAAGTCTACGAACCGCTCCATGTCCGCGTCCATCATGGTGATCTCGTTGGTGAGCTCGGAACCCCAGCCCCGATAGGCCTTCTCCATCCGCAGGCTGTTCACGGCATAGAGGCCAAAATCGCCAATGCCATGCGGCTTCCCAGCGTTCCAGATCGCGTCATAGACCTCCGGCAAACGCTCCAGGGGCAGATGCAGCTCCCAGCCCAACTCGCCGACATAGCTGACCCTAAGGGCGCGCAACCTCACGCCAGCAAGCTCGATCTCCCGCGCCGTGAGCCAGCGGAAGGCGGAGCCCGCGAGATCGGCAGCCGTCAGGCTCTGGAGAACCGCCCGCGATTTTGGTCCGGCGACAACCAGGACGCCAAGATCCCCGGTGGCATTGCGGATGACGACATCTTCGCCCGGCCGGACGTACTGGGAGAGGAAGTCGAAATCGCGCAGCTCAGCGGCCAGCGACGACAGGAGATAGAAGCGATCATCCGCGAGGCGCGTGACCGTGAATTCAGTTTCGATACGGCCGCTTTCCGTCAACAGATGCGCCAGCGCGATGCCGCCGGTCTTGCGCGGAATGCGATTGGCGAGGATGCGATCGAGGAAGGCGGGCGCCTCACGCCCGATGACTTCGAACTTGGCAAAACTGCTGAGATCGAGGACGCCCACCCGCTCGCGGACGGCTCTGCATTCCGCCGCCACGACCTCGAACACGTTGTTGCGCCGGTAGCCGGGCTGTTCCTGCCGGCCGTCGAGGGAGAACCACTTGGGCCGCTCCCATCCCGCCCCTTCGGTATGAACGGCGCCCTTGGCCGTCAGCTTGTCAAAGAGCGGGGAACGGCGCTTCGGCCGCGCCGCCATGCGTTCTTCGCCGGGCAGATGCGTGACGAACATGTGGTGATAGTCGTCAAAGGACTTGGCGCGGGTATAGTCCTGGTCGGCCCATCGACCAAAGCGCCGCGGATCGAATTCGCGCATGTTGATGTCGGCGGCGCCATGCACTATCCACTGCGCCAGGTATTTGCCGCAGCCGGCTCCTTGCGCGATGCCGATCGAGGCGCCGCAGCACATCCAGAAGTTCCTGAGCCCTGCCGCCGGGCCCACCAATGGCAATCCGTCCGGCGTATGCGGGATGGCACCGTTGACCATGCGCTTGATGCCGGCGGTCGCGAAGATCGGCATCCGCTCCATCGCCCGCTCCAGCCAAGGACTTAACCGGTCGAGATCGCCGGCAAACAGTTCGTTGCTGGTGCGCCATTCCGGAAATCCGCCGCGATGGTCCCAGGCTTCCCGCGCCTGGCGGTGTTCGTAGATGCCAATCAGCCCGCCCTTCTGCTCCTGCCGGTAATAGCCGGCGGTATAGGGATCGCGCATGACCGGGATCTCGGTGCCGCGCTGCAGGAACTCCGGGATCGCCTCGGTGACGACGTATTGGTGCTCCATGTTGGTGATCGGCACGTCGGCGCCGACCATCCTGCCCACTTCGCGCGCATAGCAGCCGGCAGCGTTCACCACATGCTCGGCGAGATAGGCGCCCTGATCCGTGCGCACCAGCCAGGAACCGGTGGCCTGCTGCGTGATTCCGGTGACCAACGTGCCACGCTTGATCTCCGCGCCCAGCTTCTTGGCGCCGATCGCGAGTGCGTTACAGCATCCGGCCGGGTCGACATGTCCGTCATCCAGCGTCCAGGCTCCGGCCCGCACCCCGTCCAAAGTGACGAAGGGGTTGATACGTTTGATCTCGTCCGGCCCAATCACCTCCATACGGAAGCCGATGTTGCGCGAGAAACCGAGCACGTATTTGAACCAGTCAACCTCTTCCTTCGTGGTGGCGAGGCGGATACCGCCGCAGCCATGCCAGCCGGTGTATTGGCCGGTCATCGCCTCAAGCTTTGGATAGAGTGTGTTGCCATAGTGATGGATTTTGGCAACGTTGTAGTTGCCCTGGAAGCTGGCGCACTGACCGGCGGCGTGCCAGGTGGAGCCGGAAGTGAGCTCGCCCTTCTCCAGCAGCACGATGTCGGTCCAACCCTCTGCCGCGAGGTGATAGAGCAGTCCAACGCCCATCATGCCGCCGCCAACGATGACGACCCGCTTGTGATCCATGACTAGGCCCGCAGTCTTGAGACGTGCAGCGGCGGGGTACGGCCAGCCCAGGGCATCGCCTGTTCCAATTGGGCGCCGAGGCCGATCAGCAGATGCTCCTCGCCCGGCCGGGCGCCGAGCTGCACGCCGATGGGCAGACCATTGGAATGCAGCGCCAATGGCAGCGACAGAGCCGGCTGTCCGGTGACGTTGTAGGCGATCATGAACTGGCAGGGCTTCTGCTCATGCACCAGGAACTCTTCCGGCGGAATGTCGATGTTCATGCCGTAGATGCCGTTGGGCTGCGCCACCTGCGCCACTGTCGGCGACAGGAAGACATCGTGCTGCGTGAAGAATCGCCCGATGTCGCGCCGGAAGCGGTTGAAGGCGACGAGCGCATCGAAGAACTGCGCCGGGGTCTGCTTGCGGGCGAAATGGTAAAAGGCGAGGGTCGCGCGCTCGACCGTGTCGGGTCCGACCTTGCGCCCCATCGCCGCGCCGAGCTCATCCAGCCATTCGTCGAACTGGAAATACCAGACATTGACGCAAGCCTCGTCGATGGCCGCGAGGTCGATGCCAGGGGCCGCCTCCTCGACATGATGGCCGAGATCGGACAACGCCTCCGCCGTCGCCTCGACCGCCGCCGCGATTTCCGGATCGACCGGCGCATCCATCAGCGGCTTGGCCGAGAACCCGATGCGCAGTTTCGTACCCGGGCCGCTGAGATAGCGGGCATATGGTCGCTCGGGCTGGCGGATCACGAACGGGTCGCCCGGCTGCGGCACGGCGAGGCAATCGAGCATGGCGGCGGTGTCGCGCATGCTCCTAGTGATGGCGAAACTCTGCGCCATGCCGAAGCCGGATTCATCATCGTCGGGGCCGGCAGAGACGCGGCCGCGCGAGGGCTGCAGGCCGACGGTCCCGCACCAAGCCGCCGGGCCGCGGATCGAGCCGCCCATGTCGGAACCATGGGCGATGGGCACGATGCCGGCAGCGACGGCCGCAGCGGCACCGCCGGAGGAGCCGCTGGTCGAATAGCCTTTGCGCCAAGGATTCGAGGTCGCGCCATAGAGTAAATTGTCGGCACAGAGCGCCATGGAGAACTCCGGCGTGTTGCTGCGGCCGATCAAATTGACCCCCGAGGCGCGGATGAGCTCGGCGTAGAAATCGTCCTTCGGCGCGACGCGGCCCTGGCAAAGCCGGCTGCCGTATTCGAACTTGCGGCCGGCGAAATGCAGCGAGACGTCCTTGGTGAGGAACGGCACGCCGCGGAAGGGTCCGTTGCCGAGCCCCTCTTCGGGCCGTTCCAGGCGGTCGCGATAGAGCTCAATCACCGCGTTGAGGGTCGGGTTGACCGCGTCATGTGCTGCAAGTGCTGCCGCCGTCACTTCTGGTATTGAGACCTTCTTGCGGGCGATCAGATCAGCGAGGCCGAGCGCGTCATAGCTCGCGTATTCAGTTGGGTTCATGATGAGCTTTGCTGCCTGTCCAATCATGCTGCCGGCCGCATCAGTTCCGCCGCCAGGCGGACCGGGAACTTCTGGCGGATCGCGTCGTCGATATGCCGCGGAATATGGGTGGGGTAGTGCGCGCCCAGAATCTCCGCCAGCCGGCGCTGGCTGCGTTGCACCACGTCGGTGCGGCCGCGCTCGTTCCATTCCTTCGGGCTGGTGCGATCGCCGACCTCGGGATAGATGTACTCGCGCTGCATGAGCTGCAGAGTCTGCTCGCTGCCGAGATAATGGTTGGGGCCGCTAAGGCAGGTCTCACGGATGGTCTCCACCGACAGCGCGGCATCGCTGACCTCGATGCCTCGGATGGTCCGTTGGGTGGCTCCGATGATGTCGTCGTCGATCACCAGCTGCTCCAGGCTGAAGCCGAGCAGGCTCGCCATCATGCCGCCAGCCTCGTAGATCAGATTCGCCCCGGAATTCCCGACCAAAGCGTGATTGTACCCCTTCTCATAGCCGGACTGCGCATCGGGGATCTTCGAATCCGTCATGCCCGAGACTGTTCCGCAGGTGAGGTCGTAGAACTGCGTGATCTGCGCCGCGGCGGCGGAGAGCAGGGCCTGCTCCGGGCTGCCGCCGGACATGGCGCCCGTGCGCAGGTCGGAGACGAAGCAATATGGCCCGAAGATCGCCGGCGAGCCGGGCTTCACCGCATTCACATAGATTAGCCCGGCGAGGCATTCCGCCATCTCCTGTACCAGGGAGCCGGCCAGGGCCGCCGGCGAGGTGGCGCCCGCCTGCCCCGCCGAGACCAGGAAGACCGGCATCCCGGCGCGCACCGCGACTTCCAGGCAGCGGCAGGCATCCTGGGCGAACTTCAGCGGCGGCACGACGAAGCAATTGGACTGGCTGACAAACGGCCGCGCGCGCCATCTGTCCTCGCCGCCGGAAATGAGATGCAGCATCTCCAGGCTCGCCTGCATATGGGCCGGATCACCCCAGGAGGTGCCGACATGCTTTGACGTTCCGGCGACCGATGCGTAGCAGGTGTTGAAATCCATCTCCGCCGGATCGGTCAGGTCACGGCAGACCGTCGTGCGCTGGAAGAAATGGACATGCTCCAGCGCGTCGACGGTGCGGGCGATGTCGTAGAGGTCCTTGGTCGTCGATTCACGATAGACGCGCGTATCGGCGTCGACCATGTGCACGGCCGCTCCGGCGGTGCCGAAATGCACCCTATTGCCCCACGGCTCAAGGTCGTGCTTCGGGTCCTGGCCATGGAGCACGAAATGCCGTGCGGCCTTGGCGATGGTATCCTCGACCAGGGCGCGGGAAAAAATCAGCCTGCCGTTGTCGTTGAGCCTGGCGCCCGCGCCAGTCAGGATCTCGACGCCAGAGGGCGGCGCGTCCGCCATGCCGATTTCTTCCAGCACCTGCAGCGCGGCCTCATGGATGCGATGGACATCGCTTTCGGCCAGCGGCTTGTATCGCCCGCCCGCCATGCCGGGCCATACCGGCCGGTGGTTTTGCGGCAGCGGGGCGGCGCGCTGGGCACGACGCGCCTCCCGCCCTCTTCGGCGTGTTGTTTCGGCCTGCATTTCTTGCATGGACTGCTCTCGGCGGGCTGTTGGCGCTGACCGGGTATAGGGTATGGACCGCCCCGAGGGGTCGCAACGCGCGATCCGGCGATCGGATGGTCCTGACTGGTGTCTTATCAGCACCAGTTGGCACATGGCGAGTATCGGCAGCGGATCAGAAGTGGGGCGAAAACGTCTCGTCGCCGGCCGCCAAGTCGTTCTGGGTGCAATATCGGATATGGCGGCTGATGACGCGGTCGTCCCGCGCGAATTGGCCGCATTCGCGAATGCGCCGCCGCAGGTCGACCTCCTTGCCCAGATACTGCCAGCAGGTGCGAAGGCAATAGATCTCGCGGGTGGAATCCGGCGAGACGCCCATCACGAGGCCGGTCATGAACGTGAGCTCGTCGGAGTCCGCACCATAGAGGATGGTGAAGAACTGCGACTCCGGCGCCGACGGCCGGCGCTCGATGACCGTAAGCGCGTTGCCGCTGCGATAGGCGATACCGGCATATCTGACGACACGCGGCAATCCCGCAAGCCCCGCCGGGAACCGCTCGAGCGTCTTGGTGATGAGGCAGCGATCCTCAATGCTGATGCGGGTCAAGGTCCGATGGATTTCCGGTACGCGCCGGTTCGGCTGGGAATAGGCGTGATAATAGCCCTCGTAGTGCACCAGTACGGCCAAGTCCTGGCTATCGATATGGGCAGCCATATATTCCGAGACGCGGTCGCGCGTCCGCTGCAGGCGCGGCGGACGGACGCGAACCAGCATCGCGAAATCACGATGCGGCAGCAGCATCTCGTGCTCCTCCAGCCCGAAGAAGTCGCATAGCCGGCGCAAGGTATGCAGGGACGGTTCGCTGCTCCCGTTCAGGTAGCGCTGCAGTTGATGGCGGTTGATGCCGGCCTGGCGGCAGATTGCCGAGATGGACTTGCCATAGCTGCACAACAGCCTGAGATTCACCCCGAAATCCTTGCCGGCCATGTCACGTCCGCCCCTGGTGCTACTTGATACTGTAGAAGGACCAAACCGGACACGCAACTTGCGGCCACGGCGATTGTCCGCTGTCCGACCGGCTTCTAGCATCTTGGCCAGTTGAGCAGTCGCAGAAGCTGACACCAGCCGGGTGCCGATGGCGCTGGTTTCAACAGGGCGGTAAACGATGGAGAGATTGATGGAGCTGACACGTCGCACATTGCTCGGCAGTTCGGCGGCGCTGACCACGCTGGCCGCGCTCGGGTTGCGCCCGAAGCAGGCGATCAGCGCCGAGAACGGCGTGCTGAAGATCGCCAGCACTTCGGATCTCGCGGTGCTCGACCCCGGCTACATGGCCCTCGACATCGAAGGCACGGTGCTCTTCGCTACCATGCCGAGCCTCGCGCGGCTCCGGCTCGACGACAAGGGTGTCTGGAGCTGGGTGCCTTCCGAGTATGTGGAGAAGATCGAGCAGATCGATGACCTGCACATCGACTTCACGTTGAAACAGGGCCTGATGTGGAGCGACGACGCCGGCGAACTCACCGCCGAGGACGTGAAATTCACGTTCGAGCGCTATCCCAGCACCGATTGGGGCACGCGCTGGGAGACGCTGGACCACGTCGAGGTGAAGGACAAGTATAGCGGCACCATCGTGCTGAAGTCGCCGTTCGTCGCCATCTGGCTGATGTCACTGGCCTTCGATTCCGGCTTCATCCTGCCGAAGTCGAAGGTGGCGGCGATGCCGGATCAGAAATACACCACGCCACTGCCGGCGCAGCTCGGCCCCTACCGGCTGACCGACTGGACGCCGCGTGAGAAGATCGTGCTGAAGGCCGATCCGAACTGGGCCGGCACCAAGCCCGCCTTCCAGGAGGTACAGGTCCTGATCGTCGGCGACGAGAAGGCGGCGGAGTTGGCACTGCAGGCCAACGAGGTCCAGGCGGCGTATCTGATGCCTGAAACGGCGGCGTCCTTTGCTAAGTCGCCCTTCCCGGATACCGAACTCACCACGATCAAGGGTCTGTGGTACCAGTGGATGGGCATGAACATCGATCACCCGAAGCTCAAGGACATCCGCGTACGCAAGGCGATCCAGCGCGCGGTCGATGCGGAGTCCGTGATCGCCGCGTCCTATTCCGGCACTTCTCCAGTAGGCACTGGTATCGTGCCCCAGGGAATCCTGGGCCACCGGGAGAAGGCCGGATACAGCTACAATCCCGAGGAGGCCAAGGCGCTGCTGGCCGAGGCCGGAGTTTCCGACCTTTCACTGACCCTGCACTACGACGTCACCAGCTCCACAGACGAGACCACCGCGCAGGTGATCCAGGCCAATCTCGGTGATGTCGGCATCACGGTGGAGCTGATGCCGACCGATTCCGGTCCCTATTGGGAGCTCGGCCAGGAATCCAAGGGCGAACAGTGGAAGGATCTGCAGCTTACCATCATCGCCTATCGCACGGGCCCGGAACCAGCCGACGCCATGCAGTGGTTCACGAAGAGCCAAGTCGGCGTGTGGAACTGGGAACGCTGGTCCGATCCGGAGTTCGAGGATCTCTGGAGCAAGGCGCTCATTGAGAAGGACACCGCCAAGCGCGGCGCCATGTATGTCCGCATGCAGGACATCATGGAAAGCACCGGCGCCTATGTTTGGATTACGTTCCCGGCAGCCTTCATCGGCTCTCGCAAGGGAATGAATCCCGGCTACTTCCCGGGCGGCGGCTGGTTGGCACAGGAGTTCAAAACAACCTGACACCGGTCGATCAGGGATCAAGAGACCGGCCCTCCCTCGGCTGGCCTCTTGGCTACACAGGGCGCGCAATGTCAAACTTGCGCGCGCGACTCCACTGCATCTTGAGGTACGGGCTTGCTGATCTACGGCGTCAAACGCCTCGGTTTGGCTCTCATCATTTGCATCATCGCGATGGCGATGTTGTTCGTGGCGATCCGGGCGATCCCTGGAGACCCGGCATCGATCATGCTGGGATCGCGCGCAACGCCTGAGATGGCCGAGCGGCTTCGAGCGGAGATGAGGCTCGACTCGCCGCTGCCGATCCAGATCGCGAGCTTTTTCTGGCGGCTGCTGCAGGGGGATTTCGGAACCGATCTGTGGAGCAAGCGTCCGGTTGCCAATATCGTGTTCGAATCCTTGCCTGCGACCCTCGCGCTGACCTTCGCGGGCATCGGCTGGGCAGCACTCATCGGCATTCCGCTCGGCTGCTATTCGGCAATCCGGCGCGGAAGCTTGATCGACAAGCTGACCAGCATCGTCTCGGTCGGCACCATCTCCATCCCGCCTTTCGTGCTCGCCATCTACCTGCTGCTGTTGTTCGCGATCAAGCTGGACTGGTTCCCCGTGGTCGGGGCTGGAGAGACAGGACGGATCGGCGACCAGCTTTGGCATCTGGTTCTTCCCGCCTTTGCCGTCGGGCTCGGCTGGGTTGGCTACCTCTCGCGCCTGGTACGGGCCTCGATGATCGAAGTGATGGGAGAGAACCACGTGCGTACGGCACGGGCATTCGGCCTGCCGCCTACGAAGATCGTGCTGCACTATGCCCTGCGCCTCGCTATCATTCCGACGGTCACCATGCTCGCCATCTCCATCGGCAGCTTGCTCTCGACCGCCGTGCTGGTAGAGAACATCTTCTCCCGCCCCGGCCTCGGCAAGCTGATCGTGGATGCGGCCTCTGTGCGAAACTACCCGGTGGTGCAAGGCGGCGTCTTCGCCTCCGTCCTGCTGTTTGCCTTGGCCATGCCGATCGCCGACCTCATCAACGCCTGGCTGGACCCCCGTGTTCGCACAACCCTCTGATGCCCGCGATCGCAGCGCGGGCGGTTGGCCGCCGCTCACCGCGTTTACAGCCTGGGCGCGGGCAAATCAGATCGGCTGTTTCGGGCTTTTCCTTGTCATCGGGATTCTGGTCTGCGGCGTCTTCGGCCATTGGCTAGCCCCCTACGATCCGTTCAAGATCCAGGTGAGTGCGCGGCTGCTGCCGCCCTCGCTCGAGCACCTGCTCGGCACCGACAAGCTCGGTCGCGACGTATTCAGCCGGGTGCTGGTCGGCAGCCGCCTTGCGCTCAATGTCGGCGTGCTGTCGATCGGCATCTCCATCGTGCTCGGCAGCGGGCTTGGCCTCGTCGCCGGCTACGCGCCGCGCTGGCTCGACAATCTGTTGCTGCTGGTCTTCGATTCGGTCTATTCCTTCCCGACGATCATCCTGGGCCTTGCCCTGGTGACCCTGCTGGGCCCCAGCACGTCGACGCTGATCGGCTTGGTGATTGTCTATCAGACGCCGGCCTATGCGCGGCTGGTACGCAGTTCGACCCTCGGCGCCAAGACCGCGGAATATGTGCTGGCGATCCGATCGCTGGGCGCTTCGCCGGCGCGCATCCTGTTCGTGCACATCCTGCCCAACATCATCGGCCCGGTGCTGATCGTCGCTTGCATGGACGTGCCGGCGATCATCGCGTTGGAGGCCGGCCTCACCTTCCTCGGCATGGGCGTGCCGCCGCCTGCGCCGAGCTGGGGGCGCATCCTGGAGGAGGGCCTGACCTCCATCGCCGTTGCGCCTTGGATCGTCATTGCCGGCGGCGCGCCCATTATCCTCGCCACGCTGGGCTTCACGTTCTTTGGTGAGTCTTTGCGCGATTTGCTTGACCCCAAGCTGCGCGGAGCGGCGCGATGAGCGGCGCTGTCGCAGCACAATTGTTGCCCGCGGTTGACGTCGTCACCATCCGCGATCTGTCGGTCGAGTTCGCTGGTGGGCAGAAGCCGGTCCGCGCTCTGCGGCACGTCGACCTGACCGTGCCGCGCGGCACCATCCTCGGCATTGTCGGCGAAAGCGGTTCGGGCAAATCCACCCTCGCCATGACGATCATGGGATTGCTGCCTAACTCGGCCCGGATCGCCGGCGGCAGCATTCGTCTCGGTGCGCGCGAATTGGTTGGGCTGCCGGAGCGTGCCTTGCGCGATCTGCGCGGAACGCGCATGTCCATGATCTTCCAGGACCCGATGACCGCGCTCAATCCCGTGCGCAGCATCGGTAGTGTGATGCTGGATGTGCAGTATCGTGACAGGCACCTGACGCGCGCCGCGCGCTGGCAACGATCGATCGACTTGTTGCGGAAGGTGGGCATCCCCGACCCCGAGCGGCAGGTCAATCGCTATCCGCACCAGTTTTCCGGCGGCATGCGCCAGCGCATCGCCATCGCCATGGCGCTGCTGGGCAAGCCGGAATTGCTGATCGCCGACGAGCCGACTACTGCGCTCGATGTGACTTTGGAAGCGCAGATTCTGCACCTGCTGCGCGGCATCCGCGCGGAACTTGATGGATCGATCGTCTTCATCTCGCACAATCTCGGCGCCGTCGCCGAGATCTGCGATCATGTCGCCGTGCTCTATGCCGGCGAAGTGGTCGAGCGAGGTCCGGTGCGCGAGATATTCCACGACCCGCGGCATCCCTATACCCGCGCGCTGCTGGACTGCGATCCGGCGCGTATCCTGGTGGCGTCACGGCAATTGCCGAGCATACCCGGCGAGGTGCCCAACCTCGCGCGCCTGCCCGCCGGCTGCGTGTTCGCGGGCCGCTGCGGATCAGCGATGGACATATGCCGTGTCACGCCGCCATCCGCACGCGTGATCGCGCCCGGTCGGGATGCCAGCTGCCACTTGGTGGAGGCAAGCGGCTGATGAACGCGATCCATATGCAGCTGGGGATGGCGAACAATCTCGATGGCGCGCCCTTGCTCGAGGTGAGCAGCCTTACCGTGCGCTATCCGCTGGTGAACGCCCTGACGGCGCGATTGCTGGGCATACGCCGGCGCTTCCTCGACGCTGTGATCGATGTCAGCTTCACCCTGCGCGAGGGCCGCACCATGGCCCTGGTCGGCGAAAGCGGGTCGGGCAAGAGCTCGCTCGGCCGGGCGATTGTCGGCCTGCAGCCATTCGCATCCGGGCAAGTGTCTTTCGGCGGCCGCAATCCATTCGCTGACCGACTCGGCGGCAACAGTGCCTACCATCGCAAAGTCGCCATGATGTTCCAGGATGCCCACTCCAGCCTCAGCCCGCGGCGTAGCGTTCGAGCGTTGATTGCCGAGCCGTTCATCATTCACGGGTTGCGCGACCGGGATCTACGGGCCGAGGTCGAGCGGCTGCTCGGCCTGGTCGGCTTGCCGAAGGAGTTCGCGGAACGCTATCCACATCAATTGTCCGGAGGACAGGCGCGCCGGGTCGGTGTCGCCCGCGCAATCGCGCTCAACCCCAAGCTGATCGTCGCCGACGAGCCGACTTCCGGGCTCGACGTGTCGGTGCAGGCCGACATCCTCAACCTGCTCCTGTCGCTGCAACGGAAGCTGGGCCTGAGCTACCTCATCATCACGCACAATCTGGCGCTGGTGCGCCATGTAAGCGACGATGCCGCGATCATGTATATGGGCCGCTTCGTCGAACAGGGGCCGACGGCCGAAATCTTTGCCTGCCCGGCTCATCCTTACACCCTGGCTCTGCTGCAGGCGCAGCCGCGGCCCGACCCCGATCTACGCCGGCAGGAGGCGCCGCTGCTAGGCGAGGTGCCGAGCCTGTTTGCTCGCCCGATTGGTTGTGAATTTCACACGCGTTGTTCCAAGCGCGCCGAGATCTGCTATTCGCAACCACCGGAGTTGTCACAGATTGCACCGTCCCGATCGTGCCGTTGTTTCTTTCCAGACATAGCAACTCGCTGATTATCGATGGCCGCCGAGGAAGTCCGCTAAGTGCCTGCCGGGAGCTTTGGTGCCAGCCTGCGCAGGCCAATCTTCTTGAGAGTTGTCGCGCAGCGGAGAATCAAAACTAATCTTGTCCACTGGATCCTTGATGACTGGTGTTGATCGGAGTTGGCGTCCTGGTAGGACAGGCCGGGTATCGACGGCACTCGTAAGGGCGGCGAGGAAACCATCGCCGGCGTTGCCGACGATCTCGCCGCAATGACGGGTACGAGGGGATCGATGACCGTCGCGCGCAACGACTTCAGCTGCTCGAGCGCGACGACATTGTCTTCGGCAATGAGGCGCGAGTAGCCCACGACGTCGGCGGCGAGGATCGCCGTCACGCGGTGGGCGACGCTGTGATCCGCAGAGTCGTTTGCCAGTCCCCTCCTGCGGTCATCCGCCGCCAGCCACGCCAATCGGGCCTCCGGCGTCGCTTTACTCAGCAGCAATCCGTTCCGTCTTCATCAAGATTGGCACAATAAGCTGCGCGATCTCGCTTGCGACCCGGTCAGCGGCCTCGCCCCCTACCACGACGCAGAAACCCGCGCAGCAGCATGGCGCTGTTCATGGCCTCGTCGCGGGCGGCGAAGACGAAGGTGACGCGGCGGCCGGCGCAGAGCCCCTCCAGCCGCGCAACTTCCGCGGCATTGGCCTTCAGCTCCGCCCGGTAGCGCTTCTGGAACTCCGGCCAGCGCGCGGGATCGTGGCCGAACCACTTGCGCAGTTCCGGGCTGGGCGCCACCTCCTTGCACCAATGGTCGATCTTCGCCCGCCCGCGCGTCAGGCCGCGCGGCCACAGCCGCTCGACCAGGATGCGCAGGCCGTCGGCGGCGGCCGGCGGGTCGTAGGCGCGCTTCAGGTGGATGTCGGGCTTGACCATGTCCAGCGATCAGGCGCGCGCGCGGCGGCGGTATGCCGACGGGTTCATGCCGAAGGTCTTCTGGAAGGCGCGCGAGAACGCCGCCTCGCTGGCATAGCCTGTATCAGCCGCGACTTCGACGATGTTGCCGGCGCCGTCGGCCAGGCGGTGCCGCGCCAGCTGCATGCGCCAGAACGTCAGATAGTCCATCGGCGTCATACCCATCAGCTCGCGAAATCGCTGGGCGAACTGCGTTCGCGACATGGCAGCCTCCCGCGCCAGCAGCTCCAGGGTCAGGCGCGCCCGGGGCGTTGTGTGAATGAGGCTCAGCGCCCGGCTAATCTGCGGGTCGGCGATGGCCGCCAGGCCCGGCGCCCGTTCGCCGGCCTGGTCGAGATAGGCGCGGACGACCTGGATGAAAACGATCTCCGACAGCCGATGCACGATCGCGTCGCTGCCGGCGCGGCCGGACCAGGCCTCGAGTCCGATGAACCGCATGGCATTGTCGAGCCAGGTGTAGTTCAGGCTGTCGGAGCCGCGGACATGGATGTAGGGTGGCAGGGCCTGCAGCACCGGATGGATCGCTTCCTCGTCGAACTGGAAATGGCCGCAGACCAGGTTGGTCGCCCGCCCCGACGACAGCCCGCCATAGACCAGCGCGCCATCCCCGGTGAATCCCGCGTTGCGGACGACCTCGTCGACGGCGACGGCCGGGCTGTCGCGGGCGTCGCTCAGGACATGCTCAGCACCGTGGGGGATCACGACGAGATCGCCGGGCCCCAGCAGAACCGATTTGTCAGCCCCAGGAATCCGCACCCAGCATTCGCCGCGGATCACCAGGTGGAAGCGCGCGACGTTGCGGTAGGGCGGCACCCGCACGCCCCATGGCGGGTCGAATTCGGTGCGGAAATAGAGGCTGCCGCGCAGCCGCACCGTCTGGAGAATCTGGCTCAGAACATCCATCGCATTCACCCGTTGGCAGCCTGGCGACCGCCCGGCCGCGTGACCACGGCTCCGTGACGAAGGGCGCAACGCGCACGCATTTCTCCTCCCCGATCGGTCGCGTCTATGTCGGCCACCTGTAGGCTGTCAGCGCGCGGACAAAGTGTCCGACTGCCGACGAAAGGCGACGTCCCCTGATCGTGACCAGCGACACCTCACGCGCAACCTCCGGGTCAGTCAGCCGGCGTGTACATAGCCCCGGCATGATCGGAGAAAACTCCGGCAGGAAGCAGACGCCCATGCCGGCCGCCACCATGGCCTGAATCCAGTCCTCGCGTTCGCTCTGGTAGGCGTCCTTCAGCGTTGCGTGATACGGCCGGCACAACTCGGCCAGTCGGTCATGGTACTCGCAATCGATGCGCGACAGATAGCTTTCGCCTCCTATGTCGGCGATCCGAACGGCGTTCATCCGCTGAAAGCGGTGGCCCGCCGAGAACGCGATGACGAATTGCTCGCGGTACAAGGGTCGCACGTTGAATCGTTCGGGAAACGGCCGAAGCTGAGCCATGACGGCCATGTCGATCTTGCCTTCGGCAAGCAGCGCGACCAAGCCCCGGGGTGCATCCTCCATCGAGGATAGTTCGATTCCCGGATGTTCCTTCTGAAACCGCGAGAGAAACTCGATCCAGCGCACCGGCCCTATGGTCCGCATGACTCCGAGGCTGACCGGGGCGCCCTTCCTGAGAAAGCTGTTCGCGGTGGTCTTGACCGTAGCGGAGTCGGCGGCGACCCGCTCAAGTTGGGGGCGGATCAATCGCCCGAGATCCGTCAGATGCGTGGCCGATCGCTCGCGTCGAAGCAGCAGCCCGCCAAGCTCCATTTCCAGCTTCTGGATTGCGCGGGACAGCGCCGGTTGCGAGACGTTGCACCGCTCCGCAGCGCGCGTGAAGTTCAGCGTTTCGCACACCGCCAGGAAGTAGCGGACCTCGTGCAGCTCCATGGGTCACCTCCGCGACGCCGATAACCGGACGGCATCGGAACCATAAAATCTCGGTACTTCCGCCGGTCGGCCAATACCGCTTAGCTATGCCGGCTACGGACACCGCCTATCGAGGCATGAAAGGCCCCAGACGCAACCGACCGATGCCACTGGAAACATGCGCACCAAGAGGCGGGTCGGCCATCGTCGCCGACCGGACCCGCGGCAGCGTATCAGGCGGCTGGTCGCGCGGACAACATTCTGGACGATGGAGCAAGGATCCCGGACGGCCGAGCAAGCCGCGCGGATCTTCCTTCTCTATTCTGACACCACTCCCAGCAGCGGCGAGCCGCACGGGTTTCAGCAACGGAGGCAGCGGGCCATGACTTTGCGCGACGTGACGATCGGGCGAGCCCGAAATCTTGTCCTGGCCGGCATCGGCGTATTCGCCGTGCTGGCGGCGCTGCTGCCCGGTGCGACAGTGGCCCAGGACAGCCATACGGCCTTCGCCGACAGCGGCGAACTCCAGCGGCCGGAAGGCTATCGCGAATGGATCTTCGTCGGCGCGCCCGTCACGCCCAACGACCTGAACGGCGGCGCCGCTCCCTTTCCGGAGTTCCACGCCGTCTACATCGATCCGGCCAGCTGGGCGCATTGGCAGGAAACGGGCGAGTTCCGCGACAGCACCATCCTGGTGAAGGAGCTAAGCAGCGTCGGCAGCAAGGACGCGGCCAGCGGCAAGGGCTACTTCATGGGCGAATTCATCGGCCTGGAAGCCACCGTCAAGAGCGCCAGCCGGTTCCCCGACGAGCCCGGCAACTGGGCCTATTTCAGCTTCACCAATGCCGACAATAAGTCACTCAAGCCGACGGCCGCGGCAATGCCGACGGATTCCTGCAACGCCTGCCACGATGGCGCCGCGGCACAGGACTGGGTGTTCACCCAGTACTACCCGGTGCTGCGCGCCGCCAAACCGAATCCGTAACTATCCACGAGAAGGAAGCTCCCATGACATCGAAGTTCAAGTGGTCCGCCGTCCTACTGTCGGTCGCGATACTCGCCGGCGCCGCCGATTCACCACGCCAAGTTGCACGCGCCGCGGACCCCAATGACCTGGAGATCGCCCATATCGCCTACACGGCGGGGGCGATCGACATCCGCTATGCCCATCTGGCACTCGCGCTGTCAGAGGATCCGGGCGTGCGCGAGTTCGCGACCCTCATGGTGCGCGACCACGGTGCCGTTAACGACAAGGCCCTGGCCCTGGTCGAGGAGTTGAAGATCACGCCGCAGGACAATGCAACGAGCCAGCAGCTGAGCCAGCAGGCGGCGCAGATCCGCGACGAACTGCGGCAGCTGACCGGCGCTGCTTTCGACAAGCGCTACGCCGCCAATGAGCTGGCCTATCATCAGGCCGTCAACGGCGCCGTCGAGGGTACGTTGGTCCCAGCGG
>JBJXDY010000054.1:0-101716 GCA_046154965.1 Dongiaceae bacterium | reverse complement strand
GCAAGATCCTTGAAGCGGCGGAAGGCATCTTCCAGGGCGTTCTGGCCCAGATCATAGCCCATCCCCTCAAGCTTGTCCTTGAAGGCGTGGCGTCCCGACAGCTTGCCAAGCACAAGAGACGTCTTGGAGACACCCACGGACTCTGGCGTCATGATTTCATAGGTCTGGGTGTGCTTCAGCATGCCGTCCTGATGGATGCCGGACTCATGGGCAAAGGCGTTGGCGCCAACAATGGCCTTGTTGGGCTGCACGGGAAATCCGGTGATCGTGGAGACGAGCCGCGAAGCCTTGGTGATGTACTCGGTCTTCACGCCGGTGTCGTAGGGCATGCGGTCGTGACGCGTGCGCAGCGCCATGACGATCTCCTCGAGCGCGGCATTGCCGGCCCGCTCGCCGAGGCCGTTGATGGTGCATTCGACTTGCCGCGCGCCGGCGCCGACGGCGGCCAGCGAGTTGGCGACGGCAAGGCCGAGATCGTTGTGGCAGTGAACGGAGATGACTGCCTTGTCAATGTTCGGCACCCGGTTCATCAACATGGCGATGAGTGCGGCGAATTCCTCAGGCACTGCATAGCCGACGGTGTCCGGAATGTTGATGGTGCGGGCTCCACTCTTGATCGCCGTCTCGACGCAGCGGCAAAGAAAGTCATGCTCGCTGCGGGAGCCGTCTTCCGGCGACCACTCTACATCGTCGCAGAGCTTGCGTGCATAGGCCACGCTGTCGGCGATGGACTGATGCACCTGCTCCGGCTCCATCTGCAGCTTGAACTTCATATGCAGCGGGCTGGTGGAAATGAAGGTGTGGATGCGCGGGCGGGCGGCGCCCTGCAGCGCTTCCCAGGCACGGTCGATGTCGCGCCGCGCGGCGCGGGCCAAGCCGGCCACAGACGAAGTTTTCGTCTGGCGGGCGATCTCACGAACCGCCTCGAAGTCGCCGTTGGAGGCGATGGGGCAGCCGGCCTCGATGATATCGACGCCCATCTCCTCGAGCACCGCGGCAATGCGGCGCTTTTCATCGAGATTCATCGACGCCCCCGGCGACTGTTCGCCATCGCGCAGCGTGGTGTCGAAGATGAAAACCCGGTTCTGTTCCATAGGCTCGGCCATGGCTTTAGTGCTCAGAATTCCCCTGGAAAGACGCGACGCACCGGCTCGGAGATTCCCGAAAGTCCGATGCCGGACTTTCAGGGAAGCGTGTGGCGCCGCGCCGTTCCGCCTGGAATCCGGGGTGCGACAGACCCAGAACCGGAGCGGCAAACGCGCCGTTCCGTCGTAACGCCTTGATATTGTTTTCTTTTATCATTCACGCGCCCTCGGCCCTGCCCGACCGCAAGCATAGTGTTAAGGCCTGTTTCTAAACCTGCCGGATTACGGTTAACAAGTATTTAATCGCTTGAGCCCGTTGCAGAAAAAGTGTGACGGACGGTCGCGGCGGACGTGGCGTGAAGGTAGATCCTAGGGAGTCGCGGCGGAAGCGATTTGCGACTGCTGCCAGCCGCCCCCCAGGGCCTTGAACAGGCTGGCGGCGGCTGTATAGCGGTCGAGCTCCCCCTGGACGACGCTGTCCTGGCTGGCAAGCAGGGTTCGCTGGGCGTCGAGTACGGTCAGGAAATCAGCGGCGCCGCTGCGGTAGTTTAGATCCGCCAGGCGATAGGCTTCCTGCGCCGACTCCGCGGCGCTACGCAACAGGCCGAACCGCGCTTCGCTGGTGTTCACAGCGCTCAGCGCGTCGATGGTTTCCTTAAAGGCGGTAAGCACGGCCTGGCGGTAGTTGGCGGCCAGCTCGACGCGGCGCGCCTTGGTGCGGTCCAGCTCGCCCTCCAGTCGCCCGGCAGTGAAGATCGGCTGCACCAGCCCGGCCACCAGCGAGGCCAGGGCACTGGCGCCGCCGCTGGCCACGCCTTCGATACCGGCGGAGGCCGACAGCGTGATACTGGGATAGAAGGCGGCGCGGGCGGCGCCAATATCGGCATCGGCGCTCTTGAGGTTGGCTTCCGTGCGGCCGATGTCGGGCCGTCGCTCCAGCAGGCTGGAGGGCTGGCCCGGCGCGATCGCCGGCAGCGCCAGCGACTGCAGCGTCGGGGCGGCGACGATGTTGGCGCCCGGTGCACGACCGAGCAGGATCGCCAGCGCGGTCTGGGCCGCGAGGATCTGCTGCTGGAGCTGCGGGATCTGAGCTTCGAAGCTGGCCACAGCGGTCTTCTGCCGCGCCACGTCCAGCGCGCTGGCGGCACCCTGCTCGAACTGCACCGCCACCAGACGCAGCAATTCCTGGGCGGCAAATAGGTTGTTGCGGGCGATCACCAGCCGATCCCGAAGCGCCAGGATACTGAAATAGGCCGTCGCCACGTCGGTCTGCAGCACCAGCAGGATAGCGTCACGGTCGTAGATATTGGCGACGACGGCGGCATCGGCTGCCTGCAGGCCCGCGGCGTTCTTGCCCCAGATGTCGATCTCGTAACTGGTGGTGATCACGCTCTGATAACTCGTGCTCCGTTGGGTAACTGTGTCGATATCGTTGTAGCGGCGCGAGCCGGAACCGGACCCCTCGACTGTCGGCAACAGCGGAGCGCCGGCGACCCGTGCGTTGGCCCGCGCCTGGTCGATGCGGGCCACTGCCGCGGCGAGATCCTGGTTCGCGGTCACAGCCTCGGTGATCAGCCCATCCAGCTCCCGGCTGCCGAAGCGCTGCCACCAGCCGGCGGCGACGGGCTGAGCCGCCGGACCCGCAACGGCCGCTGCGGGCCATGCTTTCGGCGTCGGTGCGACTGGGCGTTGATAGTCGGGCACCATGGAGCAGGCGCCGAGCAGCGACACCAGGACAAGGCTGGAGACAAGCTTTGAAAATCGCATGATCTTGAAGTTACTCTGATGCGAGGGCGATAACGGGATCGAGGCGGGCGGCCTTGCGCGCCGGCAGGAAGCCGAACAGCAAGCCGGTCAGGAAGGCGCAGGTGAAGGCGAGCAGCGCCGGCCCCAGCGACAGCTTGATCGGGAAGCCGAGCCAGCCCGCTGCTACGGACAGACCGAAGCCCAGGACCACGCCGATCAGGCCGCCGACGCCGCATACCACCAGCGCCTCGGTATTGAACTGCAGCAGGATGTCGCGCATGCGGGCGCCGGTGGCCATGCGGATGCCGATCTCGCGCCGCCGTTCGGTGACGTTGACCAGCATGATGTTCATGACGCCGATGCCGCCCACCAGAAGCGACACCGCGGCGACGGAGGCCAGCAGCAGCGTCAGGGTGCTCTGGGTCTCCTGCGCGGTCGCCAGGATCGAGGCAGTGTTGCGCACCTGGAAATCGACGGTGCGGTGCCGCGTTTTCAGGAGTTCGCCGATGGCCGCTTCCGTCTGATCGATCTGGCCGGCATCGGTGACTTTCACCGAGACCGCACTGAGATACTGCCGGCCGAAAAGCTGCACGAAGCCGGTGGTCAACGGCACGACGGCGATATCGTCCTGATCGCTGCCGAAGGGCGTGGCGCCCTTGGGTGCGAGCACGCCGATGACCTGCATCGGTACATTGCGCACCAGGACGTAGCCGCCGACCGGGTCCTCGCCGTTGGGATAGAGATTGCGCGCCACGGTCTGGCCGAGCACGATGACAGGCGCATAGCCGCGGACATCGTCATCGGTGATGAATCCGCCGGCGGCGGCCGCCCAATCGCGGGCCGTGATGTAGTCGGCTGAGGTGCCGAGAATGCTGGTCTGATAGTCGATGTTGCCGACGCGAAGAGTGGCGCGGCTGTTGCGCTCGGGCACCGCCGTTTCGACATTCGGCAGCTCGGCGATGGCCTCGGCGTCTTCGCGCACCAGCGTGGCGATGTCGCCAGTGCCGCGCACGCCCGGCGCACCGGGGCGGACGATCAGCAGGTTCGTGCCCATGGCGGAGATGCGCTCCAGCACCTGCTGTTGGCTGCCATTGCCGATGGCCAGCATCACCACCACGGCCGCCACGCCGATGACGACGCCCAGCAACGTCAGCAAGGTGCGGAACAGATTGGCGCGCAGCGACCGGAAGGCCGTTTTTGTCGTCTCCGCGATGTCAGCCAGCGGTGCGCTGTGGCGGCCCGGCGGCACCGCCCTTGCTGGCCGGACGGACGGGGCGCGCAGAACCGCGCCGCTATCGGAGACGATGCTGCCGTCTCGGATCCGGATGACGCGCTCTGCCTGGGCGGCGATGGCGGGATCGTGGGTAATCAGCACGATGGTGCGCCCATCGGCATGGAGTTCCCGCAGAAGGTCGAGCAGGTCCTTGCCGCTCTTGCTGTCGAGCGCGCCGGTGGGCTCGTCGGCCAGGATGATCTGCGCATCGTTCATCAGGGCGCGCGCCACCGACACGCGCTGCTGCTCGCCGCCGGACAGTTCGCTCGGCCGGTGCCCGGCGCGGTCGCCAAGGCCCAGCCGTTTCAGAAGGGCCGCAGCCCGCGCCAGCCGGTCGCGCCGCTTGCGCCCGGCATAGACGCCGGGAATCTCCACATTCTCCACCGCCGTCGCGGTATTCAGCAGGTTGTAGCGCTGGAACACGAAGCCGAACATACGGCTGCGCAGCGCCGCCAGCTCGTCCGGCGTGAAGCGCGAGACATCGCGGCCGGCCACGCGGTAGCTGCCGGAGGTCGGCCGGTCGAGGCAGCCGATGATGTTCATCAACGTGGATTTGCCCGAGCCCGATTGACCCACGATGGCGACAAACTCGCCGGCATGGATTTGCAGGCTGGCTGAATCCAGCGCGCGGATTGCCGCCTCGCCATTGCGGTAGATCTTGCTGACCTGCGCGAGGTCGAGCAGCGCCTCCTGCGGTTTCGGCGTCAGCGGTGTCACAAACGGAATCCCATGCCGAACGGCCGGCTGCTGTCCGAGCCGTTCGTGCTGTTGGCCGGCGTCTCGATGATCACGCGATCGCCGATGGCGAGTCCGTCGACGATCTGTACCGATTTGCGGTCCATCAGGCCAACCTTGACCGCGCGTGCTTCCGGTCCATTCCCAGTCATGACCCGCACGAGGTACTCGTCGCTGCTACCCGGCTGCTTCTTGCCGAGGGCGGCGATGGGGATGAGCGGCACCTGCTTGGCCTCGTCCAGCACGAAGAATAGTTGCGCCGTCATGCTGGTCATCAGCACGCCGTCTTCGTTGTCGACGTCGATCAGCACGTTGTAGAGGATCACGTCGTTGACGGTTTCCGGCGTCGGCAGGATTTGCCGCACGGTCGCGCGCCAGCGCCGCTCCGGCAGGCCGAGCGTGGTGAAATAGACCTGCATTCCAGGCGTCAGCTTGACCACATCCGCCTCGGCGACCTGGGCCTTGACGGTCATTGTCTGCAGATCGGCGACGCGGAGGATGGTCGGCGCCGTCTGGTTGGCATTCAGCGTCTGACCTTCAAGCGCGGTCTGGGAGACGATGGTGCCGGCCATCGGCGCGTAGATCTTGGTGTAGCCGAGATTGGCGATCTCGCCATCATAAATGGCTTGCGCCGCGGCGATCTGCGCGGAAAGCGCATCGGCCTTGGCCTCACCCACGGCGACCAGGGTTTCGGTGGTCTGCAGCGCATCCTGGCTGATCGCCCTGGATTTGTAGAGCGCCTGGTTGCGCTTGAGCTGCAGCCGCGCCAGCTTCAGTTCGGCCTGCTGTTGGGCGAATTGCGCCTGCAGATTGTCCAGGTTGGCCTTGTCGGTTCTCACCCGGGATTCGATGACGGTGGGATCGATTTCCGCCAGAAGCTGATCCTTCCTGACGATATCGCCGATCTCCACATGAACGGTGTCGAGCTGCCCGGAAACCTGGGCACCCACATCCACATAGTCTTTCGGCTGCAGGGTGCCGAGCGCGGTCACCGATTTCTCGATGTCGCCAAGCGCGACCTCGGCGGTACGGATCTCCGGCTGGCCGGTCGCCTGCCATTGTCGCCAGCCATAGATTCCGGCGGCAATGGCCGCTGCCGCCAGGAGGACCGCCACGGCCAGCAGCCAGCGCTTCCGCCGCCGGCGGGCCGGAAGGTCGGTTTCGGCAGCAGTTTCAATATCAAGCAGCATGGGCAGGATTTCCCGATTCTGCGGCCGGAATGGCCCTTAACATTGCTGTTTAACGGCCAAAGCCGGCGAATCCGTCGCCGCGACGGAATTTGGGTCGTCCAGCGTTTGATACCGCATATCCCCCACGAAAAGGACCTGAACATGGCGAAAATTTCAGTGAAGAAGTTGGCTCTATCCGGCGCGGCTGTCCTGCTGGTCGCGGGCGGCGTCGGCGCGGCGGCCTATGCGGCACAGGCGCGGCACGGTGAAGGTCACCGCGGCCATGGCGCGCGCTGGATGGAAATGATGCTGGAACCGATGGATGCGGATAACAACGGCTCCATCACCCGTAGCGAGATCGAGACGGCGACTGCTGCTCAAGCCGCGGAAATCGACTCCAACAAGGACGGCGCCATCACCGCGGAGGAAGTCGTCGCTTATCGCGAGAAGCAGCGTTTGCAGCGCCTCGCCAACGAGATCAAGGCGATGGACAAGGACGGCAATGGCACGGTCTCCGTACAGGAGTACCAGGCGGCCCAATCCTGGCGCCTGGCGCGGCTGGATGACGATGGCAACGGCACAATCGATCCGCGGGAGCTTCGACCCCCAATGGGACCACATGACGGAATGCGGCATCAGCAGTAGACTCGGCCCCGGGTCAAACTGCGGGATGGCCGGCACCAACGGGTGTCGGCCGCCCCGTGTTGCAGGGGGTGGATCGGCGCTTGGCGGACCGGGACAGGCCCGAAACGGAGTCCGGCGATCCGGATCTGGAAGTCCTGCGCCGGATCGGCGCCGGCGACGGGGCCGCCTGCGCGTTACTGGTCGACCGGCACCTCCGCCGCGTCACGGCGCTGGCCGGACATATGCTGGGCAACCGAACCGATGCCGAGGATGTGGCGCAGGAAGTCTTCTTGCGGGTTTGGCAGCAGGCGCCGAAATGGCGCAGCGGCGAGGCGAAATTCAGCACATGGCTGCATCGCGTGACCTTGAACCTCTGCACCGACCGGTTGCGGCGGCGGCGCGAAACCGGGTTGGATGCGGTTGGCGATATGGCGAGCGACGCGCCTCTGCCCGATGCCGGGCTGCAGGAAACCGCCATCGTCGCCCGGGTGCAGGCGGCTTTGGCATTGCTTCCCGAGCGGCAGCGGGAAGCGATCCTGCTCTGCCACTTTCAGGAGCTGGGCAACATCGAGGCCGCGGCGGTACTGGAGCTAAGCATCGAGGCGCTGGAATCCTTGTTGTCGCGCGGCCGCCGGCGACTGCGAGACTTGTTGCTTGAGGAAAGGCCCGATCTGACGGGATCGACATGATGAGAGAAACCATGCCTCTGGAACGGTTGCGGGCCTTGATCGCCGCTTATGGCGGCAAGCCCGTCAAGTGGCCCGCAGCGGAACGAGCTGCGGCCGAAGCCTTGCTGGCCCGGTCGCCCGAGGCGCGCGCAGCGCTGGCGGAAGCAGAACCGCTCGACACCCTCCTCGATGCGGTGCCCGCCCTTGCACCCAGCCCGGCGCTGCGCGCCGCCGTGCTTGCGGGGATGCCGCAAGGCAATCGCTCCGGCCGCGGCAACCGGTGGCAGGCCCTGCGCGATCTCTTGGGCGAGTTCGGCGCCCTGCCTGCTGTGCGGCCGCTGCTGTTCGCGTCGCTGCTTCTGGGCCTGTTCGCCGGCTATTTCAGCGAAGACATCACCACCGATGCGAACACCGATCTGGTTCAGCTCGCCGTCTATGACGGCGCCTACGCGGAGTACTAAAACATGAGCGAAACCTGGTCGCGGCGGCTGCGGCTTCTGCTGGTCATTTCCTTGGCGGTGAATCTGTTTTTCGTCGGCGCCATCGCCGTATCGGCCATCTCCGGCCATGGCCGGATGGGCGGACTGCTTGGGTTCGGCCCGCCCTATGGCCCGCGCCTGACAGGCATGCCCAATCCGCGTCAGCTCCGGGGAGTTCTGGACGAGCGCGGTCAGGATATTCTCGAGAGCATGCTCGAGACCCGGCGTGATACATTCCACGCCAATCTCCAGCCGATGTTCGACGCGAGGCTGGCTCTTTCGCAAGCCATCGCCGCGGAACCGTTCGATCGTGTCAAGGTTGAAGCGGCGATGTCGAGGCTGCGCAATGCAGAAGGCGTATTGCACATGAGCGCGCAGAACATGATCCTGGAGCTGGCATCGCAACTGGATCCGGCGCAGCGGGCAAGGATCGCCGAATTGCTGAAGCCAAGTGACAAATGGAAAGAGAAGCGCCCGAACTGAGGCGCGCGGCCGGCTACTTCGGCATTTTCTCAGCCGCCAGCTGTTTGATGGCCGCCAAGGCGATGTCGCGCAGGCCGGCGCCGTCGGTTCCCACATACTCGATGATCTGCTTGCGCATGCGCGGGTCCCAGAATTTATGCAGATGGTCGGCCACGCCGGCCACCGCCTGCTCATGGGGATAGGACCCGAAGAAATCGGCGATCTGATTCGCCATATGGACCAGCCGTTCGGCCTTCATTGTTCGGAGACTCCGGGTATTCCCGTGATGCGCTCGGGATGGGTGACGACGAGCACGCTGTCCAGCCGCGCCAGCGCCACCAGGGTAATGCCGGCGCTGTCAGCCATGCGCTGCGCCAGCGCCGTCGGCGCAGAGATCGCCACCAGCACGGGGATCCGCGCGGCGGCCGCCTTCTGCACCATTTCCACACTGCAGCGGCTGGTGATCACCGCAAAACCCTGCGCGGCGTCGACATCTTTCCAGGCCATGGCGCCGATCAGCTTATCCAGCGCATTGTGGCGGCCGACATCCTCGCGGGTGATCTGAATCTCGCCGGCGCAGTTCACCCAGGCGGCGGCATGCACCGCGTGGGTCAGCTTGTTCACGAGCTGCTGGCCCGGCAGATCGGTCAGGGCCTTGTAGATCGAGTTGATCGGTACCTCTGTCTTCGCCGTGACCTCGGCCACCGGGCGGATGGCCTGCTCCAGGCTCTCGACGCCGCAGATGCCGCAGCCGGTGCGGCCGGTCAGGCTGCGCCGCCGGTCCTTGAGCAAATTGAACCGCTCCAGGGAAATCGCCATGCGGATCTCGATGCCGACATCGGTTTCCTCGGTCGCGATGTCGATCAGTTCGTCCCGCTTGGACAGGATGCCTTCGCTGAGGCTGAAGCCCAGGCCGAAATCAGTGAGGTCGGCCGGCGTCGCCATCATGACAGCGTGGCTGATGTTATTGTAGACCAGCGCCACCGGCATCTCTTCGGCGATCACCTCGGTGATCGGCGCGGAGACACCGCTGCGCAGGACACGGGCGGCGTTGGCGATGCTCGCCGGTCGCGCGGGGGCGCTCATGGCGGAACCGGCCTCGCCGTCACTACTCTGCCGCCGCAGCGGCGATGCGGGTCAGGCGCGTGTCGTCCTCGCGGAAGCGTTCCTGCCACTCCGACGGCCGGTTGGTCAGGCGCACCTGCACGGCGGTCACCTTGTACTCCGGACAATTGGTCGCCCAGTCGGAGTATTCGGTCGTCACCACATTGGCGCCGGTATCGGCGAAGTGAAACGTGGTGTAGACAACGCCCGGCTGCATGCGCTCGCTGACGACCGCTCGCAATGTCGTTTCACCGGCGCGGCTGGTCAGCGCCACCAGATCGCCATCGTTGATGCCCCGATACTCGGCGTCGAAGGGATGGATCTCCAGCACATCTTCCTCATGCCAGACGGTGTTTTCGGTCCGGCGCGTCTGCTGGCCGACATTGTATTGGGAGAGAATTCGGCCGGTGGTGAGGATCAGCGGGAAGCGCTGGGAGGTGCGCTCGTCGGTGGGCACGAACTCGGTGATCATGAACCTGCCCTTGCCGCGCACAAAGCCGCCGACATGCATGATCGGCGTGCCGGTGGGCGCCTTGTCGTTGCAGGGCCACTGGATGCTGCCCAGCTCTTCGATGCGGCCGAAGCTGACGCCAGCGAAGGTGGGCGTCAGCCGCGCGATCTCGTCCATGATCTCCGACGGATGCTTGTAATTCATCGGATAGCCGAGGGCGTTGGACAGCGCCATCGTCACTTCCCAATCGGCGAGGTCCGCCATCGGCGGCTTTGCCTTGCGCACGAGGCTGATGCGGCGCTCGGCGTTGGTGAAGGTGCCGTCCTTCTCCAGGAATGAGGAGCCCGGCAGGAAGACATGGGCGTATTTCGCGGTCTCGTTCAGGAACAGGTCCTGCACGACGACGCACTCCATCGCCTCAAGCCCGGCGGTCACATGCTTCGTGTTCGGATCCGACTGCGCGATGTCCTCGCCCTGGACATAGAGGCCCATGAACGTGCCGTCGATCGCGGCATCGAGCATGTTGGGGATGCGCAGGCCGGGCTCGCCCTGGAGACCGACGTTCCACGCCTTCTCGAACAGGTCGCGCGTCGCGACATCGGACACATGACGGTAGCCGGAGAATTCATGCGGGAAAGAGCCCATGTCGCAGGCGCCCTGCACATTGTTCTGGCCGCGCAGCGGATTCACGCCGACGCCGACGCGGCCGATATTGCCGGTCGCCATCGCCAGATTGGCCATGCCCATGACCATGGTCGAACCCTGACTGTGCTCGGTGACGCCGAGGCCGTAATAGATCGCGGCATTGTCAGCGCCGGCATAGAGCCGGGCCGCGGCGCGGAGATCCTGGGCCGGAACGCCAGTGACGGCTTCAGTGGCCTCCGGTGAATTGCGCTCTTGGGCAACGAAGTCGCGCCAGGCTTGGAAATCGCCGGGCTCGCAACGCTCGCGGACATAGGGCTCGTCAACCAGCCCCTCGGTCACGATCACATGAGCCAGGGCGTTGATCACTGCCACATTGGTGCCGGGCATCAGCGGCAGGTGATAGGACGCCTCGACATGGGGCGTGCGCACCAGATCGATGGCGCGCGGATCGATGACGATCAGCTTGGCGCCGTCGCGCAGGCGCTTTTTCATGCGGGACGCGAACACCGGATGGGCGTCGGTCGGATTGGCGCCGATCACCAGCATGACGTCAGCTTCCAGCACGGAATCGAAATCCTGGGTGCCGGCCGAGGTGCCGAAGGTGGTCTTCAGGCCATAGCCCGTCGGCGAATGGCAGACGCGGGCGCAGGTATCGACATTGTTGTTGCCGAAGGCGGCACGGATCATCTTCTGCACCAGGTAGGTCTCTTCGTTGGTGCAGCGCGAGGAGGTGATGCCGCCGATGGAAGCCTGGCCATACTTGGCCTGGATGCGGCGGAACTCCGACGCGGTATGCTTGATCGCTTCGTCCCAGGTCACCTCGCGCCAGGGGTCAGTGATCTTGGCGCGGATCATCGGCTTCAGGACGCGGTCCTTGTGGGTCGCATAGCCCCAGGCGAAGCGACCCTTCACGCAGGAATGGCCGTGGTTCGCCTTGCCGTCCTTATAGGGTACCATGCGCACGACTTCGGTGCCCTTCATCTCTGCCTTGAAGGCACAGCCGACGCCGCAATAGGCGCAGGTGGTGATGACGCTGTGCTCCGCTTGGCCCTGCTCGATGACGGACTTCTCCATCAGCGTGGCGGTCGGGCAGGCCTGCACGCAGGCGCCGCAGGAGACGCACTCGGAATCGATGAAATCCTCGGTCTGTCCCGCGGACACCGTCGAGGCAAAGCCGCGGCTGTCGATTGTCAAGGCGAAGGTGCCCTGCACTTCCTCGCAGGCGCGCACGCAGCGGGAGCAGACGATGCATTTCGAGGGATCGAAGGTGAAGTACGGGTTGGACTCGTCCTTTTCGGATTTCAGATGGTTAGCGCCGTCATAGCCGTAGCGCACCTCACGCAGGCCGACCGCACCGGCCATGTCCTGCAATTCGCAATCGCCATTGGCGGCGCAGGTCAGGCAGTCCAGCGGATGGTCGGAGATATAGAGCTCCATCACGCCGCGGCGCAGATTGGCCAGGCGCGGCGTCTGGGTCTTCACCTTCATGCCGGGCTCGACCAGGGTGGTGCAGGAGGCGGGCGTGCCCCTGCGGCCCTCGATCTCCACCAGGCAGAGGCGGCAGGAGCCGAAGGCGTCAACGCTGTCGGTGGCGCAGAGCTTCGGCACCTTGATGCCGGCTTCCATCGCCGCCCGCATGATCGACGTGCCGGCGGGGACGCTGACGGCGAAGCCGTCGATCTCCAGGGTCACCGCGGGGCCGTCCGGCGCCGCTGGTGTTCCGTAGTCGATTTCCTTGATCAACGAGAGCGTCATGATCGGGGTCTCCTACTCCGCCGCGGCCCGGGCTGCGGGGCGGTCGAAATCCTCGGGAAAATGTTTCACGGCGCTTTGCACCGGCAGCGGCGTCAGGCCGCCGAGGGCGCAGAGCGAGCCGTCGAGCATGGTGTTGCAGAGATCGTCGAGCAGCGACAGGTTCGCGGCGCGATCCTTGTCGGCGATGATGCGGTCGATGACCTCGACGCCGCGGGTCGAGCCGATTCGGCAGGGTGTGCATTTGCCGCAGGATTCGATGGCGCAGAACTCCATGGCGAAACGCGCCTGCCGCGCGAGATCGACGCCATCGTCGAACACGACAATGCCACCATGGCCCACCATACCCTTCTGGGCGGCGAACGCCTCGTAATCCAACGGCAGGTCCAGCAGGCTGGCGGGGAAATAGGCGCCCAGCGGACCACCCACCTGAACCGCGCGCAGCGGCCGGCCGGTCGCGGTGCCGCCGCCGTACTCATAGATAAGTTCCCGCAGGGTGACACCAAAGGCTTTTTCCACCAGGCCGCCCTGCTTAATGTTGCCGGCGAGCTGGATCGGCAGCGTGCCGCGGGAGCGGCCGATGCCGAAATCCTTGTAGAAGGCCGCACCCTTGTCGAGAACGATGGGTACGCTGGCCAGCGAGATCACGTTGTTGATGACCGTCGGCTTGCCAAACAGGCCTTTGATCGCCGGCAGCGGCGGCTTGTAGCGGATCATGCCGCGGCGGCCTTCCAGGCTCTCCAGCAGCGCCGTCTCCTCGCCGCAGATATAGGCGCCGGCGCCGAGCCGCAGATGGATGTCGAACGGCTTGCCGCTGCCGAGGACGCTGGCGCCGAGATAGCCGGCGGCGCGCGCGTTCTCGACCGCCTGGGTCATCTGGCGGAAAGCGTGGGGATATTCGGATCGGATATAGACGTAACCTTCCGCCGCTCCGACAGCGACGCCGGCGATAGTCATGCCTTCGATGAGGACGAAGGGATCGCCTTCCATGATCATGCGGTCGGCATAGGTGCCGCTGTCGCCTTCATCCGCGTTGCAGACGATGTATTTCGTCGAGCCCGCCGTCTTCAGCACGGTCTGCCATTTGATGCCCGCGGGGAAGCCCGCCCCGCCGCGGCCGCGCAGGCCGGACTGCGTCACCTCGTCGACGATGGCCGCACCTTCCATGGTGAGCGCGCGCGCGAGGCCGCGATAGCCGCCATGAGCCTTGTAGTCTTCGATCGACAGCGGATCGGTGATGCCGCAGCGGGCGAAGGTCAGCCGCTCCTGCTTCTTCAAGAAGGGGATTTCCTCGGTCAGGCCGAGATAAAGCTTGTGTTTGGTATTCGGCTTGAACTGGGCATCGAACAGGCTCGCGACATCGGCAGGCGCGACAGGGCCGAAGGCAACGCGGCCGGCGTCAGTTTCGATCTCGACCAGCGGCTCCAGCCAAAACAGCCCGCGGGAGCCATTGCGCACCAGCGTCACATCGGCGTGCCGTTCGTCGATCAGGCGCTCCATCTCGCGCGCGACGCGCTCGGCGCCGACGGACAGCGCCGCCGCATCGAGAGGCACATAGATGCGCGTGCTCATTAGCCCTTCCCGCACTCGGCGATCAGTTCGTCAAAGCGCGCCGGATCGACCCGGCCATGGAATTCGCCGTCGATCATGACTGCCGGTGACAGCGCGCAATTTCCCAGGCAATAAACGGCCTCGAGGGTGAAACGCCGGTCGCCGGTTGTGCCATGGAAGTCAACGCCGAGCCGCTGCCGGGCGTGGGCGGCCAGGCGCTCGCAGCCCATGCTCTGACAGGCCTCGGCCCGGCATATTTTCACCACATGGCGGCCCGGCGGCTCCCGGCGAAAATCATGGTAGAAGCTGACGACACCGTGCACCTCGGCCCGGGACAGGTTCAGCGCGTCGGCAATCAGGGGCACCGCGGCGGCGTCTACATAGCCGAACCGCTCCTGCAGGGCATGGAGAATGGGCAGCAAAGCTCCCGGCATATGCTGCCGCTCGGCGATCAGCGACCCCGCCGCGCCCGCGTCCCAATGGCTGTATGTGTGCATCTGTGCCCGCTTACAATAAGCTGGGCAATATTACCAAAGGATTGGCTATTATCAAATCGGTAGTTCGGATCGTACAATAGTTAATAACTATCAACTGATGGCAGCGGTCCGGCCTGGAGGTCATGGTCGACCTTGAGCTGGATGGTCTGCCCAGCGGCGACAGCCATCAGAGCCCGGGCCAGGGGCGGCGCCGGGTCCCGGTCGGCGATGACCAGTCCGATTTCGTGGGTGGTGTCCGGCTCGGTCAGGGGGATGGCCCGCAGCCCCTCGGGCAGGCCGATGGTGTGCATGACCGTATGGGGCATGACGCTGGACCAGGGACCATCGCGCACATGGGCGCAGAGCAGCAGCATGGAGTTGGTCTCGATCGCCGGTGCCGGTGCCCGATTCACCGAGCGAAACACCCCATTGAGGATTCGCCGGTTCTGCATGTCCGGCGTCAGCATGCAGAGCGGCACGCTGGCAGCCTCCGCCCAAGTCAGCGTCTTGTGGCCAGCGAACGGCCCTGTGGCCGACGTCAACAGCACATAGCGCTCCCGATAGAGCGGCAGCGCCCGCACATTGATCAGCGGCTCATTGTCCAGATAGGTCATGCCGATATCCAGCTCAAAGGCATCGAGGCCGCGCTGGATCTCGATCGAGGACATCGATCGCACGGTGATCGAAACCCGGGGATGGCTGGCGCAGAACGGCGCTGTCACCAGCGACACCGCCGGCAGGGCCGAGGGAATGACGCCGAAGCGCAGATGGCCGGTCAGGCCCTCGCGCATCTCCTGCAGATCCTGGGTCAGGGCCTCGAGATCCGCCAGGATGCGGTGGCCCCATTGGAGCACCCGCTGGCCTTCCGCGGTGAGACCCTTGAAGCGCTGGCCGCGCTCGACGATGGGCACGCCAAGATCCGCCTCGAGTTGTTGGATCGCCGCCGAAAGCGTCGGCTGGCTGACATTGCAGGAAGCGGCGGCGCGGCCGAAATGCCTTTCCCGCGCCAGCGCCGTCAGATAGATCAGCTGCCTGATGATCATGCGGACCGGCTCCGGCGGCGTGGGCCGCCGACAGCGCGGCCCGCCGCGCCCACCTTTAGTTCTTCGCCTTGTCGACCAGCTTGTTCTTGGCGATCCAGGGCATCATGGCGCGCAGCTTGGCGCCCACTTCTTCGATGCCATGCTCGGCGCCGCGGCGGCGCATCGCCTTGAAGCTCGGTTGGCCGGCCTGGCATTCCGCCACCCAATCGCGGGCAAAGCGCCCGGACTGGATATCATCGAGGATGCGCTTCATCTCCATCTTCGTCTCATCGGTGATGATGCGCGGCCCGCGGGTGTAATCGCCATACTCGGCGGTGTTGGAGATCGAGTAGCGCATGTTGGCGATGCCACCCTCATAGATCAGGTCGACGATCAGCTTCACTTCATGCAGGCATTCGAAATAGGCCATCTCCGGCGCATAGCCGGCGTCGACTAGTGTTTCATAGCCGGCCTGGATCAGCGCGGTTAGGCCGCCGCAGAGCACCACCTGCTCGCCGAACAGATCGGTCTCGCATTCTTCCTTGAACGAGGTTTCAATTACCCCGGAGCGGCCGCCGCCAATGGCCGAGGCATAGGAGATACCGATCTCCAGCGCATTGCCGGACGGATTCTGCGCCACGGCCACCAGGCAGGGCACGCCGCCGCCCTTCACATACTCAGAGCGCACTGTATGCCCCGGGCCCTTCGGCGCCACCATGAAAACATCGAGATCCGGGCGCGCCTCGATCAGGCGAAAATGGATGTTCAGGCCATGACCGAAAGCGAGCGCCGCGCCCTGGCGCATGTTGGCGTGGAGATCGTCGGTGTAGAGCTTCGCCTGCAGCTCGTCAGGCGCCAGCACCATGATGATATCGGCCCATTTCGCCGCCTCGGCCGGTGCGACAACCGTAAAGCCCGCGTCGCTCGCCTTTTTGACCGAAGGGGAGTTCGGCCGCAGCGCGACTCGCACGTCCTTGACGCCGCTGTCGCGCAGGTTTTGCGCATGGGCATGGCCCTGGCTGCCATAGCCAACGACGGCCACCTTCTTGCCCTTAACCAAATTCACATCGGCGTCGCGATCGTAGTAGACACGCATGGCGGTTTCCTCTCCTTCGCCGCAACCCCTCGGCCGGCCGCGGAACGCGCCGTTCTTAAAGCGCCATCCGGCCCCTGGCAATGGTGCGGCAAGAGGCCCCTGAGCCTGACGTTCAGACGCCCCAAAGCAGGCGCCACCAGGCGGTCGAGGTCAGAAAGGCGGGCGGAATGCCGATTCCAACCATCAGCGTCACCAGGGGTGGATCAAGCTTTTACTTGGTAACCACAACGCGCCGCCCAAGCTCGACTGGCGCCGTTGGTATCCCACACAAACCAAGGCCAAAGGCGCCAGGGCCCTGCCCAGTCGCTCCAGCAGCGTCCCGACCTCAGGGGCGGGGAAATTGACTGGCTGGAGGAGCAGCGCCAATAAGAAGTGCCCGCAGCGGCACAAAAGTCGCGATCCTGCGAACCGGGTCGCCAATGGACGCAATGCCCGGCCGTTCAGGCGACAGACCCATTTCTTCGATTTGCGACGAAATGCCTTTGACCGGCCCCGCAGCGCTGGAGGATTTCATCGTGACGTGGCCCCGAACCGGGCGGCTTTCAGCCCAAGAAAATGTTCAGCCCCTGTCTCACAACTCTGTGATTTGTGTCACAATCTGTGACAGGCTGCAGTTGTACTACTGAGCCAAAATGGACTTCTTGCGATCGCCTAAGCACTGATGTTGTTCGAAAGAGAAGCTCCCTTGGATGCGCTGCTGACCGCCGCGCGGCGCGCCGCGGCGGGCCGCGGCAGCACAGTGCTGCTCGAAGGCGAAGCTGGTGTAGGAAAAACCTCCCTCCTGCAGGAGTTTGCGGAGCTTGGCGACGAGGGCAGCCGCGTGGTTTGGGGCTGGTGCGAGGCTCTGTTCACGCCCCGTCCGCTGGGCCCCCTGCAGGACATGGCCCGGGCGCTCGATCCGCGCGTGGGGACACTCCTAGACGAAACGGCCGCGCCGGAGCGGCTTTTCCCGGCTCTGTTGCAGGAACTGCAAAGTGCTTCGGGTCCGAGCATCCTCATCTTCGAGGACGTGCATTGGGCCGACAACGCAACGCTCGATCTCGTGAAGTATCTCGGCCGCCGCGTTCCGCTGCTCCGCACAATGCTTGTGCTAAGCCTGCGGCGCCATGAGATCGGCATCGATCATCCCTTGACCCGCGTACTCGGCGATCTGCCGTCGGGATCGGTGACCCGCGTGACTCTGGAACCGCTTTCCCAGGTTGCTGTCATGTCCCTTGCCGAACAAGCAGGCCGCTCCGGCAAAGATCTTTACCGCATTACCGAAGGCAATCCTTTTTTTGTTACCGAATTGCTGGCGAACAGCGAATTGGAACCAAAGCGAATCCCGGATTCGATCCGCGATGCCGTGTGGTCGCGGCTGTCGCGCCTCACCGGCAGTGAACGCGACGTCCTGGAGATGATGAGCATCGTGCCGGGAAGCGTGGAACCGTGGCTGATCCGCGCGCTGCTCGGGGTGGAAGCAGAAGCCATTGTCGACCAATGCGTCGCCCGCGGTGTGTTGCGGCGGGACGATCAGGGTTCCGTGACGTTCCGTCACGAGTTGGCCAGGCAGGCGACACTCGATCGCCTGCCGCCGACCCTTCAGCGGTCGCTCCATGCGAAAGTCGAAGCGGCGATAGCCACGCTTCCGGCGGCGCAAGCGATTGCGCAGCTGTCACGCAGGGTCCATCACGCCGCCGGCGCGGACGATGGCGATCGAGTTCTGGAGATCGCCCCGCAGGCGGCTGCGCAGGCGGCGCGCCTTGGCGCCCACCAGCAGGCTGCCGCCCATCTGTCGACTGCATTGAAGTATGTCGGAAAGGCGCCGGCGGCCGTGGCCGCGCAACTTTATGAGGACTGGGCTTACGAGGCCGGACTGGCCCTGCTGGTTTACGACTCGATCATCGAAGCGCGGCATCGGGCCATTGAGATCTGGCGAGGCCTCGGGCGAACTGAAAAGGTCGGCCTGAATCTTCGATGGCTTTCGCGGCTGCATTGGCGGCGCGGCGAGACCGAGAAAGCCAAGCATTTTGCCAATGAAGCGGTCCGCGAACTGGAAAGCCTGCCGCCAGGGCCGGAACTGGCAATGGCCTACAGCACGCGTTCGCAACTGCAGATGCTGCACTACCACTTCGACGAAGCGATCGAGTGGGGGCAACGCGCAATCGCGCTGGCCGACCAGCTGGGCGAGGTCGAAACGCGTATCCATGCCGCGAACAATGTCGGCACTTCCCTTGCTTTCGCCGACCGCCCAGGCGGCCGGGAACTGTTGGAAACGAGCCTCACGCTGGCGCTCAGTCAGGAATTTCACGATCATGCGGCGCGCTCCTATACGAACTTTGCCGAGTATGCGGTGGTGTTCAAGGATTTCGCCTTGGCCGAACACCTTCTAGCGGAAGGTATTGCATTTACGGCCCGATACGATCTCGATTCGGCCAAACATTATCTGCTCGGCCGTCAAGCGCAGCTTCGCATGGAGCAAGGCCGCTTTCGCGAGGCGGAGACGATCGCTCAGGGCGTCATGAACCAGGAACGCTTGCCGCTCGTCATGCACCTGCCGGCATTGACGGTGCTGAGCAGGGTGCGCATGCGGCTCGGCGAGCCAGATGGCGAGGCCCTGCTGCAGCAGGCACTTCAGGAGGGCCTTTCCACCGGCGAACCGCAGCGCATCGTACCGGTCCGCTTTGCCCTAACCGAGGCCGCCTGGCTGGCCGAAGACTTGCGGGCCAGTCATGAGCAGTTGACCACTCTCGCCGCAATGGATATCGCGAACTTGAATCCCTGGGACGTCAGTGAACTAGCTTGTTGGTGGCAGAGATGCGGCGTGACGGCACGATTCCCGGTGGAACTGCCGCGGACTGCCTTGCCGCGATTGGCCGAATTGCGAGGCGACGCCGCCGGCGCCGCTGGCGAGTGGCTGCAGCTAAGCCTTCCCTATGAGGCGGCTCTCTCTCTGACGCAAGTGCGCGGACCGGATGCCGGCTCGGCTTTGGCGCGCGCCGTGGCGATGTTTGACGAACTCGAGGCCCGGCCCGCTGCGGCGCTTGCGCGCAAACTGGCGCAACGCATGGGAGTGGCGGGCGAACTGCCAAAGACACGGCGCGGACCATATGCGGCCGCCCGCCGGCATCCTCTTGGCTTGACCCCGAATGAACAGCAGGTCCTGGCATTGATTGCCCAAGGACTGAGCAACAAGGAAGTTGCACGGCGCCTGTCGCGATCGCCTCGGACGATTGAACATCAGTTCTCCGCCGTCCTCGGCAAGTTCAATGCGGCAAACCGGATGGAAGTCCTCCTGCGCCTGCAGGGCGAACCTTGGCTCCTGTCGGCCGCCGCTGAGCCGCATGCCGGCGAATTCTAGGGATTCAACTCCAGGAAACCAGGCGGAGCTACCGATGCGCCCGGCTGGCGCCGCGCATTAGAAATGGCCATCAGGTCCGCGTCTTCGATCGGACGTCCTACCTTGGAACTGCCCTAACAGCGTCTTCGCCGCGGAGTGCGCGCGCCCGGCTTCCGCGGCGACCATGAAACCATGCATTCAAGAGGGCCATCATGGATCACGTCCGTGCCTTGCTCAAGATCAGCGCCGCGTTTCCGCCGACTGAAACGGAAATGCCAGTCAGCATTTGCTGTCGTGGCGCGATCGGAAGCAGTAACGGCGCGGTGGCAGCGCCGGCTGCCTCGCAGAACGGCAGGCGTGCCGTCCCGGCGAACCGGCGCGCGGGCCTGGAATCGAACAGGTGGCAGCCTGACTCGTGGGATGACGCACTTCTAAAGTGCGTCCGCCCCGCGTGCGATCGCCACGACACCCGTGCGCGACACGTCCACAAGGCCCAGCGGCTGCATCAGGTTGATGAAGGCGCTGAGCTTCTCGGTCGAACCCGTCATCTCGAAGACGAAGGAGTCGTTGGTCGCGTCGACGACGCGGGCGCGGAAGATATCGGCAATGCGCAGGGACTCGACGCGGCGCTCGCCCGTGCTCTTCACCTTGATCAGCGCCAATTCCCGCGCCACATGTGGGCCCTCGATGGTCAAGTCGTTGACCGTATGCACGGGCACCAGGCGATTGAGCTGGTTCTTGATCTGCTCGATGATCATCGCCGTACCCGAGGTGACGATAGTGATGCGCGAGAGATGCTCGGTCGCATCTACCTCGGCCACGGTCAGGCTCTCGATGTTGTAGCCGCGGCCGGAGAACAGGCCGATGACGCGCGCGAGCACGCCGGCCTCGTTGTCCACCAGCACGGAAATCGTGTGTCGTTCGATCGTCTGCAGTTGCAAGCAATGGCTCCCGGGTATCCTGCCCTGTTCTTCTTCGCTGCGAGTCGGCCCTAGACCAGCACCATGCCCTCTTCGGAAACCGGCTTTGCCACATCATCCGGACCCAGCAGCATTTCATTGTGAGCCGATCCCGACGGGATCATCGGGAAGCAGTTCTCGGTCTTGTCGACGCGCATATCCACCAGCACCGGCTGCTTCACGGCGATCATTTCCCTGATGACGTCGTCGACCTCCGACGGCTTGTCCGCGCGCAGGCCGACGAAACCGAACGCATCGGCCAGCTTCTCGAAATCCGGCAGCGACTCCATGTAGCTTTCGGAATAGCGCTCGCCATGGAGCAGTTCCTGCCATTGGCGCACCATGCCCATCCATTGATTGTTGAGAATGAACGCTTTCACCGGCAGCTTGTATTGCATGGCCGTCGACATCTCCTGCATATTCATCATGAAAGAGGCTTCGCCGGCGACGTCGATAACAAGCGATTCCGGATGGGCCATCTGCACGCCGATGGCGGCGGGGAATCCATAGCCCATGGTGCCGAGGCCGCCGCTGGTCATCCAGCGGTTCGGCTTTTCGAAGCGCAAGAATTGCGCCGCCCACATCTGATGCTGGCCGACCTCGGTGGTGATGTAGAAATCCTTGTCCTTGATGGCGTGGAACAGCCGCTGCAGCGCGTATTGCGGCTTGATCACGCTGTCGCTCGGCCGGTACTTGAGACAGTCCCGCGCCCGCCAGCCGTCGATCTGTTTCCACCAGGCGTCCAGCGCCTTCTGGTTCGGCCGGATCTGCTTCGCCTTCCACAGGCGGATCATATCCTCCAGCACATGGGCGGCATCGCCGACGATCGGCACATCGACCCGCACATTCTTGTTGATCGAGGAGGGATCGATATCGACGTGGATTTTCTTGGAGTTGGGCGAGAACGCCGCCAGCCGGCCGGTGATGCGGTCGTCGAAGCGCGCGCCGATATTGATCATGACATCGCAGTCATGCATGGCGTGGTTTGACTCGTACATGCCGTGCATGCCGAGCATGCCCAAGAACTGCTTGTCGGAAGCGGGATAGGCGCCGAGCCCCATCAACGTCAGCGTGATCGGAAAGCCGGTAAGGTTGACGAACTGCTTCAGCAGCTTCGACGCGGTCGGGCCGGAATTGATCACGCCGCCGCCGCAATAGAACAGCGGCCGCTGCGCCTTGGCGATGAGATCAAGCGCCTGTTCGATGGCGCGGATATCGCCCTTCATCTGCGGATTATAGGAACGGTGCTTGGCCGTGACGCCATTGCTGTAGGTGCCCTTGGCCTGCTGGACGTCCTTCGGCAGATCGACCACGACCGGGCCGGGCCGGCCGCTGCGGGCCACATAGAACGCCTCATGCATAATGCGCGGCAAATCGCCGATGCTCTTCACCAGGTAGTTATGCTTGGTGCAGGGACGCGTAATGCCCACCGTGTCCGCTTCCTGGAACGCGTCATTGCCGATCAGGTGAGTGGGCACCTGGCCGGTCAGGCAGACGATCGGTATGGAGTCCATCAGGGCATCGGTCAGGCCGGTCACCGCATTGGTGGCGCCAGGGCCGGAGGTCACCAGTACGGCGCCTACCTTGCCGGTGGAGCGCGCATAGCCTTCGGCGGCATGGACGGCGCCTTGTTCATGGCGGACCAGGACATGGCGCAACGCGTTCTGCTTGAACAGCTCGTCATAGATGGGAAGTACGGCGCCACCCGGATAGCCAAAGATGACGTCGACGCCCTGATCCACCAGGGCCCGGATCACCATCTGCGCGCCATTCATCTCTTCGTTCGCCATAACCCAACGCCTTTCCGCTTGATCACCAACCGCGTCCGGCAATTGCACCGTTCGCCGCTTCACGCCCTTGCCGCCTGATCTTGCCGTTTCAGGCATGGCGGTAAAGCTAAAGCTATTGCCCGGCTTGCATTGTTGCACTGCACAAAGCCGCGCAAGGGCGGCACAAGCTAGCGGCTCGACTTAAGGCGGTCAATGGTCCTTGCGAATAATTGAAAAGATTTCCTGCGTTATTCTTTCCAATGATGTCGTGAAATTGCGATCAACAGAAAGAAAATTAGCCTCTCTGAGCTGGTTTCGGAACCAGGTCATCTGCCGTTTGGCATAGCGACGGCTGGATTGCTGGCCGGCCGCGATGGCGGTTGGAAGATCTGTTTCGCCGGCCAAATGGCTCAGAAGCTCACGAACGCCCAGGGCCTTAAGGGCCGGCGCCTGAGCGGGAAGGTCCATGCGGCACAGCGCGCTGACCTCCTCCAAGGCTCCACCTCGGGCCATCTGTGCAAACCTGCGGTCGATCGCCGCGTAAAGCGCCTCGCGGTCGGGAACGAGGACGAACGGCAGGAATCCCGCACCCAGACGTGGCAAGGCGCCTTCCGCGTGCCAATCGGCCAGCGGGCGACCGGTGGCCTCCACCACTTCCCAGGCCCGCGCCAACCGCTGCGGATCGGTGGGCCGGAGCCGGGCGGCCGCGGCGGAATCGCGTGTCGCCAACCGGGCATGAAATGCTTCAGGCCCCAATTCTTGCAGGAGATTTCGCGTCTCCAGGCGGATTTCGGGCGGGATCTCCGGCACCGGCGCCAATCCCCGCATCAAGGCCCGGATGTATAGCCCGGTACCTCCGACGACGATCGGCTGCAGGCCCGCCCGCGCCGCTTCGTCGACTGCCGCCCAGGCCATGTCGGCCCAGCGGGCGGCCGAGCAAGTCTCCGCCGCCGACAGCACGCCATAGAGCCTGTGCGGCACCGCTGCGCGCGCGGCGGCATCGGGCTGCGCCGTCAGGATCGGCAGCTCGGCATAGATCTGCATGCTGTCGGCATTGATCACGACGCCTTTGAGCGCCCGCGACAATGCTATAGCGATGGCGGACTTGCCGCTCGCGGTCGGGCCGCCGATGACGATGATGCGTTGCGTCGCCATAAAGAAAAGGGCGGCACCGATGGGGCGCCGCCCTTTCCTTTTAGTGCGCCGGACCGGCCGGCGCCATCGGCTGTCCTAGCTCTTGTCCACGCGGACGGCGAACCATTGGAAATCGCCGCCGCGGTAGATCAGCAGGGTTACGACCCGGAAGCCGTTCTTCTTCGCTTCCTTGACGCGGCGCTCGATGTCAGTGGGGGAGCCGACCGCCTTCTGGTCGATCTCGACGATCACATCGCCCACCTGCAGGCCCTTTTCCGCCGCAGGGCCAGAATCGTCGACCTCGCTGATGATTACCCCCTTAACGCTGCTCTCGAGCTTGAACTCGCTGCGCGCCGCATCGGTGATTTGACCGACGGTGATACCGAGAGTGGCAATCTTGCCCTCCGTCGGGCCGGTATTGCCTTGCTCCTCGGGTTGGCTCAGCGCCGCCTTCTCGACATCTTCGGTCAACTCGCCGACAGTGACATCGAAGGTCATTTCCTTGCCTTGGCGCCAGACGACCACCTGGACCTTCTTGCTGATGGCGGTTTCCGCAACGATGCGCGGCAAGGAGCGGCTGGCGGTGACCTCCTTGCTGTCGAAGCGCAACACCACATCGCCTTGTTTGATCCCGGCTTTGTCGGCCGGACCGCCTTCGGTGACGTTGGCGACAAGGGCTCCCTTGGTCGACGGCAAACGCAATCCCTCGGCAAGCTCGTCATTCACGTTCTGGATGCGGACGCCAAGCCAGCCACGCTTGGGTTTGCCGAACTGGCGGATCTGCGCCACCACGTTCTTGGCCAGAGTCGAGGGGATCGCAAAACCGATACCGACGCTGCCGCCGGATTGCGAATAGATCGCCGTGTTGACGCCGATCACCTGGCCGTTCATGTCGAACAGCGGACCTCCGGAATTGCCTCTGTTGATGGAAGCATCGGTCTGGATGTAGTCGTCATAGGCGCCGCCGATCTGGCGGCCGCGCGCCGACACGATGCCGGCGGTCACAGTGCCGCCGAGGCCGAACGGATTTCCGATCGCCATCACCCAATCGCCGATTCGCAGGATATCGGAATCGCCCCAACTCACCGCCGGCAGCGGCTTGCCGGCCTCCACTTTCAGCAGGGCCAGATCGGTCTTCTCGTCGCGGCCGATGATCGTAGCTTTCAGTTCCGTATCATCGTGCAAAAGGACAGTAACCTCGTCCGCGTCGGCGATGACGTGGTTGTTGGTGACCACATAGCCGGCCGGATCGATGATGAAACCGGAACCGAGCGAGGTCATGCGGCGCGGCTTGTTCTCGCGCCCCTGGCGATTCATGAACTCGTTGAAGAAGTCGTCGAGCTCCTCGCTGCCGCTCATGCTGTCGGCCTTTACCGTCTGGGTGGTGGAGACGTTGACGACGGCAGGCAGCAGACTGTCGGCCAGATCCGCAAAACTATCCGGCGCCGACCGGGCCCAGGCGGCCTGGCTGGCCAGCAGAAAGGCCAGAGCAGTAAGCAGGCAGATCAGCCAATAAACGCCGCGCATGGCCGGCAGCGGCGCAGGCGCGGCCCAGGCGCGGGAGATTGGCCTGCGGCGGATTAAACGGGTGGAAATCACGGCATAACTCCATTCCTGGCGTGTGGGTTTCCGGTGGCCGGCCGGGACGGGCCGACGCGCCGAGTAATTGGCTCTGCACTCGCTACGGGGAAATCGGCCGAGTGGTTGCTGAGTTCAAGAGCCGTCTCAGATGCGCCGTAGCAAGGATACGCGAGAACAATGAAAAATGGTTAATGAATTCAACATAGCCTCTCAGAAACCGGTTGCGGCTTTGTTGCGGTACTCACGGCGAAGTGACCGGCGGTTTGTGGCGGACTAGCCCCGGATCGCCCAAACGATGGCAACGCCAATGGCGGCCGACACAATGCCGCCCACGCGCAATAGCTGCGGCGGCGCGGTTAGAATCTCGGTCACCATCCGCTTGGCCAGGTTTGGCGCCAGGACCAGCAGCGCGCCTTCGATGACCAGGACCAGCCCGATTGCGGTCGCGAAATCGCCGAACGCAAAGCCCATGCGGTAAAGCTGCCGCCCTTACTGCGTTCCGGGCGCTGACGCTTCAGGGCCGAGCGTCCCGGGCGCACCTTCCTCCTGGTCGAAGAACCGGAAGAAATCTCCCTTGGCCGGCCCGACATAAGTTGTCGTCGCGGCCGGCATCCCGGTCTCCATCGCCTGCAGCGAGCGGAAGAAATCGAAGAACTGCGGATCCTTGCCATAGGCCTCGTTGTAGACGCGGGTCGCCTCCGCTTCGCCTTCGCCGCGGAGAATCGACGCCTGCCGCCGTGCCTCGGCGATCGCCACGACCGCCTCCTTGTCGGTTTCGGCGCGAATTCGCCGGGCATCGCGTTCGCCTTCGGTACGGATACGCCCAGCCTCGGCCTCGCGCTGCGTCTTCATCCGGTCGAATACAGCGCGGCTGTTCTGCGCCGGCAGATCGACGCGTTTCATGCGCACGTCGATCAGTTCGATGCCAAATCGCTCCGTCTCAATGCCCGCAGCACGGGTGATTTCCATCATCATGTCGGCCCGTTGCGCGGTCAGCAGTTGCGCCATCGGCACGCCGCCGACGACGCGGCGAAGCTGCGAGTTGATGATCGGCAGCAACCGCTGCTGCATGACCTCCTCGCTTCGCACGGTCTGGAAGAACAACAATGGATTGGTGATCTTGTATCGCGCGAAGTAATCGACGATGAGCTGTTTCTGGTCGCGGGTCGGAACCTCTTCGCCGCTGCCTTCGGCATAGAGCACGCGACGATCGATTTTGACGACCTCTTCAAAGAACGGAATCCGGAACTGCAACCCCGGCTCCGAGATGACGCGAACCGGTTCGCCGAGCAACAGCACCAGGACTTGCTCTCGCTGATGCACCGTAAACATCGACATGAGACCGATGATAACGACAACGGCTATGGCGACGATGATGCCGATAGTTCTGTACTGATTCATTGCGAAGCTCCCGCCGGCTGGGTGGCAGGCTCGGTTGAATTCCGCGGCGCTGCGGGCTGCTCGAGGCGGCGCATCAGTTCGTTCAGCGACAGATACGGAACCGATCCGCCCGCGCCTTCATCGATGAGCACTTTGTCAAGCTTGCCCATGATGCGCTCCATCGTCTCGAGGTAGAGGCGCCGCTTGGTGATGTCCGGAGCCGCTCGGAACTGTTCATACTGCGCCAGAAAGCGCTGCGCTTCGCCGGTTGCGCTGGCTATGCGCTCCGCTTTATAGGCCTCCGCCTGAAGAACTGTCTGTTGCGCCTCACCCTGAACGCGGTTGCCAACTTCGAATCGATAGCGGTCTGCCTCGTTGCGCAGCCGTTGCGCGTCCTGGATCGCGGCAGCCACGTCCTGAAACGCCTCGTTGACGGCGGCCGGCGGATCGGTGTTGCGGAGCGCCACTTGCGTGACGGCGATGCCCGCGCCATAGCTGTCGAGCGTGCGTTGAATCAGGTCGGTCGTCCGGGTCACGATCTGGCCGCGGCCGGCATCGCTGCGGGCGAACTCGAAGGGCGTCTGGCCGATGATCTCGCGCATGGCCGACTGCGCTACGCTGCGGATGGTCTCGTCCGGCTCCCGAATATTGAACAGGAACAGCCTGGGGTCGTTGATCAGCCACTGCACCGTGAATCTGATATCGATGATGTTTTCGTCCCCGGTCAGGATCAGGCTTTCTTCCGATCCGCCAGCGCCGCCGATCTCAACGGTGCTGACCTGCGTGACCTTGGGGCGCTCGACGCTGCCGATCGGCGTCGGCCAGTTCCAATGCAGGCCGGGGGTGGTCACGGCATGAGCCTTGCCGAACACCAGGGGTACGCCGACTTCGTCGGGCTGAACCTGGTAGAAGCCGGATAGGCCCCAGATGATGAGCAGGCCGCCGGCGATCGCCGCGGCCATGCGTCCGCCGCCCAGGCCGCCGGGGATGAATTGTTTCATCCGGTCCTGGCCGCGGCGCAGCATTTCCTCGAGATCCGGCGGCCCGCCCTGGCCGCCCGAGGACGGCCCCCGGCCCCAGGGACCCTGGCCGCCGCCGCCGCTACCGCTGCCGCCGCCCCATGGGCCGCCGCCTCCACCTTGATTTTGCCAGGGCATGTTATTGATCGACCTCGCTGTTGTGGCCGCGGAGCGCGGCCTTTCCAATGCCGGTTGTGGGCCTTATATGTCACCGCATCGCCGGTCACAACCCGCCGGCAATCAGCTAGATCTTGGCCCCAGGCCGGAGTTTTCAAGCATGGCGCCAGCCGATAAGCCGCCAGTACCCGTGGCCGAAGCCGATGTCATGGCCGCCCTGCGCCGGATCAGCGACCCGGATCGTGGCGGCGACATCGTCAGTCTGGGCATGGTCACCGGCCTGGGGGTCCGCGACGGCCATGTCGCCTTTACCATCGAAGTCGATCCCCAGCGCGGGCCCCGGCTAGAGCCGCTGCGGAAGGCCGCCGAGCGGGCGGTGGACGCAATTCCGGGCGTTCTGAGCGTCTCTGCGGTCCTCACCGCCCACCGGGCCAAGGCAGCCGCAGCTCCGCCGCCTCAGGGCCACGCCCACGGCGGCGCGCCGCAACGCCCTGCTAAACTGGTTATCCCGGGCGTGCGCAGCATCGTCGCCGTCGCCAGCGGCAAGGGCGGCGTCGGCAAATCCACCGTGGCCGTCAACCTGGCGCTGGCGCTGGCCGCCCAGGGCCTCAAGGTCGGCATGCTCGATGCCGATATCTATGGCCCCTCCCAGCCCCGCATGATGGGGCTGAAGGGCCGGCCGCAGAGCCGCGATGATCGGACGATGATTCCGCTGCTGAACTTCGGTGTGAAATGCATGTCTGCGGGCTTCCTGCTGCCGGAGGACACACCTGTGATCTGGCGCGGCCCGATGGCGACCGGCGCCCTCAAGCAGATGCTGACGCAAACCGAGTGGGGCGAGCTGGACATTCTGATCGTCGACATGCCGCCGGGCACCGGCGATATCCAGCTCAGCCTGGCGCAGGACGTGCCGGTAACCGGTGCGGTGATCGTATCCACACCCCAGGACATCGCCCTGCTGGACGCCCGCAAGGGCCTGAACATGTTCCGCAAAGTGGAAGTGCCGGTGTTCGGCATCATCGAGAACATGAGTTACTTCTCCTGCCCGAATTGCGGCCATGTGAGCCATATCTTCGCCCATGGCGGCGCCAAAGCGGAGGCCGCGAAGCTGGGCACCGACTTTCTCGGCGAGGTTCCCCTGCATATCGCCATCCGCGAGACCTCCGACGGAGGCCATCCCATCGTCGTGTCCGCACCCGACAGCGAACATGCCCGCATTTTCAAAGCCGTCGCCGCGCGCGTGTGGGAAAAGACCCAGGCCGCCCTGGGTGACAAGCGCCGGCAAGCACCGCGGATCGTCGTCAGCTAAGCGATTCAGCTCTGAAGTCGCCTGCAAGAGTACTGACTGCACGCGAGGGCAGCGCAGTACTCTCAACTTGCCTACAGCGATTGCCGTTATCCGACTGAACGCGAATATCAAAGATAACTGGGCCTGCCTCACTCAGGCTCGCGGGCAAACTCAGGGGGGCCGCTATGGCAATTTCCCTTACGGTCCATGGCAAAGCGTAAGATCGACCCCATGCCAAGCGAGGAACCGCCGGCTGAAGATGTCCAGCGGGAGGCCCGCCGCGCCCCAGCGGGTTTGCGGCATTTTCCGGGATTTTCCGCGCCGGCATGCCCATGATTCGCCTTGCCAAATCGGCGAAAAGTACGATTCCGAGGGACCCTTTTTCTTCAACATCGATGCCATACAAGGGAATCCCGCCGCTACCGTGTCGGCCAAGCGGGAGCCAAGCCGGCCGCCGCTGTTCGCCGGCCGCCTCACGCGCGGACGCACATGGTATTCAGATACACAATGTCCAACATCGAGACCGCGACAATCCGAAGTTTGCGGCGTAGACCAGTTTAGGCTGTTTTTCCTATAAGTCAAGAATATATTCAGGCGAAGCCCGGCTACCCCCGCGCGAAAGCCTGAAGAACCTCACGGCTGAATCGTGATCGGCGTGCCGTCGGACACGGCCTTCCAGACGACGTCCATATCCGCATTGGAAACGGCGATGCACCCCAGCGTCCAATTGCCTCCGAGCGCTGCATAGAGCGCGGGTGTGCCGTGGATGAAGATGTCGCCGCCAGGCGATACGCCGAGCGCAGCTGCCTGCGCTTTGTCTTCCGCATTCGGATAGGAGACGTGCAGGGACAGGTGAAATCGGCTCTGCGGATTGCGCCAGTCCAGCACATAGTCGCCCTCGGGTGTGCGCCCGTCGCCTTGCTGTGCCTTGTGGCCATCGGGATTGAAACCCAGCATAACCGGGAAGCTGGCAATCACAGCACCGTCGCGGAGCAGGTCCAACCGGCGCTCGCTCTTGTCGACAAAGACCTGATCGGCCTTGCCAATCTCATTTGCCGGATTTGTGGCAAGTTCCTCGGCCCGGCCCAGCGCCGGACTTAGAGCCAGGAGTGCGAATGCAGACGAGAAACCAAGACGCGCCGGAAGTGCCATGCAGCATTTTCTGGCTCGACTTTGCGGCGGAAATCGGGACGCCTAATACATCCCGGTCCTGTAGGACTCCTCGATCCACTCGTCGCCGTCGGCCACTTCCTTGGGCGTGGGCGGCTTGGACGGCGGGGCGATTTGCTCGAGGATCATTTTCCCCAGGCTCGGCATCGCGCTGCGATCGACCTTGGCATCGGCCTCCCAGAGCCGGGAGCGCTTGAATGCCTTGGCGCAGTGCAGGAAAACTTCGTCGACGGCAACGCGGATCGCCACTTTCGGCTCCTTGCCGTTTACCGCCGCTTGCCGCAGCACTTCGGGATCGCGCACGATCGTGGCGCGGCCGTTCACGCGCAGCGAATCCTCGAATCCCGGGATCATGAACAAGATCCCCACATTCGGGTTCTCCATGATGTTGCTCATGGTGTCCAGGCGGTTGTTTCCGGGACGGTCGGGAATGATGATGGTCTTGTCGTCCATCACCTGGACGAAGCCCGCGGGATCGCCGCGCGGCGACACGTCCGCCTTGCCATTCTTGTCCGCCGTGCCGATGCAGAGAAACGGCGACAGCTCGATAAAGCGCCGGCAATGCTTGTCGAGCTGGGCGAGCTGCTTGCGGACTGCGCCGTCACCGGGATGGCCCATGACATCCCGCAGCGCGGATTCGCTGGGCACCGCGCAGACATCTGCACCGTCATCCATGATCTTTCCCCGCATGCCGTACTTAGGTTGAGCGCCCCAGCACCGCCATCAGCTCGCGCCATTCTCGCTTACCGAGAGCGCTCTGAGATTCCGCGATATCCTCGCCTGCGAGCATCCGCTTCACAACCTCCCAGGCGGCGGCGGACAAGGTGACGGATTTCAGCCGATGCTGGGTGAAAGCTTCATAGGTGATGGGCACCCAGCGCTTCACCACATCCAGCATCGCTTCCGCATAGACGCGGATCTCGTACTGGGCATGGGGGTCGGCGCGCAGGCTGAGGAAATGCAGGAGGTTATGCAGATCGATTTTCCAGTACCATTGCGAGTAGATGTTCGCCGGCAGCACCATGCGCGCAAGCTCGCGGGCTATGCCGCTGCTCTCTTCGTCGATCACCTCGCCCTTGGCGGTCTCGTTCAGCAGCTTGGTATAGGTGCCGTAGGCGCGCGCGCCCTCGCCCCGGATCAGGGCCAGTATCTCGGCCGCCTCGGCGGCCGGCAACGCATCCTCGCGGCCCTGCTTGTTGATCTGCGACTGCGCTGCCAGATGCTCGGGCGCCGGGACATAGAACTCCTCGTCCAGAACGGAATAGCGGGCAGAGTATTCATTCACATTGGCGGTGCGGTGGCGGATCCACTGCCGGGCCACGAAGATCGGCAGCTTCACATGGAACTTGATCTCGCACATCTCGAAAGGCGTCGTATGGCGGTGCCGCAGGAGATAATGGATGAGACCACGATCCTCGCTGATCTTGCGCGTGCCCTTGCCGTAGGATACCCGCGCCGCCTGCACGATCGCCGCGTCATCGCCCATGTAATCGACAACGCGCACGAAGCCGTGATCGAGCACGGGGATCGCCTGGTAGAGAATTTCTTCAAGCGCGGGCACGGTCGCGCGACGGGTGGGTAAAGCCGCCGTGCTGAGGGCGTCGACTTCCGCCTGCTGGTCCTTGCTGAGCGCCATTCTAAGGGAACCGCGAATCATTTGCAGCGAATTGCAGATTAACGGGAACTATCGCGCCGCACCATAGGGGCCGCCGGGGCCTTTGATTCGCGGCGCAAGACACTATATATTTCAATTGTCGGGCAACCGACTATGACGATAAACGCCCTGCGACATAGGCGTAGCGGACCCGGGGGCAGTACCCGGCGCCTCCACCAGTTTCTTCAGCCGCGATTCGCGCGAATGCGAGCCGCGGCCACTCTGGGGGCGAAGCAGGATCGACGCGCGCAATAAAGGCTTGGTTTTCGTCCGGCATGGTACCACCGTTATCGGGCTATTCTGAAAGTGCCAACGATAACCGTATGGCTCTCGCTGCCTAACTAGTTTAGGTAAGCGCGGTCCGGGGGGCACCGGGCAACAGAAGCCCCCCACTTGATCGCCACACTTGATCCACGGAGATCGGGTTGAGGGCCAACGCAGTGACCGAATCGTCGGCCGGACCTTGTTGACAGGCGCGCCCCGCTTGGCGGAAAACTAAAGGCAGCGGCCGCCCAGAATAAGTTCAACGGGGAGTAATGGCGCAAGAACGTCTACGTTATGACCGCATGATCGACGAAGCGCTGCGCGGCGTCGTGCGTACGGCGTTGATCGATGTGGGCAAACGCGGTCTGCCGGGCAACCATCATTTCTACATCACCTTCCGCACCGACCATCCGGATGTGCAGATCGCCGACTGGCTGCATCAGCAGTATCCGGAGGCGATGACCATCGTCCTGCAATACCAGTTCTGGGCCTTGGAAATCGAGGAGAGCAGTTTCGCGGTCACCCTCAGCTTCAACAATCAGCAGGAGCGGCTGTTCGTGCCGTTCGCGGCCGTGACGGCGTTCCATGATCCCGCGGTGAATTTCGGCCTCGAGTTCCAAACCCGCCGCGAGGGCGAGGAGGACTCCAAGCCGCCGAAGGCGTCCGTTCCCGCCAAACTGCCGGAGAAGGCCGAGAACTCGGAAAAAAATCCGGCGCATGGCAAGGACGAGAAGGTCATCACGCTCGACGCCTTCCGTAAGAAATAGCTGAAATCGCTAGTCAGTGACTTCGGTCACAGCGCCGTGCGACTGTTGCAACTCGGCCACACCTCCGTAGGAATCTTCGGATCGCCGCCATTCGCGATTGACGATAACGGTTCGAATCATTAAGTTCCCCCATCCTTTCTCAGCGAGGGGAGAGCATCAATGACCCGTATGATTCTTCGAGGCTGCAGCGCAGCCTAACGGCCGATGTCGGTGAGCGCCTGAAAAGGCGTCTCCATCTCGCTTGGATTGCTAGGATCTCCCGAAAGATCGTTCCAATCCGCTTCTGACGGCTTCCGTTAGTCGATTCCGCGAGCGTGATTCCGTTCCGCAAGGACGGAGTCGCGATGTGAAGACGCCACTTCAGTCTCCCTGACAGCCGTACCGTCACCGTCGGCTTCCTCCACGCCGCTCGAAACCTCGAGTTGGCGAAGGCCGGAGGTTTGCCCGGCGGTCCGGCGGAGAGCTCGAGCCAGCGATGCTGATTTCAACTTCTAACTTGTAAGGAGACTTTGTCATGAAGACCGCCGCTTCGTTCATCGGACTGCTCATTGCGTCCCATCAGGTCATCGGCAAGACGCGACCGGAAGCGACGTCCGGCAAACAGCCGGCGCCCTCGGTCCTGGCCCTGCTGAAACCCAAGCGATGGACGCAAGGACCCCCGGTGGAGCACCTCAGCAATCATCTTCGCCGCGATATCGGCCTCGACCCGATTCCGGGGAAGGATCGCTGGGGCGATCACCGGATCTGATCGGTCCGTCGATTGCGCGTAACCAAGGGCGAGCCGTGCGCGGCTCGCCCTTTCTTTTTAACCGGGCTATGCTCCCGTCATGGCCAAGAGCGATCCGCTTCTCGACTATCTGCTCGACCATCTGTCGCCCCTGGGCGAGGCGCAGGGCCGCCCGATGTTCGGCGGCTTTGGCGTTTATCTCAACGGATTCATCATCGGCCTCATCGCATTCGATATCTTCTATCTGAAAGCCGACGATTCCAACCGGCCCGATTTCGAGGCCGCAGGCGCGGAGCCGTTCCGCTACCGGCGGAGCAATCAGACCGCAACCATCAACGCCTATTGGGAATGCCCGGCCGATGTATTGGAAGAGCCTGACCTATTGCGCGCCTGGGCGGCCAAATCCCTGGCAGTGTCCCGCCGCGCCAAGGCCAAGCCGAAAAAATCCGCGCCACGGAAACCGGCCAAGAAAGCGCCTGACCGCCAAGCCCAGCCGAAGAGGCCGGCCAAGAAGAACCGATGAAGAGCCTTGCACAAGCGCGGCGCGCCTATGCCGAGCAATTGGCGCGCATTACAGAGGTCGCCGACCGGCGCATCGTCGAAGCCTTCGCCAAGGTGCCGCGGGAGAAATTCCTTTCAGCCGGACCCTGGCTCTTGCTGGGTGAAGGTGGTTACGAGCCGACATCGGACAATGACCCGATCCGGCTTTATCAGGACGTGGTCGTCGCCATCGATCCGGTCAAAGGCATCAACAATGGCGAGCCGTCGCTGCATATGCGGTTGCTGGCGGCGCTGGCGGTGCAGCCGGGCGACCGGGTGCTGCATATCGGCACCGGCACCGGCTACTATACGGCGATCCTGGCCGAACTCGCCGGTCCCCGGGGCCAGGTCGCCGCGGTCGAGTTCCAGCCGGAGCTGGCCGAACGCCTGCAGCAAAATCTCGCGGCCTATCCCTCTGTCCAGTCGGTCTGCGGCGACGGCACAACCTATGATGCGGGCCCTGTCGACGCGATCTACGTCAATGCCGGTGTCACCGAACCGGCCCCGCCGTGGCTGGACCGGTTAACGGATGGCGGCCGCCTGCTGTCGATGCTCACGGCCCGGGACAATTGGGGCCGCGTCCTCAGGATCACCCGGCGCGGTGATGCGTTCGAGGCGCAGCTCCTCGGCCGTTGCGGCTTCATCCCTTGCATCAGCAGCCGCGATCCCGGGACGGAGGCTGCCCTGAACGGCGCCTTTATCAGGTCCGATCACGACACGGTGCGGTCGCTGCGCCGGGACAAGCATTCGCGCGACGAAACCTGCTGGCTCCATAGCGGCCGCTATTGCCTGTCCCGCCGGCCGGCCTAGCGGCTCCGGACCGCCCCTTGCCGGCCTTTGCCCGTCAGCCTTTTACGGGTAAAAGAAGCGCGCCGTTTGCCGCCGGAGATCCCGATGAATGCCACGCCGCAGACCCGCATCGAAAGCGATTCCATGGGGGACATTGCCGTTCCCGCCGAACGATACTGGGGTGCTCAGACCCAGCGGTCGCTGCAAAACTTCAAGATCGGCGGCGAGCGGATGCCGATTCCGCTGGTGCGCGCCCTCGCCCTGGTCAAGCAGGCGGCCGCGGAGACCAACATGAAGCTCGGCGGGCTGGACAGGAAGCTGGGCGACGCCATCGCCGCCGCAGCGGCCGAAGCCGTGGCCGGCAAGCTGGACGATGAATTTCCCCTCGTGGTCTGGCAGACCGGTTCGGGCACGCAGTCGAACATGAATGCCAATGAGGTGATCGCCGGCCGCGCCAACGAGATGCTGGCCGGCAAGCGCGGCGGCAAGTCGCCGGTGCATCCCAACGACCACGTCAATATGGGGCAATCCTCGAACGACAGTTTCCCGTCGGCGATGCATATCGCCGCCGGCGAACAGGCCGTGCGCTCCGTGATCCCGGCGCTGAAGCATCTGCACGGAGCCCTGGCGGCCAAGCAGAAGGAATTCGCCGACATCATCAAGATCGGCCGCACGCACCTTCAGGACGCAACGCCGGTCACGCTCGGCCAGGAATTTTCCGGCTATGCGGCGCAGATCGAACTCGGCATTCAGCGGGTCGAGAGCTGCCTGCCGCGGATCTACCCGCTGGCCCAGGGCGGCACCGCCGTCGGCACGGGATTGAATGCCAAGGCCGGCTTCGCCGAGGAGTTTGCCGCCCAGGTGGCGCGGCTGACCAAACTGCCTTTCGTCACCGCCGCCAACAAGTTCGAAGCGCTGGCGTGCCATGACGCCATCGTCGAGCTTTCGGGGGCCTACAATGTGCTGGCGGCATCGCTGCTGAAGATCGCCAACGACCTGCGCCTCATGGGTTCGGGTCCGCGCTCCGGCCTCGGCGAGATCCTGCTGCCGGAGAACGAGCCGGGCTCCTCGATTATGCCGGGCAAGGTCAATCCGACCCAGGCGGAGGCCATGACCATGGTCGCGACCCAGGTGATGGGCAATCATGTCGCCGTGACCGTCGCCGGCAGCCAGGGCCATTTTGAGCTCAACGTGTTCAAGCCGGTGATGATCCACAACCTGCTGCAGTCCGGCCGCCTGATTGCAGATGCCTGCATCAGCTTCACCGACAATTGCGTCGCCGGCATCGAGCCGAACCGCGCGCGGATCAAGCAGCTCTTGGATCAATCGCTGATGCTGGTGACCGCGCTCAACCCGCATATCGGTTATGACAAGGCGGCGAAAGTGGCGAAGAAGGCCCACGCCGAAGGCACCAGCCTGAAGGAAGCCACCGTGGCGCTCGGGTTCCTGACCGCCGAGGATTTCGACAAGTTCGTGCGGCCGGAGCAGATGATCGGGCCGCGCAAGTAACGCGGGCTCTGCCCATCCGGCCGCCGATGGACGATCCCCATACCATCCGCAAGCGCTCGGTCCGTATCGCCGGCCACCGCACCAGCCTGTCGCTGGAGGCGGCGTTTTGGGATCGATTGAAAGCCATCGCCGAATCGCGCGGCCTGTCGCTGAACAAGCTCGTGGCCGAGATCGATACCGCCCGTACCGCGCAGTCGACTCCGGCTAATCTCTCAAGCGCAATCCGGGTCTTCGTGCTCGATCATCTTGCCGCTGACAGAAAGTAGTCTCATCACAAATTCACAGAAGACATGCAGAATCACGGGCCCTCCGGCGACCTTGGTTCTGGCCTCGATGCAGGGTTCGGCCGCTTTGTATTCTTTGTGAGTTTGTGGTGAATCTACTCATCGCCTGCTCCACACACCCGCGACCCGAGGAATCTCCGATGCTCGAACTCCGTCCCAACTGCGAATGCTGCGACAAGGACCTGCCGCCGGACTCGATGGAAGCGATGATCTGCACCTTCGAGTGCACCTTCTGCAGGGATTGCGCGAGCCACGCGCTGGCCGGCATCTGCCCGAACTGCGGCGGCAATCTTGTGCAACGGCCGATACGGCCGGCGGGCAAGCTCGCCAAGTATCCGCCCTCGACAAATCGCGTGCTGAGGCCCGAGGGCTGCCGCAAGGTCGCGTGACGGCATAACATGGCGCTCTCTCCCGCCGGCATCGCGGCGTGCGCTGACTTCCTCGCCGACCTGCGCCAGCGCCGCAACGGCCGCCAACCACCGGTCGACGCCATTCCTGAGGAATTCCGGCCGCAGTCGCTTGACGATGCCTATGCGGTGCAAGAGGCAGCGCGGCCCCGGATTGCCGCGCGCGGCCGCGGTGCGCCGGTGGGCTGGAAGATCGGGTCCACCTCGCCGCCCATGCAGGCGGCGCTCGGCATCCCCTTCCCCTGCGCCGGCACGCTCTTTGGCGGCACGGTGCATCGCGGACATGCCGCCCTTAGCCGCAGCGAATACTCAAAACTCGGGCTGGAGTGCGAGATTGCCGTGCGCCTCGCCATGGACCTGCCCGGACGGGCCGGCGGGCATGACCGCGCCAGCTTGCTGCCGTCCATCGCGACCATCATGACCTCGGTCGAAATCGTCGAGTGGCGCTTCCAGGATATCAGGAACGCAGGCGTGCCCAGCCTGGTGGCCGATGACTTCTTCTCCTGCGGCTGTGTGCTTGGCGCGGAGCAACCACCGGCGATCCTTGCATCCGACGCCGATCTCGCCGGCCGCTTCACGGTGGATGGCGAAGTCGCCAGCGCCGGCAATGCCCGCGACATCCTTGGCCACCCGCTGAATTCCCTCGCCTGGCTCGCGGATCACTGTGCCGCGCGAAAGACACCGCTTCGCGCTGGCGATATCATCACTCTCGGCAGCATCGTCGCCGCCCTTCGCCTCGATCGGCCGGGCCGCGTCGAAGCGTCGTTCGACGGCCTCGGCGCGGTGACCGTGGAGATCGTCTAGTCCTACTGCGGCTCGGGCTCGATCAGCGGCACGATCGTGCCGGGGTCCGTGCTTTGTTCGCCCTCCGGCTGAGCTTCCGGCGCCGCGAGTTCGGCCGGCTGCTCTTGGGTCTGTATGTCCGTCGCCTTTCGCTTCTTCGGCTGCTCGGTCTGCGATTCCTCTGGCTCCGGCACCAGCACGGGGGCGCTGTCCGGCACGGGCTCCGGCGCTACCTCCGGTGCCGGTTCGGGCGCAGGCTCTGGTGCGACCTCCGGCACCACCTCCGGCTCCGGCACGGGCTCAGGCGCGATCTCCGGTTCTGGTTGCGGCGCCGCCTCCGGCTGGGGCTCGGGCTGAGCTTCGGGGACCGGTTCCGGTGCCGGTTCGGGCGCCACTTCCGGCTCTGCTGCCGGTTGCTGGCCAAAGTCGCTGGGCGTTTCGGGTTTCTCCGGCGGCACCGGCGCATCCGGCTCTGTCGGTTGCGCGTCCGGTTCCGCTGCCGGTTGCTCGCCTTCGGGCGCGGCTGCTTCCGGTTCGGTTGCAGGCTGTTCCGCCGGCGTCGGCTCGACATCAGGCGTTATCGCCTCGCCCGGCTGTTCCGCCGCCGGGGCCTCACCGGGAGCGGTCTCGTCGGGCGTTGCGGCATCGGGCGCGGCCCCTTCAGGCGCCGGCTCCTGTTGCTGCTGCTCGCCACTGAGCGCATCGGGAAGGTTCTCAACGCCGATCCCGCCGATACCCGGCGTTTCGCCTTCACCCTGCGCGCCGGCATCGCCGCCACCGATGCCCGGGATGACGCCATCGAGGCCGGGAATGCCCGACCCGCTTTGGCCCCCGCTGCCTGAACCTGGCAGACCGGGGATGATGCCGTTGAAGATGTCCGCCGGCGACTGGTTGCCAAAGGCGCCCTGCGACTCTTCGCTGCCGCGCGCGAAGGCATTGCCGCTGAAATTTGTGTTCGGCCCGTCTAGCGGCCCGTCGAGGTCGATGCTGAGATAAGGCTGATCCGGATACTCCTGGGAAAAGATGTTCGCGATCATATCCATGGTCCAGGCGGCGATGTCAGCATCGCCCGTCGCCAGCAACCTGGCCCGGTTGTTCGTCAGGCTGAGATCCTGGGTGTTCAGAACGCCCTGATTGATATCGAACGTGCCGTTCAGCGCGTTCGGCGAGCCCGTGAAGGCCGAATAGACGGCGTTGACGCTCTCCGTGAAGCCCTGCAGCTGCTTCACCTGCTGGCCAAGAATTCCCAGCAGCGCCGAGCCCACCTGCTGCTCCACCTGGCTGAGTACGGTGATGGAGCCATCGACCTTGCCGTTGCCCTGCAGCCCGCCGACCAATTCGGCCATGCTGTAGCCGCTGGAGGCCAGGTCGGTATCGAAGGAAACCGGGCCGGTGATGCGTTTCGCCAGGAAACCGCCGCCCATGAGTTCACTGACGGCCACGTTGTTGCCAGTCACGTGGCCGTTGAAGGTCGGCACGCCGCGGCTGGCCAGCGTGCCCGTCAGATCGATGGCGCCGCCATAGGTATTGCCGTTGAGTTGCTTGATGGTCAGCGTCCCGTCACGAAGCGTCAGCAGCGCCTTCAGATTGTCGATGACAGTGGTGTTGGCGACGAAACGGTCGGCGCTGAAATCCACATCGGCATCCATCGACTGCAGCGCCGACAGGTCCAGCTTCTCCCGCGACCAGCGCTCGCCGCCGCTGCTGCCGCCCTTGGCGGGCGGCGGCATGAAGGGCGAAATATCGACGACGCCGCCCTTGAGCGCGGCGCTGTAGAACGGCTTGCCGCTGCTCTTGTCCATGCTCGCCTGGCCGTTCAGCGAGGTCTGGCCGGCGCGCAGCGAAAGACCGGAGATGGTCGCCTTGTCGGTGCTGCCCTGGGCCTTGGCGGATAACTGCAGCGGCCCGAGCTTGGCGGCCGCCGGCTTGTAACCGGGCACCAGCGCCGAGAGGAGCTGACGGAACTCCGGATGGTTGGCGGTGACGGCGAGATCGAACTTCGTCGGCGCGGGTGCGGCGGCCGTCTGCACCGTGCCGGCCACGGTGGCCGCGCCGCCGAAGCCCTGCAGCGCCAAGTCCAACTTCATGTCATTGGCATTGCCGGCCATGGAGCCGGTGGCGGCGATCCTGCCCAGCTTGTTTGCCTCGGGTCCGGCCATGCCGGCAAGCGCCAGCAACGGCGCGGGCTTGTCGGCGGAGAAGTCCAGCTTGGTATCGACCTTCGGTGCTGCGGACGATAAGGCGAGCACACGGCCTTTGAAGCTGCCCTTGGCCCCGGCGCCGGCGATCGAGATCGTCACATCGTAGTTGAGATCGTCCGTGCCGCTCGCCGCATTGCCCTTCAGCGACAACGCGCCCAGCTTGCTGACATCGCCTCTGATGCCCGCCAGCGCCAGCAACGGCCCCGCATCCTTGGCCTGGACGTTGAACGTACTGTCGATGCGCGGCACGACGCCCTGGCCGATGCCGGAGGCCTTGCCCTTCGCCTGACCCGTGGCGCCGATACCGCTCAGGCCGAAATCGATATTGAAATTGACGTCCTGGGCGCCGCCCGCCAGCGCGCCGGCGAGTTTCAGCGCGCCCAGCTTGCCCTTGACCCGGTCGCCCATGCCGGCGGCCTGGAACGCCTTGTTGGCGTCCTTGGCGGTGAGATCGAACTTGGTGTCGAACCGGGGATTGCCGGCGAGATCGGTCACCGTGCCGTTGATCGCACCCTTGCCGCCGGCGAACTCCTTCACCGAGAGATCGCGCAGTGTCAGCGTGCCGCCGGTGACGGTGCCGTCCAGATGCACGCCCTGCAGCGTCTGCTGGTTGATCGTCAGCTTGCCGACCCGCAGCTCCACATTGGCGTCCAGATCGGCCAGCGGTTTCAGGCTGTCCAGCGGCAGGCCGCCTCCGCCTGCGGGCTTCGGCGCGGCTTCGGCCGGCGCGGCCGCCGGTGGCATATAGGAGTCCACATTGAGCTGATCGATCGCCAGACCGACGCCGAACGCCATTTTCTGCTGGCCACCCCTCGGCAAGGCGACACGCAGGCCGCCGGTGATCCGGGAATTGTCCAGCTTGAGATCCAGATCGGCCAGCTCCAGCAAATCCGCGCCGGCGGTGAAGCGGCTGGTCAGCGCCAGGGTGCGCAGCCGTTCCGCCGGCACACCGGCCGGCGCCACCTGCAGCCAGTCCAGCAACGCCCGCAGATTATCCGCCTTGGCCTCGAGCGCGCCGCCGATCTGCGGCTTGCCGTCTACCGCCGTCAGGGCGCCGCCAGCCGAAACCGCGGCGCCGCCGGGCAGCTGGGCGGAGAACCGCTTGATCGCGAACTCGCCATTGGCCAATTCACCGACGAACTTCGTGTTGTCGATCAGGCCGCCGCGATAGCTGATGGCGTCGATGGCGATATCGACCGCCGCATTGATTCCCGTCGGCAAGGCAAAGGCGCCCGCTTCCTGCGGCGCGGGTCCTTCGGCAGGTGCGGCCGGCTTGGCCGCGGCCTGGGCCAGCAGCGAATCCAGATCGATGCGATTGATGGCCAGCTTCACGGCCGCCTGCGACGGCGTTCCCGGGGTAAAGCTGATGTCGCCGGCGGCGGTCAGGTCGCCGAGCGACAGGGCGAACTTCTCGATCTTGCCGCCCGTCGGCGCATAGTTGACCTCGCCGGCAATCTTGAACGGCTTGTCCAAGGCTATCGGGGCGCCGCTGCCGCTGCCCGGCGCCACTGCGTCTAGAGCCGCCGCCAGATTGGCGCTGCCGCCCTCCAGCTTGCCTACGGCGCTGACGCCATCGGCAGCCTGGGCCAGTGTGCCCGTGAACTTGATCTGGGCGTCGCCCTGGCTGCCCGCGCCGCCGAGGCCGAGGGCGATGGCGACCGGCGCCGGCTGCGCCGGATCGATCTTGCCCGTGGAAAGATCGAATGTGGCCGGCAGCCCCTGATAGATCAGGCTGCCCTTGGCGCCGAACGGTCCCTGCAATGACGCCGCCGCCAGGTTGGCGTTCAGCGCCTCGATCTTCTGCTCACTCTTTGCCACGGCATCCCGGTAGATCAGGGTGCCGTCGGCGATATTCACATTGCCCAGGCTCACGGCGGGCATGCCGCCGCTGCTTTGCTCCGCAGCGGTCGCTGCAGGCTCGGCGGCCGGCGGCGTGATCTGCCAATTGCCTTTCCCGTCCGGCAGCTTCTCCAGGAGGATCACCGGCTTCACCAGGGTGATTTCCTCAATCTGCACATTGCCCTGGATCAGCGGGAACAGGGCGACGCGCACTTTCAGTGTCTCGAGCGTGATCATATCCGGGGCGCTGCCGCCCTCGGCATTGGCAAAGCGGATGCCGGCCACGGAAATCGTCGGCATCGGCAGGATGGCGGCGGAGATATCGCCATCGATCACCAGATCGCGGCCGGTCGCTTTACGCGCCTCATCGGTGATCAGTTGTTTATGCTGATTCCAGTCGTAGAAACTGGGACCGACAAGGACGGCGATGACCAGCAGCACCAGCAGGACGCCTAGTCCGATGAGAAACTTCTTCATACGCAGAGCAACTCCTGTTCACGTCCGCGTGCCGATTGCAGCAATCTCTTTGCGCCGCGGAAAATTCGGTCTATTGTAGCATCCGATCGTCTGGGATGTAATCTGACGACCGGTACGCCGCCCACCAAGTCAGTGCGGCGATTAGCGGTGATCCTATGGGAGAGTTGGTCAACCTCAACAAGTACCGCAAGCAGCGCGAGAAGCTGGCGACAGCAAAGCGCGCCGCCGAGAATCGCGTGAAATTCGGCCGCGACAAGGCTGACCGGAGCCGGGTCCGTGCCGAAAAGGACCGGGAAATCCGCACTCTGGACGATAAACTCCTGGATTGACCGGCGTCTTTGAAGCGCTGCGCAGACTCTTTGGCGCGGCCCGATCTTTCTTCCAGCGACATCGCGATCCCCAGCATGGTGGCGTGGCAGCTTTCGCTGTCGCCGTGGCAAAACTGTGACGGCTCATCTTCTGTGCGCCGCAGACGAAACAGGCGCCATTTTCCGGTAGTTGACCTGAACCGCGCCTGAACCGGATTTCCGGCATTTCTTAACCATGGAGATGGGGAACCTGCCGACGGACGCGTATGACCTGCAGCGGTTCAATCGATGAAGTCCATAACCCCGACGATGAATGTGACCTTGCCGTCATCATCGGTAAGGGGGCAGTCGATCGATTCGAACTTCCGCAGCTCCCGGCCGGCGAAGGCCAGGGACCCCTCGCACATCCGGCAGACCCGCCCGGCGACCACGATATGGTAGTACTCATTGAGGGCATGGCCATAATCCCCCGCGGCACCCTTCTGCACCAATTCGCCCTTGCGGTTGCGGCCGACGATCTGGATCACGCCCTCGCCGAACAGCCGGAACACGAAATCGCCATCGGGCAGCACCTCGGTCAGGAAGATGTTGGCCACGATCATCTTGTGATCGGTGACGTCGAACATCTTGCGCAGCGGAATCAATCCCCTGTTGGCATTCCGCCACCAGTCATAGAGGTGCTTGTTCTTCTTGCTGGTGAACTGCGTCGCCGGGGTTACCGCTTCCTCCCGGATATCGAAGAACTTCGTCAGGCTGGATTGGATTTGACTCATCGCAGGCTCACAGGCGCAGGATCTTGCCTGGGTTCATGATATTGAGTGGGTCCAGCGCCAGCTTCACCTGCCGCATGACAGCGACAGCGTCGCCGTGTTCGGCGGTGAGGAAGTCGATCTTGCCATAGCCGATGCCATGTTCCCCGGTGCAGGTGCCGCCCAGCGCCAGCGCCCGCATGACCATACGCTCGTTCAGGCGCCTTGCTTCGGCCAATTCCTCAGGTTTGTCCGGGTCGACAAGGAATGTCACATGGAAGTTCCCGTCGCCGACGTGGCCGACGATCGGCGCCAGAAGCGTCGACGTCCGCAGATCGGCCTTTGTATCGGAGATACACTCTGCAAGCCGGGAGATGGGAACGCAGACGTCCGTGGCCCAGCCCTTGCTTCCCGGACGCATGGCCTTGCAGGCGTAGTAGGCATTGTGCCGGGCCTGCCAGAGGCGGTTGCGCTCCTCCGCCTTTGACGCCCAGCGGAAGTCACCCGCCCCATAGCCGGCGGCGATTTCCTTGACCAACGCCGCTTGCTCTGCCACGCCGGCCTCGGTGCCGTGAAACTCGAAGAACAGGGTCGGCTGCACCGGATAATCGAACTTGGCATAGCGGTTCACGGCGTCCATCTGTACTTCGTCCAGCAGCTCGATGCGGGCGACGGGGATGCCGGTTTGGATCGTCTGGATCACCGTGTTGACGGCATCTTCTATGGTCGGAAATGAGCCGACCGCGGCGGAGATCGCCTCGGGCACGCCATAGAGGCGCAGCGTCACCTCGGTGATCACGCCTAGCGTGCCTTCCGAGCCGACGAAGATCCGCGTCAGGTCGTAGCCGGCCGCCGATTTCCGCGCCCGGCCGCCGGTCTTGATAATCCGGCCGTCGGCGGTCACCACCGTCAGGCCCAACACATTCTCCCGCATTGTGCCGTATCGGACAGCGTTGGTGCCGGAAGCGCGGGTGGCCGCCATGCCGCCCAATGAGGCGTCGGCGCCGGGATCGATGGGAAAAAACAACCCCGTATCCTTGAGATGTTCATTAAGCTGTTTGCGGGTGACGCCCGCCTGGACAGTGACGTCCAGATCCTCGGCGCTGACCCGCAGGACATTATTCATCTGGCCGAGATCAAGGCAGACGCCGCCATGGAGGGCGGCCACATGACCCTCCAGCGATGTTCCCGTGCCAAATGCTATGACCGGCGTGCGGTACCGCGCGCAGGCGCTGACGATCCGGCTTACTTCCTCTGTCGTCCGAGCAAAGACAACGGCGTCGGGCGCGTGGGTCGCGTGATAGGATTCATCATGGCCATGCTGCTCGCGGACGGCGAGAGCAGTCGTGAAGCGGCTACCGAGGAGCGCCTGCAATTCAGCAAACAGGGCCGCATGGGTGTTGTGACCGGACAGCGCCGCTGCTGCTTTCATTGGTTAATTTCCGTGCGCAACAAAACCCTCTCCTGCGCCCCCCGCCGCCACTGGCGGCCGGAGCAGATACTTCTTGAAGGGTAGGCCAAGCCGGGTCCAACGGCAATATCCCACAATCATCCGTGCCCGCCCGCGTAGAAGGAAAACAGACCGCTACTATTGGGGACAGTGCCCGTACAAACTAGTTTTTAATTGCGCGGCGCAGCGAAACTGTGAAAGCTTTAGGATCATTGAGACTGCGCGCGACCATGTTTTCCTCCGCGCGTCAGAGGCCGAAGATGGGAAGCGGTCGACCGCAGGGTTCGATCCAGAAGGTCATTACGACCCTGGAGTTTCTCTCCGTGTGCAGCGGTCCGGTGCGGGATATTTACGCCTACTGGGACCGCCGCCGCGAAGGGCGGCGGATGCCGTCGCGCAACGATATCAACCCCGCGGATTTCGCCGGGCATCTACCCGGCATCGTCTTTGTCGAAGTGCGGCGCGACCCGATTGAGTACGTGTATCGCAGCGTCGGCGCCCGCGAGATCGAAGCCCGCGGCTCCGACCCGACGGGAAAGAACGTTGCCGACTACTGGCATGGCGGCGGCGGCATGGAGGCGGTGCTCGGCAACTATAACTACGTCACGACCCAGGGCGCTTGTCTCTATGAGTTCGAGCGCTTCGTCGGCCGGTCCGGCAACTATGTGATCGATGAGACATTGTTCATGCCGCTGTCTCCGGACGAGCGCACCGTGACTGACATCCTCACCTACACGCACTATGAGGATATCTGGCGAAAGAGTTGGCCCTGATTAGCGGCAAGTTCCGCAAAACTTTCATTTGTATTCCGATTCGCGGATTCAGACGCCCCATAACTCTTATACTTAGGCGAAATCCTGAGAATCGCTGTTGCCTTCCAACTTCTGCTTGCAACGCAGTGAGTGAGTCAGCATGCAACAAGTCATCGACGCCCTGGGCCTGCCGCGCGCTGCGTGCGGTCAATTGCGGCCGCCGCAGATCGTTGTCGCCAACGTGGACAATGAGAACATGATGGCCGACCCGTCAGGCCTGACGCCGGAGTTCTGCGCCGGTAGCGCGCTCATCGCCCAGCGCATGCTCTGGTTCGCAGAACCCGGCGATATCGTGCTGCTGCCCAGCCCGCCCTCTGTGGCGATGAAGCGCTATCTCGCGGGCTGGAAGCATTGCGATCCCGACGAGATCCGCATCCTCTCGCCCGATCCCGGCAATCACGGTCCGCTGCCCTTGGGCGCGCAGAACCTGCTGCAGCCGCGATTCGTCAACAAGGTCCGCGGCCTGATGGGAAACCGCCGTGATTGGGTCATGGCGCCCTATCTTTGCGACCGCGCTGTCATTGCGCTGTCCCAGGAGCTTGGCCTGCCGGACTCCGCGCTTATCACGCCCTTCGCCCATGAGGGCGGCTGCGAGATGCTGAACGATAAACGGGCGTTTCGCGGCCTTGCCGCCGGGCGCGGCATTCCGCTGGCATCCGGCGAGATCGTCGCCAGCCGCGACGAACTCGACCGGGCGGTATTGCGTCTCATTGGCGTCACCGACGCCGTAATCATCAAGCAGGACCGCCACTCCGGCGCCGAGGGCAATCTGGTGCTGAGCCGCAGGCGCGACATCTGCGGCGAGGGCGCGCTCGAGGCGATCTATGCCGAGGACGCACCGGCGATGCGCAAGTCGGTCGCGGCAATCTGGAAGCGGCTCGCCTATCATGATCGGGCACCGCTGATCGTTGAGGTCTATCATCCTTCGTCGGTCAGTCTATATGCCGAGTTTGCCGTCGATCCGCGGCGCCGTGCTGTCGAGTTGCTGAATTGGGGCGAGCAGCGCATGGAGCCGGTCTTCACCGGCTTTGTCATTCCGCCGTCGCTGCCGGCCTTCCAGGGCGCCCGGTTCGTGTCCGGCGCCACCGAACTGGCGCGCATTTCCTGCGATCTCGGCATGGCCGGCCGGCTGAGCGTAGATGGCGTTATCACGCCCGATGGCGATCTGGTCTTCAACGAGATCAACGGCCGCATCGGCGGCTGCTCGCAGGTCCATCACATCGCATCGCTTCTGCTCGGCCCCGGATATGGCGACAACAGCGTGATCGCCACGCATCATCGCGTACCGGCGCCGCTGATCGACGAAGTCATCGACATCACCATTGAGGAAGGGCTGCAATTCGACTTGGCGGAGCGGCGCGGCATCGTCGTCATGGCCGAAGATACCCAGCAGCTCGGCGTGCTCGACTTTTTGGCGATTGCGCCACGAAAGGAAGAGGCGCTGATCATTGAGGATAGGTTCGAGAGTCTGATCCGGCGCCGCGCCGCCCGGCTCACATAGATCGGGATCCATATCGACCTTGCTTCGCGATCTCACGAAAAACTACGGCGAGATCCCTTCCCTGCTGTGGCGGCTGTTGGCCACCCAGGGCTGTATGAATGCAACCCACTTCATGGCCTTCCCGCTTTTCGCGGTCTACATGGCCAACGATCTGGGCTTTCAGACGGGACAGCTCGGCACCGTCCTTACCGTTCACCTAGTGACAAGGCAGGTGCTGCCGTCCCTCACCGGACCGGTTGCGGACCGCTTCGGATTGCACATTTTCCTGATCGCCGGCCTTTTCCTGCGCGGTGCGGGCCTGATCGGGTTTGCCTTCTGGACCGACTGGCTCTCGCTGTCGGGAACGGCCTTCCTTATCGGATTGGGAACGGCGCTGTACGAATCCGCCATCAACGGCGTCTTCGGGCGTCAGCCGACGGCGCTGGCGGCGCGGGTCTTCATCGTCAACAACCAGTTTCTCAATATCGGCGTGATGGTGGGGCCGCTGATCGGCAGCCTGGCGCTTGCCCTGGACATCCGCTCGCTCTTCATCGGCGGTGGAGTCGTCTTCATGCTGCTCGCGGCCTGGACCGCGACTCTGCGGGGGATCGACGCGGTGCATGGCGAGCCGACCGCCATCGCCACCAGCCTGTTGCGCGTGCTGCGCAATCGGGCGTTCCTCCTCTTCTTTCTCGCGTCGATGCCCTGGTGGTTTCTCTATACGCAACTCTTCGTGGCCTTTCCCCTGTATCTCTCGCGCATCGCCGGCGAGAGCGCCGTCGCCAAGATCTTCCTGGTCAACGGCGCCGTCGGTTTTGTGGCCATGATCGGCGCCATGCTGCTGTTCGAGCGCGTCAACGCACGATACCTGATCAGGAGCGGCTATCTGGCAGCCGCCGCGATCTTCGCGCTGGTGCCGTTTTCGGACAAAATGTGGTGGTTCCTGCTTTTTGTCGCCTTCTACACGGTCATCGAGTCGATCTTCATTCCCGCCCTTGAAACGCTGATCGCCGACCTGGCCGACCAGGGTAGCCAGGCGACATTCTTCGGCGTCGCCAGCCTGGCCTGGGCAATCAGCGGCACGGCCGGTAACTATGTCGGCAGCTGGCTGATTCTGGAGAGCACGCCGACAATCACCTGGCTTTGCTTCGGCGGCGTCGCCCTGCTCGGATTCCTGCTGGCGGCCGCCTTTGCCCAGTTGCAGCCGGCGCCGCGGCCCGCCTAATCAATTCGCTCGACGAGCTGACCGGTCTGCGACCGGCTCGATGGCACAGGGATCGCCAGAATGTGATTTACCCTTATGTAGGAACAAGATGCTATACGGGCGGCTCTACTGCACCACCAGCAAGGGCGTCGCATGGCGACCGCACCGGCCGACCGCAATAAGAGTGAAGTCATCACCGATCTGAGCTTTCTCGACCGCTGCAACGCGCATGTGCGGGAGCTTTATTCCTATTGGGACGAGCGCCGCGCCGGTCGGATCATGCCGCTGCGTTCCGATATCAATCCTGCCGCTTTTCCGCGCCACCTGCCGGGCATCCTGCTGGTCGATGTGCGCTGGGAACCGGTGGAATTCATCTATCGCGTCGTTGGCACCCGCGAAGTCGAAGCGCGCGGCTACAATCCGACGGGCAAGCCCGTTGCCGGAAATTGGTTTGGCAGCGCTGAGCACCGCGTCCTTGATAACTACCGGTATGTCGCGACAAACGCATCTCACCTTTACGACTACGACCCCTTCCGGACCGCGGATGGACATTTCCTCGTCGATGAATCTCTGTTCATGCCCTTGTCCTTCGAGGGCGCGCGTGTCGACCAGGTGCTCGTCTATTCGCACTACGAAGATCTCTGGCGCAAGCAATTGCCCTAGCGGCGCGGCCGATGGCGGATTCCAGATCCGTCCCAGGGCGGCCATCCGTAAGCCATATACTTCCCTACGTTGCAGGAATCCCCTATGATGCAATGAATCAATCTGCAGCCGAGCCGTTGGCAACTGCGGCTTGCGCCGGTTCGTCATCAGAGGAAGAAAATTGAACGTGGAAGATGGATTTGCCCCGCGGCAGTCTGCCGTCTTGACGGCGGCGTTGCTGGTAGCCGCTGTATTGCTGGCCGGCGGAAACGCGGCCGCCGTAACCAAATCTGCAGAATGCGACGATCTGGACATCGCTGTCGAGCCGGCGGCGGATTTTCGCAGCATCGAATGCAAGGCCGGGCAAACAGGCTATGGCGGCGAAACCGGCTGGTCCAACGTGGAATCGATCGAAGCGCAGGACGCGCTATCGGTCCTGCTCGTCTATCACAGCCGCGCCGGTGTACAAACCTACCTTGAGCGCGTCGATCCCAAGACCCTGTTCAGCGACAGTATCGACATAGCCGTTGACGGCAGCTGGAGCGGAACGATCGTCAGCAACGGCTACTCCGTCGTCAGTTTCTTCAGTATCTTCGAAGGTGAATCGGAGAAGGTGCCCTGCTTCGCCTATTCGCGCTACGGCGGTCACATCGCCGGCACCGGCGGGTTCAGGCATATGGTCGCCGGGTTCTACTGCGAGTTCGTTCCCAGCGATAGCCCGGTGTCGGGAGCGCGGATCGATCAGATGACCGGCAAGATCAAGGCCGACATGTTCTGATCTGCAGCTGTACGCGCAGCCTAGCCAGTCGCCACGACCGGCCGGGGCGGCGCCTCGCCCGTCCAATCTTCTTCGGTGTAGAAAGGTCCCGGTCGTTCGCGCAGCTGTTCGTACTTGCAGATCTCCGGCTCGGTACCCAGCGGCGTGGATACGCCATCCCGGAACACCCACTCGCCGCGGCTGGGCGAGTCCGACGCGCGTACATATGAGTTGATCATGAAGCAGCGATCGCGGCCCGATTTGTTCGGCAGCGAGCCATGCACCGTCAACAGGGTCCAGATCGCCAGGTCGCCCGGTTCGAGCCGGATATCGATGCGGTCGGCCGGATCCAGGCCGGCGCGCCGAAGCTCCGCCGCTTGGGTTTCGCCCTTCATGATCGGGCCTTCATCCGACAGGCCGAGATAGCCCCGCTTGTGGCTGCGGTCGAACACCGCGAGGCCGCCATTCTCCGGCCCATGGGGATCGACCGCCAATCCGGTATTGAGATAAGTCCGGTCGAGATTTGCATACACCTCCGGCCGCTCGCGGAAGCGCAAGTCCTGGTGGAAGCGGTAGCCGGTGTACTTCGCGCCGACCGGCTTCCAATGCAGCTGGTTGGTCACCTGCTTGATATCCCGCCCCAGCAGCGGCTCCATGATCTCCAGATAGCGCGGATGGCGCCGCAGCGCCTCCAGCTTCGGATTGATCCAGGCAAACCAATGGGCCTGCAGCAGGACACGCCGCTTCGCCTGAGGATCGTTGATGATCTCGAACAGGAGATTGCGGTCCCGATAGGTTGCGTGGTGCTTCAGGCCTTCCCGGGCAACCGCTTCAGTCTCGCGCTTGATATCGGCGATTTCCGCCCGCGAAAGAAAGCCGCGGATAATGGCATAGCCATGCTCGCGCAGATACTCGATATGAGGGGCCGTCACGCTCTCAACCTCTTCGCCACCTGCATCTCAGAAGCTTAGAGAGAATTGCCGGGCTAAGGGGGCAGGTTCATCACCCGCCCCCTGGCGCTTCCTCAAGCTGTCTCCCTTGGCTTCTAATACTGGCCCAGTGTCTTGCGGAAGATGGCGCAGATCTCGTCGACATGCTTTTTATCGGCGATCAGCGGCGGCGCGATGATCCCGGCATCGCCGGTGAACTTGATATGCATGCCCGCGTTGAACAGCCGCTTCGTGCAATCCAGGCCACGCAGGCCGGGTTTGCCGTCCATCGGCGCAAGATCGATGCCCGCCAAGAGGCCGTAGCCGCGGATATCCGTCACGATCGGGAGATCCGACAGGGCAAACACCGAATCGAGGAAGTATTCCGACAGTTCGGCCGCCCGCTCGAACAGGCCTTCGCGCTCATAGATATCCAGCGTCGCCAGCCCCGCAGCGCAGGCCGCCGGATGGCCGGAGTAAGTGTAGCCATGGAACAACTCGATGGCACCGTCGGGCGCCGCATCGACGATGGTGTCATACACTTTGGTGCTGCAGGCCACGGCGCCCATGGGCTGCGCGCCGTTGGTCAATCCCTTGGCCATGGTCAGGATATCGGGCGTGACGCCGAAGCTATCCGCGGCGAACGCCTTGCCGGTGCGGCCGAAGCCGCAGATCACCTCGTCGAATACCAGCAGGATGCCGTGCTTGTCGCAGATTTCCCGCACCCGCTCCAGATAACCCTTGGGCGGGATTAGCACGCCGGTCGATCCGGCGATCGGCTCGACGAAGCAGGCGGCAATGGTGCTGGCGCCATAGAGATCGACGAAGCGCTGGAGATCGTTGGCCAGGTCGGCGCCGGTCTCCGGCTGGCCCTTCACGAACTTGTTCTCCGGCAGCCAGGTGTGGCGCATATGCACCACATTGGCGACGCCGATGGCGAAGGCCTCGCGATTGCGCACCAAGCCCGACAGCGCCACGCCGCCGAGATTGACGCCATGATAAGCACGCTCCCGCGAAACGAACCGCGTGCGCGTGCCCTCGCCGCGGGCGCGCTGATAGGCGAGCGCGATTTTCATTGCGGTATCCACCGACTCCGAACCGGAGTTGGTGAAGAACACATAGTTCAGGTCACCCGGCGTGATTTGCGCCACGCGCCGCGCCAGCTCGAATGAAAGCGGATGGCCGGATTGGAAGGGCGAGGCGAAATCCAGGGTTGCCAGCTGCCTCGATACCGCCTCGGTGATCTCCTTCCGGCAATGGCCGGCGGCGGCGCAGAACAGGCCGGCGCTGCCGTCGATCAGCTTTTCGCCGCGATGGTTCCAGTAGTACATGCCCTGGGCTTTGGTGATCAGCCGCGGCTCGGACTTGAATTCCCGGTTGGACGTGAAGGGCGCCCAGTGCTGCTCCAGGCTGTTGGCGGAAAAACTCTTCTGCATCACGGTCATGGAGGCGTGCGTCCCTGATTTCGACAATTTGAAGATCTGCCGGCCCCGGCAGCCAGAGCGCCGGATATCCGGATTTGGAACTTCATCAGTCTAGAAAATGGGCCGGCAACCGACGTAGAACCAGATGGCCTCAATCGGCCGGGCCACTCGTTGCAGCGCTGGCGCCTAATCTATACGGCCTGCTCGGGTGCGGCGGTGGGATACTCCGTCGTCTGGCTCGTCGAGGGCGACTTGTCCACCGGCCAGACGGCATAGAAGAACACCACTTTGCCCCGCGCCTTGTAGACAAGCGGCGTGTCCTTGGGAATCCAGAGGATGTCGCCCGGGCCGGCGCGATAGGTCTTGTCGCCGACCTGTAGCGTGAATTTGCCCTCCTTGATGAACAGCACCTCGTCATAGGTGACCGTCCATTCGATCTCGCATTTTTCGAACACGCCGATCCCGGCGCCAAGGCCGGTGCTGTAGCGCCGATTGACCACCGGCGCGGTGACGATCCCGTCATCGTTCGGCTTCAGGTTCAGGTCCGCCATGCGGAACAGTTTCACATCGCTCATTGCCAGCTTCCTCTGCGCGCGGCCACCGGCGGGGTGTCGGCCGCTCTTGCCGCCGCCATTGCGGGACAGAAACCTCGGAAAGTCAAATCCGCGCGGGCTGCGGGGCGATTTGGCCAAGCTTTTGTTCTGCCCGAAGATTGCAGTGAATCGGGCTTACATCCCCTCGGCACCTGCCGCCACCGTCCGCGGTAGAATGCAGCAGAGTTTAAAAATGGGAATCAAGGGTGGATAGGATGACATACTCGAAAATTCTGACGAGGGCTGCGCTGCTGCTGGTCCTTGTCCAGGCGGTTGCCGGCGGCGTCCCGGCCGCCGCGGAATCGCCAGATATCGAATCGGCCAAGGCCGATCTCGCAGCCGGCCGCCTGGCGGATGCCGCGGCCACATTGGAGGGGTATTTGCAGGATGCACCCGCCGACGACACCGCACGGTTTGCCTTAGGCGCCGTCCAGTTCATGCAGGCGGCGGAGCGGCTCGGCCAGTCGCTTTACCGCCACGGCCTCAATCCCGAACCGAAAGTCTTCTCGGTGCCATTCTTCCGGTTGCCCGTACCCTACAATCCCAGTCCGGAAAAGCTAACCTACGACCAGGCCCGCGACATGATCCGGCAATTCACCGTCGATCTTGCAATCGCGGAGGCGACATTGGCGCAGGTCGACGATCCTTCCGTGCAATTGCCGTTGGCGATCGGCCTGATCCGGCTCGACCTAAACGGCGATGGTGCAGCGACCGACGCGGAGACGCTGTGGCAGCTCTATCGGCAGATCAACCAGGCGCCGGAGCTCCCGCCTGAACGGGTGGCGCAGTTCGTCATCGACTTCGACGGCAGCGACGCGCCGTGGCTGCGCGGTTACAGTCACTTGCTGATGGCGCTCGGCGATGCCCTCCTCGCCCACGACTGGCATGAGAGTTTCGACCACAGCTTCCACGCGCTGTTTCCCCGCGCGAATCTGCCGTTTCAGGCACTGACCGATAAGTCGACGCGCAGCCCCTACGCTCAGGACGTCGATGAGATCGCCGATTTCATCGCCTTCATCCACTTGATCCATTGGCCGGTGCAGGAACCGGACCGCATGGCCAGCGCCCTGCACCATCTTGAAAGCACGATCGATCTCAGCCGCGAGAACTGGCGCCACATCCTGGCCGAAACCGACAATGGCCGCGAATGGCTGCCCAATCCGCGGCAGACCGGCGTCATCCCCGGCCTCACGGTGACCCAGCCGCGCATCGACGCCTGGATGCTGTTCCTGGACGAGTTCGGCGCCATGCTCAGGGGCGAGAAGCTGATGCCCCACTGGCGGCTGGCCCAGGGCGTCAATCTCCGCCGGGCGTTCCTGGAGCCGCGCTCGTTCGACCTCGTGCTGTGGATCCAGGGCAGCGGCGCCCTGCCCTATGCCGAGCCGGGACCGGTCAGCAAGGCCGAGACCTGGGAGTATATCCTCACGCTGATGGAGGGTGATTTTTTCACTTACGCCGCGTGGTTCAACTGACAACCGGCCCAAACTTCGCCCAGGAGTTCGTCCATGTCCTTGAACTCTTGGGATCTGCTACCTGAACGGGCTCCCGCAGCCGTCCGGAACAAGGTCCCGTTAATCGAGTTCTGCAGTCATTCCCATGAGGACAAGACATCGGTGAACTCACGCAGACCCTGAAGAGCACCACGGGCAACGCCCAGGAAGCCACCACCCTGGCTAATGCGACTCGCCGGGCCGCGGCCTCGCCGTGGTCGCCCAGGAAGTGCGTCCGCTATCTATGCGCGCATCCGCGGCTTCGCGGGATATCCGCACTCTGGTCACCAACAGCAGCAGCCATGTGGGCAAGGGCGCCGATCTCGCGCGCAAGGCGGGCACGCAGCTCGGCAAAACCGTCATCTCCGTGACGAAGGTCGCGGAGATCGTCGGCGAGATGGCCGCCCGGTCGCTGCCTGCCGGTCAGGACCTGCGTCGCCCGGTTTAATTCATATGGCCGCGCATCGCCAAAGTCAGAAACTAACGCACTGATTGCAAAGGATACTACGACCTTTGGTTGTGTGCGGCCGGCATAATTCATAACTTTCTGTTAACCAGCTCCGGCGATATTGTCCGCTTGGCTTGGCGGCCGCAGGAGTCCCAGTCACTGCGCGGCCCGATTGCCTGGGGAATGAGTACAATGTCGGCGAACAGGGTCGTTGCGCAATTCTCGCGGATCGCAATGCTGGCGGTCGCGGTCTTCACGGTACTGGTCATCATCGGGTTAATCGCGACGGGACTCTGGATCTTGCGCGATCTCGAGACCCTGAGCCGGCGCGAAGTCGAACTCGCCGGCGCCGCACTCGCCTCCGGCACATTGTTCGTCGGCATGGCCCTTGCTTGGCTGCATGCCTATCGTTCGCTGCTCCGCTCGGAGGCCAACCTCGGCGATCTGTTGCACAGCCGCTCGGAATCGGAGCGCGCCCTGGCGCTGCGGGCTGAGGAAATGCAGGAAAGGGACCGTGTCGCCAATACCGCCAGCCTGCGTTTGAGCGACGCTGTGAACAGCCTGAACGACGGCTTTGTACTCTGGGACAAGGATGACCGTCTGGCCATCTGCAACGAGCACTACCGGAAACTCTATCCGAAGATGGCCGATCTCAGCGTGCCGGGGCGCCATTTCGAGGAGATTATCCGGGGCGCCATAGACCGCGGCTTGTTCCCGGAGGCCGCCGGGCGGGAAAACGCTTTTGTCGCCGAGCGTATCGCCCGCCACCGGTCTTCGAACTCGACGGTCGTGCATCAGCTTGAAGACGGCCGCTGGATCCGGATCAGTAAGCATCATACCGCCGAAGGCGGCGTGGTTTCCCTTCACGCTGATATCACCGTACAAAAGAGCGCGGAACTCGCGGCCCGCGCCGCCCATGAGTCGCTGAAATCCACCTCGCAGCGGCTGGAGGAGATCGTCCGCCATGCCGTCGACAGCGTCACGGCGATCAAATCGGCCACCGCACGCCTAGCGCGCGGCAGCGGCGACCTCTCCGAGCGCACCGAAGAGCAGGTGACCAGTCTCGAGGAAATGGCCGCGGCCATGCGCGAACTGACGGAAACGCTGAAAAACAATACCGGCAACGCACAGAAGGCGAGCAGCCTTGCCGATGCCACGCGCCGTTCGGCGGAAAGCGGCGGCGTGGTCGCCGCCGACGCGGTCGAGGCGATGGAACAGATCGAGGTGTCGTCGCGGCGCATCGCCGACATCATCGGCATGATCGAGGAGATCGCTTTCCAGACCAATTTACTGGCCCTCAATGCCGCGGTCGAGGCGGCGCGCGCCGGCGATGCCGGCCGCGGCTTTGCCGTCGTCGCCGCCGAAGTGCGCGCGCTGTCCATGCGCGCCTCTGAAGCATCGCGGGAAATCCGCACGCTGATCACCGAAAGCAGCGGCCAGGTCGGTCAGGGAGTCGCTCTCGTCCGCAAGGCCGGGCAGCAGCTCGGCGAGATCGTCGGGTCGGTCAAGCAGGTGGCGTCGATCGTCGGCGAAATGGCGTCGGCGATTCAGGAGCAGTCCAGCGGCATGCAGCTCGTCACGGATACCGTCACCGAAATGGAGACCATGACCCAGAAGAACGCCGCGATGGTGGAAAACTCCACGGCGGCCCTGAACGAGGTCGATAACCGCCTGGCGACTTTGATCGGCGCGATCAACGCCGTGCAGGAGGCGACCGGCGAGGGCAGCGCCGAGCGGAGGAGCCCGAACAGAGCTGCTTCCGCCGCCTAGCCGATCAGCGCTTCGCACATGATTTCGACACCCCATTTGGGGTGATGGACCAGTCGCGCCTCGATAGTGGCGCGCGCAGGCGCGTGGCCCTTCGGCACCCATTCCTTCCAGGCACGATGCATGTCGTCGAAAGTTTTGATGTCGGCGAGGAAGACCTGGGCCTTCAGCAGTTTGGTCTTGTCGGTGCCGGCCTGCGCCAGCACCTCGTCGATCTGCTTCAGCACGTTCTTCGTCTGCTCATAGACCGAGGCCGGCACCGGGTCCTCGGGCACCACGCCGGCCAGATAGACCATGTTGCCATGGATGACCGCGTCGCTGATTTCCGCGGGATCGCCCAACCGTTTGATCGTCATGGAGTTCCTCTGATGAAAATGACTATGCGGCTTGAGCTGCCAGCGCACCGGCGCCCATATCCTGCCGCTCGGCTTCCCGCGCCGCGCGGGCGCGATCAGCGGCCACCCGCTCTTCGCGGCGGCGCAGGATCTCGTAGACGATGGCGCCGACCAGAGTGAAGCCGATGATGATCACGGCCAGTGCCGACAGCGCCGGGGTCGTGCCCTGCCGCACCTCGCCCGCCAGCACGGTCACCAGCGTCTTGTCCGCCAGGATGGCAAACGTCGTCGTATTGTAGTTCTCGAATGACGACAGGAAGGCGATGACAGCCGCGGAAACCAGGGCCGGCTTCAGGAACGGCAGCAGGATATGCCAGAACACCTGGGGATAGCTCGCGCCCAGGTCCAGCGCCGCCTCCTCCTGCGCCCGGTCGAAGCGCTGCAGCCGCGCCATGATGATCAACAGACAATAGGCGGCGATGAAGCTCGATTGGCCGAGGACCGTCAGCGTGATGCCGTTGTAGAACGCGCCTTTGGTGAATGCGGTCAGCCCCAGCATGTCTTTCCAGAAGATCACCGTGGAGATGCCGATGATGACTCCCGGAGTCAGCACCGGCGACACCGTCACCAGGTAATACATGCCCCGCGCCCGGTGATAGATCTGGTTCATCACGATCGCGGCCGCGAGGCCGATCGGCACGGACAGGATCACGACGCCGAAGCCGATGATGATGGAGTTCACCAGGCCTTCCATCATCGCCCGGTGGTTCCACAGCTTGACGAACCAGCCGAGCGTGAAGGCTTCGAACGGATAGGCCTGGGGATAGTTCGGGGTATTGAAGGCGGTAACGCTCATCACCAGCAGCGGCCCGAACAGGTAGGCGAAAAAGAGAAAGACGTAGAAACCGATCATCCCCTTCATCAGGAGTTTCGAGCTCATCTGATCGTCTCTCCCAGGCTGACCTTGAAGAGGCGCAGCATCGCCATGACGAAGAAGATGCAGGCCACCAGCAGGATGAAGGCATAGGCGGCGCCGCGGGGCCAATTGAAGCCCTGGAAGAAGAAGTCATAGACGATCGATGTGAACCACAGCGTGTTCGGCCCGCCGAGGAACTGCGGCGCCGCCAGGGATCCGGCCGACAGCATGAACACCATGGTGCAGCCGGAAGCGATGCCCGGCTTGGCATAGGGCATGACGACTTCGAGGTGGATGCGCCACCAGGGCGCGCCCAGGTCCCGTGCCGCCTCGATCTGATTCTTGTCCAGGCTCTCGATCGCGTTGTAGAGCGGGAAGATCATGACCAGGAGGTAGGCATAGGACAGACCGACATAGAGGCCGGTGTCGGTGCCCAGGAAATCGATCGGCGTATCGATCAGGCCGAGACCCATCAAGGCCTGGTTGATCAATCCCTTCGAGGCCATCAGCAGCCGCAGGGCGAACGCGCGCAGAACCTCGTTCACCCAATAGGGGACGATCAGGCCGAGCATCAGCAGGCGCACCTTCTGGGCGGTGCCGGCCTGCGCCATGTAGTAGGCGAGCGGGTAGCAGATGGCGAAGTTCAAGGCGGTCACGGCAACCGACGCCACGATCGAGAACAGGAACGCCGCCATATGGGTGACGTTCCAATGGCCGCTCGAAGGCTCGACGAAGAACGACCGGTACTGATCGATGGTGAGGAAATCCTCCGGGCCGCCGCGCTTCAACGGCGGCAGCCGGGGATGGAAGCTCTCCTGCACCATGTAGAGATAGGGCAGCACCACCAGGAACAGCGCCCAGAAAGCCACCAGCCCGACGAAGACCATCCCAAGCACCGTGCCGTTGCGCTCGAAGAAACTCTTGCGCGTGGGATCGTGGCGCTCCTTCGCCTCATAGCGCGACATCGCCCAGAAGATGGCGATGACCACGACCGGGATCAGGAAGATGGCAAACCTACTCACTGGCCATCTTTCCTTCCGGCAGCACGAGTCCCAGATCCGGATCGTAACTCACCGTCGCGGACGATCCCTGTTCAGGGATTGCCGCTCCATCATGGCGGCCGACGGTTAGGGTGATGTCCTTCTTGCCCGCGCCTTTCAGGAAGATATGGCTGGCATTGCCCTCGAAAGCCACGTTGAGGACGTTCGAACCGATGGTGGTGTCCGCGCCGCCCTGGCCCAGCCGCAGCGATTCCGGGCGAACGAACAGGATCGCCTTGTCGCCGGTTTTCAGGCCGCCGGCATTCCTGCCGCGCAGCGCACCAAACGCCGTCTCGACGACAGCGGTGCCGTTGTCGGCGCGCAGCACCTTGCCGGGGAACGGGTTGTTCTCGCCGACGAAGGAGGCGACGAACGCGGTTGCCGGCCGGTCGTAGATCGTCTTGCCGTCGCCAACCTGCTCGATCACGCCGGCGTTCATCACGGCGATGCGATCCGACATGGTCAGCGCCTCGCCCTGGTCGTGGGTGATGTAGATGAAGGTGATGCCGACCCGCTGCTGGATGTTGCGCAGCTCGTTGCGCATGTGCTGGCGCAGTTTCAGGTCCAGCGCCGATAGCGGCTCATCCAGCAGCAGCACTTGCGGTTCCACGGCGAGCGCCCGGGCAATGGCGACTCTCTGCTTCTGTCCGCCCGACAACTCGTTGACCATCTTCTTGCCTTGGCCGCGCAGGGCGATCAGCGACAGCAGCTCGTCCGCCCTCTTCTCACGCTCTTCCCGCGAGGCGCCGCGCACGCGCAGGCCATAGGTGATGTTGTCGGTGACGCTCATCAGCGGGAACAGCGCCAGATTCTGGAAGATCAGCGCCGTCGGCCGCTTGTTGGGGCCGAAGCCGGCCATGTCCTTGCCGCCGATGCGCACCTTGCCTTCCGACGGCTCCAGGAAACCGGACACCGTGCGCAGGATCGTCGTCTTGCCGCAGCCCGAAGGGCCGAGGAAGCTGAAGAACTCCCCGTTATTGATACGCAGCGTTGCGGACTGAACGGCGGTAAAATCGCCGAAACGGATGGTGACTCCGTCGAGTTCGACGTCGGCGCTCATGCCCCTGTCTCGCCTTGCCCTGTTAAGCCGTGCGCTTCCGGTCCCGGAAGTTTCTTCTTATGTCACTTCTCTATCGTCGCCCGCGGCCAAAAACAAGACATCCCGGCTCGGGAGAGCCGGGATGTCCAGTTACCTTCAGGCCGTTCTGTGGTCCGCCTAGGCGGACTTGAACTTGTCGGCATACTGCGTGCGCAGTTCGCCGAACCAGGCCGGCTCGGGGATGCGGTGCCACAGCTTCTGCAGCGCATCCTCCGGATAGGCTTCGGCGAAGTTCTTTTTTGCCGTTTCGGACAGCAAGGCGTCAGCGCCCGTCACCACCGGATTGTAGCCGGAACCTTCGGCCACGGCCGCGCTGCTCTCCGGCGTCATCAGGAAGTTCAGGAATTCGTAGGCCTGCTCCTGGTTCGCCGCCGCTGCCGGCATCGCCCAGCCGTCCAGCCAGGTGATCGCGCCTTCCTGCGGCGCCATATAGCTGACCGGCTTGCCGTCCTTCTTCAGCGACAGCACCGGGCCGTCCCATGTCTGGCCGATGACCACGCCGTTCTCGAGCAGGCCGGACTTCGTGTTGTCGGCGCTGTCCCAGAACTGCTTGATCCACGGCTTGTGCTCGATCGCGATCGGCAGGATCTGATCGTAGATCTTCTTGAAGGTCTCTTCGTCCTTGAAGGCGTCGGCCATGCGGTTGGTCGGCAGCTTGCCGCTGCCATCGAGCCACAGGCCGATACCGAGCAGGAGCGAGTGCGGCCGGCCCTGCACCTTGCCCTTGTACTCTTCGTTCCAGAGCGTTCCGTAGGACAACGTCTTGTACTCGAGCGTGGTCTGATCGGTGCGCCAGGAAATCGCCTCGCTGCCCCAGCAATGCGGCACGTGATAGAGGCCGCCATCCCAGGTCCATTCCGAGGTCGAACCCTCGAGCATGGAGGGAATCAGGTTCTTGCTGTTGGCGAGCTTGTTGGTGTCGAACGCACCGAGCACGCCCAGCTCCTTGAACTGCGGCGCGCGATCGCGCGTCGGCTGGCAGAGGTCGAAGCCCTCGCCGCCCGTCGCCTGCAGCTTGTTGATCTGCTCTTCATTCTGCGAGAACGGCGTCGGGTTGACCTTGATGCCCGTCGCTTTTTCGAAGTTCGGCAGCACGGGATCCGGCAGCTCGTCCGACCAGTTGAGGATGTTGAGCTCGCCCGAGGAAGAGAACGCATCTTTCACGATCCATGGACCGGCTGCCAGAACGGCGCCGGCGGCGGCGGAACGCCTCAGCATGAAGCGCCGCGAGAAATCGCGCGCCGACAGCAGCGTTGCCTCCGTCTCGAGTTGTGCTTTGGTCTTGTTGGCCATTGTTTAGCTCCCTGGTTGCAACCTTGATGTGAAGAGGGGTAATCCGAATGTGGCGTGGAATGATAAAGGCGTTTACGTCGATTCCGCTACAACAGTGTGATACCCGCCGGCAAACCGTCCGAATTCCGCGCCTTTAGCCCAGCCCTGCCGGGCCAGAATATAACCGACCGCCAAGGGCCTCCAACCCCTGATTTGGCGCCTTCCGGCCGGTGCGTACCCGGAGCTTTCCGTTCTCTGGAAATGCGCGCCTGAAGGCATTATTGCCGCGATACGACGACGCCCTAGAACCGGATATCGGCAATGGCCGGAACCAATCTTCAGCGCAGTTCGACAGCCCGGCTGTGTCCCGCACCGGTCGTGTTTTCAAGGCATTACGCGATCTTTTGCGTCGCTTCGGAATAGCTTCTAGGACGGTTCCGGGCCGCTCAGGACCAGCAGGTCCTCGCGGGCGAAGGTAACGTCGGCCGGTTGGCCGCGCTGGGGCGGTGCCACACCCGGATTGTTAAAGGTGTCGAGCGAAATGGCGTTTTCCTTGAAGCGCACGCGAATGCGGACCACCGAACCCAGGAAGCTGACTTCCTCGATCGAACCGCGCAGCCGGTTGGCGCTTTTGCCGAGATCCGCCAGCGACACCGCCTCCGGCCGCAGCGCGACCGACCGGATCTCACCGGCGCGGCCGTCGGGAATGCCGCGCGAGGCGATTATTTCCTGGCCGTCGACCTCCAGGCGCCCGCCGGCGGCGTCGACGATTTCTCCTTTGAGGATGTTCAGCGTGCCGACGAAGGACGCAACGAAGCGCGTGCTCGGATGATTGTAGATCTCGAAAGGCTGGCCGATCTGCTCGATCCGGCCTTCGTTCATTACCACGATGCGGTCGGACATCGACAACGCCTCTTCTTGATCGTGGGTCACATAGATCGTGGTGATGCCGAGTTGCCGCTGCACGGCGCGGATCTCCTCCCTCAACGAAACGCGGATCTTGGCGTCCAGCGCCGACAGCGGCTCATCCAGCAGCAGCACCTGCGGCTTGATCGCCAACGCCCGCGCCAGCGCTACGCGCTGCTGCTGGCCGCCCGAAAGTTGGAAAGGATAGCGCCCCCCCAACTTCGGCAGTTTGATCAGGTTCAGCATCTCCTCCACCCGTGCAGCGATCTCCGCCGCGGGCCGGTTGGCGACCTTCAAGCCGAAGGCGACGTTCTGCGCCACCGTCATGTTGGGAAACAGGGCATAGGATTGGAACACCATGCCGACCTTGCGCTGGTTCGGCCGCAGATGGGTCACTTCCTGGCCGTCGATCTCGATACTGCCCGACGTCGGCGTTTCGAATCCGGCGACCATGCGCAGCGTCGTCGTCTTGCCGCAGCCGCTAGGCCCGAGGAAGGAGACGAATTCGCCGCGCGCCACGCTGAGATCGAAATTCTCCACCACCCGGTTGGCGCCGAAGGATTTGCGGAGATTTTCGATTCTTAGGAATGACATGTTTGTTTCCCGCGCCCTTACAGCTTTAACGCCGCGCCTTGCGCACTGCGTCCGAAGAGTTGAATGACGCCCATGCAGGCCCAGGTGATTGCGAAGGCCATGATGGCCAGAGCCGCGGGCTCATAGGCGCGGTTGGCGCCGATGAGCTGCAGGTAGGGCCCGAAGGCCGGCCGGTCCAGCAAGCTTGCCATGGTGAATTCACCGATGACCGTGGCGAACGTGAGAAACGCGCCGCTGAGAATCGCGATGCGCACATTGGGGAAGATCACCCGGAACAGGATCGTCGGCCACCTTGCGCCCAGGCTCTCCGCCGCTTCCGTCAGGGTCCGCACATCAATAGCCCGCATGCCGGTATCGACTGCACGATACATGTAGGGCAGCGCGAGCGCGACATAGCTGAACATCAGCAGCATATCGGTCGCACGGTCGCTGCCGGTCATCGGCAGCCAGGACGAGCTGTTATAGAGGCGCAGATATCCGAACACGAGACAGATTGCCGGTATCACCAGCGGCAGCAAGGTAAGGAACTCGACGATACCGCGCAGCCGGGGCAGCCTGAGCTGGATCCAGTACGATGTCGGCACGACCAGCAGCACGCCGACAAGAATTGTCGCCAGCGCTTGCCCCGTTGAATAGAGAAAACTCGCCTGGAAGCGCGGATCGCCGAGAACGACGCCGTAGGCGTCGAGGCTATACTCGCCTTTGCGCATGCGCATCGAGAATTCGAATGTGGCGATCAGCGGCACGATGAAGTAAAGCATGCCGATGATGATCGCGGCCCAGGGACCGGCCTTCGAGCCTTTCATCGCAGCCACCGGTCGCTTCGCGCCCGCAGCCAGATATAGGCGCCGTTGGACAATCCGGTGATCAGGATCATGCCGAACGCGAGGGCATAGCCGAGATTCTGATCGTGCAGCACATCGCCGCGGATCTGCGCATAGAGCTGGATGGTCACCAGATTCAGCAAGCTGCCGGTCAGGGCATAAGCGGTGGCGATGGCGCCGAAGGCGTTGGCGAACAAGAGGATCGTCGCCCCCAGCAGGCTCGGCCATAGCACCGGCAGCGCAATATAGCGCCAGTACTGCCAGCTGCTGGCGCCCAGGATCGCCGAAGCCTCGCGCCATTCCCGCTTCAGCCCGTCCAGTGCCGGCGCCAGGATCAGCACCATCAGCGGTATCTGGAAATAGAGATAGGCAAGAATCAGGCCCCAGGTGCTGACGACGCGGAATCCCGACCTGTAGAGGCTGAAATCGAAGTAGTCGATGAACAGCTTCGTCACCAGCCCCTGCGGGCCAAGTGCGGCGAGAAAGGCGAAAGCCAGCGGCACGCCGGCGAAGTTCGACGCCACACCGGAGAAGGTCATGACCATGGGCCGCAGCCATCCCGGCAGTCCGCCCATGACCGCGGCATAGCATAGGAAGAACCCGATGGCGGCGCCGATGAGGGCCGAGATGACGCTGACCTTGATGCTGATCCAGTAGGCATTGAGGATCAGCGGCTGCGTCAGATTGACTAGATTGTTCAGCGTGAAATTGCCGTCGGCATCCTGAAAGCTGCCGACAAACAGGAATCCGGTCGGCATGATCAGGAACAGAAGAGCAAAGACAAAGAACGGGACAACGCCGATCCAGGCCCAGGAGAAACTTCCCAGCCCGGACGGTGCGCCGGCCGGCGTCGCGAGAACGACCTCAGCTTGCTGGGCCATGGGAACGACCGTCACGCTCGAACCTTCCCCACCGCATTGGCGGGGAAGGCCGGAATGCACAAAAGAGACGCGCCGTTCATCTACCTGACATGGCGGACGGACGGCGCGGCCCTAAGCCGATCGCAGCTTTCTACTGTACGTCAGCGCCGACGACGGTATCCCACTGCTTGGTGATGATCTCCTTCGCCTTGCCCTGCTGTTCCAGCGACGGAAACAGCGCCTTCTCGTAGTTTTCGGCCGGCGGCAGCTTGTCCAGCAGGTCCTGCGGAACCTTGCCGTTTTTCACCAGGTCGTTGAACCGGATCGGATGGCAATAGCCCTTCAGCCACAGGAGCTGGCTCTCGTCGGAATAGAGATGCTCCATCCACAGCTTGGCGGCGTTCGGATGAGGCGCATAGGCGCTGATCGCCTGGACATAGACGCCGGCGACGATGCCGGTCTTCGGCACCACGACGGCGACGTTCGGATTGCCGGCGAGCGTGTCGCGGTCGGCCAGCCCCAGATAGTCCCAGCGGATGGTAATGGGCGTAGTGCCTTGCGCCAGCGGCGCGGTGCCGCCGGCGACCGGCACGAAATTGCCGGCCTTATTCAGGTCTGCAAAGAACTTCAAGCCGGCATCGGCGGCCTTGTCGGCATCGCCGCCGGTGGCAGAAAGGCCGGCCGCAAAGACGGCCATGATCGACTGATTGGACGTCCGGGGATCGCCTGACAATGCCACCATGTTGGCATATTCCGGCTTCATCAGATCTGGCCAATCCTGCGGCAGATTAGGCACGAGGTCGGCGTTGATCTCAAAAGCCAGCACGCCGTAATAGTCGCCGTACCAATAGCCGTCCGGATCTTTCAACCCGTCGGGAATGCTGTCCCAGGTGGAGACCTTGTACGGCTGGATCAGCCCTTCGGCCTTCGACGACGGCCCGAATGACAAGCCCACATCGATCACGTCAGGCGCCTGCGGGCCCATGTTGCCTTTATTGGCCTTGATCGCCTCGATCTCGTCGCCGGAACCGGCATCGGGATTGAGCTCATTCAGCTTCAGGCCGTATTTTGCATTGAAGCTTTCGATGACAGCGCCGTAACCGCACCAGTCATGGGGCACGGCGATGATTGTCAGTTCGCCCTCCGCCTTGGCGGCGGCGATCAGCTCATCCGATTGCGCCGAAGCGAATCCCGTGGAACTCGCCATGGCCAGGGCGGACACGGAAACGACGCGTAGCCAGTTCGACCTCATAGTGGATACCTCCCGGTTGTTTTTAGCAGAACGCAATCTAAGGATGGGTTGTTACCGCTCTGCTGCAGTTTTGTTACATACCGTCGATTGACTCTCTGGCCGGGCGCTTCCATTGTCAAGCGACCCCTGCCTCGAAAGATGCGCGACGCCCTTTTTCACCTCCGCCGAGACGGCAAATCCTCGCTGCAGATGCAACTGCGGGAGATGCTGGTATCCGCGATCTTGCAAGGGCAAATCCCCGCCGGCAGCCCGCTGCCCTCGAGCCGCAAGCTGGCCGAAACGCTTGAGGTCGCCCGCAACACCGTCGCCCTGGCCTACCAGGATCTGGTGGCTGAGGGCTTCCTGGTTGCCCATGAACGGCGCGGCTACTTCGTCAATGGCGAGATCCTGACCGGCAGCGTCCCGGGCGGGCGCGCTTCCGTCCGTGCGGTGTCTTCGGAGCCCGCTGCCAACGATGCCGGACCGGACTGGCGGCACCGCTTCAAGGTGACGCCCACCGGGCAGCGGAACGTCGTGAAACCCCGTGATTGGCAGACTTTCCGCTATCCCTTCATCTATGGCCAGGTGGACCCGGCGCTGTTCCCGCTCAGCGAATGGCGCGAATGTTCGCGCCAGGCGCTCAGTGTCGACGCGGTGCGCGACTGGTGCACCGATCATTTCACCCTCGACGATTCCCTGCTGGTGGAGCAGATCCGCACCCGTCTGCTGCCTCGGCGCGGCGTGCGCGTGGCGCCCAATGAGATCCTGGTCACCGTCGGCGCCCAGCATGCGCTCTATCTGCTGGCGGCGCTGCTGGTGAACGGCGAGACAACGGTCGGCATCGAGGAGCCGGGCTATGCCGATGCCCGGAACATATTCGCGCTGCGCACCTCCAAGTTGCGGCCGCTGCCGCTGGACACTAACGGCATTGTGATCGGCCCGGAACTCAAAGGCTGCGACTACGTGCATGTCACGCCCAGCCATCAGTTCCCGACCACCGTCAATATGCCGCTGGAGCGCCGCGAAGCCCTGCTGGCCCGCGCCAAGGCCGAGGATTTCGTCCTCATCGAGGACGACTATGAAAGCGAGATCAATCATGTGGGCCCGCCGCACCCGGCACTGAAATCGCTCGACGATAGCGGCCGGGTGATCTTCCTTGCCAGCCTGTCAAAGACGCTCGCCCCGGGCCTGCGCATGGGCTACATGGTCGGTCCCCGCGACCTGATCCGCGAAGCGCGGGCGCTACGGCGCCTGATGTTGCGTCACCCGCCCGCCAACAATCAGCGCACCGTCGCGCTGTTCCTGGCCCGCGGCAATCACGATTCGCTGATGCGGCGGCTGTCGCACGCCTATCGCGAGCGCTGGCAGGTGATGCGCGACGCGCTCGCCCGGCATCTGCCGCAATGCAAGGTCTGGCCGTCGATTGGCGGCACCGCCTACTGGATCGAGGGGCCGAAGTCGCTGGACGCCCGCGAAACCGAGCGCCTCGCCGCCATCGAAGGCATCCTGATCGAGCCCGGCGACGTGCATTTCTTGGGCACGACCTGGCAGCCGGTGGCAAAGGGCAAGAAAGCGCCTCGCGCCGGCAACCTGATCGACGGCCTGCCGCGCAACTATTTCCGCCTCGGCTTCTCGTCGATCCCGGTCGACCGCATCGAGCCCGGCCTGAAGCTGCTGGGCGAGATCATCGGCCGCCAGACGAAACGATGATTGCCGCAAACGTCCGATCTACGGGATGCCGGTGGTTGTGCTGTTGCCGGAGACGCTGTTGGAGACAGTTCCCGACGACGTCGACTTGCCGCTGGTACCGCCTGTCGTCGTGCTGACGCTGACGCCATTGGCGTTCGTATTCGTGCCCGTCGTCGTGACTTCCGCCGAGGTGCGCACCGACGTCGAGCAGGCGCCCTTGCACGATGCCTTGGCTTTGGCTGCAGCCGTGCCGGTCGCATCGGACACCGAGCTCCTGGCGTGACTGCGGGCGCCTTCGCCTTTGGCGAAGACCGGCGCCGATGCCATGAGTGTCAGTGCCGAAACGGCCGCGATCCACGCGATCGTCTTGCGTTTCATTTCAATCTCCCGATTTTTCCAGACTTCCTGGCCGCACACGCCGATACTGCCCGACAGCACCGCCGGTTCTCCATGACAAATTTACGGCCCGTTGTATCGTTTCTGTATAGAGGGGCTGGACAGGGCGGACCGGGCGCGGCATCACTCCGCACCAGTTTTCTGACTTGGATGCTAACGGGGAAGACATCGATGGGTTCCGCCGGTTTGTTCGCCTTCTGCGCCGCCTATGCTGTCGCCACCGCCTCCCCCGGCCCGGGTATTGCCGCCATTTTGGCCCGCGTGCTCGGCCGCGGGCTGCGGGGCGTGCCCGCCTTCATCGCCGGGTTCGTGGTCGGCGATCTCTTCTGGTTCACCATCGCCGCCGCCGGACTGGCCCTGCTGGCGCAGACCTTCGCCCTGCTGTTCATGGCCATCAAGTATGCCGGCGCCGCCTATTTGCTCTATCTGGCCTGGAAGCTGTGGACCGCTCCGGAGCAACAGGCCGAGGTCGGACTTGATCGGCGAAGCGACGGCGCGGGACGGCTGTTCCTCGGCGGCCTCGCCGTCACCCTGGGCAATCCGAAGGTGATCGTGTTCTTCCTGGCTCTGTTGCCGCTGGTGATCGACCTGGAGAATCTCAGCATTATCGGCTTTGTCGAGATCGCACTGCTGATCGTGGTGATCCTCAGCGCTGTGTTGTCGGCCTATGCGCTCGCCGCCGCCAGCGCCCGCCGGCTGATCGCCAGCCCGCGCACCATGCGCGCCGTGAACCGCACCACCGGCACCGTGATGGCCGGCGCCGCCGTCGCCATCGTCGCGCGCTGAGTTCCGGTCCGGCAGGTCAGCGCCCCGTCAGCCGCGCCGCCGCCACCGAGCAGGCGATGGCCGCCAGCATGAACACCACGCCGGCCCAGGACAGCAGGTCCAGCCGCCCGGCGCTCACCAGCAGCCCGCCCAGCGCCGCCCCCACCGCTTGCCCGACATAGATGCCGGAAGTGTTGAGCGCGATGGAGGCCGAGGCCAGCGGCGGCGCGATGCCCATCAGCCGCGCCTGCTGCAGCGAGTTGCCGGCGAAGGTGCCGAAGCCCCAAACCGCCATGGCCAGCATGGTCAGCGCCAGCGATCCATGGCCCAGCGGCCACAGCGCCAACCCCGTGGCCATGCACAGCATGAACACCAGGATCGCGCCGGCCACGCCCAGCCGGCCGCTGACACGCGCCGCCAGGCTGTTGCCGGTCACGCCCCAGAAACCGGACCAGGCCAGCAGCAGTGCAATCGTTGCGGGCGCCGCCGCCAGCGACTCCTTCAGCACAGGCGCGATATAGGTGAACAGGGCGAACTGCCCGGAAAGGCTGCCCACCGTGACCAGTAGCACCAGCACCAGGACCGGGCTGAGGAACACGTCGCGCCAGGACGCCAGCGACAGCCGTTGCACCCGGAGGCCACGGGGTACGCCCCACCACACGCCCGCCGCCGCGATCAGCGCCAGCACGGCGAGAACTCCATAGGCTGCCCGCCAGCCAAGCGTGGAGCCGATCAGGCTGCCCATGGGCATGCCCAGCACCGTGGCGATCGACCAGCCGAGGAAGATGAAGGTGATCCCGGCCCCGCGCCGCTCCGGCGGCAGCAACAACCCCACCGTGGCCGCGGCCTGAGGCGTGAACACGCCGGCGGAGAGTATCGTCACCACCCGCACCGCCAGCAGCATCTCGAAATTCAGGCTCAGCGCCGAAAGCGCGTGTCCGGCAACATACAGCAGTAGCGAGCCAGCCAATAGCAGTCGCCGGTCCACCGCACTGGTCACCGCGGCGATCAGCGGCGCGCCGACGCCGATGACGATGGCGCCGGCCCAGATCAGGCTGCCGCCCTTCGATACCGACACGCCGAGTTCGCGTACGAGATCGTTCATCATCCCCGCCGGCAGCAGCACGCCCGTGCCGATGACGAAGTTGCCGGCCAGCAGCGCCCAGAGGGCGCGGCGGTCGGATAGAGCATGTTGTGCCGGGGAAGAGACTGGTGCCGTCATGAACGGCGGAAACTACAACAGCCTCGGCTCCCTGTCGCCTGCCGGCTTTTTTGTTCCGCCACGTGTTGCATGCATGGGTTCATGGACCCCATGAAATGATGTCTTATGATATGCGCGCACGCAGTTATCCGGGTTCGAAACTGCAATGGAAAACCCTTCGCCGCCCTTCCGCCCCGCCGTCATCGAGGACGCGCCCATTCCCGCCAGCTGGTCAACCATGCCGGCGAGGGTTTGCCGCTCCATCTCTGGGGCAAGATGGCAGCGGCCGGCGAGACCGCCTGGGATGTCGGCCGCCGCCGCACCGCGCGCGACGAGGGCAGCTTCTCCTATCGCAACGCGGTCATGATCGACCATGACGGCGGCCGCGCCGGCTGCCTGATCGGCTATGAAATCCCCGACAAGCCGAAGCCCATCGCCGCCGGCATGCCCGCCATGTTCGTGCCGATGCAGGAGCTGGAGAACCTCGCCCCAGGCACCTGGTATGTGAATGTGCTGGCGGTGATGCCCCAGTTCCGCGGCCATGGCCTCGGCACAAAACTGTTGGGCTTGGCCGACGACACCGCCCGCAGCCTCTGCAAGCGCGGCCTCAGCGTCATGGTCGCCGACTCCAATCGGGGCGCAAGGCGGCTCTACGAGCGCTGCAGCTACCGCCCGCGCGCGACGCGGCCGGCGGTCAAGGAGGATTGGCTCAACGACGTCAGCGGCTGGGTCCTGCTGACCAAGCGCCTGTGACCGCAGCGAACCGCGCCCGTCAATCCGCACCGGCAAGGCTTGCGGCAAGCTTCTCCCAATCCTCGGCAGAAAGCTTGGCAACCAACTCGAAGCCCCGGTCGCTCCCCAACGTGGGACGATAGACGGCGCTGCCGCCTTCGCCGGCATAGACACCGGTCGCCGAACTCATCAAGTTGCCATGGCCGACGATCACCGTGTTGCTTCCGGCGGCGGGCGCCTGCGAGAGCACATTCTGCGCACGCCGCACCGCCGCATCATTGCCGCCGGCGAACTCCGCGCTTCGCAGGTTGACGATATCGGATGTCTGGGTCACCGGTCCGAGATTCAGCAGCTGCGCGGTCTCTGCGGCCCGGCAATATTCGCTGGAGAGCACCATCGCCACGGGAATGCGCAATGTTGTCATTGCCGCCCCAATGCGCCGCGCGATGTCGCGTCCCTCCGGCGAAAGCTGGCGCATCCGCTGGGGATCGCAGCTGCGCCAATCGTCAGCCGCTTCGACATGATCGTCCTGGTCCCAGTTGGTTGCGGTATGGCGGAAATAGATGTTGTAGCCGCCGTCCCGCAGCGCCTCGACCAGAGCGCTGCCGGCAGGTTCCTGCGCCCGCACGGCCGATGCGGCGCCCACAACCAGGATCAACGCGGCAAGAGCGAGGTACAGCCGGCGCCGGTACTCAAGTCTTTGTGAGGTCATGAGCCGCTCCCTAAGATGAAAGGACCTTTCCCGTGATTTGGGTGCGCCACGGGCTTTTGGCCACCCCTGCCCGCGATTTCCTCCTTCCACATTTCCACCGCCACCCTATCTAATGACAGGCAAGCTGAAGTGGAGGTGAGCATGACTAGGCGCTTATTTCTGATGCAATCGGGCTACGGCATCGCCATTGCGATCGCTGGTGCGATTCTGCCTCTCCCGCTGCGGGCCCATCACGGCTGGGGCTGGGCGACCGACGAGGAATTTGAGCTGACCGGGAAGGTGACCGGCGTGAAGCTGGGCAATCCCCATGGCGAGCTGAGCCTCGACGCCAATGGCGAGGCCTGGCTGGTGGAGATCGGCCAGCCCTGGCGCAACGAACGCGCCGGCCTGACCGAGGGCCTCTTGGCGATGGGCACGGAGGTCACCGTCCATGGCCATCGCTCGATCGACCCCGACGAGAAGCTGATGAAGGCGGAGCGGCTGATCATCGCGGGGAAGGACTACAACCTCTACCCCGACCGGGAGTCCTGAGGCGGGGCGCGCTGGCCTAGGCAGCCCAGCCATGCTGACGGAGCTCCTGGCCGGCTTCGAAGGCTCCGCCCTGGCCGTCGGCCTGCGCGGCTCGAAATGGGTCTATCCCCTGGTGAATGCCGGCCACATCGCGGGCATCGCCCTGCTGTTCGGCGCCATTGCCGGCTTCGATCTCAGGCTCATGAGCGGCTGGCCCCGCGTGCCGCTGGAGGCGCTGGCCCAGCTGTTGGTCCCGGTCGCCGCCGCCGGCTTGGCGCTGGCCGCCCTGTGCGGCAGCCTGCTCTTCATCGTCAAGGCGACGGAGTACGCCGCCTCGTCCTTCTTCCAGGCCAAGATGGCGATGCTGGTTCTCGGCCTTCTCAACATCGCCGCCTATCGCCTGGCGGCGCGGCGGGCCGGATGGTCTGCGGCGGATGCCGGCGCGCCGCCAGCGCCGCTGCAGCGCCTGCTCGGGGCGGTTTCGTTCGGCGTTTGGCTCTCCGTGCTCGTGCTCGGCCGCCTCGTCGGCTACTTCTAGGGCGACTCGTCGAGCTCGACGCCGTCATCCGGGCCGGTCGCTTCGCCGACCATGCGAAAGCGGTGGCCGTCCGGATCCTCCACATTCATTTCCCGCATGCCCCAGGGGAAGTTGGCCGGCGCCTGACGGATCTTCGCGCCCCGCCGCCGGTAGTCCTCATGGAGCGCGTCGACATCCTGCACCGCGATGGATATCCAGGTGCCCGGCCCGCCCTGGCCGCCCTCGCAGAGGAAGATGCGCACGGCATCGCGGAAGACGCAGGCGAAGCTCGGCGGGCTGCCCCAATCCCATTCCTTCGTGAATCCCAGCTTGTCGATGTAGTAGGCGATGGAGGCGGGCACGTTCCGCACATTCAGAATCGGCACGGCGGCTTCGAAGCGGCAGGCCGTCTGCTCCCCGGCGCTGGCGCCGGCAGCGATCAGCCGTTCGGTGATGCGCTTATCGGTCTTCGAGGTGGCGCCGTTCAGCGGCGTCTGACCGCGATCGTCCTTGGCCCGGGGATCGGCGCCAAGGGACAGCAATAGCTCAACCATATCCACGCGGTTCTTCAACACGGCGAAATGCAGCGGCATGCGCCGGTGCTCGAAGCGGCTCATCTGCCGGGAGATCAACGAAGGTTCCGCCGCCACAAGCTCACGAACCAAGTCACTTCGACCGAGGGCAATGGCTGTAAAGATGGTCGGCCGAGCACCGTGGGCCAGCAGAAATTCGGCGACATCGGCATGGAGATCGCGAAAGCAGGTGGCCCAATCGATGGCCGTCAGCTCATGCGCATCGCCTTCGGCATTGATGTCGGCGCCGGCCGCGACGAGACGCCGGACGATGTCGAGATGACCTCCCTCCGCCGCCCAATGCAGCGCCGTGGCATTATCGAGCTTGTCGCGCTGTTTCACATCCGCGCCGCGCTCCAACAGCACGCGCACGCAGTCGTCGTGACCGTGGTCCGCCGCGATATGCAGCAGGGGCCGGTTCCACTGGCTGCCGGTGACGGCAATCTTCGCCGGATTCTCGGACAGCAAACGATCGAGCGCCGCAGCTTCGCCAGTTTCCGCAGCAGCCACGATCTGCCCGTCGACGCTCGTGGCGTCGACATGGGCCTTGAGCGCGCGCCAACTCTTGAAGCCGTACTCCTGGGCGATAGCGAGCTGCGCCTGGTGCAATTTGGTTTCAGGATCGCCGCCGCGCAGTTCCTGCAGCCGCTCCTTCGCGGTTTTCTTGAGCCAGTCGAGATGGGGTTGCGGCGGGAGAGCCTTGAACATGGAACACCTTCTTCCTATGCGCCCGGCGTCCGCTGCTCACGGGCAAGAAAGAAGGGATCATCGACTGCAACCTGGCGGCGGGTTCAACCCTTCACGCGGACCGTCGGTCGCCGGCACGACCGTGCCGCGAATTATGCCGGACGCGCGGAAGCTGTCAAAGGCGAGTCTTCAATCCACATGTCGGTGAATTGATGCTTTCGAAAAAGAGACGGCAGCGGGCTGAATTGATCTACTCCCCCAACAATCGCCGGTCCGTTGTCGCCAGCCGGTCCGCGATGCTCTCGATGGCGGCGTGGCGGCGGAGCAGCGCCGCGGACCGCACGCCCGCATCGACCGCGTCCATCAGCGTCTTGCTCGCCCGCGCATAGTCTCGGATCGCCTTGAGGTGCGCGCGGCTCGCCGCCGTATAGGCGCCATGCTTCAGCGCATTCCGGTTGCCTTTCGGCGCACCGCTGCCACGGGCGCCGCCATGGCAGCGGCAGCGGCGCTTGCCCTGCGGCGGCCGCGCCTCGCATAGACCGCCACCCCGCAGCCTCGCGCCGCAAACAGGCGGTATCGTTTCCACCGGCGGGACGCCGTCCTGAGCCATCGGCTGGATTCCTGATTGTTGTATTATACGTAATTGTAGCGTACACTGGGGTAGCTGTCGAGCGAAATCGGCAGCGATCATACGCCAATTTATTAGCCTTACTTTAGACCCAACGGAACGTCGGGCCATTGCCGTGGATACGCATAATTTGTCATATTGCATACAGATCTGGACATTTCGCCCGCCGCGCCAGGGTTGTTTTCGCAAAATTCAAAATGCCGGCAATCTTTCCCTGCAGCGGCAAAGAGATGCGCCGCACCCATTTGCAAAACAACCCTTGCTCATGGCCGGGATTCTCGCCGCGATCCGGCGCCTCCTGGCTCCCCGCAATGGCCCCTCCTGGCACTTCACCAGGAAACGCGCCCTTTGCTATCTCCAGCACAGATGGGCGATGCTGCCGTTCCGTATCGCCGCTCCGTTTCCGCCCTGCGAAAATCTCCCAGCACAAGGATCCCCTGATGACCCGCATGACGCCTTCCGAAGCCTTCGTCGAAACGCTCGTCGCCCATGGCGTCAAGCATGTGTTCGGCATCGTCGGCTCGGCCTACATGGACGCGCTCGATCTGTTCGAGCCCGCCGGCATCCGCTTCATCTCCGTCGCCCATGAGCAGGGTGCCGGGCATATGGCCGACGGCTATTCGCGGGTGCTGAACAAGCAGGGCGTCTGCATCGCCCAGAACGGCCCGGGCATCACCAACTTCGTCACCGCCGTCGCCGCCGCCTATTGGGCCCATTCGCCCGTGGTGGTGATCACGCCGGAGACGGGCTCCAACACCCTGGGCCTCGGCGGCTTCCAGGAGACCGAACAGCTGCCGATCTTCTCCAAGATCACCAAGTACCAGGCCCATGTCAGCCGCGCCGACCGCATGGCCGAGCTGACCTCGCGATGCTTCGACCTGGCGCTGACCGAGCGCGGGCCGACCCAGCTCAACATCCCGCGCGACGTCTTCTACGGCGATATCGACGTGAGCATCCCCGCGCCGATCAAGATCGAGCGCGCCGCCGGCGGCGGCAAAAGCCTCGATGATGCGGCGAAGCTGCTGGCCTCGGCGAAGTTCCCGGTCATCCTGGCGGGCGGCGGCGTCATCATGTCCGACGGCCAGGCCGAAGCGGTGGCGCTGGCGGAATATCTGCAGGCGCCTGTCGTCACCAGCTATCTGCATAACGACGCCTTCCCCGCGGGCCATCCGCTGATGTGCGGGCCGCTGGGCTATCAGGGCTCCAAGGCGGCGATGAAGCTGATTGCCCAGGCCGACGTGGTGCTGGCGCTGGGCTCGCGCCTCGGGCCGTTCGGCACCCTGCCCCAGCACGGCATCGACTACTGGCCGAAGAACGCCAAGCTGATCCAGGTGGATTCCAACCACCGCGTGCTCGGCCTGGTGAAGCCGATGACCGTCGGCGTCTGCGGTGACGCGAAACCGGCGGCGGCGGAGATGCTGCACCGGCTGCAGCACGGCAACATGAAGATCGAGGCCCACGGCAACAAGGATCAGCGCCTCGCCGAGGTGAAGAAACAGAAAGCCGAGTGGGAAGACGAGCTCAACAAATGGGGTCAGGCCGACGGCACGCCGGTGGCGCCGCGGCGCGCGCTGCGCGAGCTGGAGAAGGCCCTGCCCAAGAACGCCATGGTCACCACCGACATCGGCAACATCTGCTCGGTGTCCAACAGCTATCTGCGCTTCGACAAGCCGCGCTCCTTCTTCGCCGCCATGAGCTTCGGCAATTGCGGCTATGCCTATCCCACCGCCATCGGCGCCAAGGTGGCAGCACCCGACCGGCCGGCCATCGCCTATGTCGGCGACGGCGCCTGGGGCATGAGCCTGCAGGAGACTCTGACCTGCGTGCGCGAGGATATCCCGGCCATCGCCGTGGTCTTCAACAACGGCCAGTGGGGGGCGGAGAAGAAGAACCAGATCGACTTCTACGCTGACCGCTATGTCGGCACCAACTTGAAGAACCCCTCCTTCGCCGCCATCGCCAAATCCATGGGCGCCGACGGCATCAAGGTGGACAAGCCCGGCAGCATCGGCGATGCGGTCGCCGCCGCCATCGCGTCGAACAAGCCGACGATCATCGAGATCATGGTCACCCAGGAACTCGGCGACCCCTTCCGCCGCGATGCCCTGAAGAAGCCGGTGCGGTCGCTGGCGAAGTACAAGGACTACACGGTGGCGTGAGGATGAGGTGGAATCGGAGCCAATCGATGGCGCTGACTATTGCGAATGTTTCCTTCAGCGGCGCCCAATGCCCGCTCCCTTCCCTCCCCCGCTCCGCGGGGGAGGGAACGCTTTGTGATGCCTTCAAGACCGATGCTGCGGGGGGAGGGGGCTGCGGCACGAAGGGCCGCCATTTTTTGTTGGTCCAGACATAGGAATTTGATCCACATCAAGCCGCAAATTTGAATACATGACCTCCCGCCTCCTCACCCTCAACGCCGGTTCCTCGAGCCTCAAATTCGCGGTGTATGAAATCACCGGCGACGCGCTGACGCTCCAGCTCCGCGGCCAGATCGCCGGCATCGGCACCACGCCGCGCCTGGAGGCGAAGGATGCCCAGGGAGAAACCCTCGACCTCGCCACCACCGGCGCCATCGGCGACCACCGCGCTGCCATCGCCACCTTGCTCGATTGGCTGAAACGATCCGGTCACGGTACCAGCCTCGCCGGCGCCGGCCACCGCGTCGTCCATGGCGGCACGGCTTTCACCGGACATTGCCGCCTGACGCCGGATGCCGTCGCGCAGCTTGCGGCGCTGGAGCCGCTGGCGCCCCATCATCAGCCGCACAATGTCGCGGCGATCCGCGCGCTGGCGGCGCAGATGCCGGACCTGCCCCAGGTCGCCTGCTTCGACACCGCTTTCCACGCCACCCAGCCGCCGGAGGCCCGCCGCCTCGCATTGCCCCGCGATCTCGCGGCGAAAGGCCTGCAGCGCTACGGCTTTCACGGCCTTTCCTATGAGTATGTGACGCAGCGCTTGCGGGACCTGAGCGGCGGCGCGCTGCCGCAAAAGCTTGTCATCTCCCATCTCGGCAACGGCGCCTCGATGTGTGCGATCAGCGGCGGCCGCTCCATCGCCACCACCATGGGCTTCTCGACCCTCGACGGCCTGATCATGGCGACCCGCATCGGCGCGCTCGATCCCGGCGTCATCCTCCACCTCATGCGGACCGAAGGTTATGGCCTGAAGGAGCTGGAAGACCTGCTCTATAACAGATCCGGCCTGCTGGGTTTGTCAGGCCTTAGCCCGGACATGCGCACGCTGCTGGCGAGCCCGGAACCGGCTGCGCGGGAAGCCGTAGCGCAATACTGCTACCGCATCGGCCGCGAACTCGGCTCCCTCGCCGCCGCGTTGGGCGGGCTCGATGCCCTGGTCTTCACCGGCGGCATCGGCGAGAACGCGGCCCCCGTGCGCGCCGCCGTCTGCCGCGATGCGACCTGGCTCGGCATCGAACTCGACGCCGCCGCCAACGATTCCGGCGATCAGCTGATCACCACGAAAACCAGCCGCACCGCCGCCTGGGTCCTGCCGACCGACGAAGAGCTTGTCATCGCGGCCCACACCCGCCGCCTGCTGGAGTTGTGACATGAGCGAGAAGACGCCGCAGGTGAAGGCCTTCTGGGCCGCTTTCAAAGCCGCCGCCGGGATTGGCCATGACCGCTACGACGTGATGGCCTTCGGCGACAGCCCGGAAATGGCCGACGAGTTGGCTGACCTCGTCATCAACGGCCCGAAGCGCGCCACCGCCGGCCTTGCCCGCGACTTCGGCCCCGATGGCGAGCCGATGCCGGCGGTGGGCGGCCATGTAGTTGTCATCGACGGCAGCGGCGCGCCGTGCTGCATCTGGCACACCACCGATGTCGCCGTGAAGCCCCTGATCGAGGTGGACGACGCGTTCGCCTGGGACGAGGGCGAAGGCGACCGCACGCGCGACGACTGGCTGCGCATGCACCGCGACTTCTTCGCGCGCCAAGCCGTGCGCGAGGGCTTCCACTTCCATGACCGCATGGAAACCGTGTTCGAGCGTTTCACGATCGTCTGGCCGCCGGAGGTGGCGGACCGATGATGTCAGCTGTGCAATCCTACCAATGCGCGCGCCACGGCGGCCATCGCAATTGCCAGCAGGAATGCCAACGCCACCTGCCGGTAGTGCTTGTCGGTGGCCTTGCCAAACCAATGGTCGCCCAGCCCGTTGCCCAGGGCCATGACCGGCATCATCAACAGCGTCAGCACCAGCACGCGCAGACTCAACAGGCCCGCGCCCGCCTGCACCACGATGCTGATGATCGAGGTGAAGAAGAAGAACACCAGCAGCGACGCACGGCCCACCGCCACGCCGCTGGGCAGCGCCAGGAAGAAGATGATGACAGGCGGCCCGCCCATGGCCGTGGCGCCATTGATCAGGCCGGAAACGACGCCGATGCCGACCCGCGCGCCGTGGCCCGGCACGCTATGCAGCTTGAAGCCGCGCCAGAGCAGCAGCACCGCGGCGATGCAGATCGAGCCGATGATCGCCCGCATCAGATCGGCCGAGACCGATGCCAGCACCCAGGTGCCGAACGGCGTCCCGATTACTGCGCCGGCGGTCAGCAGCTTGACCGACGGCCAATCCGCCTTGCTCCACACCCCGCGCAGCAGTTGCAGGCCGACCACACCGGCGATGATGACCACCGCGGGCACGATATCCTGCGGCTCCAGGAACAGCGTCAGCGCCGGAACCGCCGACAGGCCGAAGCCGAAACCGGTGAACCCGCGCAGGAACCCCGCGGCAAACACCACGACGGCCGCGAAGATCCACAGCGGCAGCGCGTAGGCGCCGAGAATACTCGCGACCGCTTCAATCATGCCGGAAGAGCGCCCTTACTCATCCATCACGGCATAAGCGACATCGCGCGGCGTGCTATCGGCACCATTAACGGGAAAGATATCGTGCGGGCAGGCGGAGAGCGCGATGATGCAATCAAGCTCCGCCTTCAGCACCACGTGATCGCCCGGTTTGCTCTCCGGCGCCGCCACCGCCAGCGCGCCATTGGCCTTGATCGGCACGTTCATGAACAGGTTAAGCGGCGGCGGCGGCAACATCGCGACGCCGAGCGGCCGCACCGCCTTGGCGAAGTTCTCCGCGCAGCTCTCGTGATGGCCTTGGACGCCAAGCTGATGATATCGCTCCAGATCGCAGCAGGGGATCAGCGTGTCGTGAACGCCCGGCGATGTGTCTTCCTCAAGCCGGAGGATCGTCCGGCGCCGGTTGGTGACCAGGGGGTCGCCCGGCCTTGGCACCAGCCGGTACCAGGCATTCCGCGAATGGGGCATGGACATATGCTCCTGGGGGTCGCCGGGAATCAGCGCCCAGCAATCCACCACTTGCGTGCCGTGGGTATTGACGATCTTCAGCCGCTGGCCCTGCGCCAGGCGCAGAGCCGTGCCCGTGCGCGCCGGCAGAACGATAAGCTCGGTCATGTATGCAATCCCCTATACGATTTCACCACTCTACCGGCCGCAGGCCGGGATGACGAGGGCACTGGCGGGCACGCGGTTGCGATTGATATGGTCGCCGATGCTTCGCGCCGAAGAATCCGCGGGGACAGACGATGACCCAGAGAGCGCCGGTTTCCTATCCTGACTATCTCATGCTCGACAAGCTGCTGGCCTGTCAGCGGCCGGAAAGCGACAAGCAAGGCCGGCCCGCCCATGACGAGCTGCTGTTCATCATCGTGCACCAGGCCTATGAGCTGTGGTTCAAGCAGATCCTGTTCGAGCTGGATCATGTGCAGCGCCTGTTCGCCGGGCCGAAGGTGGACGACCGCGCGCTCGGCAGCGTCGTCCATGCGCTGCTGCGGATCGTCGAGATCGAACGGTTGATCGTCCAGCAGCTCTCCGTGCTCGAGACCATGACGCCGCTGGATTTCATGGATTTCCGCGACTTGCTGGTGCCGGCGTCAGGGTCGCAGAGCCTGCAATTCCGGCTGATCGAGGCGAAGCTCGGCCTGCGCGCCCGGGACCGCATCGCGCTGGCCGGGCGCCGGCCGGAAGCTTATCTCACGGCCGGTGACCGCGAACGGCTGGAAACCGCGCAGGCGGCGCCGTCGATCAGCGACCAAGTGGCGCAATGGCTGGAGCGCACGCCCTTCATCGACCGCGGCAGCTACAAGTTCCGCGATGCCTATCGCCGCACGATCGAGGAAATGTTGGAGAGCGACGCGGCGCTGCTGCGCGCCAATCCCCATCTGAGCGAGGCGGAGAAGCAGGGCGAACTGGCGACGCTCGCGGCGGCGCGGGAGCGTTTTGTCGGTCTGTTCGATGAAGCCGCCCACAAGAAGCTGGTGGATGACGGCATCTGGCGCATGTCCTCGCGGGCGCTGCAAGCCGCCCTGTTCATCAATCTCTACCGCGATGAGCCGGTATTGCAGCTGCCCTTCCGCCTGCTCAGCCTGCTGATGGATGTGGACGAGAATCTGACGACCTGGCGCTACCGCCATACCCTGATGGTTCAGCGCATGATCGGCCTCAAGGTCGGCACCGGCGGTTCCTCGGGCCATGATTATCTGCGGCAGACCGCCGAGAGCCACCGGGCCTTCCGCGATCTCTTTGCGCTCTCCACCTTCCTGATCCCGCGCTCGCGCCTGCCGGCGCTGCCGCCGGAACTGATGCGCGCCATGGGCTATCGCTATGCCGACGAGAGCGGCGCGTGAACCACAAAGCGCATTTCCAGCGCTTCTTCGCCGCCGCACCCGGGCGGATGCATTTTGCCGCCCACAGCCATCATCTCTGGCCCGATGTGACCTTCGAAGCGCAGCAGCGCTGTTGGGAAGACGCGGCGCTGCTGGCGGACCGGAAGTGGGAGAAGATTTTCGGCGAGGTGTTGCCGGCGGCGCAGACCCATATCGCGCGGCTGCTCAATCTCAGCGATCCCGCGGGTATCGCCTTCGGGCCGAACACCCACGGCTTTCTCATGCGGTTGCTGTCGCTGTTCCCCGCCGACCGGCGGTTGCGCATTCTTGCGACCGACAGCGAGTTTCACAGCTTCACCCGGCAGGCGGCGCGGCTGGAGGAGGAAGGCCTCGCCCAAATCACGCGGGTGGCCACCGAGCCCTTCACCGACTTCGCCGCGCGCTTCGCCGCGGAGATCCGCCGCGGCGGCCATGACCTGATCTATTTCAGCCAGGTGTTCTACAATTCCGGCTATGCGATCCGCGACCTCGCGCCGCTGGTCGATGCCGTCCCCAACGATCAGACGATTATGGTCATCGACGGCTATCACGGCTTCTGTGCGCTCCCTGCAGATCTCCAGAAGATTCAGTCCCGCGCGTTTTACATGGCCGGCGGCTACAAATATGCCATGGCCGGCGAAGGCGTCTGTTTCCTGCATGTGCCGCCAGGCTATGGCGCGCGGCCGCGGGACACCGGCTGGTTTGCCGGCTTCGGCGCGCTTGAAACCGCCGGCGGCTCTGTCGGCTATGGCGGCGACGGCTCGCGCTTCCTCGGCGCCACCTTCGATCCCGTTGGGCTCTATCGCCTGAACGCGGTGATGGGCCTGCTATCGAAGCTGCGGCTGGATATCGCGGAGATCCACCGCCACGCCCACCGGCTGCAGGCGTCATTCGCGCGCGAACTCGCGGCGACGAACTCACCTCTACTGAATCCCGGTCATCTTGTGGTGCCGATCGAGAATCGCGACCGCGGCAATTTCCTGACCTTCCGTTCGGCCAACGCCGGCGATCTGCATAAGCGGCTGCTGGCCGCCGACATCGTCACCGATCATCGCGGCGACCGATTGCGCTTCGGCTTCGGCATCTATCACGACGCCGAGGATATCGACCGGCTGATGGACGGGCTACGCCGCGTGCTGCGGTGAAGAATCGCTCAGAGAGTGCGGCCGCCGATGCAGCTGGCCCCGCGGGCCGGTGCCCGCAGGTAATGGATGGAGAACAGCCGCTGATCATCGATCCAGACATCCCGCGGCTCGAATCCCGCCTGCTGGCCGAGCGAGCGGAACTCCTCGACGGTGAATTTGTAGGCCCACTGGGTGTCGACGATCTCACCGGCGCCGAACCGGAAGGCGCGCCCGGCAATCGTCACCGCCTGATTGGCCAGGCTCTCGATGCCGATCTCCATGCGCCCTGCCGCGCTGTTATACTCGGCGCGGTGGCGGAATCTCCGCAAATCGAAATCAGCATTCAGCTCGCGATTGGCGCGGACCAGGATATTCGTGTTGAACGCGGCGCTGGCGCCGGCGGCATCGTTGTAGGCAGCCCGCAGGATCGCGGGGTCCTTCTTCAGATCGACACCCGCCAGCAGCCCGCCGCCGTCGAGCTGCAGCACCGTGCGCCGCAGAAACGCCAGCCGCTCGTCGCCGGTCATGTTGCCGATCGTGCTGCCAGGAAAGAAGCCCAGCCGCTGATGCGCCGCCAGCGCCATTTCCGGCAGCGGAAAGCTACGCAGGAAATCGGCGCAGACGGGATAGACCGGCAGCGCTGGGAAATCCGCCGCAACGCCGATTGCGTGGGCCAGCAGGTGTTCGGCGGAGATGTCGACCGGCACATAAACGGCGGGGCTGCGCAGCCGCTCCAGCAGGATGCGCGCCTTGGCCATGGAGCCGCTGCCGTAATCCACCAGCGCACAGCCGAAACCGGCAAGGCCGGCGACGTCGTCAGCATGGTCCCGGAGCAGCGCCATCTCCACCCGCGGCACGTAGTATTCGGGCCGGTCGAGGATCGCGTCGAAAAGCTGCGAACCGCGCTCGTCATAGATGAATTTGCTCGGCAGGCGCTTTGGACTCCCGGAAAGCCCGGCAAACATGGCGTCGCGGAAACTCTCCGCCGCCGGCGCGTGGTCGGCAAAACCCGCAAGTCTGTTGGGCATACCGGCAATCTCCCCAGCAAGACGCGTCCGGCGAATAGACTCCGTTTAGCAAGATTGCGCGAAAGTTCCTGTCCTGTCGACCAGATAGGAACCCATAGTGGTCCCCGGCGGACGGCCGTTCTAGACTTCGCGGTTCGAAGAAAAAGCCCAGTCATGAACGGCCATTCCGTCGATAATCTCACTGCTGAGTCGCATGCCGCCGAACGCCGCGCCCTGGGATCGCAAGCAGGTCTGGCGCGGCTGATGGCGGCGATCGGCTGTTCTGTTGTACAGTTCTGGCTGGCGGCGCCGCTGACATCGCTGCTGTTGTCCCATCGCGGCATCGGCTCCGGCACTATCGGCCTGTTTGCCATGATGCCCTGGCTCGCCGTCCTGTTGCTGCTGCCGCTGACGCCGCGGCTGGTCCCGCAGTTCGGCGCGTTGACGGTTTTCCGTTGCGGTATGTTCATGGGCTGCGCCGCGATGATTGCATTCATGCTGACTGACAACCTCGCCGTCTGGTTTGCGGCAAACTTCCTGAACGGCGCCGGCGCGGCCTTGCGGTGGGTGGTCAGCGACACGCTGGTCATCGCGGCGACGCCGGCATTGCAGCGCGGCCGCATTCTCGGGATCTACGAGACCGTGCTCGGCGGATGCCTGCTGGCAGCGCCATTCCTGCTGTCGCTCACCGGCAGCGATGGCATCCTGCCCTTCGCCATCGCCGCGGTGCTGCCGCTTCTGGCGATCTTGCCGACGCTGGGGCTTAAAGCGCCGAGGCTGACAATGACGGCCATTCGCCTGGCCGGACTAACGGAAATCGTTGTGCGATATGCGCTTCCCCTGATGACGATCCTGCTCTGCGGCATTGTCGCCTGCAGCAGCTACTCCCTGTTCCCGATCTATGGCCGCGCGCTTGGCCTCAGCGAGCGCGAGGCGGCGCTGTGGATGGCGCTGTTCGGTTTCGGCGCCGTCGCCTGCCAATATGCGATCGGCTGGCTCTGCGACCGCTGGCAACACGACATCGTGCACCGCGCACTGATCGGCCTGGTAACCGCCGGCCTGCTCCTTTTGCCCGCGCTGGACTCCGGCGGGCCGCTGCTCTGGCTGTTCGGCTTCGTCTTCGGTGGCGCGGTTACCGGACTTTACACCGTCACCATGTATCTGTCCGGCAACATCGCCCGGCCCGGCGAACTCCTGACCCTGATCATGGCCGTGACCCTGTTCTATACCCTTGGCTCCATCGCCGGACCGGTCATGGCCGGCTGGGCCATGGAGATCCTGCCGCCCCACGGCCTGCCGGTCAGTCTCGCCGCCGCGAGCCTGCTGGTTACCGCCGCCATTCTCCTGCTGCAGCGCCGCCCGGCGCAACAGGCGGCATTGCGGGCCGGCCCGCCGCAATGACAGACTTTTCGCAGTCATATGCCGCGAGGAGAACATGAAAGCGCGCATCAGCTGGGTAGAGGGCCGGACATTCACAGGTGAATCCGGTAGCGGGCATATGATCGTCCTGGGCCGCGCCGAGACGCCCGGCGGCGGCAGCAAGATCATCAGCCCGATGGAGCTTGTGCTTATGGGGGCCGGCGGCTGCACCGCCTTCGACGTCGTCCATATCCTGGAGAAGGGCCGCGACCCGGTCACCGGCTGCGTCGCCGAGCTGGAGGCCGAACGGGCCGAAACCGAGCCCAAGGTGTTCACAAAGATTCATATTCACTTTATCGTAACCGGAAAGGGGTTGGATGCACGGAAGGTCGAGCGGGCGATCCAGCTCTCCGCGGAGAAGTATTGCTCGGCCACCCTGATGCTCGGCCGCACGGCCGCCATCACCCACGACTTCGAATTGCGCGAGGATTGACCCTGACCCAGTCCAGCAAGAAGACCGTCCTGCATGTCGGCTGCGGCGCGCCCGCGCCGAACAAGTTGCCGGCGCCGTTCCGCAACGGCGATTGGCGGGAGATCCGGTTCGACATCGATCCGAACGTGAAGCCCGACGTGATCGGCACCATGACCGACATGGCGGGCTTCGCCGACGGCGCCGTGGACGCGATTTATTCCTCCCATAACATCGAGCATCTCTATGTGCAGGAGATACCGCTGGCGCTGCGGGAATTCCTGCGGGTGCTGACCGCGAAGGGCTTTGCGCTGATCACCTGCCCCGACCTGCAGAGCATCGCCAGACTCGTCGCCGACGACAAGCTGATCGAGCCCGCCTATGTATCGCCGGCGGGGCCAATCTCACCGTTCGACATGCTCTACGGCCACCGCGCCTCGCTGATGCGCGGCAACCTGCATATGGCCCATCGCAGCGGCTTCACCGCCAGGCTCCTGGCGGTCACCCTGCGGGAAATCGGCTTCGCCCATGTGGTGGTGGCGCGCGACCGGCCCAACTACGCCCTCTGGGCCATCGCCACCAAGGGCAGATGGGCCGATGCCGACATGAAGAAGGCGGCTCAGCTGTTCATGCCCCACGGCACGGCCGACCATGTCGGCAAGTCGGAAACGGTGCGGACGGGGACTTAGCGGCCGGAAACATCGCCGTTTTTCAACGATTTGCCCTTGCTTAAGACTCAGTAAACCAGCCCCTGGGTATGCTGCCCGCCGGACGATTCCCGGCTTTGCGGCCGGGGTCCGCAAGGTGAATGACAATCGTCGTGGGAGCTCCGTCACCGCTCATGCTTGCAGCAAAGCAAATCCAGGGGCTGAGAATCCCGCTCGACCTGCGGACCGCCCTTGCTTATCTCGATCTCGAGGGCGAGTTCGTCATCCGCATCGAAGGCCTGCCCATGGATTGCGGCCTCACGGCCGGCAGTCAGGATCAGGCCATGAACTGGCTGATCGCCCGGAGCGAAATCGACGGCGTTGAGATCCTGTTGCCCCGCAGCTTCAACGATCAGGTCCCCGTCGGCGTCAGCATCGTCAGTAGCGAAGCCGGGCCCGGCGGCGTGCCCCAGGTGCTGAGCCGCTTCGACGTCATGCTGACCGCCGAGGGTGCGCGTTCCGCCTTCAGCCATCTGGAGCCGGAGGACCGCGACAACGAGAAGGCGCCGGTGCGGCGCCTGCGCAAATCGTTATCAAAGGGCCGCGGCAAGCTCGCCGCCAAAACCGTCAAGCGCGCACTCAACTTCGGCGACGCTAGTTCCACCGAGGATTTCATCGCCCACCGTTCCACCTCCTACTTGGATGCGCTCTTCCAGGGCGATCTCAGCCAAAAGCAGGGCGAGCCCATGGAAGTGACCATGGGCGTGGAGCAGCGCATCGCCCTGGCGCGGTCGCTGTGGGAAGGCGAAACCAAGGAACGGCTGCAGCAGGCGCAGCGGCGCTGGGAGCAGGAGAGCAAGAGCCTGCGCACGCGCATCGCCGAGCTGGAGCGGCAATTGCAGCAGGCGCTCGAACGGGACGACTAGCCCGGCCTACTCCGCCGCTTCCCGCGATTCTCCGGCGCGTCCAAATCCGCCGCCGCCGGGCGTCTCAATCACAAAGACGTCGCCTTCGGCCATCTCGACCCGTCCGGTTCCCGCGAGATCGATCCGCGTGCCGTCGCGGCGCAGCACATAGTTGTAACCGATCTCGCCCGCGCCGCCGCCGGCCATCCCATAGGGCGGCACGCGGCGATGACCGGAGAGGATCGCGGCGGTCATCGGTTCGCGGAACCGGATACGCCTGACCGCGCCGTCGCCGCCGCGATGCTTCCCGCCGCCGCCGCTGCCGCGCCGGATCGCGAAGCTCTCCACCAGCACGGGAAAGCGCCACTCCAGCACTTCCGGATCGGTGAGGCGTGAATTCGTCATGTGGGTGTGGACGGCATCGGTGCCATCGAAGCTTGGTCCCGCACCGGAGCCACCGCAGATCGTCTCGTAGTACTGATACTTGTCGTTGCCGAAGGTGAAGTTGTTCATCGTGCCCTGGGACGCGCCCATGATCCCGAGCGCTCCGTAGAGCGCGTCGGTGATGCATTGCGACGTCTCCACATTGCCGGCGACAACGGCGGCGGGATAGCGCGGATTCAGCATGGTGCCTTCGGGCACGATGAGTTGCAGCGGCTTCAGGCATCCGGCATTCATCGGGATCTCGTCATCGACGAGGGTGCGGAAGACATACAGCACGGCAGCTTTTGTCACCGCAGCCGGCGCATTGAAGTTGCTGCCCTGCTGCGGCGAGGTGCCCGTGAAGTCGATGACCGCGCTGCGGGCCTTGGTGTCGATATCGATGCGGACCTTGATGATAGCACCGTCATCCATCTCATAAGCGAACGCGCCGGGCCGTAGCACACCGAGCACCCGGCGCACCTGCTCCTCGGCATTGTCCTGCACATGGCCCATGTAAGCGCGCACCACATCGAGGCCGAAATGTGCGACCATGCGGCGCAGTTCCTGCACGCCTTTCTCATTGGCGGCGATCTGCGCCTGCAGATCGGCGATGTTCTGCCGCGGATTTCGGGCGGGATAGGCGCCTGATGCGAGTAGATCTAGAGTGTCCTGTTCCCGGAAGCGGCCGCGATCGACCAGGAGATAATTGTCGATCAGCACGCCTTCTTCGTCGACGGTGCGGGAATCCGGCGGCATGGAACCAGGGGTGATGCCGCCGATATCGGCATGATGGCCACGGGAGGCGACCCAGAATAACATCTCGGGCGACGCTGCATCTTCGTCAAACACCGGCGTAATCACGGTGACGTCCGGCAGATGGGTGCCGCCATTGTACGGCGCGTTGAGCATGAACACGTCGCGGGGATTGATGGCGCCGGCGCGCTGGCGGATCACCGTCTGCACGCTCTCACCCATCGATCCCAGATGCACGGGCATATGGGGCGCGTTGGCGATGAGTTGGCCGTCGCGGTCGAACACGGCACATGAGAAATCGAGCCGCTCCTTGATGTTCACTGAATGGCTGGTGTTCTCCAGAGTCGAGCCCATCTGTTCGGCAATCGACATGAACAGATTGTTGAAGATCTCCAGCATCACGGGATCGACAGCGGTGCCCACCGCAACGCCGCGATGTGCCGCCTCGACCCGCTCCAGCAGCAGATGGCCGCGCGCAGTGAATGCGGCGCGCCAGCCGGGTTCGATGACGATGGTGCTGATGGGTTCGATGATAACAGCCGGGCCTGGGATCGCGTCGCCCGGCAGGAGATCGCTGCGATCATAGAGCGGCGTATCGCGGCGACCGGCGCGGCCGCCGTCGCCCGCCCACATGGGCACCGTTGCCTTCGGCTGCAAGGGCTGTGTGCGCGGTGCCGCCGCCAGCTCCGGATCTTGCACAGTTTCGGTCTTGCCGATCACTTCGACCGATACCGCTTCGACGATCTTGGCCTTCTCCGGCACGACGAAGCCATAGCGCTGGCGATGGGCCGCCTCGAAACCGGCAACGATTTCAGCGCGTGTGCCGAAGGCGACAACCAGCGGCGAATCGGTACCCTCATAGCGCAGATGAACGCGATGAACGACTTGGATGTGGGATTCATCGATGCCCTGCCGGAACATCTCCGCCCGGCCTTCGGATTCCAGTTCGCCGAGCGCCGCGGTCAGCGCGCCGATGCCGTCTTCGGTCAGCCGCGCTTCCACGGCGCGTTCGCGCAGCACACGCATATCCGCAAGACCCATGCCATAGGCCGAGAGCACGCCGGCGAGCGGATGCAGGAACACGCGGGTCATGCCAAGCTGGTCGGCGACGGCGCAGGCATGTTGTGCGCCCGCGCCGCCGAAACAGCAGAGCGCATACTCCGTGACGTCGTAGCCGCGCTGGATCGAGATCTCCTTGATCGCGTTGGCCATGTTGGCGACGGCGATGCGCAGGAAGCCTTCGGCCACCTGCTCCGGGCTGCGGTCGTCGCCGGTGGCGGCCTTGATCTCCTGCGCCAGCGCCGCGAACTTCTTTCGCACCACAGCCTCATCGATTGGCTGATCGGCCGCGGGACCGAAGACGCGGGGGAAGAAATCGGCCTGGATGCGGCCGAGCATGTCGTTGCAATCAGTGACGGTCAGCGGCCCGCCGCGCCGGTAACAGGCCGGGCCGGGATTGGCGCCGGCGGAGTCGGGGCCAACACGATAACGGCCACCCTCAAAGAACAGGATAGAGCCGCCGCCCGCCGCGACGGTGTGGATCTGCATCATCGGCGCTCGCATGCGCACACCGGCGACCCGGGTCTCGAAGGCGCGCTCATATTCGCCGTCATAGTGCGAGACAGCGGTGGAAGTGCCGCCCAGGTCGAAGCCGATGATCTTGCCGAATCCGGCGCGCCGCGCCGTCTCCACCGCGCCGACCACGCCGCCGGCCGGGCCGGAGAGGATGCTGTCCTTGCCCTGGAAATGCCGCGCGTCGGCGAGGCCGCCATTGGACTGCATGAACATCAGCCGCACATCGCCCAGCTCGCTCGCGACCTGGTCGACATAGCGGCGCAGGATCGGCGAGAGATACGCATCGACCACCGTGGTATCCCCGCGGCCCACCAGCTTCATCAGCGGGCTCACCTGGTGGCTAACGGAGATCTGGGTGAAGCCGATTTCACGGGCGATGGCGGCCGCCTGCTTCTCGTGCTCGCAGTAGCGGTAGCCGTGCATGAACAGGATTGCGGCGGCGCGGATGCCCAGGCTGTACGCGGCCGTCAGGTCCGTGCGCAGCTGGCCGAGGTCCAGCGGCGTCAGCACCTGGCCGTCGGCGGTGACGCGCTCCCGGGCCTCCACCACCCGCTCATAAAGCAACTCCGGTAGGCGAATATGGCGGGCGAAGATTTGGGGCCGGTTCTGATAGGCAATCCGCAGGGCATCGGCGAAGCCGGCGGTGACCACCAGGACCGTGCGGTCACCCTTGCGCTCCAGCAGCGCATTCGTGGCCACAGTGGTCCCCATTTTTACAGAGGAGATATGCGCTGAGGGCATGGCTGCGCCCGCGGGCAAATCCAGCAGCTCGCGGATGCCCTGGACCGCGGCGTCGCGATACAACTCCGGGTTATCGGATAAGAGCTTATGCGTCAGTAAGCGCCCATCGGGGGCACGGGCGACGATGTCGGTAAAAGTGCCGCCGCGGTCGATCCAAAACTGCCAATATGCCTTTGTGACAGCCATGCTACTGAATCCGTCCCGTGGTGACGTTTTCTGACAAGAAACTGGACAGCAGCCCTGTTTATAAATTCACCGTAGTAGCCTGTCGACCTAACACGTGGCGGGATCGCTCTCGCTGCAGGACTTCTCAAGAAGAGCAGACACAGGGTAGGCGGTCGAGGCTGCGGCGCGGTGTCGCATATGCCCAACGGGCCCGGGCCAAGGCCTTGAACAGCCGTGGATTCGGACCCACTTATGTCGGGTTTGCGACAATTTGTGAATGGCAACGGTGCTGGGGGCAGCGCCGCAATGATAGGTATTTGAAAAATGGCCGACGACAGCCACAAGAAGCCGGAATCCGACAAGAAGTACGAGCCGAAGCGGAGGAAGTGCCTGCGCTGCCAGGAATCCTTTACCAGCGCCTGGCCCGGCGAGCGCGTTTGCTCGCCCTGCAAGCAGACCAGCGACTGGCGGGACGGAATCGCAGCCTAGCGCCCGATTGCCTGCCGCCGCGTATTGCCGCGGCTTACGAGGTTTTCCAGCACTGCTCGACTGCGGCCGCCTCTGTGCCCGCGGACAGCTAAACGTTACGCTGAGGCCGCTACGCCTATCTGTGGCGGCCCGCTGTGCTACCGCCATCGACCGTGATGATGGAGCCGGTCATGAAGGCGGCGCGGTCCGAGGCGACGAACAACACGGTTTCCGCCACCTCCGCCGGCGTGCCGATGCGGTTCAGGGCGGCGAATTTCTCGTAGTAGGCATAGTAGGCCTTGGCGTCGCCGCTGGCATCAGCGCATTCGCGCATCAGCTCCGTATCCATCGATCCCGGGCAGACGCAATTCACGCGGATCGCCGGCGCCAGCTCGACGGCGAGCGCGCGCGTCATGTTAATGAGCCCGCCTTTGGCGGCGCAGTAGGCGACATTGTTGATGATCGGGCGCAGCCCGAGTTCGGACGCGATGTTCACGACGTTTCCCTTGTTGCTTTTCAGCGCCGATATCGCCGCGCGGGTGATGAAGAAGCTGCCCTTCAGGATCGTATTCAGATGCTTGTCCCAGATCTCTTCGGTGTGGGCCTCGATCGGCATTTCCCAATTGATGGCGGCGTTGTTGACGACCACGTCAAGGCGCCCGAAACGCTTCAGGCTTGCGTCCACGGCGCTCTCGCAGCCGGCCGCCGTGGAGATATCCGCCGCCACCGGTGCGAGCCGCTCGCCGCCGCCGAGGCTGGCAATGGCCTTCCCGATCCGGCCGGCATCCAGATCGTTGAGCATCACCTGGCCGCCGCGGCTGTGAAAGGCCGTGGCAATCCTCAATCCCAGGCCCCGCGCGGCGCCGGTGACCAAAATCGCTTTGCCGTTGAAGTCCTCGCTATTCATCGCGTCTCTCCAATTGCAAACTTCTTCAGCCGCGATAGCGGCTGAAATAGAGGGCCAGCACCGTCATTCCCATGGTCAGCGCGATGAGAATCGTCGCGCTGGCATTGATCGAAGGATCCAGCGAAGTGCGCACCATGCTCCAGACCAGGGTGGGGATGGTATTGCCGCTGCCGATGGTGAAGAAGGTGATGATGAAATCGTCAAGCGACACCGCCACGGCGATGAGGCCGGCGCCGACGATCGTGGCGCGGACGATTGGCAGCGTCACGGTGAAGAAGGCCTGCAGCGGCGAGGCCCCGAGATCCCGGGCGCTTTCGATCAGCGCATGGTCGAAACCGACCATGCGCGCATGGACGATGAGGATCACGAAGGGCTGGGTGATCACCAGATGGCCAAGCACGACTGTCGGCAGGCCAAGATTGAGATCGAGCGCCAGCCGCAGCGTCGACATCAGGGCGACGCCGATGAACAGCGCCGGCAGCATGACCGGCGCACCCAGCTGCAACAGGAGCGGATTGCTGATGCGGCCCGGCAGACGCGCCAGTACCAGCGCCGCCATCGTGCCGACGGCGGTGGAGAATATGCCGACGCAGAGCGCGACGATGGCACTGTTCTCCGCCGCGCCCCAAAAGGTGTCGTTCGACAGCAGTTTGCGATACCAGTCGAGCGTCAGGCCCCCCATAGGAAAAGCCGTCAGCGCATTCCTGCCGAAGCTGAAGAGCACCAACAGGACCAGTGGAGTCAGCATGAATATGACCACAGCAGCGCCAAACAGACTCCAGATTGCCACGGAAATGCGTGCGTTCATCGCCGGACCACGGCGCGCAGTACGAGACCCACCAAGACGATCACCAGGACTGACGCCGCCAGCGTGCTGAATGACATGGCGCTGCCCATCGGCCAGTCGAAGCGCAGGGAGAATTGCTGCTCGATGAAATCGCCGATCATCGCCGTACCCGTGCCGCCGACGAAGCGCGGCGTCACATAGTCGCCGGCGGCGATTAAGAAAGAGAGGGCGAACGCCGTGAGGATGCCCGGCTGGCAAAGCGGCAGGACCACATCGCGAAACGCTTGGCGCCGCGCCGCGCCAAGATCCCGCGCCGCTTCGATCAGATCATCCTCCACGGCGCGGAGCGAACCGTAGATCGGCAGCACCGCCAGCGGCAGAAGGAAATGGGTCAGCGTCGCGATCACGGCGCCGGAATTATAGATGAAGATCGTCAACGGCTCATCGATCAGGCCGATCATCTGCAGCGCAGAGTTCAGAATCCCTTCGCGGCCGAGGATCGCCTTCCAGGCATATATCTTCACGAGATAGCCGCCGAAAAGAGTCAGCAAGGTGATGAACAGCAGCGGCAGGCCGAAGCGCCCGGCGCGAAAGCGGATCAGATAGGCAAAGGCAAAGGCGACAACCGTCGTCACGACCGCGGTCGCCAGCGCGATGGCGGTAGTCGAGCCGATCACATCGGCGTATTTCTGCCAGGTCTCGACATAGTTGCCGAAAGTGAAGTCGCGGCTGATCCGCATGGCCCGTGCGGACCAGAAGCTGAGTGCAAAAAAGAACAGCACCGGCAAGGCAAAGGCCGCTAGATAGATGAGCGCCGCCGGCGCCACCGGCAGCCAGCGGCGCAGATTGGTCAAGGGAGCGAACCCTCAACCTCGCGAGAAAGGCGCACCGGTTTGCCCGATGCGCCCTTGGTTTCGCTGCTGTCGGCGATTGCGATCAACGCGGCACTACCGGCGGGAGGTCACGCGCGCTTCAGCCGCTCATACTCCTCGAGGAAGTCGTCGTAGGTGGCGTATTGGCCTTCCGCGGTCGGCGGCACCGGAAACAGGCGGGCGAGTTTCATGAACCCGTCGATGTCCCCGTAGTTGTAGCCGGTGCGCAGCTCTTCGGGCAGCGCTGGCACAGCTTTCAGGTTGGTGATGCCGGCGCTTTGCTCAGTCGCAAATTGGGTCTGCGGTCCCGGCGACAGGATGTGATTGATCATGCCATAGACCAGATCGGGATGCGGGCAATCCTTGGGGATGCAGAGGCAGTCCATGAACATGCCCGTGCCTTCCTGCGGGATCGAATAGCTGATGGTCTTGCCTTTGCCCTTCGCCCACACCGCCACTGCCTCCCAGCCGATGGTAGTGATGACCACTTCGTTGCGGGCAAAAGCATCGGCCATGTCGCCATAGCTGGCAAAGAACGCCCGCGCCTGCTTGGTCTTCACCTCGATCAGGAAGTCGATGACCTTGGCGAGCTGCTCCTTCGAGAGCAGCGTGCCCTGCTCCGCGCCGGTGACAGGACGGCCCCAGACCAGCAGATTGCCCAGGGGATCGTCGACCATCGCCACCTTGCCCTTGTATTCGGGCTTCATCACATCGAACCAGGATGCGGGCGGCGCGGTCACGACAGACGGATCGTACATGATCGGCAGCGAGCCCCAGTTCCAGGGCACGCCCATGAGATTGCCGTCATGCTTGATGGCATCCTGCGCGGTGAATTGCGGAATGAGATCGGCGAAGGCACTGATACGCGTCCCATCCACCGGCTCGAGCAGACCGCCTTCGGCCATCAAAGGCAGATAGCCGAAATACATGGTGATCAGGTCGGTGTTGCCGATGCCGCCGGCCTGCAGCTTGGTGATGATCTCTTCATTCGAGCCGATGAAGGTCGGCTGGAAGTCGATGTCGTTGTCGGCGAGGAATGTGCCTGACGTGATCGGCGTCTCGTAGCCCTGCCAACCCATCCAGGTAACCGTCGTCTTCGCTTCCGCCCGGCGCGCCGGCAACCCGGCCGCCGCAACCAGGCCGGCGCCGGTCAACCCCCTGGCGAAACTGCGGCGCGACAGCCATGGCGCCTTGGCGATGAGCTCCGCCGCTGATTTTGACATAGACATTGTTATCCTCCCTTTTGTCTCGCGTTCTGGGCCATTCGCTGGCGGTCCGCGTTATGCATTTGGTCACAGTTGACGTTAGGGTCGGCATCTGCGCGGAGTCAAGGCGGCGGCCCGCAAAACGGCCGCATAGCGAGCGCCGGACCCATGAGCAAGATTAAATCCGTCGAAGCAATCCCGCTGGCAATCGGAGCTCAGGACGCCGCCGAATTGGACGGCACGAGGGAAACGGTGATCGTCCGCATCACGGACGAGGAGGGGCGCTTCGGCATCGGCGAGAGCGACGCGCCGCCGTCGGTCATCAAGGCCATCATCGAGACGGATTCGGCGGATCTGTGGAGCCAGGGCATGGCGCAGATGCTCGTCGGCGCCGATCCTGTCGAGACCGGCGCGCTGTGGCAGCGCCTGTACGAAGGAACGATCTACTATGGCCGGCGCGGTCTCGGCATTCACGCCCTTTCCGCCATCGACCTCGCACTGCACGATCTTGCCGGCAAGCAGCTAGGGCTGCCGGTCTACAAGCTGCTGGGCGGCGCAAGGCGCGACAAGCTGCGCGCTTACTGCACAATCTATCCGGGACTGCCCCAGGGCCGGCCGATCGGGGAATTGATGCGGATCACCGAGCAGCAATTCGGCAAAGCGCTCGCCGCCGGATTTCGCGCCGTCAAGATGGAGGTCGTGTTCTTTGATCTGGTCACCGACGCGGAGCTGGTCGATTTGATCAAGGAAGGCCGCCGCATGCTCGGCGACGGGATCACCATGGCCATCGATTTCGGTTATCGCTGGCACAACTGGCACGACGCGAAGCGGGTGCTGGATCGCATCGCCGACTGCAACATCTACTTTGCCGAGGCGACGCTGCAGCATGACGATCTCGCGGGTCATGCGCGCCTGTCGCAGGCAAGCCCGATCCGCGTCTGCGGCGCCGAGTTCTCGGCGACGCGCTGGGAGATCCGCGAATGGGTCGAGCAGGGCAAGGTCGCGGTGGTGCAGCCGGACATCAGCCGCTGCGGCGGGCTCACCGAGATTCGCCGCATCGCCGACTACTGCGACTTGCACGGGGTGCAGGTCATCCCCCACGCTTGGAAGACCGGCATCCTTGTTCATGCAGGCATGCATTTTCACGCCGCCTGTGCGGCGACGCCGATGTTTGAGTTCCTGTCGCCGCTGGTGTTTCCATCCATTTTGCGCGGCCAGCTGACCAGTCCGGAGCCGAAGATTGTTGACGGTTACATCGAGTTGCCGACGCGGCCGGGCCTGGGATTCGATCTCAATGAAGATCTGGTCGATCGCCTTCGCTGCGATTGACCGGCCGATGAAATCTGTAGGCGCCGACGAGAGCGGCGGCAATTGAAGATCACGGGCATCGACGTCATCGAATTGCGGGTCCCCGGCTGGCGCGGCGACAGCTTTGACGGCTCGCGCGACGATTGCGTCATCCGCGTCCACACCGATGACGCCATCACCGGCATCGCGGAGGTGGATTCCGTGCCGTCGATCGTGCGTGCCGTCATCGAGGCGCCGAGGTCGCACACCCACGCCATCGGGCTGAAGCATGTGCTGATCGGCCAGGACCCGACCGACGTCGAATCTTTGTGGCATCTCATGTACGAGGCGTCCGACTATCACGGCCGGCGCGGCGTGGTGATCCACGCCATCAGCGGCATCGGCATGGCGCTGTGGGACATCGGCGCCAAGACGCAGAGCAAGCCGCTTGCGAAGTGCTCGGGCGCAAGAGACGCGACAGACTCCAGGCCTACGGCACGACTATCCCCTGGGCGCATCGCCCGATGGCGTCAAGCGCAACATCGACCGCAGATTGAAGATGGGCCTGCGGGCGATCAAGATCGCCGCCGATCCGTTCTCGCGCAGCGATCTCAGACTCACGGAGTCGCTGATCCGCGCCGCGCGCGAACATGTGGATCCGTCGATCCGCCTGATGGTGGTTCCGGCCGGCGCCATCACCACCCCCGAACAGGGCCTGCCGCTGATGCCGACCTTTCTCGCGTTCGACTTTGCCTGGGTCGAGGCGCCGCTGCCGGTCGACAATATCCACGGCCATCGCCGTTTCCAGGGTTTCGGCATTCCCATCGGCGGCGGCGAACTCGGCTGCACCACACGGTTCGAGCATGAGCAGATGTTCGATCTCGGCGAGATCGACATCGCTCAACCCGATATCAGCATGGCCGGCGGCTTCACGGAGGTGTAGCGCATTGCGCAGATGGCCAAGGCGCGCGGCAGGCGGCTCGTGCCCATGGCTGCAAGACCAATATCCTGATCGCCGCCAATCCGGCTCTTCTGGCACAGCACGAAGATGATGGGCCGCTCGAATACTCCACCAGCGACTCGCCGCTGCGCTGGGAATCGACCAGCGAATCCTTCGCCATCGGCAAGGACGGCATGGTTTCCGTGCCATCGGCGCCCGGTCCCGGCGTCACCTTGAGCGACGCCGCCCTGCAAAAGTTCCTTGTCGCCTGACGAAATACGCCGCCGGCCTTACCTGTTTGTCTGGACATGACGGCGCTTGCGACATGACAATGGATTCATTGAAATTCACCTGAATGATTCATGAGCATTTTCGGCATCATCCTCGGCAGCACGGCCGGCCTCATCGCTCTCGGCGGCCCGCTGGGCGCGCTGCTGGGCGCGGCCGCGGGCCATGCTGTCGGCCGCTGGCGAAAGAAAAAGAAGACGAAATCGGCCACCGGCGACGAATTGCCGGCGCAGTCCGGCGATCAGCGTCTGGCGACGCGGCAGATCGCCTTCACCGTCGCCGCCATCGCGCTCGGCGCCAAAATGGCCAAGGCCGACGGCATTGTGACTCGGGACGAGGTGGATGCCTTCAAGCAAGTGTTCCATGTACCGCAGGATGAAATGCAGAATGTCGGCCGCATCTTCGACCAGGCGCGCAAATCCTCGCTGGGCTACGAGGCCTATGCGGAGCAGATTGCCGGCATGTTCAAGCGCCAGCCGACAGTACTGGAGGAACTGCTCGACGGCCTGTTCCACATCGCCAAGGCCGATGGGCAAGTGATCGACGAGGAGATCGAGTACCTGCGCTCGGTGGCGACGATCTTCGGCTTCGACGCCGCGAAGTTCGCCCGCATCCGCGCCAGCCATCTGGGGGCGGACAAGAGCGACCCCTTCGTCGTGCTGGGCGTCGCCCATGATGCCGCGAATGCCGAGATCAAAGCAGCCTACCGCAAGCTGGTGCGCGACAATCATCCCGACCGACTGATCGCCAAGGGCATGCCGAAGGAATTCGTCGATGTCGCCACCGACAAGCTGGCGGCGATCAACAGCGCCTATGAGCGCGTGGCGCGGGAGCGCGGAATCACCTGAATGAAGGCGCGGCCAGCCCGGCAATCCCGGAAGGCCGCCATGCGTTTTTACCGCTGGTTTTGCAGGCGCTCGGCGGGCAACACTCCGCCGCGCCCGCCCTCGTTGTAGATCCCCAGGGAATACCGCCCGTTCTCATGAAACTCCGCGACCTGATCGGCCTGGTCGTTGTCGCTCTGGTCTGGGGCGTCAACTTCGCCGTCGCCAAGGCCGGCGTGACCATGATGCCGCCGATCGCCTTCGTCTCTCTGCGCTTTGCCGCGGTGGCGATCGTGCTGCTGCCATTCCTGCGCTGGCCGCCGCCGCGCTGGATCGATCTCCTGCTGCTGTCTGTGGTGCTCGGCGTCGTGCATTTCAGCCTGATGTTCAGCGGCCTGGTCGGCCTCGACATCTCCACCGCCTCCATAGCCATCCAGCTGCAGGTGCCGTTCGCGGCGCTGCTCGCCGCCTATTTCTTCGGCGACAAGCTGGGTTGGCGGCGGCTGACCGGCATGGCGATCGCCTTCGCCGGCGTGGTGCTGATCGCCGGTGAGCCAAGGCTCGGCGGCAACCTCGTGCCGCTGCTGCTTGTGGTGGCCGCCGCCTGCGTCTGGGCTTTTGCCAATATCCAGATCAAGAAGCTGGGCGAAGATGTGGGCGTCTGGCCGCTCAATGGCTGGATCGCGCTCATGGCCGTGCCGCAGACGGCGCTGCTCTCCGCCCTTACCGAGAAGGATCAGTTTGCTGCAATCATCGCCGGCGGCTGGCAACTGGCCGCCTGGATCGCCTATCAGGCGCTGCTGGTCACTGTATTCGGCTATGGTGTCTGGTACAGTTGCATGCGGCGCTACAGCGTCAACCAGGTGATGCCTTTCACGCTGCTGGTGCCGCTGTTCGGCGTGCTGTCGGGGGTGGTGTTCTTCGACGACCGGCTGACCTGGCCGATGCTGCTGGGCGGCATGGGCACGATCCTCGGCGTCGCCATCATCACCATCCGGCGGCCGAAAGTGCTGGCGCCGTCGACGAAGGCCGGTTTGTAGGCGATAAGGGCGGATGCATATCCGCCAGAGCCCTTCGCCCAATCATGACGCCCGGCCGGCCGGAATGCCGGTCGATATCCTGCTCCTGCATTACACGGACATGCGCAGCTGCGCTGAGGCAGTGGAACGCCTGCGCGATCCCGCCGCGCGGGTCAGCGCCCATTACTGCATCGCCATCGACGGCACGGTGCATGCGCTGGTGCCAGAGGACCGCCGCGCCTGGCATGCCGGCGTGAGTTCCTGGGCCGGCGCCGGTGACGTCAACGGCCGTTCCATCGGCATCGAGCTGGACAATCCCGGCCATCAGTTCGGCTACCGGCCCTTTACCGAGGCGCAGATGCAGGCGCTGATCGAGCTCTGCCTGGGCATCCTTGAGCGCCATCCCATCCCGGCCCATCGCGTGCTCGGCCATTCGGACGTGGCCCCGGCGCGCAAAATCGATCCCGGCGAACTTTTCAACTGGCGGCGAATGGCGGCGGCGGGCATCGGCTTGTGGCCGGACGCCACCGGATTTGCCGATCCCGGCGCCGCCGAAACCGCCGACGCCATGGCGGGCGTGCAGTCGGGGCTCGCCCGCTTCGGCTATGACGTCGGCGTCACCGGCGTGGCCGACAGCCGCAGCCGGGCGGCGCTGGCCGCCTTTCAACGCCATTTCCATCCTTGCCGCATCACCGGCGAGGCCGATGGCGGCACGCGGCGCATGCTGGCGGCCCTGATCGCCCAATTGCCGTTTCTCTGAGCCAAACCGCCGATTGACGCAGGGGCCGGTAGTGCCTACCTGATGCTGAGCCAGACGGCCGGATGGCTGCTCTTCGTGTTCCGCACGGGGGGAGGAAAGTCCGGGCTCCACGGAAACACGGTGCCGGGTAACGCCCGGCGGGGGCGACCCCAGGGACAGTGCCACAGAAAGCAAACCGCCAGCGGCGCAGGATTTCGGTCCTGCCGCCGGGGTAAGGGTGAAAGGGTGCGGTAAGAGCGCACCGCGCCGCCGGTAACGGCGGCGGCAGGGCAAACCCCACCGGGAGCAAGACCAGATAGGGGCGGCATGACGGGCAACCGTCGAACGCGTTTCCGCGCGGCCGCCCGGGTAGGTCGCGCGAGGCGTCCGGCAACGGACGTCCCAGATGAATGGCCGTCACCGGTCGCAAGACCGGTACAGAACCCGGCTTACAGGCCGTCTGGCGTTCTTTCTCTGTTCGAAGATAGTCCCCAGATGTGGGCAAACATTTTTGACAGAATACTATATCTTCGCCGAGATAGAACAAAAAAGCAACAAATCGATTGCCGATTCGTTCACGGCCATTTCTTGTCGTCTTGTCATGGAGTTGTAAGACGATCTTTCGAGAGCTTGGGAACATTTGGGAAATCTCTGTTAACTGCCTGAAACTTCCCACGAATTACTGCTTCAGCCCATTGACGCCCATAATATCCCATGATATCCCAGCTACCCATTGGCAAAATCGCCGATCGGCCGTGCCGCCAGGGGAAGTGGAGCATGGCAGGCCGCCACCCTGAACCCGGACAGATTCAGGGCGAGCGGTTCAAAAGGGGAGACGGCTGGACGCCCAATGGCTCTGTTCCTCGACACCTTTGTGAACAAGATCGACAGCAAGGGGCGCGTGTCGGTTCCCGCCAGCTTTCGCGCGGCGCTGCTGGGGCTGTCCTTCCACGGCGTCATCGCCAGCCCGTCGATGAAGTTCCCGGCCATCCAATGCGCGGGGATCGACTGGTTTCAGCGGCTGAGCAGCGAGCTCAACAACGGGGAGCTTTTCTCCGATGAGAATGACGACCTAACGGCGACGCTGTTCTCCGACGCCAAGCAGCTCGCCTTCGATGGCGAAGGCCGCATCATGCTGCCGGAATCTCTGACGGCCCACGCTGGCATCGGCGAGGTCGCGGCTTTCGTTGGGCGCGGCTCGAATTTCGAGATCTGGTCGCCGGCCAAATTCGAGACCTACAAGTCCGAAGCGCGCAAGCGGGCGCTGGAGAAAGGCCGCACGCTGAAGCTGCGGCAGGACGGCGGCAAATGAACCTGCGCGACGCTCACACGCCTGTGCTGCTGCGGGACGTCATCGAAGCGCTGGCGCCGCGCGCCGGCGGTATCTACATCGACGGGACGTTCGGCGCGGGCGGCTATTCGCGCGCGATTCTTGAAAGCGCCGACTGCACGGTCTGGGCGATCGATCGCGATCCCCAGGCGATCGCCGGCGGCGCAAGCATGAGCGCGAGCTATGCCGGCCGGCTGCATCTGAAGCAGGGCCGCTTCGGTGAGATGCGCGCGCTGCTGGCCTCCGAAGGCGTTGCCGGCGCCGACGGCATCGCCCTCGATATCGGAGTCTCCTCCATGCAGATTGATCAGGCCGAGCGCGGATTCTCCTTCCGCTTCGACGGTCCGCTGGACATGCGCATGGAGAGCAGCGGCCCGAGCGCCGCCGACATCGTCAACAATGCCGGCGAGCGCGAGCTGGCGGACATCATCTTCAGTTTCGGCGAGGAGCGGCGCGCCCGCGCCATCGCCCGCGCCATCGTCGAAGCGCGCAAAGCCAAGCGCTTCTCCCGGACATTGGAACTCGCGCAGACCATCCGCCGCGCCAATCCCGGCCGCGGCGCCGACGGCATAGATCCGGCCACCCGCACTTTCCAGGCGCTGCGTATCCATGTGAATGACGAGCTGGGCGAGCTCGAGCGCGGCCTGCGCGCCGCGGAAGCGCTGCTGAAGACCGGCGGCCGGCTGGCGGTGGTCACCTTCCATTCCCTGGAAGACCGGCAGGTGAAGAACTTCCTGCGCGACCGCTCCGGTGCAGCGCCCCGCCGCTCCCGCCATCTGCCGCCCGAAAGCGCCAATGATGCCGCGCCCTCGTTCCGCTTGCTGCCGCAAAACGGCCGCACCGCCGGCGAAGATGAGATCGCGCGCAATCCGCGGGCACGCTCGGCGCGGCTGCGCGCGGCGGAGCGGCTGGCAGCACCTTCTGGCGATCGCGATCGGAGAGCCGCATGATCACCCGCGCCACTCTGATCTGGGCAGTTCTGGCGATTGCGGCCGGCTTCGGCCTGTTCCAGGTGTCCTATCGGGTCGCCACGCTGGAAGAAGAGTTGAACAAGGTGAACCGGCAGATCGTCGAGGAGCGCGAGCGGCTCCATGCCCTGCAAGCCGACTGGAGCTATCTCACCAATCCGTCGCGGCTGGCCGATCTGGCGCGCCGCCATCTGCCGCTGCAGCCGCTGGCGGCCGAGCAGATGATCCGAATCGAGGACTTGCCGCTGCGACTGGAGCCGCTGGTGGCCGAAGGCGACGGTTTCCAGCAGGCCGAGCCCGCCTCGCCGCCGGAGGCCGCCGTTGCGAGCGCGGCGCCGCCCGCCGCCGCAGCGCCCGTTGAGGACCCGGCG
>JBJXDY010000053.1:0-20644 GCA_046154965.1 Dongiaceae bacterium | reverse complement strand
AGCCGCAGCTTGCTCGCCAGGTTCGCCTGAAAGAACTGTGTCGCCTTGGCCATCGTGCCGATCTCGTCGCTGCGGTCGCGGCAGGGGATATCAACTCCGGCTTCGCCCGCCGCGATGCGATTCATGGCGTTGGCAATCGACGCCACCCCATTCGAGATGTCACGGCTCACCCAGGCAACGACCAGGATCGTCAGCAGCACGATTAGACCTGCGATTCCCAGCGTCCAGCCCATTGAATCATAAAGTCGGTCGATGCGGATCGATAGCAGCCTGTCGAGTTCGACAGCAGTGACCGTCGTGAATCTAGCGACCGCGTCCAGCGCGGCTTGACGAAACGCGGCACCGGCGCGCTTGTCGCCCGCGGCATTCGCGATGGTTCCGGCGGCGCGAGTGAAGTCGTCGAGGGCAGCAACTGTCCGGCCAAACTCGGCGTCCAGAGCCTTCTTCAGGCTCCCGTCCGGATTTCCCCGATAGCTCGCGCCAACATCGCTGACGAGTCCTTGCTGTGTCGCCGACAGTTCGCCCTTGGCAACCACAAACGCAATGCGGTCTTCAGAAGCGCCGATAACGCCGGTTAAGGCCTGCCCCTTGCGACTTAATTGACTGATGCGGTCCAACAGGTCCGGCGACCGCAGCAGCACCACGCTCATCGCGTAGTAGCTGTCGAGATCGGGATCGAGTATCAGATTTGAACCATCGCCGACACGGGTGACCAGATTCCGCAGCGCCAACTGAACTCTCTGCATCGACTCGTTTGTCGGCGACTCGCGCCACAATGCGTCGGCGGCCGACAGAAATGCGGTAACGGTCTCATCGTCGACAGCGACGCCGGCAAACTGGCCCTTCTCGGCAATGATCGCCTGCAGTCGCTGACGCAGTGACTCATCCGGGGATGCGGTTGCGGCTTGGCCGTCTTGCCAAGCGGCTTCGACCGCACCGACATAGGTCTGAAAACCGGTATGAAAGTCACGCAGAAGTATCAGCAGATGATTCCCCGACATTTCCTTTTCTGCGAACTCGATCGCCTTGTTCTTCTCCACCACCAGGCTCACCACGGCGAAGGCAAGCGGCAGCAGGAAGAGCAGCGAGATCAGCGCCAGCTTCTGGTGGATGCGGCGGTTCACAACCAGATCGGCAATCCTCATCGACATCCCCGGCAAGAAACCTTCTGGACGCCAAGGGCATAAATGCCTTAGCGGCCGGCCAGAGAGGATGCCGCAGAATGGTTAACATGATCCTATCGACTGCCCGCGCAGCGTTGCGGCTTTACGAATAATCTATGAATTCAATCCGCTATCGGCGGGGGCGGTCGCGGGTGCGCGTCAGGGCCGGCCACAGCAGCACCAGGAACTGCGCTAGGATGACAAGCCCCAGCCCGGCGATGACATCGGGACCGATGCCCTCGCCCAGCACCAACGCGCCGGAGACGACGCCCACCACGGGAATGGCCAGCGAATTGATGCTGACGGTGACGGCAGAGAAGCTGCGCACCAGCTTGAACCAAGCCCAGTGGCAATAGATCATCGCCACCAGCACCGCATAGACGGTGCCGAACCAGGCATGGAGACTCCAGTTCGTGGGATCGACGCCGCGGTCGAAGAACGGTGCCGCGATCAGCACGGGGATGCCGCCCAGCAGGAGTTGCCAGCCCACCAGCGACACCACGGGCATGGTGAAGCGGCAGTATTTCAGCCCGACGGTTCCCGCGGCCCAGGCCATGGCGGCGATCAGCATGAACAGCGGCCCGCGCGGATCCGCCATCAGGCGGTCCCATTCCGGCAGCAGCAACGCCGCGAGGCCCAGCATGCCGACCGCAAGGCCGACGACCGTCGAGCCGCGCAGGCGCTCGTTCAGCAGATAAACCGACAACAGCGTCGCCCAGAGCGGCATCGTATAGGCGATGATCGCCCCGCGCCCGGCCTCGATGTATTTCAGTCCCGCGGCCGAACAGACATGCCAGACCGTGATGTTGAAGAAGGTCACCACCAGCAGCGGCAGCAATTCGTTGCGGGGAATGCGGAACGGCAGGCCGCCCAGCCGCGCCAGAAGATACATGCCAAGGCCGCCGCCATAGAGGCAGATGACGCGGAAGGTGAGGATGGGAATCTCCGCCACCGCCGCCTTCATCGCCGGCCAATTCCCGCCCCAGAGGATTGAAAGGCTGATCATCAGCGCGACGCCGCCGGCCAGGGTGAGCTCGCCCGCGGATGCCGCCGGCCCGGCGGGTTTGTTCATGATCCGCTGCCGATCTTCCCCGCCGATATCCTCCGCTGATCCAGCTGCTTCAACACCGCCCCCCGCTCCGCCGGCATCATAATGATCCAGTCGCGGATCTCGTCGATCGTGCGCAGGCAGCCGATGCAATAGCCGGTGACGTCGTCCAGGCGGCAGATGCTGACGCAGGGCGAGGGCGGGCCGCTCGCCAGCTGACGGCGCCGTTCGGCGCGGCGGCGCTCGCGGTCGAGGATGCGCTGGCGGTTGGGATCGTCTGCTTCGGCGGTCATGCGCGGAGGTCGGCTGTTGCCCCGCTTGCCTAGCGGAGGCGCGGCGGCCTGTCCATGGCGGCTATGGAATAAACCGGGGGTTCCAGGCATACCTTTGGTTGTCGCCGAAGCCCCTTCGCCACGAGCAGCACCCATGCCGGCCGCGCTGTCCCTGCCCCAGCTTGTGAACCGCACCCGCCTGACCACCGGTCTGGTACTGTTCGCCTATGCAGCGACCCATCTGTTGAATCACTCCCTCGGCCTGATTTCACTGGACGCGATGGATGCCGGGCGGCGCGTCTTCGTTACCATCTGGTTCAATCCGATCGGCCTGACGCTGCTCTATGGCAGCCTGACCATCCATCTGGCGCTGGCCTTCTGGTCGATCTACCGGCGGCGCAGCCTGCGCATGCCCTGGTGGGAGGCCGCGCAACTCCTGCTGGGGTTGATGATCCCCCCGCTGCTGGCGATCCATATCATCGGTTCGCGCGGCGCCCATCAGCTCTTTGGCACCGACCACAACTATGTCTACGAGCTCTTGATCCTCTGGGTGTTCAACCCGATGAGCGGCGCGCAGCTTGCCGCGGTCCTGCTCATCCTGTGGATGCATGGCTGCATCGGCCTGCATTTCTGGCTGCGGCTGAAGAGCTGGTATCCGCGGATCGTGCCCTACCTCTATGCCGTGGCGCTGCTGATTCCGGTGCTGGCCCTGCTGGGCTTCGCCGCCGGCGGCCGCGAAGTGGCGCGGCTGGCCGTAGATCCCGATTGGTTGAAACAGGCGATCGCCGATATCGGCTTTCCCGACGATGCGGGCGTTGCGCTGCTCTATTCCATCAGGGATTGGTTCGTCGGCGGATTTTTCGCTTGCCTGGCCGCGCTGCTGGCCGCGCGCGCGGCGCGCCGCTGGCTCACCAGCCGCCGCGCCGTGGTCATCACCTATCCCGACGGCAAGAACGTGGAAGTGCAGATCGGCACCACGATCCTGGATGCCAGCCGCATGTCGGGCATTCCCCACGCCTCGGTCTGCGGCGGCCGCGGCCGCTGCTCCACCTGCCGCGTGCGCATCTCGGCGGGCGCGCAGCATTTGGCGCCGGCGAGCGAGGCCGAGCGCAAGGTGCTGGACCGGGTCGGCGCCGCGCCCAATGTGCGCCTGGCCTGTCAGACGCGGCCCACCGGCGCCGTCGCTATCGTGCCGCTGCTGCCGTCCACCGCCAGCCCGCGCGAGGCCCAGGCGCGGCCCGGCTATCTGCAAGGCCATGAGGAGGAGATCGCCATCCTCTTTGCCGATCTGCGCGCCTTCACCCGCATGGCCGAGCACAAGCTGCCCTATGATGTCGTGTTCGTGCTCAACAGGTACTTCCGCGCCATGGGCCTGGCGGTGGAGAACACCGGCGGGCGGCTGGACAAGTTCATCGGCGACGGCGTCATGGCGCTATTCGGCATCGGCGCCAGTCCCGGCGAGGGCTGCCGGCAGGCGCTGGCGGCGGCCAAGGCGATGGCGGAGAATTTGCAGGAAATAAATCAGACCCTTCATCACGACCTGAATGAGCCGCTGCGCATCGGCATCGGCATCCATGCCGGTCCGGCCATCGTCGGCGAGATGGGCCATGGCCATGCCACCTCGATCACCGCTATCGGCGATGCCGTGAACACCGCCAGCCGCCTGGAGGCGCTGACCAAGGATTATGGCTGCCAGCTCATCGTCTCGGAGACCGTGGCGCGCCATGCCGGGCTCGAAACTGAAGGCCGCGAACGGCACGATATCGAAATCCGCGGCCGCCGCGAGCCGCTGGCCATCTATGTCATCGCCGATGCCCATGGGCTGATGCTGCCGTCGGCACCGCAGAACGATGGCAAGAAGGCGGCCGCCGGCCGCGCTTGATCAAGCGGCCCTGACGTGAAAATCTGCGCCTCGCCGAACACTGAGAGCTGCGATGCGATGAACAGCAACGGAATCAAATACGCCGACTGGGTGCGGCTGCTGAGCGAGGATAACGGCCATCTGCGCTCGTCGCCGGCGCAGGGCTATTGGCGGCTGGCGCCGCACTATGTCTGTCAGATCACCGACTGCGCCTGCTCGCTCGCCTCCGCGACCATGGTTGTCAATGCCATCAGCGGCAGCCGCCTGCGCGCGCCCGGCAGCGTGATGATGACTCAGGAGACGCTGCTGCAAGCTGTTGACGATGAGACCTGGCACCGGGGGTCGGGCAAGGATGGCGGACGCGGCGTGACGCTGACCGAGCTGGAAAAGCTGCTGCGCCGCGGTCTGGCGGTGAACGATCTCCACGCCGATATCGGGGTCGTGCCGCTGGGCGACAAAGCCGACGCAGTGCAGGCCGCAAAGCGGCTGCGCCAGGACATGGAGGCCTGCGAGCATGGCCGGCAACTGATCATCGCCAACTACTTTTCCGAAACCGCGATCGGCTCCGGCGACTACGGCCATTTCTCGCCGGTCGCCGCATATGATGCGCGGCAGGATCTGGTGCTGGTGATGGATGTCTGGCGCTTCGAATACGAGCCCTATTGGATTCCCGTCGCCAAGCTGATCGAGGGCATGATGAGCGCCAGCCGCATCACCGGCGAACCCCGCGGCTATCTCACGATCGGACACGATCCCTGAAACTGATTCGCTCGCGAGCCGCTGACGGCGGCCCGCGAGCGCCAATAAGCGGGATTGCGGGATGGGGCCCGCAGACCGCGCTTAGCTGTTGTTCGCCTTAAAGTCGGCGATCTTTTCCTCGAGCTCCTTCTGCTCCTCGCAGCCATTGCAGGCCTTGGCCAAGACCGCCAGGCGCTCTTCGGCCTTCGGCAGGTCCTTCATTTCCAAGTACAGCTCGCCCAAATATTCGTTGGCGCCGACATGGTCCGGCTTCAGCGTCAGCGCTTTCTCGTAGTACTCCAGCGCATCGTCATAATCGCCGAGCTTGCGGTGGCTGTAGCCCAGGAGGTTCCAGGCATCGGCGTTCTTCGGATTGTCATCCACGATGTCTTCGAGAATTTTGATCGCGGCGGCGTACTTGCCGGCTTCAACCTTGGCCTTGGCGCTGGCAACGGTCTGTTTGCTGGAAGACGAGCCTCCCGAAGACGACGAAGACTCGCCGCCCGACGAAGCCGCCGAGGCCATGCCGGCGGGCACAGCCACGCAGAGCGCCAGCGCAACTGCCGATGAGAGCCAAATCCGATAAGTCGCCATGGTAGAGTCCTCCGTAGGGGTTCCAATGCCGTGCAACCGTCCGACACTGAACGATAAACATGACCGGCAGTAGTTTATTCCCCGCCCGGATGTGATGGCGATCACAATCCTGTGGTGCAGATCGCCAGGGCATGAAGCCGAAACGCAAAGATTTCCGGTGCCATGAGCGGCGCACCGATCCTCCCGTATGCCGACGAAAGTGGGTTTCGGCCTTACCGCCGCGGACTACGCCGCCCATCGCGCGGCCTCTCCGGACCGGCTCTCTGAGCGCCTCGCGGCGACAGGTGTCGTGCCCCGGCCCGGCAGCAGCGCGGCCGTGGATCTGGCGATGGGCACCGGCATGATCGCCCGCGCTGGCGCGGCGCGGATGGGCGGTCATGGCGCTGGATATCGCGCCGGCGGTGATCGCCAGCGCCGCGGCGCTGGCGCAGGTGGAGGGCGTTGCCATCGATGCCCGCGTTGCGCCGGCGGCGATATTCACCATCGTGAAACGCCATGACGAGCTTTTGCAAATCCCCTACAGCCAGAAGGCCCGGTGCGGCCGCATCCGCGCCAGCGCCGGCGTCGCCGCCAGCACGGCGCCCGACGTAATTGCCATTTTCGGCCGCGCCCATGCCCTGCAATTGCGGCAAACCTATGGCGAAGCCGGCCTTAACGTCCGGCATCGACTGGCTTATTTCATTGCGCAGGCGCGCTGAATCCCCCATCCGCACCACCGCAAAATCATATGACAGGGCGGAATAGCCCCTTTAGTCTCCCGGCCATGCGAAATGGGCCTAGATACGAACTCGCGGTGCTTGTCCTCGCGACCTGCCTTGCGGCGATGACGTTCCTCGCGCCGGCAACAGCGGCAGCGCAGTTCGCCGAAGCCGCGCCGGCACCGGAGGTCAGCAGCGCCGAGATCGAAGTCCTCGTGCAATCGCTGCAGGACCCGGAAGCCCGCGCCAAGCTGATCGCCCAGCTGAAGGCGCTGCGGGCCGCGCAAGAAACGGCCGAAGGCGTGCAGGAAGAGCCGGGCCTCGGCGCGATGCTGCTCGCGACGCTGTCGGAGAATGTGCGCCAGGCGAGCGACGGCCTGGTGGCCGTGGCGACGGCGTTGCTCAATGCGCCGATGATCGTCGCCTGGGCCGCCGAACAGGCGCGCGACCCCGCCGTGCGCAATCTCTGGTTCGAGCTGATCTGGAAAATCGCCCTCATCCTCGCCGCGGCAATGACTATCGAATGGCTGGTCAACCGCTTGCTCGCCCGGCCGCGGCAGCGGCTGGAGAACCGCCCGGCGGAAAACAGCTATCTCTGGCGCCTACCCTATGCGCTGCTGCATCTGCTGCTGGAGTTGCTGCCGATCGCCGCCTTCATGGCCATTGCCTATGGCGTCATGTCGGCGCTGGCGCCCAGCGAGATCACGCGCCTCGTGGTGCTGGCGATCATCAACGCCAATCTGGCGACCCGGTTGGTCGCTGCCGCGGTGAGGACGGCACTGGCCCCGCGGGCGCGCAGCCTGCGCCTCATCAATGTCAGCGACGAGACCGCCAACTATCTGCTGATCTGGATGCGCCGCGTCAGCGGAATCGCTGTCTACGGCTATTTCATCGCCGAAGCCGGCCTGCTGCTTGGCCTGCCGCCGGCACTGCATATCTTCATGCTGCGCGCGGTCGGCCTGGTGGTCGCGGGCATGCTGGTGATCTTCGTCCTGCAGAATCGCAGCGGCGTGGCCCAATGGCTCAAGGGACGCGGCGAAGGCGGCACCTGGAACCGCTTGCGCAACCGCTTCGCCGATATCTGGCACTTCCTGGCGCTGCTTTACGTTTTTGCGGTGTACTGCGTCTGGGCGCTGAACATCGCCGGCGGCTTTGCCTTTCTGTTCCGCGCCACGCTGCTCACCTTCCTGCTGCTGTTCGTCGTCCGCATGATCACCGCAGGCATCAGCCGCATGGTGGAGCGCGGCTTTGCCCTCAGCAGCGAACTCAAGGCCCGCTTTCCCCGGCTCGAATCCCGCGCCAACCGCTATCTGCCGCTGCTGCAGCGCATCCTGTTCGCGGTCATCTACGTGGTCACCGCTCTGTCGCTGCTGGAGGTCTGGGGCATCGATGCCTATGGCTGGCTGTCGACGGATTTCGGCCAGCGCCTGACCCGCAGCCTGATCACCATCGGCTTCATCTTCCTCGGCGCCCTGCTGGCGACCGAGGTGGTCAACGGCATCGTCGAGAGCTTCCTCAACAAGCGCCAGCGCAATGCCGACGACCCCGGGCGCGGCGCGCGGCTGCGCACCTTGCTGCCGCTGGTGCGCAACGCCTTCCGCATCGTGCTGGTGGTGATGGTGACGCTGATCGTGCTGTCCGAGCTGGGCATCAATATCGCGCCGCTCCTGGCCGGCGCCGGCGTCGTCGGCCTGGCGGTCGGCTTCGGCGCCCAGACCCTGGTCAAGGACGTGATCACCGGCATCTTCATCCTGGCGGAAGACACGATCGCCGTCGGCGATGTGGCGGATATCGACAGCCGCATCGGCATGGTCGAGGCGATGACCATCCGCAGCATCCGACTGCGGGACGGCGCCGGCGCGGTGCATACGATCCCCTTCAGCGCCGTCACCACGGTCAAGAACATGACCAAGGACTATGCCAATGCCGTCTTCGATATCGGCGTCGGCTATGACGCCGATCTGGAGAAGGTCAACATGGCGCTGCGGCAGATCGGCGAGGATCTGCGCAAGGATCCGAAGTTCGCCCGCGACATCCTGGAGCCGATGGCGGTGGTGGGCATCACCAAGTTCCAGGAGAACGGCATGATCATCCAGGCCCATATCAAGACCCGGCCGATGCGCCAGTGGGATGTGCGCAATGAAGTGCATCTCCGGCTCCGCAAGGCCTTCGCCGAGCAGGGCATCGAATTCGCCGTGCCCCAGCGCCACATCACCCACCGTTGGGAGAACGCGCCGCCGGCCGAGACGCTGGCACGCAAGAGCATTTCCGGCCTGGGCTAGGCCCGCCTTGCCCTGGCGCCGCCGGGGGGCTAGACCTGCGGCGCCCCGCAAATCCATCTCCCGGACATGCCGCCCCATCCCGCAGCAGCCACGCCCATCCAGCCGCCGCCCCAGGTGCGCCAAATCGGCCGCGTCAACTGGCAGGGGCTGAAGACGCTGTACCTGAAGGAAGTGCGGCGCTTCGCCAAGGTGGCGACCCAGACCGTGCTGGCGCCGCTGGTGACCACGCTGCTGTTCCTGACGATCTTCGTGCTCGCCCTCGGCCGCTCGGTGGACAGCATGGGCGGCGTGTCCTTCATGGCGTTCCTGGCGCCCGGCCTGATCATGATGACCATGGTGCAGAACGCCTTCGCCAACACCTCCTCCTCGATCCTGATTGCCAAGGTGCAGGGCAACATCGTCGATGTGCTGATGCCGCCCTTGAGCCCGGGCGAGCTGACCGCCGGCTTCGCGCTCGGCGGCATGACCCGCGGCTTGCTGGTTGGGCTGACCACTTGGGCCGCCATGACGGTCGTGGTGGAGACCCGCATCCACGCGCCGTTCTTCGTGCTGTTCCACGCCGCCGCCGCTTCGCTGCTGCTGTCGCTGCTGGGCATGCTCGGCGCGATCTGGGCGGAGAAATTCGATCACCTGGCGGCGGTGACCAACTTCGTCATCACGCCCTTCGCATTTCTCTCCGGCACGTTCTATTCCGTGGAGCGGCTGCCGGGATTCTGGGCGGTGCTCGCCCATCTCAACCCGTTCTTCTATATGATCGATGGATTCCGCTATGGCTTTATCGGCCATGCCGACGGCTCGCTCGCCGCCGGCATCGTCGTCATGGCGCTGGCCAACGCGACGCTCTGGGCCGTCGTGCATCGGCTGTTCGCCACCGGCTTCCGGCTGAAGGCCTGATGAACGCGGCGACCAGAATAATCGGGCCGCGGCGGTTCGGGCGGATCAATTGGATCGGCCTCGCCACCTTTGCCAGCCGCGATATGCGCCGCGTGCTGAAGAGCTACCGCTATTCGCTGCTGGGACCGCTGGTCTCGAACATGCTGTTCCTCGCCGTGTTCCATCTGGCGCTAGGCGACCGCGCCTGGAATTTCGGCGCCATCGGCTTCGGCCAATTCCTGGTCGCCGGCCTGGTGGCCTTCGCTCTCTGCGAGAGGTCTTTCGAAACCGCCGCCGAGTCGATCCTCTATGACAAGATGGAGGGGATGATCTGGGATACGCTGATGGCGCCGCTGACGCCGCTGGAGCGCACCGTCGGCTACACCATCGGCGCCGCTTCCGTCGGCCTGCTGACCGGCACGATCGTTCTGGCGGCGAGCCTGCTGTTCGTGCGGCTGCCGGCGCCCGATGTGCCGCTGCTGCTGTTCTTCGCCATCGCCGGCGCGGTGGTGCTCGGGCTCTGCGGCATCATTGCCGGCATTTGGGCCGAGAAGTGGGATCATCAGGCGGCGCTGAATACCTTTCTGCTTCTGCCGCTGTCGTTCCTGTCTGGCTGCTACTATCCGATCGCCGGGTTGCCGGAGATCGGCCGCCAGCTCATCCAGCTTAATCCCATCTTCTATGTCGTCGACGGCGTGCGCGCGGGCCTGACCGGCTACCACGAGGGCTCGCTGCAGACCGGTGCCGTGGTGCTAATGCTGCTGGCGGCGCTGCTGTTCTTTCTCGTCCATCGCCTGATCCGCAGCGGCTATAAGGTGAAGCCGTGAAAGCGGCGATCGACCGGCTCGATCCGGAAGCGGGCCGCCTGCTGTTCGCGCGGGAGTGCCGCTTCGTCGCCGGCGCCACCAATGAGGAGATTCTGCCGCCGGCGACGCTGCCGGAGGTGGCCTTCGCCGGCCGTTCCAATGTGGGCAAGTCCAGCCTGGTGAACGCGCTGACCGGCCGCAACACGCTGGCGCGGGTGTCGCACACGCCGGGCCGCACGCAGCAGATCAACTTCTTCGATCTCGGCGGCCGGCTGATGCTGGTGGATCTGCCGGGCTTTGGCTTCGCCAAGGTCTCGAAGACGAAAGTGCGAGGCTGGACCGGCCTGATCTTCCGCTATCTGCGGGGCCGCCCGACCTTGCGCCGGGTCTGCCTGCTGGCGGATGCGCGCCACGGGCTGATGGAGGTGGACCGGGAGTTCATGGAGCAACTCGACGATGCCGCCGTGTCCTATCAGATCATCCTGACAAAAAGCGACAAGCTGAAGCCCGCCGATCTCGGCCGCCGCCGCGCCGAGCTGGCGAAGGAGATCGCCGGCCATGTCGGCGCCCATCCTGACATCGTCGCCACCAGCGCCCATGAAGGCCTTGGAATCCCGGAGCTTCGTGCCCATCTGGCAGCGCTGGCGAAGCCCGCCGCGATCCAGTAGATTGCCGCCCGCTTTCCCGCAGGAACGCCCGAAATGAGCAGCGAGATCAACTACACCGAGACCAAGCATTGGCTGCGCACTGCGCGCACGATCTCCGAAGCGCTGCCCTATATGCGCCGCTACAGCGGCAAGAGCTTTGTGATCAAGTATGGCGGCCATGCCATGGTGGACAAGGAGCTGGCCGAGGTCTTCGCCCGCGACATCGTCCTGCTGAAGCAGGTGGGCATCAATCCCATCGTCGTCCATGGCGGCGGGCCGCAGATCAACGACATGCTGAAGCGGCTCAACATCAAGAGCGAGTTCATCGACGGTCTGCGGGTCACCGATGCTGCCGCCATGCAGGTGGTGGAGATGGTTCTCGCCGGCAGCATCAACAAGAGCATCGTCGGCGCCATCCAGGCGGCCGGCGGTGCCGCGGTCGGATTGTCGGGCCGCGATGGCGGGCTGCTGCTGGCCAAGAAGCAGCTGATGCAGAAGGACGGCAAGAGCATCGACCTCGGCTTCGTCGGCGATCCTGAGACGGTCAATCCGCAAGTGCTGAAGACGGCGGCGGCCGGCGGCCTGATCCCCGTCATCGCGCCGGTCGGCTTTGGCGAGGATGGGCAGACCTACAACATCAATGCCGATACCGCGGCCGGCGCCATCGCCGCCGCCGTTGGCGCGTCGCGCCTGCTGCTGCTGACCGATGTGGCGGGCGTGCTCGACAAGAACAGCAAGTTGATCGAGAACCTGACAGTGGCCGAGACCCGCACCCTGATGTCCGACGGCACGATCAGCGGCGGCATGATCCCCAAGCTGGAGACCTGCATCGAAGCTGTGGAACATGGCGTGGATGCCGCGGTTATCCTGGATGGCCGCGTTCCCCATGCGCTGCTGCTGGAAATCTTCACGCCCCATGGCGTGGGCACACTGGTCAGCCGTGCGTAAGCGCACTGACGGCGGCCTTAAGACGCGCTTAACCATGGCGGCGTCATAATCATGCCCCCTTTGCTGAACTGAAGCTAATGCGATGCTGACCCCCGATACTTCAGCCGCCAACGGTGCCGCCACCGTCCGCAAGAACGGGCGCGGCGAGAATGGTTTTGCCCATCTGGAGAACTGGGTCTTCGACCTCGACAACACGCTCTATCCCGCCGCCTGCAATCTGTTCGCGCAGGTGGATGTGAAGATCGGCCAGTTCGTCGCCGACCTGCTGAAGATCGGCTTGGACGAAGCGGTGAAGATTCAAAAGGAGTACTTTCGCACCTATGGCACCAGCCTGCGCGGGCTGATGCTGCATCACCAAGTCGATCCTGATGCCTTTCTCGATTTCGTGCATGAGATCGACGTGACGCTCATTCCGCCCTGCCCGGCGCTGGATCAGGCGCTGGCGCGGCTGCCGGGACGCAAGATCATCTTCACCAATGGCTCCCACAAGCATGCGGAGAACGTGATCAACCGGCTGGGGATCAGCAAGCAGTTCGAGGCGATCTTCGACATCAAGGCGGCGGACTTTGTGCCCAAGCCCGATCCCTTCATCTATGAGATCATGGTGCGGCGGCATTGGATCGATCCCAAGCGGTCGATCATGGTGGAGGACCTGCCGAAGAACCTGCTGCCGGCTCATGATCTGGGCATGACCACGGTGCTGGTGCGCACCGAGGAAGAATGGGCCCAGGCCGGCGCCGACGGCGACCATGTCCACCACGTCACCGACGATCTGGTCGCCTGGCTCGAGGCGGCGGGAAGATCTGCCGCCAAAGGCTGATGCCGCGCCAGGGGCCGTCTCCCCGGCGCATTGACAGCCGCCGCCCTGCCGCCCATGTTCGGGCCGATTTTCAATCGGTTCTGCGACGGGCGGGGATAGCGCATTTCCATGGATAACAGCAAGCTGCAGGCGGCCATTGACGCCGCCTGGGACAAGCGCGAGAGCATCAACAACGCCACCAAGGGCGAGACCCGCGATGCCGTGGACGCGGCGCTCGAGGGGCTGGACAGCGGCAGGTTCCGCGTCGCCGAGAAGCGCGACGGCAAATGGCACACGCACCAGTGGCTGAAGAAGGCGGTGCTGCTGTCCTTCCGCCTGAAAGACTCCTATTCGGTGCCCGGCGGCGGCGATTTCGGCGATGAGGGCCGCGCCGCTTGGTATGACAAGGTGCCGTCGAAGTTCGCGGGCTGGAACGAGAACCGCTTCAAGGCCGCGGGCTTCCGCGCCGTGCCCGGCTGCGTGGTCCGCCGCTCGGCCTTCATCGCGCCGGGCGTGGTGCTGATGCCCAGCTTCGTGAATGTGGGCGCGCGCGTCGACAGCGGCACGATGATCGACACCTGGGCCACGGTCGGGTCCTGCGCCCAGATCGGCAAAAACTGCCACATCTCCGGCGGTGCGGGCATCGGCGGCGTGCTGGAGCCGCTGCAGGCCGGGCCGGTGGTGATCGAGGACAATTGCTTCATCGGCGCCCGCGCCGAGGTGGCCGAGGGTGTAGTGGTGGAGGAAGGTTCGGTGCTCTCCATGGGCGTCTATCTCGGCGCCTCGACCAAGATCGTCGACCGCGCGACCGGTGACGTGCATTACGGCCGCGTGCCGGCCTATTCGGTGGTGGTGTCGGGCGCGATGCCGGCGAGCAAGCCGTTGCCTGATGGATCGCCCGGGCCGGGCCTCTACTGCGCCGTCATCGTCAAGCGTGTGGACGAAAAGACGCGATCCAAGACCTCCATCAACGAACTGCTGCGGGACTGAATTGGCCGCCAACGAACCCCCTGTCGATCCCGTCGAGCTGACCCGCGCGCTGATCCGCTGTCCCAGCGTCACCCCGGCGGAAGGCGGCGCAATCGCGCTGCTGCAGTCGCGGCTGGAGGCGCTAGGGTTCAAGTGTCACCGCCAGACTTTCAAGGCGCCGGACACGCCCGACGTCACCAACCTCTATGCCCGCATCGGCCGCGCCGAAGGTCCGAACTTCTGCTTCGCCGGCCATAGCGACGTGGTGCCGGTGGGCGAAGCGGCGCAATGGACCGGCGATCCCTTCGGCGGTGACTTGAAGGACGGCATGGTCACCGGCCGCGGCGCCGCCGACATGAAGGGCGCCATCGCCTGCTTCATCGCCGCCGCGTCGCGCTTTGCCGCGAGGCACAAGGACGGCATGCCCGGCGCCATCAGCCTGCTCATCACGGGCGATGAGGAAGGCCCGGCGATCAACGGCACCAAGCCGATGCTGCAATGGCTGGCGAAACGCGGAGAGAGGCTGGACGCCTGCCTGGTGGGCGAGCCGACCAATCCGTCGAAGCTGGGGGAGATGATCAAGATCGGCCGCCGTGGCAGCCTGACCGGCAAGCTCAGCGTCCATGGCATCCAGGGCCACAGCGCCTATCCACACCTTGCCGACAATCCCATTCATCACCTGCTGGCCATGCTGACGCGCGTCACCGCGCGGCCGCTGGACGAGGGCACGGCGCATTTCCAGCCCTCGACCCTGCAGGTGACCTCGATCGATGTCGGCAACAGCGCGAGCAACGTGATCCCCGCGGAGGCGCGCGCGGTGTTCAATATCCGGTTCAACGACAGGCATACGGGCAAGAGTTTGGAAGAATGGTTGCGCCGCGAGTTCGCTGCGGCCGGCGGGCGTTTCGATCTGGCCGTGCAGGTCAGCGGCGAGGCCTTCCTGACGCCGCCCGGGCCGCTGTCGCAGATCATGGCCCGCGCCGTCGAGAAGGTCACCGGCCTGAAGCCCGAGCTCAGCACCACCGGCGGCACCTCCGACGCCCGCTTCATCAAGGATTACTGCCCGGTCGCCGAGTTCGGCCTCACCGGTCAGACCATGCACAAGGTGGATGAGGGCGTGCCCGTGAGCGACCTGCAGGCGCTGACCGCGATCTACGAGGCCGTGCTCGACGGCTATTTCGCCCAGCCGCGCTGATGCAGCTGCTGATCGATCTGGTGCGGGCGGTGAGGGGGCTGGCCAGGCTCTTTCGCTTCGACGCGAGTTACGTGGGCTATTTCGACAAATCCATCTCCGGCACCTGGCGCTCCTTCTTCGCCATGATGCTGGTGGCGCCGATCGTAATGCTGAATCTGCCTGACAATCTGAGCGAGACTTATCCCGACACATCGGAGTTCCGATACCTTTTGGTGCGATACTTGATCTACCTCATAGGGTGGTTCGCCGTGCCTGTCGTCGCCCTCGAAATCGGCCGTTGGATCAAACGCAGCGAGGCGATGCCGTCCTTCATCACTGTCTATAACTGGTTCCAGTTGATCCATCTGCCTTTCGCCATCGCCGTCTGGGCGGCATTCGAAGGCGGCATGGACGCCATCGGCGGCCTGATCGCCTTGATCAGCATCGCTGTTTACTTCGTCTATCTCTTCTACATCTCACGTTCGTTCTTGCGGCTGGAGAATCATACCGCCGCGATTTTCGTGATCGCCGACCTTGCCGTCTCCCTGGCACTGGAGCAGGGCCAGGCTCTGGCGCTGACATTGTAGGCAGAACGGCATTGCGATCGTCGCTGGAGAATGCGCCAGCCGATCGTCCTTCATTGCCAACATCGAAGCGCTTTTCCTTCCATCGCCTCAGTTCTCCGGCTGCAAGGCCATGCCGATGCGGCTGCGGTCGCGTGACCAGTAGATGTATAGCGGCCTGGCCCGCAGGAGGTCGCGCGGCACGAATCCCCCAACGCGGCTGTCGGCGGAGTTGTCCCTGTTGTCGCCGAGCGTGAACAGAGAATCTGATGGCACGATGATCTCATCTGAATTGTCGAGCTGTCCGTCATCGCTGTCTTCGGCGATCACATAGCGCGCGCCGTTGGGCAGTCTTTCCCAGTAGAAAAACGGCACGCCATACTCATTGGGATAGTTCAGCGCCTCGACCTCGGCCGCCGAGAGCGGTTCTCGTTCCACCAGCGCGCCATTGAGATAGAGCCGGCCGTCGCGGTATTGCACGCGGTCGCCGGGCAGGCCGATGACGCGCTTGTCGTAGTCGGTCTTGCGGTCGCCGGGGTGCTTGAAGACGACGATCTCGCCGCGTCGCGGCAATTCGCTGCCATAGACGTTCGTCAGCGCGAACATGTAGTCGCCCTGGCGAAGCGCCGGCGCCATCGAACGCGAAGGAATGCCGTAGAGATCGTAGCCAGGCCCGCCCAGGAAGCCGGAAACGCGGAAAACGATCGCCAGCGCAAAGAGCGCACCGATGATGGCCAAGACGGACAGCCCGAACACGCCCCATTTTGGCATTCCATGCTGCTGTGCCTGGGCCATCAATACCAAACCTCCGCGAGATAAAGCCCCTCCGGCGGTGCGGTCGGGCCGGCGGCGCTGCGGTTACGGGCGGCCAGCGCGGCGGCGACGTCGGCCCTCGTCCACTTCCCCTCGCCCACCAGCTTCAGCGTGCCCACCATGTTGCGGACCTGATGATGAAGAAACGATTGCGCCCGCGCATGCACCGAAATCTCCTCGCCTACGCGGCGCACTTCCAGCACATCAAGCGTTTTCATCGGCGATTTCGCCTGGCAGAGGGTCGCGCGGAAGCTGGTGAAATCATGGTGGCCCACCAGCGCCTGCGCCGCGTCATGCATGGCCGCAGCATCCAGCTCGTTCCAAACCAGCCAGGCTCGGCCGCGGTCCAGTGCCAGCGGCGGCCGGCGGTTGACGATGCGGTAGCGGTAGAGTCGCGCCTTGGCGGAGAAGCGCGCATGGAAATCGTCGCCCACCGCCTCGGCCTTCAGCACGGCGATGGGCGCCGGCTTCAAGTGGAAGTTCAGGGCGTCGCGCACGGTGTCGGCGTTGGAGTCCTTGGCGAGATCCACATGGGCCACCTGCCCCAGGGCATGAACGCCCGCATCGGTGCGGCCGGCGGCGAAGCTGGTCGCCGTCTCGCCGCAGAACGCCAGCACGGCTTTCTCCAGGGCTTCTTGAATGGAAGGCCCGTTATCCTGGCGCTGCCAGCCGACGAAGCCGCCGCCGTCATATTCCAGCGTGAGCTTGTAGCGGGTCATGTCGCCGACTTGGCCGGCAGCGATAGGCGCGTGCCCGGCGCCAGCACGAAGCCGCGCAGGAAGTCCGCCGCGGGCACCGGGCCGCGGCCGGCGCGCTGCAACTGCAGCGGCCGCAGCGCGCCGCTGCCGCAGGCGATGGTGAGCCGATCGTCGAGGATCGCACCGGGCTCGCCGCGGCCATCGACCGCCAGCGCCGCGAGTAGCTTGATGCGCTCGCCCTTGGCGGTAAACCAAGCGCCGGGCACCGGGCAGAGCGCGCGCACTTTCCGGCCGATTTCATCGGCGCTCCTGCGCCAGTCGATGATCTCGTCGGCGCGGGTGAGCTTGGCAGCGTAGACGGCGGCGCCGGCCGGCTGCGGAGTCGCTGTCAGCATGCCGGCCGCCAAACCGTCCAACGCCTGCACGATCAGCCGCGCGCCCAGGGCCGCCAGCCGGTCATGGAGCGTGCCGGCGGTTTCGTCCCCGGCGATGGCGATGGCCTCGCGCAGCAGTATCGGCCCGGTATCCAACCCTTCATCCATCTGCATGATGGTGACACCGGTCTCTTTATCGCCCGCCATGATCGCCCGCTGAATCGGCGCCGCACCCCGCCAGCGCGGCAGCAGCGAGGCGTGGATGTTGAGGCAGCCGAGCCGCGGCGCGGCCAGCACCGGCTTCGGCAGCAGCAGGCCATAGGCGACGACCACGGCGGCATCGAGGTTGAGTGCCGCGAAGGCGGCCTGCTCGCCGGCATCCTTCAGCGATAGCGGCGTGCGGATTTCGAGGCCCTGCCGCTCCGCCGCGGCCTGCACCGGCGATGGCCGCGGCTTCTTGCCCCGGCCGGCCTGGCGCGGCGGCTGGGTGTAGACCGCGGCGATCCCGAGGCCTGCGGCCGCGAGCGCGTCAAGGCAGGGCACCGCGAAGTCGGGCGTGCCCATGAAGGCGAGGCGGAGGCGGGTCATCGGTCTTTCCCAGGTGAGCGGCGGCGGAGAATAGACCGCGACCGGGCCGCCGCAAGGGCGAGGCACCCGGCGGCCGAGGGTTGTTTTCTCCGCGGCGGCCGGCCAAGCGGTTGAGCGTAAGGAATTTTTCGGGCCACGCGAGAAATTCTGCAAAACAACCCAACGGCCGGATGGCCGGCCTGTATATATGCTGAATACATCAATTCCGCCCGGCCGCAGGCGGTGCCGCATGGCGGAAGTGCATGGCCGGAGCTCCGTCCGCACCGTGGAGCGGCCGCGGCGGCCGGCAATGCGGCCGACGAATTGATGGCAAAACGTGTCATGTAGAGCCTTTGCCGCTTGACATTCAGGGGTGCCCCGCCGCTGAGCCGCGACTGCCGCCGCGCGCCGCCCCGTCGGGCACGGCTACCGGGACGGCCAGAGCGGCGCATGGCGCCAGGCCTCTCAGAAGTCGGCGATGAATACGTAAAATATAATGTAAAATGCGTTACTTGTCAATGGCCGGCAGCGGAAACGGAACATTCGGTCTTGCGGCACAAACCGGAAAGTCCTCCCGCGCTACAGCACGTGCTCCTTGTCGCGCGCGACCGTGCCGGTCTTTTTCGCCTTCAGAAGCTTGCGCAGGATCATGTTGCGCTTGAGCGCGGAGATGTGGTCGACGAAGAGGATGCCGTCGAGATGGTCCATCTCATGCTGGATGCAGACGGCGAGCACGCCCTCGGCATCCAATTCGCGGATCTCGTTCTGCTCGTCCAGATATCGCACCTTGATCGCCGCCGGGCGGGCGACGTCGGCATAGTGGTCTGGCAGCGATAGGCAGCCTTCATTATAGACGATGTCGTCGTCGGAGACCCAAATCAGCTCGGGGTTGGCCATCTTGTAGGGCTCGGGCGTGTGACCCTCCCTGGCGGCATCGAGGACGATGACGCGCTTCAGCGCGCCGACCTGCGGTGCGGCAAGGCCGATGCCAGGTGCGGCGTACATCGTCTCCAGCATGTCGGCCATCAGCTTGCGCACACCGGCATCGACGGCGGCGACCGGCTTGGCCTTCTCCTTGAGGCGCGGATCGGGCGCGATGATGATGTCCAATTGGGCCATAGGCGGTTGATTTCCTTCCGCCTTTAGGTATGGCGCGGACCGGGCGCCGTCAACGGCCGGCCATGCCGGCCCGCCCCCGTTTCTTGCAAGGCCGAATCACTCTACGAGTTGGGAGTTCGCCCGGGAGAACGCCATGCTCGATCCGCGCCTGCTGTCCGATCCGCAGATTCTGGCCGCGCTGGCCATTGCCGGAGCGCTGCTGGTGGTGGCGCTGGTGCTGATCCTGCGGCGGCCGCGCCAGGACCATCTGGCCGACTCGCTGGCGGAGCTGCAGGGCCGGCTGGCGCAGATGGCGGGCAGCCAGGCGGCCAGCCAGTCGTCGCTGGCCGAGCGGCTGCAGACCCAGGAGCGGGCCTTGATCAAGGGCATCGAGGAGCGCCTCACCGCGCTTGGCCAGCGGGTGGGCGATAAGCTGCAGCAGCAGACCACCGAAGCAACCAAGTCGCTGGCCGACCTGCGGGAACGGCTAGCCGTGATCGACGCGGCGCAGAAGAACATTACGGAGCTGTCGTCCCAGGTGGTGGGGCTGCAGGACATCCTGGCCAACAAGCAGGCACGCGGCGCCTTCGGTGAAATCCAGATGCAGGACCTGGTGCAGGGCGCGCTGCCGCCCTCGGCCTATAGCTTTCAGGCCACGATGGATGGGGGGCAGCGGGTGGATTGCCTGCTGCTGCTGCCCAATCCGCCGGGGCCGATCGCGCTTGACGCGAAATTCCCGCTGGAAAGCTACCGCGCGCTGCGGGAAGCCAAGGACGAGGTGGCGGCGGTGCAGGCACGGCGGCTGTTCTCGGCCGCCATTCGCGCCCATATTCTGGCGATTTCGGAGAAATACATCCGGCCGGGCGAGACCGCCGATTCCGCGCTGATGTTCCTGCCGAGCGAGGCTGTTTATGCCGAACTGCATGCGAACTTCGCCAACCTGGTGGAAGAATCCTTTCGCCGGCGGGTGTGGATCGTCTCGCCCACGACGCTGATGGCGACGCTGACGACCGTGCGGGCGGTGCTGAAAGACGTACGCCTCCGCGAGCAGGCCCATCTGATCCGCCGCGAGATGCATGCGCTGACCGACGACATCCAGCGGCTGGATGACCGGGTGGCCAAGCTGCAGAAGCATTTCGAACAGGCGACCGACGATGTGCGGCAGGTGCGCATCTCCACGGAGAAGATCGGCAAGCGCGCCGAGCGGATGGAGGAGCTGCAGCTTGGCGAACCGGCGGCGGCGGACGTGGCGGCGGTCGAGGCCGCGCCAGGACCGGAGCCACGGCAGATGTTGCAGTAAGCGTTCATTAACCATAAATGAGTTCATATTAACGTTGCCACATAATCAAAAATAACTGAAATAAAGTTTATTGTAACATGAAATTCTGGCGTCCCTTGCACGTCGCCCTGCCCACTGGGAATTTCAAGAACAATGACGGCCCGCAATGGGCTGATGTCAGCAAAGTCTTGTAGAATGGTCGGGTAAGAAACGGGCGCGCAGGCGGAGGGACCGCGGGGGTCCTTCCCAGTAATGGGAGTCGGGGGACCAGAAAATGGACGTTATTCTTGGCGTATTCCTGTTCTTTGTGGTGCTGGCGGTTGTCTACGTCGTTCTCGGCGTAAAGACGGTGCCCCAGGGCCGCGAATGGACGGTGGAGC
>JBJXDY010000052.1:0-21298 GCA_046154965.1 Dongiaceae bacterium | reverse complement strand
TCGCGAAGATCATTCGAAAGAGGTCGGGTCATCGCTTGCTGGCCTCCTTCCCAGCCAGCATCTTGAATCACAAATCCGATCCCCGGGGAATCCCCTACGATTCATTCAATCCGTGAAACGCTCTAGGGTCGAACTCAGGCATTGCGCTGCAGGACTAACTCGGCAGCCGAAGTTCGAACAGCGTGCCCGCCGCGGTGCTGTGCGCCAGACGGATATCGCCGCCATGGGCACGCAGCAGGTCGCGGGCAATGGCGAGGCCGAGGCCGGTGCCGCCGGGCCGGGCCGAGCCGGAAAAGGGCTGAAACAACTTCTCCCGCGCCCGCGGTGGCAGGCCGGGGCCGTTGTCGCTGACTTGGATCGTGGCGCTGCCGTCGGTCCGGGCCGCCTTGACCGTGATCTCCGAGGCGCCGGCCAGCACCGCGTTCTGGCCGAGATTGGCGAACACGCGGAACAGCTGGTCGCGGTCGCCGCGCACCTCGATCTCCTCGGGCACCTCGTTGCGCCAGAGTGCGGCGCCGTTCGCCGCCGCCGGCAGCACGCTGCCCACTTCCTCCACCAGGTCGCGCAGGCGGAAGCTGGTGCGGTTCATCGTCGGCGCGCCCTCTCGCACGAAGGCCAGCGTCTTGGTGGAAAGATCGATGGCGCGGTCGATGGAGGCAAGCAGGGTCGGTGTCAGCCGTTTGACTTCCGGATTGTCGCTGCCGGCCAGGCGGTCGGCGACGAGCTGCGCGGTGGTCAGGATGTTGCGGAGATCGTGGCTGATCTTGGTCACGGCGATGCCCAGAGCCGCCAGCCGCGTCTGCTGCTGCAGGGAATCACGGACCTTGCCCTGCATATCCGCGAGTTCGCGCTGGGCCACGCCGATCTCGTCGCGGCGGCCGGTGACCTCGACGGCGATGGACATGTCCTCAGGATGATCGCGGAAGAACATCATGCTCTCGGTCAGGCGCCGCAGCGGCCGCACTATCAGCCATTGCAGCGACAGATAGACCAGCGCTGCCGTCACCAGCGAGATGATCACCGACAGCACGAGGATGCGGCCGGAATAGTCGATCAGCGCCGCGCGCATCGGCGCCTCGTCGATGACCACCTCGATGATCGCCTGCGGATGCTTCGCTGACGGGGCGACGACGCGCAAGACGCGATTCTTGGACTGCAACAACGTCTCGAAGGCGTCGCCGATCAGCATGAAGAAACCGCGCTCGCGCAGATCGTAGCTGGCGTCGATCGCCGGCGGCGCCGCTGCGTCCAGCATCAGCTTTGAGCCGTCGGGCCGCTTCAGGCCGATCACATAGGCATCGGCCTGGAACAGCAGCTCTTTCGCCAGATCCTCGCTGACCATGTTGTCGGGCGTGGCCATCAGCGCCAAGATCGCCAGATGGCCGGCTTGGACGCGCTCTTCCAGATAGGTCAGGCGGAAGCGTCCGGCCGAGGGCGCGAAGATCAGGATCTCGCTGAGCATGACGAAGAACACGGTCAGCACCAGCAGGCGGGCCGACAGGCTCTGCAGCAGGCCGGGCATCCGGGGATGCGGTTGGGCGTTTTCTTGCATCGCCATAGGCGCTATCCGAACTTCAGCAGGAATTTGACCAGGCGCCGGGTGCGCTCGCTGAATAGCTTCGGCGCAAAGAAATCTGCGGCGGCCCGCTTGCCCGCTTCGCCCCGTGTGGGATAGGGCGCAACGACTCCGGCCATGGCGCCCAGCTTCAGTCCCTGGGCGATAGCCAGCGACCAGACCTGGATCTGCTCGCCAGCCAGGGCGCCGACGATGGTGGCGCCGAGGATGCGCCCCTTCTTCGTGCTGACTACTTTGACAAAGCCGTCGGTATCGCGCTCGGTCCGGGCGCGGTCATTGCGGGCGAAGGGGCTGACGGTGACGGCGATATCGAGGCCCTTCTGCCGCGCCGATGCCTCGGTCTCGCCGGCCTGGGCCAATTCCGGATCTGTAAAAGTGACCCAGGGGATGGCGCCGGGGTTCATCTTCGCCGGCAGGCGGAACAGGGCGCGTCGGATGACGATGCCCGCATGATAGCCGGCGGCATGGGTGAATTGCAGGCCGCCGATGACATCGCCGATGGCGAATACGCGGCGGTTGCCGGTGCGCAGGCCGGCATCGACGGTGATGCCCTGGGGCGTCGAAGCGACTCCCGCCTTCTCCAGCTCCAAGCCGGCGAAATTCGCCCGGCGGCCGGCGGCGATCAGCAGATGGCTGCCGGTGACGATCTGCGGCCCGTTCTTGCCGTCCAGCGCCAGCGTGATGGCGCCCTCCGCTCCCACCACATGCATGACCTTGGTGTCCTCCTGCAGGCGCACCCCCTCGGCCTGCAGGCGGTCGCGCACCACGGCGGCGGCCTCCGGATCGTCCTTTGGCAGCAGCCGGGCCATCTCCACGACCGTCACCTCGGCGCCCAGGCGCCGGAAGGCCTGCGCCATCTCGCAGCCGATGGGGCCGCCGCCGATGACCAGCAGATGCCGCGGCTGCGTCTTCAGGTCGAAGATGGTCTCGTTGGTGAAATAGGGCAGCTTGTCCAGCCCGGGCAGCGGCGGCACGAAGGGCGTCGAGCCCGTGGCGATGACGAAGCGGCGGGCCCGGATGCGATAGTCGCCGGCGGCAACTTCCTTCGGCCCGGTAAAAGCGGCGGCTGCGCGGATGACGGTGGCGCCCAGGCCCTCGAAGCGTTCCTGGGAATCATGGGGCGCGATGCCGGCGATCACGCCCTGAACATGGGCGTTCACAGCGGCGAAATCGATCATCGGCGGCGGCAGCTTGACACCGAAGCCACCGGCCTGCCGCGCCGAATGGGCCGCATGGGCGGCGGCCAGCAGCGCCTTGGAGGGCACGCAGCCGAAATTCAGGCAGTCGCCGCCCATCTTGTGGGACTCGATCAGCACCGTTCTCGCTCCCAGCTGGCTGGCGCCCGCCGCCACGGACAGTCCCGCCGAGCCGGCGCCGATGATGCAAATATCCGCCTGCAGCATCTCAGTCATGACCGCCCCGCCCTCCTGCTCATTTCGCGCTCAGTTTCCCGGGCGCCCGCGCCGTTGCCGCCATTTCCGGTGGGCGACGGGCAGCAGCGCCAGCAGGGCCAGGCCGATTAATGCGATTAACACTTGCGGGGTCAGAACATTCTCCAGGCTACAGGTGCCGCCGCCGTCGAACACGCTGCCCAGGCCGGCGCCGACGCTGGCGAAAACGAAGGTGCCGGGAATGATGCCGATCAGAGTCGCCAGCACATAATGGCGCAACGAAATGCCGAGGAAAGCCGGCACCAGATTGACCACGAAGAAAGGAAACACCGGCACCAGGCGCATGAACAGAAGATAGCTGAATCCCTCGGCGGCGAATTCTTTCCTCACCTTGTCGAGCCAGGGGCCGATACGGGCGCGCAGCAGATCGGCAAACGCCGTGCGGGCGGCGGCGAACAGGATCGCCGCGCCCAGGGTGCCCGCGCTGACGGCCAGGAGTGTCGCCTGCAGGCTCCCGAACAGGAAACCGCCGGCGATGGTCAGTGCCGCAGCCCCGGGCAGCGACAGCGCCACCGTCAGGACATAGACCAGGAAAAACAGCAGCAGGGCCAGGAATTTATGCTCCGCCACTGCCGTCAGCAGCCAGGCCCGGTTGTCCCGCAGCGTGGCGCAGGACAGGAAATCAGGCAGTCCCAGGGCCCACGCGGCCGCCAGGCCGGCCAAAAGCAGCAGGACAGGGGCAAAGCGCCAGGGCGAGGCGGGTGGGGCAGCCAGGGGGTTATTGCGGTCGGCCATGGGCGCCCGGACGGCGGTTTCTCCAGTTATGAACGGCAAAAGCGCCGCTGCCGCTGGGGTTGTAACATCGCGCCGGCCCTGCGGCTATTCACCTGAGAGTGACGCCGCCGTGAGGGGTATCTCAAATTATCATTATAAATCAAATGATTAAATTCATGTCCGAGTGGAGCCGGGCGGCATCGCCGCGTTGACTTCCGGGGTTGCACCGCTTATACACCCTGCCGCGAATTCGCCAGATCCAGCCGACAATGGAGTTCAATCGTGAAGCGCACCTATCAGCCAAGTGTGCTCGTGCGTAAGCGCCGCCATGGCTTCCGTGCCCGCATGGCCACCAAGAATGGCCGCATCGTCGTGGGCCGCCGCCGTGCGAAGGGCCGCAAGCGCCTCTCGGCGTAGGCCTCGACTCATGGCGACCGTCGGCCGGCTCACCCGTCGGCCGGAGTTCCTCCGTGTCGCCGACGGCCGCCGAAAGTGGGTGGCTCCCGGGTTGATCCTTCAGGCATTGGAACGGCAGCTGCCGGCGGACGGGAGTGGCGACCGCGCGGCGCGCGCGGGCTTTACCGCCAGCGCCAAGGTCGGCAATGCCGTGGCCCGCAACCGGGCGCGGCGGCGCCTGAAGGCGGCGGCGGCGGAACTGCTGCCCCTTCATGCCCGGCCGGGCACCGACTATGTGTTGATCGCCCGGATGGACACGCTGACCCGTCCCTATCCGGCCCTGCTGCAGGATCTGGAGGCCGCCTTGCGCCGCTTGCGCTGCTATGTTGAGGATGCGGACGCCGAAGCGGCAAGAGCCGGGGCGGCTTAGCATGAATCCGCTGCGCCTGGCCGCCATCGGCCTGATCCGGTTCTACCAATATTTTATTTCCCCCTTCTGGCCGGGCGTCTGCCGCTACGGGCCGAGCTGTTCGGAGTATGGCCGCGAGGCGATCGAGCTTCATGGCCTGCTGCGCGGCGGCTGGCTGACCTTGCGGCGCATCATGCGCTGCCACCCCTTGGGCGGATCGGGCTATGACCCGGTGCCGCCCATACTTCACAACGACAAATCCCATCATCATGTGAAATCCGAGACCGCCTCGCGGTCCGGCATCTAGGCGAAAGGCGCAGTCGGTCGGTTCAAGCATGGAACAACGCAATCTCATCATCGCGATGGTGCTGATGGCCGTGATCTGGGTCAGCTACTTCACCTTCTTCGCGCCGCAGATACCGCCGCCGGAGCAAGTGCCGGCCCAGCAGTCCCAGCAGCCGGCGGCGGATGGCACCGTGCCTGTGCCCGGCGCCACGACGGCGGCGGAGGCGGTCACCATGGACCGGGCGACGGCGCTGGCGCAGTCGCGGCGGGTACGCATCGAATCGCCCCGCATCTCCGGCTCCATCGCGCTGAAGGGCGGGCGCATCGATGATGTGGTGCTGACCGACTACCATGTGACCGTCGATCGCCGCAGCCCCAATGTCATTCTCCTGTCGCCGGCTGGGGCACCCGATGCCTACTTTGCGGAGGCGGGCTGGATCAGCGTCGAGGGCGCCGTCAAGGTGCCGGACTTTGAAACGGTATGGCAGGCGGATGGCGGCGTCCTTTCGCCGGGAAAACCGGTGACGCTGACCTGGGACAATGGCGCGGGGCAGAAGTTCACCCGCATCTACGCACTCGATGCCGACTACATGTTCACCGTGACAGACCGCGTGGAGAATACCGACGCCGCGCCGATTACGGTGAAGCCTTTTGCGCGCGTTTCCCGTACCGGCACGCCGAAGCTCGAGGGGTTCTACATTCTCCACGAGGGATTTGTCGGGATCATCCAAAACGAGCTGAAGGAGGCTGACTATTCCGACCTGCAAGAAACCGGCCGGCAAGAACTCGACTCTCCGGGCGGTTGGGTTGGAATCACTGACAAGTACTGGCTTGCTGCGGTCATTGCGCCGGGCGAGCAACCCATCAAGGCGAGCTACTCGCATAGCCTTCAGAACAATGCCGATGTCTATCAGGCGGATTTTGTCGCGCCGGACGTTACCGCACCGCCTGGCGGCGCCGCCACAGCGACAAGCCGGATCTTCGCCGGCGCCAAAGAGGTCAACCTACTCGATCAATACAAATGGGGCGACGACGGCGTTCCAGTGTACTTTGGAAAATTCTGGGCATTTGTTACCGACGCGCAAAGCACCGCGGCGAATGCCGTGCCGAAGTTCGATTTCGCGGTCGATTGGGGCTGGTTCCGCTTCCTCACCAAGCCGATCTTCTGGGTGCTCGACTGGTTGTTCGCCGCCGTCGGCAACTTCGGCATCGCCATCCTCATCCTGACGGTCATCGTCAAGGCGCTGTTCTTTCCTCTCGCCAACAAATCCTACACGGCGATGAGCAAGATGAAGCGGCTCACGCCGCAGATGCAGGCACTGCGCGAGCGGCTGGGCGACGACAAGGTCAAGCTCAACCAGGAAATGATGGCGCTGTACAAGCGCGAGAAAGTGAATCCGGCGGCCGGCTGCCTGCCGATCATCGTACAGATTCCCGTCTTCTTCGCGCTCTACAAGGTGCTGTTCATCACCATCGAAATGCGCCATGCGCCGTTTTATGGCTGGATCAAGGATCTTTCGGCTCCCGACCCGACGACGGTTCTCAATCTATTCGGCCTGCTGCCCTACAGCATTCCCGATCTCGGATTCTTCCACATCCTGAGCATCGGCGTCTGGCCGATCATCATGGGCGTCACCATGTTCCTGCAGCAGAAGATCAATCCGCCGCCGCCCGATCCGGTGCAGGCGCGCATGTTCATGATGCTGCCGTTCATCTTCACCTTTATGCTCGGGCAGTTCGCCGCCGGCCTGGTGATCTATTGGGCCTGGAACAATCTGCTGTCGATCGCGCAGCAATGGGTGATCATGCGCCGCGTGAATGCCAAGGCCAGCAGCGCCGCCAGTTCATGATTGCTTTACGTTATTGAGCGAGTTTCGGGACCTGCGTTCCTTCCGGCAGTGAGACCATGCGACGCATTCTGACATCGCTGCGGACCGGCCTGCTCCTCCTTCTGGTCCTTGTTTCTTGCCGCGCGGCCCTGGCCGACGCGCCCTACAGCGATGCACGCTTCTGGCGCATCGAGCGGGACGGCGCGGAGCCGAGCTTCATACTCGGCACCATGCATGTCACCGATCCCGATGTCACCGCGCTGCCGCCCGAGGTCAGCCGGGCGTTCGACGGCGCCGGGGCCCTGGCCGTGGAACTGACGATGGATCGGGCGACGCAGATCGTGCTGCAGGGCGCCGCTCTGACTGCCGACGTCGACTGGATGGAGCGCCGCCTCGATGACCGGCAGCGGAGCCTGCTGGCGGACGCGGCCGGCCAATACCAGATACCGGTGGCGAACCTCCGCGTGCTCGCACCCTGGGCGGTGACGGCGATGTTCAGCTTTCCGCGGGAGGAGTTGCAGCGGCAGATGCGCGGACTGCAGCCGCTGGACATGCAGCTGATGGACAAGGCCGAGGCCTCCGGCAAGCGGCTGATTGCCCTCGAGCGGGTTGAGGAGCAGATCGAGGCCTTCACCGGCTATTCCGATCAGGAGCAGATCGACATGCTGACGGCGACGCTGGAAAGCATCGGCCGCATCGATGGCGATTTCGCCCGTATGAAGGGCGCCTATCTCGCCGGCGATCTGGCCGATCTCAGCGCCATGGCCGATGAAGGCTTCGCCCAGCTCGATCCCGGGCTCAGCGGCCGCATCCAGAAGCGCCTGATCGCAGACCGCAACCGCCGCATGGCCGAACGGCTGGAGCCGCTGCTGAACCAGGGCCGGCTATTCGTCGCCGTCGGCGCGCTGCATCTGCCGGGCGAGGGGGGCGTGCTGAATCTCTTGGCGCAGCGCGGCTTCCGTATTGCGGCTGTCGAATGATGGCGCCGACGCAATGACGCCCTCGGGGCGCCGGCCGGCCGCGTTGACAGGCGCGGGCCGAGTCCAGATATTCTGGGTTTTTCCAACGGTTGGCTGAAGCGGCAGGGGCCCGGCCATTGCTAGAGGCGGGGCTGCCATGCCATTGCAGGAAAGGACGGGCGCGGTGATTCCAGCGGTGATGCCCACCTATGCCAGGGCGGATTTGGCGTTCGAGCGCGGCGAGGGCCCCTATCTCTTTGCCACCGACGGGCGCCGATATCTGGATTTCGCCAGCGGCATCGCGGTGACGGCGCTGGGCCATGCCCATCCCCATCTGGTGCAGGCGCTGACCGACCAGGCGCAGAAGCTCTGGCATGTGTCCAATCTCTGGCGCATCCCCGGCGGGGAGAGGCTGGCCGAGCGCTTGACGAAAGCATCCTTCGCCGACAGCGTGTTCTTCACCAATTCCGGCGCCGAGGCGATCGAGTGCGGGCTGAAGCTGGTGCGCAAGTACCATGACGAGACCGGCCATCCCGAACGCTATCGCGTCATCACCGTCGAGGGCGCCTTCCATGGCCGCACCCTGGCGACGATCGCGGCCGGCGGCCAGGCGAAGCACCTGAAGGGCTTTGATCCCGTGACCGACGGCTTCGACCAGGTCGCCTTCGGCAACCTGAACGAGATGCGCGCGGCGGTCACGCCGGCGACCGGCGCCATCCTGGTGGAGCCGGTGCAGGGCGAAGGCGGCATGCGCGCCAACAGCAAGGAGTATCTGCAGTCGCTGCGCAGGATCGCCGACGAATACGGGCTGCTGTTGTTCTTCGACGAGGTGCAATGCGGCATGGGCCGCACCGGCAAGCTGTTCGCCCATGAGTGGGCCGATGTGAATCCTGATATCGTCTCCACCGCCAAGGGCATCGGCGGCGGCTTTCCCATGGGCGCCTGCCTGGCGACGGAAAAGGTTGCTGCGGCGCTGACCGCCGGCAGCCATGGCAGCACCTTCGGCGGCAATCCGTTGGCGATGGCCGTGGGCAATGCCGTGCTCGATGTGCTGCTGGGCGACGGTTTCCTGGATAGCGTGGTGAAGAAGTCGGCGGTGCTGCGCAACCGGCTGCAGGATCTGGCGCGCCGCTATCCCAATCTGCTCGCGGATGTGCGCGGCATGGGCCTGCTGCTCGGCGTGAAATGCGTGGTGCCGAACACAGAGATGACGCTGGCGCTGCGCCGGGCCGGCCTGCTGACGGTCACCGCTGGCGACAACGTGCTTCGCATACTGCCGCCACTGATTATCGAGCAGCAGACTATCGACGAAGCGATCGGCATCATGGACAAGGTCTGCGCCGCCTGGCCGGCCGCCGAGGCGGCGAAGGCCGCGGGAGCCGCCGCCAGATGACAGCGCCTGCGGTGCGGCATTTCCTCGATCTGGACAAGGTCGATACGGCACAGCTCCGGCTGATGCTGGAGGCGGGGGCCGCCTATAAGCGCGGCGACGGGCCGAAGAACAAGAGCGGGAACAAGCCGCTCGCCGGCAAGAAGCTGGCGATGATCTTCGAGAAACCATCGACGCGCACCCGCGTTTCCTTCGAAGTGGGCATGAAGGAGCTGGGCGGCGACGTGATCGTCCTGGAGCAGCAGGGCTCGCAGCTCGGCCGCGGCGAAACCGTTGCCGACACGGCGCGGGTCCTCTCGCGCTATGTCGACGCCATCATGCTGCGCACGACCAAGGAAGAGAAACTGCAGGAGATGGCGGCGGCGGCGGCGGTGCCTGTCATCAACGGCCTGACCAACCGCACCCATCCTTGCCAGCTGATGGCCGATGTGATGACGCTGGAAGAGCGTTGCGGTCCGGCCGCCGGTAAGCGCGTGGCCTGGTGCGGCGACGGCAACAACATGGCGACGTCCTGGATCCAGGCGGCGGTGAAATTCGGCTTCGAGCTCAATCTTGCCTGCCCCGATATCCTGCGGCCGCCGCCGGAGGTGCTGGCCTGGGCCCATCAATGCCAGGGCCGCATCAAGGTGACGACCGATGTCGCGGCGGCGGTGCGCGGCGCCGATTGCGTGGTCACCGATGTCTGGGTCTCCATGGGCGATGAGCCCATCGGCTCGCTGCACCATAATTTATTGGCCAGCTATCGCGTCGACAAGAAGGTCATGGCGATGGCAAAACCGAACGCGATCTTCATGCATTGCCTGCCGGCCCATCGCGGCGAGGAAGTCACCGCCGAGGTGATCGACGGGCCGCAGTCGGCGGTCTGGGACGAGGCGGAGAACCGCCTGCATGCGCAGAAAGGCATCCTCGCCTGGTGCCTGGGCGTCATCTGACGCGCTGCTATCGGAACCGATGAGATGACGGAAGCGCCATCAGCGCCGGAGTTCGACGATATGATCCAGCCCTTCAAGATCGAAGGGCAGGCGATCCGTGGACGCTTTGTCCGTCTGGGGCCTCTGGTTCAGGAGATCCTGAGCCGTCACGATTATCCCCGGCCGGTGGCGGCGATGCTGGCGGAAATGCTGGCACTGGCGGCGACACTGGCGGCGACGCTGAAGTATGAGGGCGTGTTCACGCTGCAGACCAAGGGCGACGGGCCGATCCGCCTGATGGTGGCGGATATCACCAGCGGCGGTGATGTCCGGGGCTATGCGCAGTTCGATGCCGAGCGGCTGGCAAAGCTGGGCGACGGCTCGTTTAGCGTGCCGCGTCTGCTGGGCGCCGGCTATCTCGCCTTTACCGTCGATCAGGGTTCGCACACCGAACGCTATCAGGGCATCGTCGAGCTGATCGGTGCCACGCTGGTGGAGTGCATGCATCATTACTTCCAGCAGTCCGAGCAGTTCGATGCGGCGATCCGTGTCGCCGTGGGTGCGCCGCGAAAGGACGGCGAGGCCTGGCGGGCCAGCGCCCTGATGCTGCAGCGGCTGCCGCCGGGGGCCACGGCGGCCGACGAAATCGAGGAGAGCTGGCGCCGCGCCCTGGTGCTGATGGCCAGCGGCCGCAATGCGGAGATGCTAGATCCCGATCTGGGGCCGAACGATCTGCTCTACCGTCTGTTCCACGAAGATGGCGTGCGGGTTTTCACGCCGTCGCGTCTGCGTGCCGGCTGCCGCTGCTCGCGGGAACGGGTGGAACGGGTGATCCGTTCGCTGCCGCCGGCGGAAGTGGACGAACTCAAAGTCGGCGGCAAGCTCAGCGTCACCTGCGAGTTCTGCAACAGCAGCTACGATTTCAGCGAGCAGGATCTGGCGGCGCTGCGCCGCCCGGACGCCTAAGCCTGCGCCCACTCCAGCAGGCGGCGCAGGAAGCCGTCGCAGGCCTGGAGCTGTTCCAGGGCGATGAACTCGTTGGGCTGATGGGCCTGCTGGATCGAGCCGGGACCGCAGACCACAGTCGAAATCTCCGCCGCCTGGAACAAGCCGCCTTCGGTGCCGTAGGCGACGCCAACAGCTTGGTTGGCGCCTGTGAGATGACGCACCAGCGCTTCGGCGGGGGAATCGGCTTCCGGCCTCAAGGGCGGTGCGGCACAGATCGACTCGCTTTCGACGCGGCTTTCCGGCGCCACCGCGCGCAGTCGTGGCAGCAGCTCGCCGTCGACGAATTGCTGGAGCTTTGCCGCGGTCGCTTCGGCATCGACGCCGGGGATCGGGCGGATCTCCCATTCGAACACGCATTCCCGGGCGATGATATTGATGGCAGTACCGCCGCCGATCAGCCCCACATTGCTGGTGGCATAGGGCGGATCGAAGCTGTCGTCGAAGGGACCGTCGCGGCGCCAGGTTTCGACTTGCCGCTGCAGCCAGCCGATAATCTCAGCCGCGGCGGCGATGGCGTTGACGCCGCGATGGGTGGCGCTGGAATGGCCGTCGCGGCCGGTGACCCTGGTGCGCCAGGCATAGACGCCCTTATGGCGGTTCACGAGTTGCATCAGGGTGGGTTCGCCGATGATGCAGATGGCCGGCCGCGGCAAATTGCGCGACACATCCTGCAGCAGATCGCCGACGCCGAGGCAGCCCAGCTCCTCGTCATAGGAAAAAGCCAGATGGATCGGCAGCCGCAGCCGCGCCGCCGCCATATCGGGCGCGAGAGCCAGGGCCGCGGCAATGAAGCCCTTCATGTCCGAGGTGCCGCGGCCATAGAGCTTGCCGCCGCGCTCCACCACCGTGAAAGGCTCTGTGTCCCAGGGCTGGCCTTCCACCGGCACCACGTCGGTATGGCCCGACAGCACAATGCCGCCGGCAATGTCGGGGCCGATGGTGGCGTAGAGATTGGACTTCGCGCCGTCGGCCGACGGCGTCAGGCGGCAGGCGATGCCGTGGCCGGCCAGATAGTCGCGGATGAAGTCGATGACGGCGATGTTGGATTTCGACGAGGTGGTGTCGAACGACACCAGCCGCCGCAGCATATCAGGCGTGGCCACGCGGGCGCTCATCGGCGGGCCGCCGCCGGGCAGTTGAGAGCAGACAGTCCGATGATGCTATGGAATAGCGGCAAGCGCCCTTAGACGTTCGGCAATTGACCCACGGACGGATTGCCGACGATGGCGAGAAACTCCCGCCTTGTCGAGGGATCGCTGCGGAAATCGCCGAGCATGCGGCTGGTCACCATGCTGACGCCCGGCTTGTGCACGCCGCGAGTGGTCATGCATTGGTGCGAGGCGTCGATGACAACGGCGACGCCCTTGGGCTGCAGCACTTGATCGATGGTGTTGGCAATCTGTGCCGTCATCTTTTCCTGGATCTGCAGCCGCTTGGCATAGGTGTCCAGCACCCGCGCCAGCTTGCTGATACCGACGACGCGCTTGTTCGGCAGATAAGCGATATGGGCGCGGCCGATGATCGGCGCCAGATGATGCTCGCAATGGGACTCGAAACGGATATCCCGGAGCACGACCATCTCGTCATAACCTTCGACTTCTTCGAAGGTGCGCTCAAGATAGGCGACGGGATCGTCGTCATAGCCGGAAAAGAACTCTTCGTACGAGCGCACCACGCGATCAGGCGTTCCCACCAGCCCCTCGCGCGCGGGATCGTCGCCGGCCCAGCGCAAGAGCGTGCGCACCGCCTCTTCCGCCTGCTCGCGGGTCGGGCGGACGATTGCCGGCCCGTTCTGCCGCTTGGCGGCCTTATGGGCGGCCAGCGCCTTGTCCGTCATCTTGTCCATCCCATTCATCCTCTCGTTTTCTTTCTTACCCAAGCCCATGGTGGGCTCGAGACCCGATACGGTCCCGCCGGCCGTTCAGTTCACCCGGATCTGCTGATGCGGGCTGTCCAGGGAGAAGGCGGGGATAGCCACGCTGAACTTCTCCCCATTGCTGCCTTCCATCTCGTAGCTGCCGGTCATGATGCCCGAGGGCGTCGGCAGCGGCGTGCCGCTGGTGTATTCGAAGCTCTGGCCCGGCCGCAGCAGCGGCTGCTCGCCGACCACGCCGGCGCCGCGCACTTCCTGCACCCGGCCCAGGGCATCGGTGATGCGCCAGTAGCGGTTGCGCAACTGCACGGCCTCCTCACCCCTGTTCTCGATCCGCACATGATAGGCCCAGACGAACTGCGACTGATCGGGCGCGGACTGGTCCTCCAGATAGATCGGCTGGACCGTAACGGTGATGGCGCGTGTGGTCTCGGTATACATGGGTATCTGCCTGCGGTTGCGCCAGACCGCCGGGCGGACCGGCGGAGGGCGGATATTACGGAACGAACCCGCCTAGTCTAGCCGATCTCGACTATGGATTCCTATTGGGACGGAAAGGTTCCCGCTTCGCCTGCGGAATGTAGAAAAGAAAAACGGCGCCGGATTGCTCCGGCGCCGTTCGGTAGATGGTCGTTGTAGATGAGAACTACTGGAGAATGACCTCGACGCGGCGGTTGGCCTGTTCCTTCACGCCATCCGCGGTCGGGACCGCATTCTCGCTCTCACCGCGGCCCGCCGTGGTGATCGCATCGGCACCGACGCCACCGGCGATCAGGGCCTCGCGCACCGTATCGGCACGACGCAGCGACAGAGCCAGGTTGTAGTCTTCCGAGCCGGACCGGTCGGCGTGCCCCGTGGCGCTCACGCCCACGCTGCCGCCGCGGCCCTGGATGTCCGCCAGGATCTGGTTGACGACCGCCTGGCCGGCATCATTGAGCTCTGCGCTGTCGAAGTCGAACAGGATCACATAAGTGCCCGGCGCTGCCATAGCCGGAGCGCCTTCAAGCTCCGCCATGGCGGCGAGGAACTCGTCGCGGCAGGCGGCGATGTGGTCGGGCTGATGATTTTCTTCCTGCTGCTCGACCCAGCAATCGAAGCGGCCCTGAGCGCGGGCGGCGACTTCCGGGTTGCTGTCGCGGGCGCCGCCATCAAGCGCCGCCATCAGGCGGGCGCGGGCGTCCGTCAACTCCTGCACGTGATCTTCCGGGATATCCCAGTTACCCAGTTCCTCTGGCAGAACGACTTCACCGCCGGCGGCGGCCAGGCCCTTGCGGGCGAAGTAGCCGGCATCCGGCCAATCGTACATCTCGTCCGCTTCGAAGATCGTAATCTGACGATATTGCTCAGTGAGGGCCTGCGTGAACGCATTGCCCCCGGTCGCCTCGACGGTGCGCATCTGCTCAATATCGGAGGCGCAACCAGCGAGCATGCCGAGCGTCCCGAGGACGCCGACGATTTTCAATAGCTTCATGAATCCCCTCTCCCTAAGCTAACCCACGTTCATTCTTGAGGCTGGACTGCGGAACCGGAGCCATGGTGATCCGCTGCGGCTCAACCCCTTCGAAATGGGCAATGAACAATTGAAAGTTAGACAACTGCTCGCCCGAAGTCAAAAACCCCTTTTGTTGAAGCAGGTTCCCGCCCCCGGTTTATGGGTTGATTTGGGCCGATTTTAAGCCCTTGTGGCAAAAATATCACATCGCTTTCGGGGGCTATTCGACGGTTTAGCCTTTGATAGGGCTGGATTCCTTTAGCGTATTCAGCCGCTAGTCATTGTCCGCCTGTGCCGCGGGCAAGGGAATGACGCGTCCGGTCCCGGCATCCGCGGGTTCGTGGGTTACCAAGAGGGTCGGCAGGCTGCGACCGCGGGCATGGCCGAAAACTAACTCCCTGAAACTCGAGCGTAAATCTAGGTCCAGCTTGTTGAAGGGCTCGTCCAACAACAGCGCTCGGGGCTGCGACAGCAGGGTGCGCAGCAAGGCCACCCGGGCCCGCTGGCCGCCGGAGAGAGTCGCCGGGTCACGGGGCGCAAAGCCTGTGAGTCCGGCCTCTTCCAGTGCCGAATCGATAAGCTGCCGGCGCTCGTTGCGATCCCGCGAATTTCTCGGCAGTGCGAATGCCAAATTCTCGCCTACCGTCATATGTGGAAAAAGTAGGTCATCCTGAAACAGGATGCCCATACCCCGCAGCTCCGGCGGCAGGCCGCCCAGGTCCAGGCCATTAAGGGCAATACGCCCGCTGGCGGCGATCGCAGGATCCAGAGTGCCGCAGATATAGGCCAGCAGGCTGGATTTGCCGCAGCCGCTCGGCCCCATCAGCGTCACGATCTCGCCCGGCTGCACGGTCAGGGACAGCGGCCCCAGCAGCTTATGTCCGGCCAGCTCGAGCCGGATATCCTCCAGCACCAGGGCGGCGGGGATTGTGCTCATGGCCGAACTTGTCCTGCCCTGGCGGGCGCCCACAGGCCCACGGCGGCGAAGGCGAGCAGCGGCAGCAGGGCCTGCAGAACGGCGGCCACGGCGATGACACGGCGGTCGGCGGTGGCGGCAAGCGCCACGGCCTCGGTGGTCAGGGTCGGCCAGCGGCCGCCGCCGGCGAAAAGCGTGGGCAGATACTGCGCCACGCTGACGGCAAAGCCGATGGCGGCGGCGGTGGCCACCGGCCGGCGCAGCAGCGGCAGTTTGACCCGCCAGAACACCCGCGCCGGCGATGCACCCAGGCAGAGCGCGGAGCGGGCATAGCGCTCATCCAGCGCCCGGTAGGGGTCCTCCAGCGAAAGAAACACATAGGGCAGCACGAACAGCAGGTGGCTCCAGGCAACCGCCAGCCAGCTGCCGTCGGCGCCCAGCCACACCAGCTGCACCTGAAAGCCGAACAGGAATGAAATCTGCGGCAACAACAGCGGCAGATAGAGCAGCCACAACAGCCTCTGGGTGGGATGCAGGCAGCGGCGCTGCTCGTTCTCCAGGCAGGCGAGCGTGAGGACCAGGGCGGCCAGCGCCGTGGCCAGGGCGACCGTGAGGCTGGTGGCCAGCGGCTGGCCCAGGGCCATCGCCTGGTGGCGCCAATTGTCCAGGGTCCAGGCGCGCGGCAGAGCGTCGGGAAAGGGCCAGCGGGCGCTGAAGGTCCAGAGGATCAGCGCCAACAGCGCCGCCGCCGACAGCAGGAAAACGATCCTGCCCGGCAATCCGCCCAGCTGCCGCCAGAGGACGGCGTGGCTGCCGCGGCGGCCGCTGGTCAGCCAGGCGCGGAACAGCCGGCGGCAGATCTTCTCGCCCAGCATCCACAGGAGGATCGCGGCCGCCACGACTCCCAGATGCAGCAGGGCCGCCGCGGCGGCCACCAGCCGCATCGTCAGGTCGGGATCGTTGAACCAGCGGAGTATCAGCACGGCAAAGGGCGGCGGCGTCGAAGGCCCCAGCAGCAGCGCCATATCCACCACCGACAGGCTATAGGCCAGCACGGCGAAGACCGGCAGCCGGACCAACGGATAAACCTGCGGCAGGATGACCTTGAACCAGGCCGCCATCGGTCCGTAGCCGAGGCTGCGCGCGGCGGCGAGATAGCGCTCGGCCTGGATCTGGCTCAGCGCGGCCAGGATCATGAACAGCAGGTAGGGCAGTTCCTTCACCAGCAGGCCGATGGTCAGGCCGATGCCGCCGGGATCGTTGACGATGCCATCGCCCGGCGGCAGCGACGAGCCGGTGGCCCAGGGCGACAGCAGCCGCAGGATCCAGCCGCTGGGCGACAGCAGGAAGGCCAGGCCTATCGCCGTCGCCGCATGGGGCACCGCCAGCAGCGGCGTCAGCCAGGTCTGCACCCGGCGAAAGCCTGGGCTGCCATGGCGGGCGGCGCAGAAAAGGATCGCGACGGCGAATGTGGCAAAGGTTGCCAGCCCGCCGCTAATCAGAGTCAGCCGCAAGGACGTCGGCAATTCCGGCGCCGCCAGCAGGACGCGCCAGGGGGCGATGCCAATGTCCTCGGCATTGAGTACCGGCAACCAGCCGAAGGCCGGCAGGATGGTGCCGATCAGTCCAGCGGCAATGGGCAGAAAGCAGAACGCCAGGGTCAGAGCCGGCGCGAGGATCAGCGCATCGCGCCGGCGCCAGGGGCGCACCGCCGATGCTGCTGCGGTTGTCATTGGGCGTAGCGGCGGCGCCACTCTTCCTCGAGCCTTGTCATCCAGCTGGGATGGGGCTCCGGCAAGGCGCGGCCCAGCTCCGCCGGCGGCAAGGTGGCGATGCCCAAGGGCAGGGCGGCAAACTTGTCGCGGTGAGCGGCATCCAGCTTGTCCATCGCCAGCACCGTCGGATCGCCCCAGATCGCCGGGTCCTGCTTGCGCAGCTGCGCCTCCGGCGACAGCAGGAAGTCCGCCGTCACCATCGCCGCCTCCTTGGCTGTGGCGTTGAAGGGTATCGCGACGAAATGCGTGTTGCCGATGGTGCCGCTTTCCAAAACGTAAGTGCGCACTGTGTCCGGCAGCAGCCCTTGCGCGATGTCGGACGAGGCCGAGCTGGGATTGAACGACAGGGTGATTTCGACCTCGCCGTCGTCCAGCAGCTGCCGCTGCATCTGCGCGTTCTGCGGAAAGCTCTTGCCGCCGCGCCAGAGGAACGGATGGATCTGGTCGAGCCAGGTCCAGAGCGGCGCGGTGGCCGCGGCGAAGTTCTCCGCGGTCGCTGTTTGCTGCAATACTTCGGGATCGGCCGCCAGTTCATACAACGCCTGCTTCAGGAAGCTGCTGCCGATGAAGTCCGGCGGCGCCGGATAGGTGAAGCGGCCGGGATTTGACTTCGCCCAGTCGAGAAACGCCGCCATCGAGCGCGGCGGCTCTTGCAATCGCGCGGTGTCATAGATGAAGACGATTTGCGCCATGCCCCAGGGCGATTCCAGCCCGTCGACCGGCACGGTGAAATCGCTGAGCACCGTTGGCTTGCCCAGGACATCGACAAAGCGGAAGTTCGGCAGCGACTCGGCGAAAGGGCCGTAGAGCAGGCCGGCGTTCTTCATCGCCGCGAAGTTCTCGCCGTTGATCCAGATGAGATCAACCGAGCCGCCCTCGGTCCTGCCTGCGGCCTTTTCCGCCAGGACGCGCGCGACGGCGTCGGCGGTATCTGCCAGCTTAACATGCTCGAGCTTGATGCCGTAGCGGGAGTCGAGCTGCTGCTTCGTCCAGGCGATGTATGCGTTGATCTGCTCGCCACCGCCCCAGGCGTTGAAATAGACGGTCTGGCCACGGGCCTTGGCGACGATGTCGGACCAGTCCGCAGATTGCGCCGCCGCGGCGATTGACAGTGACAGCAACGATGCAAGCCCAGCACAAAAGATGGAAAACAACCGGCGCATTTATGCACTCCCAGAATGCGACCGCCGCAACCTAGCGGCTTTGCACCGAAGCCGCCATTGGTGCCGGGTTGCTCTTCACGGCGGTTTGATCAAATGATCCGCCAGTAAGACCACGTCATGTACGGAACATCTGACATGCAGGAACAGACACAGGGCGAAGTGCTGATTGCGCCGGCGCGCCTGAATGGTTTCATCAGCGAAATCTGCCGCCATGCCGGCTGCGACGCCGAAGAGGCGGCGGCAATCGCCGATCATCTGGTGGACGCCAATTTGACCGGCCACGACTCCCACGGTGCCTGCAAGATCCCGGAATATGTCGGTTGCATGCGCGACGGCCGCCTGAAGCTGGGGCAACGGGTGCGCATTGTCAGCGATGCCGGCGCTGTCCTTGTGCTCGACGGCAATCTCGGCGTCGGCCAGGTGCTGGCGCGCCAGGCCATGGAGATGGGCATGGAGCGGGCGCGCAGCCTGGGCGCTTCGGTGGTGGCCCTGCGCCGCGCCCATCATATCGGCCGCATCGGCGCCTGGGCCGAACAATGCGCCGCCGCCGGCTTCGCCTCCATGCATTATGTCAACGTCATCGGCCACGCTCCCTATGTGGCGCCGTTCGGCGGCCGCGATGGCAGATTGGCGACCAATCCGTTCTGCGCCGCGCTGCCGGTCGCCGGTGCGCCGCCGGTGGTGCTGGACATGGCCACCAGCAAGGTGGCTTGGGGCAAGCTGCTGGTGGCGGCGAATAAGGGCGCGCCGGCGCCTGAAGACGCGGTGCTCGATCCCGATGGCAACGCCTCGCTCGACCCGAACGTCATGTTCCGGGAACCGAAGGGCGCAATGCTGCCGTTCGGCGAGCATAAGGGCGCCGGACTGGCGGTGCTCTGCGACCTGATGGCCGGAGCGCTGGGCGGCGGCGGCTGCAACCGTCCGGATAACAATGACAGCAGCACGGCGGTCAACAACATGCTGTCGGTGATCATCCGCAGCGATGCCCTGGGCGATCCCGCCGGCATCGCCGCCGAAGCGAACGGCTTCGCCGCCTGGGCCAAGAGTTCCCGCCTCCGGCCGGGTGCAGCGCCGGTGCAGCTTCCCGGTGAGCTGGAGCGGGTGCGGCGGGCGGCGCGGCAGCGCGACGGCATTGCCTTGGACCGCACCACCTGGGGTCTGCTGCTGGAGACGGCCCGCAGCGTCGGCTGCAGTCCGGACCCGGCCTTGCCCGCCTAGAACCCGGCCGCCGCCTCACCTGCGCGATTCCGCCGCAGGCCGGCAGGCCGCTGATTTCCGATCACATTCGCGGCAACGCGGGCGTGGCGCGTCCGACCGCCATTGACGGCGAAATTGCGAACGGTTATCAACTCCGCTGAATTAAGAGTGATTGTCACTATCTCCAGGAGTAACAGAACATGCGTTTGATGACGAAGTTTCCCTTCGCGGCCCTGGCGCTGACCGTCGCGGCGGCGCTGCATCCGGCAGCGGCCCAGGAGTCGTATGTGCTGACAATCAAGGATCATAAATTCGATCCCGCCGAGATCCAGGTGCCCGCGGGCCAGGAAGTGACCCTGGTGGTGAAGAACATGGACGACACGGCTGAGGAATTCGAAAGCGAGACGCTCGACGTCGAAGAGGTGATCGGCGGCGGCCAGGAGGCGAGCTTCAAGATCGGCCCGCTGGAAGCCGGTACCTATGAGTTCGTCGGCGAGTTCCATGAGGACACTGCCAAGGGCAATGTCGTCGTCCAGTAACACCGCAATTTAGAGAGCGGAGCGCCATGCTCGAGCTGCTTCCGGGATCCACCCCCAGCGCCGTCGTCGTCTTCCGCGAAGTCCTGGAAGCGGCGCTTGTGGTGGGCATCGTCATGGCCGCCACCCGGGGCATCCGCAGCCGCGGCGCCTGGATCCTGGCGGGCCTCGGCTCGGGCGTGCTCGGCGCTTGCCTCGTAGCGCTGTTTGCCGAGGCGATCCGCAGCGCCGCTTCGGGCATGGGTTCGGAGCTGTTCAACGCCAGCGTGCTGTTCCTCGCCGTGCTTATGCTCGGCTGGCACTGCGTCTGGATGTCCCGCCACGGCCGGGGGATCGCGCAGCAGATGACGGCGGTGGGGCGCGCCGTGGCCGAAGGCGCGCGGCCGCTCTATGCGCTGGCTCTGGTTATCGCTCTCGCCGTGCTGCGCGAGGGATCGGAGATCGTGCTTTTCCTCTATGGCTTCGCGGCGGGCGGGCAGGTGAGCCTGCCGGCACTGGCGCTCGGCAGCGGCATCGGGCTTTGCGGCGGCGTCGCGCTAGGCCTGGCAGTCTATCTCGGCCTGCTGCGGGTGCCGATGCGCCATCTCTTCGCCGTCACCACCTGGATGATCATCCTGCTCGCTGCCGGCATGGCGGCCCAGGGGGCGGCTTTCCTGGTGCAGGCCGATCTGCTCCCGGCGCTGGGCAAGGGATTGTGGGATACTTCGAAGATCCTGTCGGAGAAGCAGCTGGTCGGTCAGATCCTGCATGTGCTGGTCGGCTACGATTCCCGGCCGAGCGGCATCCAGATCGTCTTCTACCTCGCGACCATCGGCATCATCGGCTTCCTCACCTGGCGGCTGAAATCGCCGGCGGCGCCGGCCGGCAGCGCGGCGCGTCCCGCCTAGCATTCATCATGTTCCGATACCATCCGGCGCCGTCTTGAACCGCGTCCGCCCGCGGCCTATGCTCTGCTCAGCCTCGGCGCGGGTGTAGCTCAATGGTAGAGCAGAAGCTTCCCAAGCTTACGACGAGGGTTCGATTCCCTTCACCCGCTCCATCGCTTCCCCGCCGGCGCACCGGCGTGGACAGGACCGACGCTTCAGCGTTTCAAGATAGATCCTTCCTGCTGGGCTCGATATCGGCCCAGGCTAGTCCGATGTCCTTCAGCTTGCGATCGCTGAGCCGGTCGAGACCGCGCCACTGGCGGCCTCGTTTCAGCCATAGCAAGAGGACCTCACTGCTTCCGAGCAGCGCATGCCCGACTCCATACGCAATCTCTAGAGCGTTTCACGTATTGACGGAAGCGTAGCCTGTGTTGGTGAAGTAGTTGGCGCATTCGTCGGGTTCGATGTTTTGGACGAGGTGGCCGATGTGGCGCCAAGTGTCGTCGATGGTGCGCTTCTGAGCGAGCCGCATCCAGTGCTTGATCTTGGCGA